>NZ_JBQUZP010000002.1:0-822749 GCF_056313785.1 Caulobacter sp. DMC95 | reverse complement strand
GCCAGCAGGATGTGCTCGCGGGTCTGCGGCATCGGACCGTCAGCGGCCGAAACCACCAGGATCGCGCCGTCCATCTGGGCCGCGCCGGTGATCATGTTCTTCACGTAGTCGGCGTGGCCGGGGCAGTCGACGTGCGCGTAGTGACGGTTGGCCGTTTCGTACTCGACGTGCGCGGTGTTGATCGTGATGCCGCGGGCCTTTTCTTCCGGCGCAGCGTCGATGTCGGCGTAGTTCTTGGCGGTCGCGCCGCCCGACTTCGCCAGCGTGATCGTGATCGCAGCCGTCAGCGTCGTCTTGCCATGGTCAACGTGACCAATCGTGCCGATGTTGCAGTGCGGCTTAGTGCGTTCGAACTTTTCCTTGGCCATCTTCTTAGCTCCAGGACCCCAGAGGGGCCTTCAATGGTTGAACTTCTGGGGTGTTGGCGGGAGGGGCCGAAGCGCCCTCCCGATCGTGCAACCCACGCTTTTCCCTAAGGAAAAGCTTAGGCGTACTTCTTGATCACTTCGTCGGCGACGTGTTGCGGCACCGGATCGTAGTGGTCGTAGACCATGCTGAACTGAGCGCGGCCCTGCGACATGCCCCGCAGGGTGTTCACGTAGCCGAACATGTTCGCCAGCGGGACGTAGGCGTTCACGACCGTCGCGTTGCCGCGCATGTCTTGACCCTGGATCATGCCGCGGCGGCTGTTCAGGTCGCCGATGACCGAACCCAGATACTCTTCCGGGGTCACGACCTCGACCTTCATGATCGGCTCGAGCAGCTTCGGAGCGCCCTTTTCGCGCAGCTCCTTGAATGCGGCGCGGGCGGCGATTTCGAAGGCCAGGACCGACGAGTCGACGTCGTGGAACTTGCCGTCCGTCAGGGTCGCCTTGAAGTCGATCAGCGGGAAGCCAGCCAGCAGGCCGCTATCCTTGACCGATTCCAGGCCCTTCTGGACGCCGGGGATGTATTCCTTCGGCACGGCGCCGCCGACGATCGCGCTTTCGAACACGAAGCCCGAACCCGGCTCGCCCGGTTCGAAGGTGATCATGACGCGGGCGAACTGGCCCGTACCACCGGTTTGCTTCTTGTGCGTGTAGTCGATGTCGACCTTGCGGCCCAGCGATTCACGATAGGCCACCTGCGGCGCGCCGATGTTGGCTTCGACCTTGTAGGTCCGCTTCAGGATGTCGATCTTGATGTCGAGGTGCAGTTCGCCCATGCCCTTCAGGATCGTCTGACCGCTTTCGAAGTCGGTCGAGACGGTGAAGGACGGGTCTTCGGCGGCCAGCTTCTGCAGGGCGACGCCCAGCTTCTCCTGGTCAGCCTTCGACTTGGGTTCGACGGCGATCTCGATAACCGGGGCCGGGAACTCCATGCGCTCCAGGATGACCGGCGACTTCAGCGGATCGCACAGGGTGTCGCCCGTGCGGGTTTCCTTCAGGCCGGCCAGGGCGACGATGTCGCCGGCGTAGGCTTCCTTGATGTCTTCGCGGTTGTTGGAGTGCATCAGCAGCATGCGGCCGACGCGCTCGCGCTTGTCGCGCGTCGAGTTCAGCAGCGACATGCCGGTTTCCATCTTGCCCGAGTAGATGCGGCAGAAGGTCAGCGAGCCGACGAAGGGGTCGTCCATGATCTTGAACGCCAGAACCGACAGCGGCTCCTCGTCCGAGGCCAGACGGGTGGTCTCTTCTTCGGTCTTGAAGTCGATGCCCTTGGTAGGCGGGATATCCACCGGCGAGGGCAGGTAGTCGACGACGGCGTCGAGCAGGGGCTGGACGCCCTTGTTCTTGAAGGCAGAGCCGCAGAGGATCGGATAGAAGGCGCCCGTCAGAACAGCCTTACGGATGCACTTCTTGATCGTCTCGATCGAGGGCTCTTCACCGCCCAGATAGGCTTCCATGGCGTCGTCGTCGAGTTCGACGGCGTTTTCGACCAGGTAGGCGCGGGCTTCCACGGCCTTGTCCATCAGGTCGGCCGGGATTTCTTCGTCGCGGTACGAAGCGCCCAGACCGTCATTGTCCCAGACCACGGCCTTCATGCGGACGAGGTCCACGAGACCCTTCAGGTTCGACTCGGCGCCGATCGGGAATTGGATCGGAACAGCCTTCGCGCCCAGACGGTCGCGGATCGACTCGACCGACTTGTCGAAGTCAGCGCCGATCTTGTCCATCTTGTTGACGAACACGATCCGCGGAACCTTGTACTTGTCGGCCTGACGCCAGACGGTTTCGGTCTGCGGCTCGACGCCGGCGTTACCGTCCAGCACCGTCACGGCGCCGTCGAGAACGCGCAGCGAGCGCTCGACCTCGATGGTGAAGTCGACGTGCCCGGGGGTGTCGATGATGTTGAGACGCTTTTCGTTCCAGAAAGCGGTCGTCGCGGCCGACGTGATGGTGATGCCGCGCTCTTGCTCTTGTTCCATCCAGTCCATGGTGGCGGCGCCATCGTGGACTTCACCGATCTTGTGCGACTTACCGGTGTAATAAAGGATCCGCTCGGTCGTCGTCGTCTTGCCCGCGTCGATGTGGGCCATGATGCCGAAGTTGCGGTAGTCTTCGATTTTATGCGTGCGGGGCATAGCGATCGCTCTGCGAAACGGGGCGGCCCTGGACGGACACGACCGGGATTAAACGTGCGGCGCGGGCGGTTTATCTCAAACCGCCCGCGCCTGAAAGAGTGCTGGTAAGAAAGGTTACCAGCGGTAGTGCGAGAACGCCCGGTTGGCTTCGGCCATCTTGTGGGTGTCTTCGCGCTTCTTCACGGCGGTGCCGCGGTTGTTCGAGGCGTCGAGCAGCTCACCAGCCAGCTTTTCGGTCATGGTGTTCTCACCGCGCTTGCGCGCAGCGGTCACCAGCCAACGGATGGCCAGAGCGCGGCGACGGTCCGGACGGACTTCAACCGGCACCTGATAGGTGGCGCCGCCAACGCGACGCGAACGGACTTCGATCGCCGGAGCGACGTTGTCCAGAGCGGAGTGGAAGGTTTCAAGCGGACCTTGGTCCTTGCGCTTGGCTTCCAGGATGTCGAAAGCACCATAGATGATGTTTTCGGCGACGGCTTTTTTGCCCTCGTACATCACGTAGTTCATGAACTTCGTGACAACCAGATCCCCAAACTTGGGATCCGGCAGGACTTGGCGTTTCTCGGCGCGACGGCGGCGGGACATCTTCTTCTATTCCTTACTTCGGACGCTTGGCGCCGTAGAGCGAACGACGCTGCTTACGATCCTTGACACCTTGGGTGTCGAGGACGCCGCGCAGGATGTGATAGCGGACGCCGGGCAAGTCCTTGACGCGGCCGCCGCGGATGAGCACCACCGAGTGCTCCTGCAGGTTGTGGCCTTCGCCCGGGATGTAGCACACGGCTTCGATGCCGGTGGTCAGACGGACCTTGGCGACCTTACGGAGAGCCGAGTTCGGCTTCTTCGGGGTCGTGGTGTAAACGCGGGTGCAAACGCCGCGACGCTGCGGGCAGCCCTTCAGGGCGGGCACCTTGTTCCGCACCGGCTTCGGAGAGCGCGGCTTACGGATGAGCTGGTTAATGGTAGGCATTAAGTCTCTGCTCTGATGGAAGCGTGTGCCTTTCGGCCGGGGCGCTTCAGGTCCTTGTCTTTGTTTTTCGGCTTTTCAAGGCTCGGCTAGGAGACCCGATAAACACGAAACTCGCCGGAGCGCGGGAAGCACGCCGGCGGGTTCAAGATCCCCTCGGACCCGAAAGCCCGGAAGGAACGCAAGCTCATCAGGACGGACGCGAACGACCGCCTCGAAAAAGAGCGCGGTATTTACTCGCGAAGTGGTCCAGCGTCAACCGCCTGTTCCCGCGTCGGTTAACGCCGCCTTAAGGCCCCAATCCAGGCCGCGTTTTCGCCATGTGAAGCTGCGCAGCTTACGGGGGGGCGTCGCCGCTTGCCATACTGGCGCGGAACGCCATTTGGGGTCGGGGCGCGTCCCGAAGCAAGGCCAGGAGTTCAGGTGAGCGGCAGCATGGGGGCCCGCGTCGACAGGCGACGCCGCGCGACGATCCTCGCCGGCTCGCTGCTGCTGCACGCCGCGCTGCTGGCGTGGCTCGCCCTCCCCGCTCCGCCGCTGCTTCAGACGGTCACGGAGGACGATCTTTCGACCATGACGCTCGAGCTCCAGCGCCCGCCGCCTCACGAGGCGCTGCGGCGCCCCCCGTCTTCGGCGGCCTCCGTCGCATCCGATCGACCTCTGGAACTCAAGGTTCGCGCGCCCACCCGCCCGGTTCCGGCGGGAACGCCGACCCTTGAGGTCCCAGCGTCGGGCATGACCCGCCCCGGCGTCGCCATCCGTCCCGCGCCCCTGCCGGGCGACAGCGCCGGCGACCTCCGGACGGCCTTGCGCGCAAGCGCGACCGGCTGCGTCAGCGCCGACGCGGTGGGATTGAACCGACGGGAGCGGGAGCGATGTGACGAGCGCTTCGGAGCGGCCAAGGCCAAGGGCGATCCGCTCTCGGCCATGAATGCCGACAAGCGACAAGCGCTCGACGCCCAAGCCGCCGCGCAGGACGCCTATCGGCGCTACCAGAACGCGCCCATGGGCCCCGGCGTCGACCATCGCAGCCGGGACCACCTGGGAACAATGAAGGACATTCCCTTCGTGCTAGGCGCGCAGCAGGACGGCCTAGGCCGCGAACGCAAGTCGGTGGCCGACGAGATCCGAAGAAACCAGGACCTGGAAAAGCGGGCGACGCGGTTTCTGGAGTTGCAGAAGAAGGCTGGCCAGCGGCCCTAGTGCGGCGAATGCTGCGTCATCCGGCGCTTCTAGGCCGCACGCTGGATTGCGTGCGCCGCGCCTTCGCGAACCCGGAATCGTTGCACCAGTTCGGCAAGTCCTCGCACTTCGTCGAGCAGCGCCTGGCTCGAGGACGCGGAGCGACTGGCCATGGCCGTGGTGTGCTGGGTGCCCTGATCCATGCTGTTGACCGCAGTGTTGACTTCGGAAAGTCCGGCCGACTGCTCCTGCGCGCTGGCGGCGATTTCGGTGATCACGGTGCTGATCGCACTGACCTTGCTAGCGATACGCTGCAGGGTGTCACCCGCCGCGCCCACAAGCGATACGCCAGCCTCGACCTGTCGCTCGGAGTCGGCGATGTGGGTCTTGATCTCCTTGGCGGCTTCGGCCGAGCGCTGGGCGAGCGCCCGCACTTCCTGAGCGACCACGGCGAACCCTCGTCCCGCCTCGCCGGCCCGGGCGGCTTCGACGCCGGCGTTCAGAGCCAGGAGGTTGGTCTGGAAGGCGATCTCGTCGATCACGGTAATGATCTGGGCGACCTGACGCGAGGAGACCTCGATGCCGCCGATGGCCTCGACCGCAGAGGCGACAACCTCGCGTGACCGGCCCGCCTCGCTTTGGGCTTCGCTGACGGCGCGATAGGCCTCTTGGGCGCCGGTCGCGGTCTTGCGAACCGTAGCGGTGATCTCGTCCAACGCGGCGGCGGTCTCCTCCAGGCTGGCGGCCTGAGCTTCGCTGCGACGGGACAGGTCGTGGGCGGCGTCGGCGATGCCGCAGGCCCCGGCGTTGAGCTGAGCAACGGCCGACACCACCGCGACCATGGCTCCTTCCAGCCCCTCCACCGCGCGGTTGAAGTCGGCGCGTAGGCTTTCATAGTCGTCAGCGAAGCGCTCGGTGAGACGGACCGTCAGGTCGCCGTCCGAAAGACGCTGGAGACCATCGGCCAGCCGGCGCACGACCTGAGCCTGATCGGCGGCGCGACGCGCGCCTTCGGCGCCGGCGGCTTCACGCTCGGCTTCGACCGACGCGCGCGCGGCCGCAGCTTCGCCCGCCAAGCGGCTCTTTTCGAGTGACTCGTCGCGGAAGCGGTGCACCGCGTCCGCCATCTGGCCGATATCGTCCCGCCGGCCGGCGAAGGGGAGCGAGACGGTAAGGTCGCCGCCCATCAGCTTGCTCATGGCGCTGCGCAAAGCGCCCAGCGGCGCCAGCTGTCGCCGCGCCATCAGTACAGAGGCCAGGGCCCCGCCGGCGCCTAGCAGGACGCAAGCGGCGGCCAGCAGGGTCAGTTGACGATAGACCGGCTGGAAATAGTCAGCTTGCGGCACGCCAACATAGAGCACGCCGATCACCTGACCCGAAGTGTCCTTGATCGGGTCGTAGGCGACGAAGAACGGCCTATCCAGGATCTTGGCTTCCCCACGATAGGACTCTCCGCGGCCCAGCACGGCGTCATACACGGGGCCCTTGGCGAGAACGGTGCCCACGGCGCGCGAGCCATCGGGCTTGGTGACGTTGGTGGTGATGCGCTTGTCGCCCATGAAGACGGTGGCTGTCCCGCCGACAAGGGCCTTCACGCGGTCGACGCCTTCGAAGTCCCCGTTGAGGGCCCGATCCCCTACGAATAGCGTATCGCCTTCCCGTCGAAACGCCTTGCCCCGCTCGCCCACCACGTCCCAGGCCACGCGCATGCTAGCTTCCTGGTTCTGGGTCGCCTGCCGGCGAGCGAAGTCGAGTGAGCTCTTGGCGACAATTCCCAGGACCGCGAGGGTCAGGACGAGGAAGGCCAGAGCGATCGTCAGGCTGACCTTGGTGGAGATGCTGGCGCGCACGGGAATATTCCTAGTGGTTCGCCCGACTATTTGGTTAAGCGTCCTGAAAAATGATTAAAATCAATTCGATAACAATGTTCTCATATTCAGAGCGACGATCCGCCGCAGCAAGGGAGGCGGTAGCGCGACGCACTCTCCTGACACGAGCCGAGGGGAAGACAGGGCGCTTCTTCCTGGAACGGGATTTCAAAGTGTCGAGGACGTCCGTAGCGGCGCTGCGCGCCCCTTAAGAGACCCCTGTCAGCCCGGAGCTTTTTCCGATTAGTGTGAACCGGAGGTTGGCCGCGCTTGGCGTTTGAACTGGCGCTTTTTGTCCGATCCGGCCGCAACAAACAGACCTGAAAGGGCTCCAGGTTCATCGCATGACCCGAATGATCTTCGCCGCACTGTTGCTGGCCCTGTTCCTGCCCTTGTCCGCGCTCGCTGCGGAGTGGCCAACCAAGACCGGCGACTTCATCGCCCGCGACGTCGCCTTCAAGTCCGGCGAGACCCTGGCGGAAGTGCGTATGCACTACACCACGCTAGGTACGCCGCGCCGGAACGCCAAGGGCGAGATCGACAACGCGGTGATGGTGCTGCATGGCACGGGCGGCTCGGGCCGTAACTTCCTCGTCCCCATGTTCGCCGACGAACTTTACGGCCCAGGCCAGCCGCTCGATCTGGCGACCACCTATGTCATCCTGCCCGACAACATCGGGCACGGGGGATCCTCCAAGCCAAGCGACGGCCTGCGCATGGCGTTCCCCCGCTATGACTATGATGACATGGTCGCTCTGCAGCGCCGCCTGCTGGTCGAAGGCCTGGGCGTGAAGCGCCTGAAGCTGATCCTCGGCACCTCGATGGGCTGCATGCACGCCTTTGTCTGGGGCGAGAGCTATCCCGGCTTCGCCGAACGCCTGGCGCCGTTCGCCTGCAACGCCGTGCCCCTGGCGGGCCGCAACCGCATGTGGCGCAAAATGGCGATCGACGCCATTCGCGCCGACCCGGCCTGGATGGGCGGCAACTACACGACGCAGCCCTTGGGCGGCCTACGCACCGTCACCGACCTGCTGATCCTGGCGGGCGCGAACCCCGTCGCGCAGCAGGCTCAGTATCCGACCCGCGAGGCGACCGAAAAGGCCTTGGATCAGGCGTTCAACGCCCGGATCGGCGCGATCGACGCCAATGACGCGCTCTACTACATCGACGCGTCGCGCAACTATGATCCCTCCCCTGACCTGGAGAAGATCACCGTGCCGGTGCTGTGGGTGAACTCCGCCGACGACTTCATCAATCCGCCGGAGCTCGGGCTCGCCGAACAACTCGTCAAGCGCATGCCTAAGGCCCGCTTCGTGCTGATCCCGGCGTCGACAGAAACCCGAGGCCACGGGACGCACACGGCCGCGAAGTTCTGGAAGGCGGACCTAGCCAAGCTACTGGCGCAATAAGCCTGCCGGACAAACCCTCAAAAGCAAAAGCCCCGCGCCGGGAAGACGCGGGGCTTTCGATTTCAGCAGACCGGGAGCGCGTCAGGCGATCTTTTCGACCTGATTGTATTCCAGCTCGACAGGGGTGGCGCGGCCGAAGATCGAGACGGTGACGCGCAGGCGCGACTTCTCCTCGTCGACATATTCCACCGAGCCGTTGAAGCTGGCGAACGGACCGTCGGTGACGCGGACGTTCTCGCCGACTTCGTACAGCACCACGGCCTTCGGGGCAGTGACGCCTTCTTCGATGGCGCCGACGATCCGCTGAACTTCCTTTTCAGAAACCGGCATCGGCTTGGAGCCGCTGCCCAGGAAGCCCGTGACCTTCGGAGTGTTCTTAATCAGGTGATAGGCTTCGTCCGAGAGATTCATCTTCACCAGCACATAGCCGGGGAAGAACTTGCGCTCGGCGTTGACCTTCCGGCCGCGACGGATCTCGACGACCTCTTCGGTCGGCACGAGGATCTCGGAGAAGTTCTCTTCCAGGCCCTGGTTCTTGGCCTGCTCGCGGATGCTCTCGGCCACCTTCTTCTCGAAGTTCGAGTAGGCGTGGACGATGTACCACTTGTGGTTCGGGTTGGACGCGGTTTCGGTGCTCATCGTCTCTATCTTATCCCGCGGTCGCCAGCTTCAGAAGCTGGTTGATGGCGAAGCCAATGCCGCCGTCCACGGCGGTGAAGAACAGCGAAGCCAGCACCACCATGATGAAGACCATCACCGAGGTGATCCAGGTCTCCTTGCGGGTGGTCCAGGTGATCTTGCGAGCCTCAGCGCGCACTTCGCGGAAGAACTGCACCGGGCTGGTGCGCTTCTTCGGAGCGGGAGCGGCGGCGCCCGTCGCGCCGGCGCCGGCAGGCGCCATCGCCGCCGCCGTCTTAGCGGCGCGGTTCTTCATCGCGGACGGGCTGGATCCCGGTTTCCTGGCCATGCTCTTGAGGCTCACGACTTTCTAAATGACTCGGGTCGGCGAGCGCCCCGGAGGCCAAAACGATCGGGCCGAAACACCGACCCGTCGGAAACATATAGTGGCAGGAGTGGAGGGACTCGAACCCCCGGCCCTCGGTTTTGGAGACCGATGCTCTACCAGCTGAGCTACACTCCTGCGGACCGACCGCCCTTTCGGGCCGACGGACATCCGGAGACAGACAGCGCGCCGGAAGCGTTCAAGCCTCGGCGCGCCTGTCTCTGTCGCCAGAGCCGCGCCATTTAGCAGGGTCGCACTCGCCCGGCAAGCGGGGCGCGGAGGATTGCCGCTTTTGGCGTGCGGAACTTCGCGGCATGGGCCTTTCGCCCGGCCTTCCAGGATCAAAGCTGCGCGCCGCACGTTACCCGCTCATGCCCAGCCTATCGAACCCGCCCACGCAAGACCGCCCCTCGAATCGCGAAGTCGAGCACGAGAACATGCGCCCCGCTCAAGAAGGCGAGGCGCCGCGCCCAGCGACAGAACCCAAGGGTGCGGCGGACACCACCCGCTCGCCGAAAACCCGAACCGATCCGGGCTCCGGCGAGGGATAGAGGGCGGGCTATCAAACGCTATCCCGCCTTGCTTTCCTTGGCCTTGTCGCCCTTGTCCGTTGACGAACTGCTGGCGGGGACGGACGCGCCACATTGAATGCCGAGGTAAGACCACCGCACGTCCGTCAGTTGGCGGCCGCACTGCGTGTTCTTGCCCATGTCCTTGCCTTGCAAGGAGATCGCAACCCCCTTGCTCAGGTCCGGAGCCGGACTCGCCGTGCTGATGTCATAGTATCCGCCGCCACGTCCCTTTACGACGAGGCAGTCGGTGTTCTCCACCGGACGGACACAACCCGACGCCGTAACAGGCGTCGCTTCCACGATGACTTGCTGAGCCTGCGCGACTTTTGTCTTCGCGCCACCGTCACTGCAACCGGCCAAACCAACCGCTACTAGACTGGCCGCTGCGGCGGCCCCTGAGAACCAAACCCGCATACGTTCCTCCGTATCGTTGGCTTCGCGAACGAAGCAACGTGAAGTCTGCGCTCGGTTTCGGGGTGCGGCAATCACAATTTCGCCGTTTTCGAAAACTTGGTCTGCACGTCCTTGAGACAGGGAACGCCCATCGTCGCGAAGGCGTCGACAGGGGCACGCCTCGGACACACCTGACGTCACACCAGAAATAATCTTCCGCCCAAGCATCTTGGCCTCGCCAGTCAAACAACTGTTTGCAAACTTGATTTTTTATATTTGCGTTCTCGGAAATACTTTTGGTCGACTTTCGACACGCTGCATGGGCGTGCGGCGACGTGCCGGGCAGGAGTTTTTCCCAACCCGGCATTAGACAACCGGCGTTGACATCACGATGCGCTTCCACACATGAGACAGGCGCCGCCGAAGGGCCTGGGCGGCTCCATCATGCGCCGTGGGCGCGCCCGCCTTTTCCGCGCTGAGCGCGTCAGGGACACGAAGAATTCAGATGACGGCCAACGCGACCGCCGCCGCCCCCGTGAAGGAAGCCCCGTACTTCGTCGAGAAGGTGCTGTGGGTGAAACACTGGACGGACCGACTGTTCAGCTTCGCGATCACCCGCCCCGCAAGCTTTCGCTTCCGGTCCGGCGAGTTCGTGATGATCGGCCTGCCGACGCGGGAAGAGCTGGGTGAAAAGAAGCCCATCTTGCGCGCCTACTCGATCGGCTCGCCCTCGTTCGCCGAAGAACTGGAGTTCTTCTCGATCAAGGTCCCCGACGGCCCGCTGACCTCGCGCCTGCAGTTGATCCAGGAAGGCGACGAAATCCTTCTGGGCAAGAAGCCGACCGGCACCCTGGTGCTGGACGCCGTGCGTCCCGGCAAGCGGCTGTTCCTGTTCGGCACCGGCACGGGCCTGGCGCCCTGGTTGTCGGTCGCGCGCGATCCCGACGCCTACAGCCGCTTCGAGCGGGTCATCGTCGCCCATGGCGTGCGCGAGGTGAAGGAACTGGCCTATCGCGACCTCTTCACCCAAGAGATCTTCGACGATCCGCTGGTCGGGGACGAGGCCCGCGCCCAGTTGACCTACTATCCGACGGTGACCCGCGAACCGTTCGAGCGGCAAGGCCGCTTCACCGACCTGATCAACAGCGGCAAGCTGTTCTCGGATCTGGGGATCGAGGGCGACAAGTTCGATCCGGAAAACGACCGGGCGATGCTGTGCGGCTCGATGGCGATGATCAAGGACACGGCGGCCCTGCTCGAGGCCCACGGCCTGAAGGAAGGCTCCAACGCCGAACCGGGCGATTTCGTGATCGAGCGGGCGTTCGTCGGCTAGAGCCCCTGACGCCGGATCGGTTACGGTCTGACGATGGTCGACTCGCCCTCTCCAAGCCTCAGAAACCTGACCGTCGAAGAGGCGCGCCGGCGCATCCTCGCCGATGCGTTCCGTCTGGGCGTTGAATCCGTGCGCCTGACCCAGAGCCTGGGGCGGTGTCTGGCTGAGCCTATCATCGCCGATCGCGCGCAACCGCCCTTCGCCGCCTCGGCCATGGACGGCTGGGCGATCCGGCGCGCCGACTACGCGCCTGGCGCGCGCTTTCGGATCGTCGGTGAAAGCGCGGCCGGCGCCGCCTACCCAAGCCCTGTCGGCGCAGGCGAAGCGGTGCGGATCTTCACCGGCGCGCCCATCCCGGCCAACGCAGATCTTGTCGTCATCCAGGAGGAAGCCGTCCGCGACGGCGACGAAGTCCGTTTTGACGCGGGAGAGGACCCTCGCGCCAACATCCGGCCCGCGGGAGGCGACTTCAAGTCCGGCGACGTCCTGCTGGAGGCCGGCGTCGTCATCGACCCCTGGCGCCTTTCCCTCATCGCCGCGGCCGGGCGCGCCGAAGTCTCAGTGGCGCGGCGCCCCCGCGTGGCGGTTCTAGCCACGGGCGACGAACTGGTTCCGCCCGGCGCGACGCCTCGCTCCGACCAGATTTTCGAGAGCGGCTCGTTCAGCCTGGCGGCTCTGATTGAGGCCTGGGGCGGCGAGGCGGTCCGGCTCAGCGCGCAAGGCGACGACGCCCAAGCGATCGCCGATGCTGTGGCCCCAGTACAGGTTGATCTTATTGTCACGATCGGCGGCGCCTCTGTCGGCGACCACGATCTGGTCAAGCCCGCGCTCAAGACGCTGGGCTTGGCGCTGTCGGTCGAGACGGTCGCCTTGCGCCCAGGAAAACCGACCTGGAGCGGACGCCTGGCAGACGGTCGCCGCGTTCTGGGCCTGCCTGGCAACCCGGCCTCGGCGCTGGTCTGCGCAGAGCTTTTCCTACGGCCGCTGTTGGCGGCGCTCACCGGGGCGGCGCCGGACATTCGCTTGGCGCCCGCGCGTTTGGCCATCCCGCTTCCCGCAGGCGGCCCGCGCGAGCACTGGATGCGGGCTTCGCTGTCGACAGATCCAGACGGGCGAGCGGTGGCGACGCCATTCCCCGATCAGGATTCCTCGCTGGTCGGCGTGTTCGCGCGCGCCGATGCTCTGCTGCGGCGACCGGTCGGAGCGCCCGCCGCCGCGACGGGAGACCTGGTGGAAGTTCTGCCGCTCCGGCGCGGCTGAAAACGCGACGACATAGAATTGACGTGCTAAGCCCGGATTTGAGTTCGCCGGGCGTGACCCGACCTTCACCGCTTCAGAGGTTCGTTTCATGGGGCATGCAGGAAAGATCGCGACCCACGTTCTGCTGGCCTTCGTGGCCCTGCTTGCGGGTCGCTATCTCGTCATCGACATGCCGTTCACGCGGGACACGCTGTTACAGGCGACCCTGTACGGCATGGCGGCGTTCATCGTCGAGCTGGCCTTCCGAGTCGAGCGAGCCCCGTGGCGCTTCGTCTCCGCCACCGACCACCTGAGACTGCTCCGGTCCGCCGTGCTGACGGCGGCGGCGTTTCTGGTCATCACCCGCCTGACCCATCCGGGAATCGACGGCGGCTTGCGCACCGTGGCCGGCGCGGCCCTCATCCAGGCCGCGCTCCTCTCGGCGCTACGGGTTGTCCGCCGCAGCCTGCACGAGCGGATGCTGCTCGACTCGGTGCTGCGCCTTGGCCCCGCCTCAATGCACCCGGCCCTGCCCAGGCTGCTGATCATTGGCTCAGCCTCCGAAGCCGAAGCTTTCCTGCGCGCGCCGGCCGGCCTTGGCGAACGCTACGCGCCGATCGGCGTGGTCTCCCCGCTAGACCGCGAGACGGGCGACGAGCTGCGCGGCGTCTGCGTGCTGGGCTCCATCGCCGACTTCGACAGCGTCCTGGCCCGCCTGCGCGACAGCGGCCTGTCGCCGGCCGCCATCCTGTTCCTCACCGACAGCGCGATGAGCACCTTCGGCGCCGAGCGCCTGGGTCGCCTGAAAACCGAAGGCGTGCGCCTGCTGCGCCGTCACGGCGTGGTTGAGATGGGCGCTGCGGCGAACACGCCCCTGCTGCGCGAGATCAGCATCGAAGAACTCTTGAGCCGGCCGCCGGTGCGCCTCGATCCTGAGCCCGTCCGCGCCCTCGTGTCCGGCCGACGGGTGCTGGTGACCGGCGCGGGCGGCAGCATCGGTTCCGAACTCTGCCGTCAGATCGCCGCCAGCGGTTGCGCGCACCTGACCATGGTGGACGCCTCCGAGTACAATCTCTTCCACATCGATCGGGAGATCGCCGAGCGGCACCCGATCCTCGCCCGACGTGAAGCGCTCTGCGATGTCCGCGACGCCGCGCGCGTCCAGCGCGTGTTCGCGGAGATGAAGCCGGACATCATCTTCCACGCGGCGGCGCTGAAGCATGTCACGCTGGTCGAAAATCATCCGTGCGAAGGCGTTCGCACCAACGTGCTGGGCACCCGTAACGTGGCTGTCGCCGCGAAGGCCTGTGGCGCGGCGCATCTGGCCCTGATCTCGACCGACAAGGCCGTCGCGCCGACCAGCGTCATGGGCGCGGCCAAACGGGTGGCTGAGGCCGTCGCGCGCCAGTACGGCGGCGGCGGCGACATGCGGGTCAGCATCGTGCGCTTCGGCAACGTGTTGGGGTCAGCCGGATCGGTCGTCCCGATCTTCAAGAGCCAGATCGCTCGTGGCGGCCCGATCACCCTGACCCACGCCGAGGTCGAGCGCTACTTCATGACCATCCCCGAAGCCGTGCAGCTCGTGCTCCGCGCCGTGGCCTTGTCGATGATCGCGTCCGAACCCGAAGCGGGCGTGCTGACCCTCGAGATGGGTGAACCAGTGAAGATCATCGACCTGGCCCGGCGGATGATCGAGCTTCAGGGCCTCACGCCTGGGCGTGACATCGAGATCCAGATCACGGGCCTTCGGCCCGGCGAGAAGCTGACGGAGACGCTCGTCGACGTGAACGAGGTCGCGCGCCTCAAGGCGCCGGGCATCATGGAAGCGGTGCGCTTGGCCCCCGCTCCGACCATCGCGGACGAGCGCCTGGCAGAGTTGGACGGCTTGGCGGAAGTCGGCGACGAAGCCGGCGTGCGCGCCCGTCTGTTCGAACTGGTGGAGGACCTTCGTCAGGTCGGCCCGTCCAAGGTGGTGAAGATCCGGGCGTCGTAAACGCGGCGCTGGAGGATCGTGCAGGAGACTTGGAGGATCGATCTAACAGGTTCGGATTTCTCGTGAGATACGAGGTCCGCGATCCTCCCCGATCGTCTCCCAAAATCCGAGGACTATCCCATGGCCACCGCCAAAGGTTACGCGGCGCCCGCCGCGGGCGCGCCGCTTGCGCCCTTCACGTTTGATCGTCGCGATCCCAACCCTGACGACGTCGTTATCGCCATCAAGTACTGCGGGGTCTGCCACTCCGACATTCATATGGTCGACAACGGCTGGGGTCAGAGCGTCTATCCGATCGTCCCCGGCCACGAGATCGCCGGCGTCGTCACCGCCGTCGGCGCGAACATCACCCGCTTCAAGGAAGGCGACCATGTCGGCGTCGGCTGCTTCGTCGACAGCTGCGTCACCTGCAAGGCTGCGCGTGACCTGGACCGCGAGCAGTACCAGCCCGGCCTGGTGCTGACCTATAGCGCCTTCGAGCCGGGTTCGGACACGCCGACCTACGGCGGTTACTCCGACCACATCGTGGTCAAGGACGACTACGTCCTGTCGATCCCTGAGCATCTGCCGCTGGACGCCGCCGCGCCGCTGCTGTGCGCCGGCATCACGCTCTATTCGCCGCTGCGCCACTGGAACGCCGGTCCCGGCAAGAAGGTGGCGATCCTGGGCATGGGGGGTCTTGGCCATATGGGCGTCAAGCTGGCCCACGCCATGGGCGCGGAGGTCACGGTTCTGAGCCAGACCCTGTCCAAGAAGGACGACGGCCTGCGGCTGGGCGCGGACCACTACTACGCCACCAACGACCCCAAGACCTTCGAGACCCTGGCCGATACGTTCGACCTGATCATCTGCACCGTCTCGGCGCCGCTGGACTGGGGCGCTTACCTGGCGCTGCTGAAGATCGACGGGACGATGGTGCTGGTCGGCGCGCCGGAGGAACCGGCCCAGCTCAACGCCTTCGCCCTGATCCCGGGTCGTCGCACCCTGGCGGGCTCCATGATTGGCTCGATCAAGGAGACGCAGGAGATGCTCGACTTCTGCGGCGAAAAGAACATCGTCGCCGACATCGAGGTCATCTCGATCGACCAGATCAACGCCGCCTACCAGCGTATGCAGAAGAGCGACGTGCGCTATCGCTTCGTGATCGACATGGCGACGCTCTAGCAGGCCATGAGGGGGAGGCGTCGCACGGGCGCTTCCCCCGCCCTGCCTCAGTGGAAATCACGACTCCGGAGCAGACGGCCCGAAACCTTCTGACGCACGCGGGGGGCCGGCGCGCCTGGCTCGTCGCGCAGGCTGGAGAGCTCGGCCGACAGGTCGGTGAAGCGCTCGGCCACGACGTGGATCACATTGTCGGCCCGCTGAACCCGCCCTTGAACGATCAGGAACGAGGCGGTCATCACCACATTGCGATCTGCGTCGAACCGATCCTTCCAGACCACCGCATTAGCCACGCCCGTCTCGTCCTCCAGGGTGACAAACACCACGCCCTTGGCTGTGCCGGGCCGCTGGCGGATCAGGACAAGACCGGCCACCGACACCTTGGCGCCGTCCTTCAGAGACAGCAGCCGCTCAGCCGGGACCACGCCCCGGGCGGCCAGCATCGATCGGTAGAAGCCGATCGGATGGGCCTTCAAGGAGAGGCTCGTGGTGCGATAGTCCTCGGCCACCTCCTGAGTGGCGGCCATAGCCGGCAGAGCCACACGCTCTTCGAACAGGGGCAGCCCCGCCAATAGCGGCGCCTGGACGGGCGCCTTGTGCTCACCCTTCAAACCTTTGACCGCCCAGAGGGCCTCGCGGCGGCTGAGCCCCACCGAGGCGAAGGCGTCGGCTTCGGCCAGCAGCTCCAGCGCCTTTTGCGGCACGCCCCCCTGGGCGAACTCGGCCGGCGTACGAGCGCCCTCGGCCCGGGCCTTCAGCAGCGGCGGGATGTCGATCTTCTCCTTCAGGCCTTTGATCTGCCGAAGGCCCAGACGCACCGCTTTCCAGCGCGGCCGGGTCTCCTGGCACGCGATCTTGTCGTGGCGTACGTGAGGAGCCCGGAAGCCCGCGCTGATGGGTTCCAGCGTGCAGTCCCAGTCGCTGGCCAGAATATCCGGCGGCAACACCTCGACCCCGTGCTCTCGCGCGTCCCGTACCAGCTGGGCCGGCTGGTAGAAGCCCATCGGCTGGGCGTTGATCAGGGCCGCGCAGAATACGTCGGGCCAGGCCCATTTGATCCAGGCCGAGACATAGACCAGCTTGGCGAAGCTGGCCGCGTGGCTCTCCGGAAAGCCATAGTGGCTGAAGCCCTCGATCTGCTTGAAGCACCGCTCGGCGAAGGCCCGCTCATAGCCGCGCCCGACCATCCCCTCGATGAACTTGTGACGATAGGCGTCCGGCGAGCCCAGATTGCGGAAGGTCGCCATGGCCTTGCGCAGGCCATCGGCCTCGTCGGGCGTGAACTTGGCCGCCTCGATGGCCAGGCTCATGGCCTGCTCCTGGAACAGCGGCACGCCGAAGGTCTTGCCCAGGATCTCCTGGAGTTCGTCGGGCGGACCATGCTCGGGCGAGGGCTTGGGCCAGTCAACCGGCTCCTCGCCATTCCGGCGCTTCAGATAGGGATGGACCATGTCGCCCTGGATCGGCCCTGGACGCACGATCGCCACCTGGATGACCAGATCGTAGAACTCGCGCGGCCGCAGCCTGGGCAACATCGACATCTGGGCGCGGCTCTCGACCTGGAACACGCCCACGCTGTCGGCCGCACAGAGCATGTCGTAGACGCCTGAAACCTCCTTGGGGATGTCGGCCAGGTCCTTCAGCCAGGACTGGCCGTGGTCTTCGCGCAGCATCGTCATGGCTCGCTGGATGGCGTGCAGCATGCCCAGCGCCAGGATATCGACCTTCATCAGCCCTAGGCTGTCGATGTCGTCCTTGTCCCACTCGATGAAGGTGCGGTCCTTCATCGCCGCCTTGCCGATCGGTACGGTCTCGTCCAGGCGACGCTTGGTCAGGACAAAGCCGCCGACATGCTGGGAGAGGTGACGCGGAAAGCCGATGAGCGCGTTCGCCAGCCCGACCGCGCGGGCGATCTCCGGCGCCTTTGGATCCAGCCCCGCCTTGCGCAGATGATCTTCCGGCAGACCGTCGCCCCAGCTGCCCCAAACCGTGCCGGCCAGCAGGCTGGTGACGTCCTCGGTCAGGCCCAGCGCCTTGCCGACGTCGCGGATAGCGCTGCGCGGGCGATAGTGGATCACCGTCCCGCAGATGGCCGCATAGTCCCGGCCATAGCGCCGGTACACGTACTGCATGACCTCCTCGCGCCGATCGTGCTCGAAATCGACGTCGATGTCGGGCGGCTCGCCTCGGTTCTCGGAGATGAAGCGGGTGAACAGCAGGCGGTGCTCGGTGGGGTCGATCGCCGTCACGCCTAGGCAGAAACAGACCGAGGAATTGGCCGCGGAGCCCCGCCCCTGGCAGAGGATTCCCATGCTACGCGCCTCGCGCACGATGTCGTGCACGGTGATGAAGTAGTTGGGATAGTTCATCTTCTCGATCAGCCGCAGCTCCTCCTGGATCTGGGCCGTGACCTTCGCACTGACCCCATTCGGATAGCGCCAGGCCGCCCCCTTCCAGGTCAGGTCGGTCAGGTGCTGCATCGCGGTCTTTCCGGGCGGGACAGGTTCGTCCGGGTACTGTTCGCGGATGTCCTTCAGGTCGAAGCCGATCCGCTCGACGATCTCGACCGTCCGTTCGACCGCGCGCGGCCAACGATCGAACAGGCGCGCCATCTCTTCGGGTGACTTGATGTGGCGCTCGGCGTTGGCTTCCAGCCGGAACCCCGCCTCCTGGATCGCGCAGTGCTCGCGCACGCAACTGATCACGTCCTGCAGCGGGCGCCGCTCGGGGCCGTGATAGAGCACGTCATTGGTGGCGACCATCGGCGCTCCGGAGGTCCGACCGAGACCCTCGAGCCGCGCCAAGCGCTGCAGATCGCGGGCGGCATAGGCCCGACTGGCGGCCAGCCACGAACGGCCCCGCAGGTCGCCGGCCATGCGCGTGAGATTCTGCTCGAACGAGTCATCGAGGACCCGGGGCGGCACAATCAGTCCCAACTGCCCCTCGGAATGGTCGAGAAAATCTCTCCAGGTGAGGTGGCACTCGCCCTTCTCGGCCCGCAGCTGTCCGATGGTCAGCAGCCGGGTCAGTCGGCCGAACGCCTCGCGGTCGGTAGGATAGCAAAGCAGGCTTGGCGTACCGTCCATGAAGTCCAGGCAGCAACCCGTCAGTACACGGATCGAGCGCTGCTTGGCCGCCGTCCAGGCGCGCACCACGCCGGCCAGGCTATTGCGGTCGACGATGCCGATCGCTGTCAATCCCAACGCCTCGGCCGTGAGCGCCAGCTCCTCGGCATGCGAGGCGCCGCGCAGAAACGAGAAGTTGGTGGTCGCCTGCAGTTCGGCATAGGCGGGCGCGCGCATGGCTAGGTCCCTCCCCTAACCAAACAGGCCATGAATCCACCATTTCGGCGCGTCCTCGCCGCCATAGAGGCCCTGACGGAAAATCCAGAACCGGCCGCCGGCGTCGTCCTCGACACGGTAGTAGTCCCGGATCTTACCCGGCCCGGTCTGGCCCTTCTCCACCCCGGCCCGCCACCATTCCTGGCCAATACGCTCCGGCCCCTCGGCCCGTCGAACGCGATGGGAGCGCCCCCGCCAGGTGAACAGGCGCGGCGGATAGTCGGGCAGCTCGGCCGCGATGGCGACGATCACCTCAGGCCGCTTGAACAGCCGCACCGGTCGCGGTCTGTCGGGATCCCATCGCGCCGACGGGGGCGGATCCAGCGGCCCCACGCGCACGACCGAGCGTTCAGGCAGATGGCTCTCGAACGGATCGGCGCGCCAGACCCGGTTCTCGCCCAACCGGTTGACCAGGCGGTCGATCAGCGGCGCCAGCGTCTCATCGGTGCTGGCGTCGGCTTCGGCGTCGAGACGCTCCTGCGCCGCCGCCATCGGCTCCACCGCCGAGGCGTGAACCGTGACCACCTCGATCCCGAAGCCCGGGTCCACAACGTCGAGCTTGGGCTTGACCAGCTTGGCAAGCCGCTGAGGGTCACGACCGATCCGCGCCAGCCCCACCCACACTGGGAAGGCCCGTCCGTCCAGCCGGTGGAAGACCACCTCGAACCGCTTTGCGCCGCGCCCCTCAGCCTCCAGCCGCGCGCAGATCAGGGCCAGAGCGTCAGCGGCGACACGCGCCAGATCCTCGGGCGCGCTGATCGGCTCGAAGAAGGCCAGACGGTCAAACCACGGCGAGGCCGGACGACGGAAGGTCAGGGCCTCAGCAGCCTGGCCCAACGCCTGATCCAGGCGCAGCACCGCCGCCAGGCCAAAGCGCCTGGCCAGTTGCGCCCGGGGTAGGGCCAGCACCTGCCCGACGCGATGCAGCCCGAGGCGCGGCAACTGGGCTTCGGCGGCTTCGCCCAGGCGCAAGGCCGCGACGGGAAGCGACGCGATTGCGCCCCTCTGCTCCCCCGGCGGCGCGATGGCGAGGTCGGACCCGAACCGCGCCAAGGCCCAGGCCGCGCCGGCCGTGTCGGCGATCGCCGCCCGCGCGGGAACGCCCCAGCGCGCCAGCCGGGAGACCAGATCGACCAGCATGGCCGCCTCCCCGCCCCAGAGGTGGTCGGTTCCGGTGATGTCGAGAAACAAGCCATCGTCACCGTCGATCGCCACCGCCGGCGAGAAGCGCACACACCAGTCGCACAGCGCTTCGAGCGCCGCGCGATTAGCCGCCGGATCATGGTCGGCCGTGACGAGGTTGGGGACCAGGGCCAGGGCGTCGGCAGCCTTCTGACCCGGGTACAGACCCAGAGACCGAGCCTGATCATCAACGGCGGCGAGGCGGCGGGTTCCGCGCTCGGAGACGAGAAGGGCGAAGGGGGCTTCAGCAGATCCTCCCCCTAGCGGGGGAGGTGTCGCCGTAGGCGACGGAGGGGGGAGTCCCGTAGATCCGGCCTCCTCCCCCTCCGGCCTGCGGCCTCCTCCCCCCTGGGGGGAAGATGACTTACCCGACGCGCCGCACGGCCTCCGCCGCCGCCACGTCGTGATCGGCCAGTTGGGACACCAGACGGAAAGGATGCGGGCCATGGCCGGCCTCCTGAGCTTGCAAGATCCAGCCGCCAGGACGCCCGCCCCGACAGCGCTCGAGTTCGACCCGCCATCGCGGCGGCCCCAGGCCGATATCGTCCGGCGGCGGGCCACTGGGCGCCGGCGCAATCCGCCAGCGACTGAACGACGCCGAGCCGGAAACGAGTCTTGGCTTCCCTCCCGCTCGCCCTCCGTAGGGACGGCGGTGCAGCACCACGCCAAAACCGCCGCGCTTCTCGCAGGCCAGTTGCAGGCGACGGCCGGCGGTCAGGTCCGGCGCCTCGGCCTCGGCCACAGCGGCGGCGACGCCCTGGGTCGACAGCGCGTCCTCCAGCAGCGAGAGGGTTTCAGCCTCGTCGCGGGCCCGGACCTGGATCAGCCGCGCCGCCGGAAACCCCAGTCCCAGTAGACCCGGCGCGAAGAGATCGGCCCGCCGCGCCACCCAGACCACAGCCCCGCCTTTCCGATCCGTCAGTCTACGGATCAGTTGCGCGACAAAGGCGGCGGGCGCCGCGCCGATCTCGTCTTCCAGCCCCGCGCCGGTCACCTCATGCCAGCCGCTGAGCGGCAGACCACCGCCCGGAAAGCATCCGTCGATCGCCGGTTCTCCGAACGACAGCACCGGAGTCGGAGTCCGAGTCCCCGCTTCCATCGCGGCGATCCGGCCTCTCAGGGCCGCAAGACGCGCCTCGCGCGATCCGGCCATTCCCAACTCCATGTTCCACTTTTGTTCTGATCTTCTCAGGCTAGAGAGTCAAGGCTTGGAGAGTCGCGCCCGAGCGGCCAAAGTGTCTCAAACGGCCGTATGAAGCCTCGCAGGAAGCGTCATGTCCCTCTCCAGAGTTCTGATCGCCAACCGGGGCGAGATCGCTGTCCGGATCGCCCGCGCGGCGACTGAGGCGGGGATCGAGAGCGTGGCTGTGTACGCCACCGACGACAGGCAAAGCCCGCATGCCGGCGCTGCGAATCTCGCTGTCGCCCTGTCTGGCGCCGGCGCGCGGGCCTATCTCGACATCGCCGCTGTGGTGGCCGCCGCCAAGGCGCAAGGCTGCGACGCCCTGCATCCCGGCTATGGTTTCCTGTCGGAGAACCCGGCCCTGGCGCGGGCCTGCGCCGAGGCGGGGATCGTGTTCATCGGCCCCTCGCCCGAGCACCTCGCCACCTTCGGCGACAAGGCCGCCGCCCGCGCCCTGGCCGCCGAGCGCGGCCTGCCGCTGATCCCCGGAACCGGCGCGATCAGCCTGGACGCCGCCCGCGCCTTCCAGGCCGAGCATGGTGCGATCATGCTGAAGGCCCGAGCCGGCGGCGGCGGGCGGGGCATGCGCATGGTGCTCGACCCCGGCGAACTGGACGCCGCCTTCGGCGCCTGCGAACGCGAAGCCTTGGCCGCGTTCGGCGACGGCGGTCTCTACGCTGAGAAGCTGATCGAGCGCGCCCGTCATATCGAGGTGCAGATCATCGGCGACGGCGCCGAGGTGCTGGCGCTGGGCGATCGCGATTGCTCGCTACAGAGACGAAACCAGAAGCTGGTCGAGATCGCGCCGGCCGCCCTCCCCGACAACCTGCGCGCCGCCCTCGCCGGCTGGTCCGAGCGCCTGTGCGCTGGTTATCGGGGCCTGGCCACGGTCGAGTTCCTGGTCGAGGTCGCTCCGCATTCGCCCTTGGGCGGCGAGGCCTTCTTCATCGAGGTCAATCCGCGCCTGCAGGTCGAGCACACGGTGACCGAGGAGGTCACGGGCCTCGACCTCGTGCGGCTACAGTTCGATCTGGCGGCAGGAAAACGCCTGGACGAGCTCGGCCTGACCGACGCCCCGCCGCCTTTCGGCGTGGCCATCCAGGCGCGGATCAACGCCGAGACCCTTACCGCCGACGGCCAGGTGCGTCCCTCCGCCGGAACCCTCAGCGCCTGGACGGCGCCGGGCGGTCCCGGCGTGCGCGTCGATGCGGGAGTCGTCCCCGGCCTGGCCGTCGGTGCGGCTTATGACAGCCTGCTGGCCAAGGTGATCGTCCGTGGGCGGACGCCCAGCGACGCTTCCAGTCGGCTGGAGCGCGCCTTGGCTGAGTTGAAGGTCTCGGGCGTCGCCACAACCGCCCCGCTGATCCGTGCGATCCTCGCCCATCCGACGGCCGTGACCGGCGAGGCTACCACCACCTTCATCGCCCAGCACGCTGAAGCCCTGGCTGCGGAGGCTCAACACCTGACGCCCGAGGCGGCGACGGACGTTGCCGACTTCGAGGGGCTGGCGGGCGCCGAGCCTGTCGCCGCGCCCCTGGCGGCCGTAGTGGGCGCGATCACCATCCGCGAAGGCGACCTCGTCCGTCCGGGTCAGGCCCTTGCCGTACTGGAAGCGATGAAGATGGAGCACCTCGTCTGCGCCAGCGCCGGCGGTCGAGTGGTCAAGATCGCCATCGAGGCGGGACAGACCGTCGCCGAAGGTCAGCCCCTGGCGTTCCTAGAACCGGCGGAGGTGCAGGGCACCGCTGAAACGCAGGCCGTCCAGGAGGACCTGGACGCGTTTCGCCCCGACCTCGCCGATGTCGTCGCCCGCCATCGCCACACCCTGGACGAGGCTCGCCCTGACGCCGTCGCCAAGCGGCGCAAGACCGGCCACCGCACCGCCCGCGAGAACATCGACGATCTGGTCGATCCGGGCAGCTTCCTGGAATATGGCGCCCTGGCGATCGCCGCCCAGAAGCGTCGCCGTACAACCGAGGACCTGATCCTCAACACCCCCGCCGACGGCCTGATCACCGGGATCGGGACGGTCAACGGCGCGCTGTTCCCGCCCGACAAGGCGCGAACGGCGGCGCTGGCCTATGACTTCACCGTACTGGCCGGCACGCAGGGCGCGATGAACCATCGCAAGTCTGACCGGCTGATGGCGGTGATCGCCGACCAGAAGCTGCCGGTGGTCTGGTTCGCGGAAGGCGGCGGCGGGCGGCCGGGCGACACCGACACCACGGCGGTGGCGGGCCTGGACGTGCCGACCTTCCGCAGCTTCGCGCAACTGTCGGGTCTGGTTCCCAAGATCGCCATCGTCGCCGGTCGCTGCTTCGCCGGCAACGCCGCCATTGCAGGGCTTTCAGAGATCATCATCGCCACCCGCGACAGCAACCTCGGGATGGGCGGCCCGGCCATGATCGAGGGCGGCGGCTTGGGCGTCTTCCGGCCGGAGGAGATCGGTCCGTCTGCGCATCAGTGGAAGAACGGCGTCATCGACATCCTGGCCGAAGACGAGGCCCACGCCACGCGGCTGGCCAAGCAGGCGCTGTCCTACTTCCAGGGCTCGCTGCCGACCTGGACCGCGCCCGATCAGCGCCGGCTCCGCCATGCGATCCCGGAGAACCGCCTGCGAGTCTATGACGTGCGGGCCCTGATCACAGGCCTCGTCGACGAGGGGTCATTCCTGGAGCTGCGCGGCGGCTTCGCGGCGGGGATGGTCACGGGCCTGATCCGGATCGAGGGTCGCCCGATGGGTCTGATCGCCAACGACCCGCGCCACCTCGGCGGAGCGATCGACTGCGAGGGCGCCGAGAAGGCCGCCCGTTTCCTGCAGCTGTGCGACGCCTTCGCCCTGCCGGTCCTGAGCCTCTGCGACACCCCCGGCTTCATGGTGGGGCCCGACAGCGAGGACGCCGCCGCCGTGCGCCGCGTCAGCCGCCAGTTCATCGCCGGCGCCAAGCTGCGCTCGCCGCTGTTCACGATCGTCACCCGCAAGGGCTATGGCCTGGGGGCCCAGGCGATGGCCGGCGGCAGCTTCCACAGCCCCGCCTTCATCGCCGCCTGGCCCACGGGCGAGTTCGGCGGCATGGGTCTGGAGGGCGCCGTCAAGCTGGGCTACCGCAAGGAGCTGGAGGCCGAGACCGATCCGGCCAAGCAGAAGGCGCTCTACGACCAGTTGGTGGCGCGGCTCTATGCGGCGGGCAAGGCCACGAGCATGGCGGCGGCCCTCGAGATCGACGCGGTCATTGATCCTGCCGACACCCGGCGCTGGATCCTAGGCGGCCTCGACGCGGCGGCGGGCGTGAGCAAGCCGTGGGAAGTACGGGTGGACAGCTTCTAGGCGTCGTCCGCGTTCATCCACTGGGTCGCGATGATCGGGCCGAAGAAGAACCCGATGCCCAGGGCGTCGGCGACGATATCGAACACGTCAGCGTCGCGGCCGACGATCGGCAAGCCCTGTAGGATCTCAATGCCAACGCCGAACGCCAGCAACACGGCGGCGATCTTCCACCAGCGGCTCTTGGGCAAGGCCATCGCCGCCAGGAAGGTCAGGCCGTAGAAGACGATGAAGTGCTTGGCCTTGTCCCAGGGGATCAAGCCGGCGGTGTCATCCCCCGGCGCCAGGGCCGCATAGAGCGTGAAAACGACAGCGGTGACGAAGACCAGGAGGCCAGGCCAGCGGATTTTGCGGGGAACCAGCAGAGACATTCGGGGCCTTTGTGTTCCCTCTCCCCTTGCGGGAGAGGGTGGCCCAAAGGGCCGGGCGAAGGGTCGCGCCGGCCATACCGTGCACCCCCCCATCCGTCATCCTTCGGGTGACTCCTTCTCCCACAAGGGGAGAAGGGCGATCAGCCTCAGAACGTCAGCGCGCGCGCTTCCTTCACGTGCGGCAGCGCCTGGATCTTGGCCAGCAGGCCAGCGTCCGGCGCTTGGTCGATCCCCACCAGGGCGATCGCGTCCTCGTCGGCGGCCACGCGACCCAGGTTGAAGGTGGCGATATTGACGCCCGCCTCGCCCAGCATCATGCCCAGCGCGCCGATGAAGCCCGGCTTGTCCAGGTTGTTGACGTACAGCATGGCGGGCGAAAAGGCGGCGTCCAGCTCCATGCCCTTGACCTCGACGATGCGCGGGGCGCCGGCGATCACCGTGCCGGCGAAGGCGCGCTTGCCCTTCTCGGTGGTGATGGTCACGCGCATCAGGCTGTCATAGGTGGGGCTGACCTCCTGGCGGCTTTCGGAGACGGTGATGCCGCGCTCCTTGGCGATGGCCGGGGCCGAAACCATGTTGATCTCGGCCAGCATCGGCTTCAGCACGCCGGCCAGTGCCGCCGAGGTCATCGGCTTGACGTTGAGGTTCGAGACCTCGCCCTCGTAGGCGATATCGATGGCCTTGACGCCGAAGTCGACCATCTGGCCCGCGAAGGCGCCAATCTTCTCGGCCAGGGCCACGAACGGCTTCAGCTTGGGGGCTTCTTCGGCCGTGATCGAGGGGCTGTTCAGGGCGTTGGTGACCGCGCCGGTCAGCAGGTAGTCGCTGACCTGCTCAGCGACCTGGAGGGCGACGTTTTCCTGCGCTTCGTTGGTGCTGGCGCCGAGGTGCGGGGTCGCCACGACCTTGTCCGAACCAAACAGCGGATTTTCCTTGGCCGGCTCCGTCACGAAGACGTCGAAGGCGGCCCCGGCGACGTGGCCGTCGTCCAGCAGCTTGCGCAGGGCCGCCTCGTCGACCAGGCCGCCGCGGGCGCAGTTGACGATCATCACGCCCTTCTTGGTCTTGGCCAGGTTCTCGGCCGACAGGATGTTGCGGGTCTTGTCGGTCAGCGGGGTGTGCAGGGTTATCACGTCTGCGCGGGCCAGGAGGTCTTCCAACTCGACCTTCTCGACGCCCATTTCCACAGCGCGTTCGGGCGACAGGAAGGGGTCGTAGGCCACGACCTTCATCTTCAAGCCCAGGGCGCGGTCGGCGACGATGCCGCCGATGTTCCCGGCGCCGATCAGGCCCAGGGTCTTGGCGTAGAGCTCGACGCCCATGAAGCGGTTCTTTTCCCACTTGCCGGCCTGGGTCGAGACATCGGCCGCGGGGATCTGGCGGGCCAGGGCGAACATCATCGCAATGGCGTGCTCGGCCGTGGTGATCGAGTTGCCGAAGGGCGTGTTCATCACGACGATGCCCTTGGCCGTAGCGGCCGGGATGTCGACATTGTCGACGCCGATGCCGGCGCGGGCGATGACCCGCAGCTTGTTGGCGGCGGCGATCACGTCCTTGTCGAGCTTGGCGCCCGAGCGGATGGCGATGCCGTCATAGTCGCCGATCACGGCGATCAGCTCGTCCTTCGAGAGGCCGACCTTGATGTCGAAGTCGAGGCCGCGGTTCTTGAAGATGTCTACGGCGGCGGGGCTGAGCTTGTCGGCGATGAGGACGCGGGGAGCGGTCATGGAGGCATTCTCCGGATATCGAGCCCTTCCCCCTCGATGGGGGAAGGGTTGGGATGGGGGTGCTTGCTGAGGCGGCGGGGGATCACCCCCACCCCTGCCCTCCCCCATCAAGGGGGAGGGAGAGCGCGAGTTAAGCGGCGGCCAGTTCGGCCGAGACGGTGACGAACGCCCAGTCGAGCCAGGGCGTCAGGGCCTCGAGGTCCGAGGCCTCGACGGTGGCTCCGCACCAGATGCGCAGGCCGGCCGGAGCGTCGCGATAGCCGCCGATGTCGAGGGCCGCGCCCTCCTTCTCAAGCAGGCTGGCCAGCTTCTTGGCGAAGTCGGCCTGGGCGTCTTCCGGCAGGGCGGCGATCTTGGGATCCACCACCTTCAGGCACACCGAGGTGTTCGAACGAATCTCCGGCGTGGCGGCCAGGAAGTCGACCCACGGGGTCTTGGCGACCCAGTCCGCCAGCACCTTCAGGTTCTGGTCCGCGCGGGCCTGCATGCCTTCGAGACCGCCGACGGACGACGCCCACTTCAGGGCGTCCAACGCATCTTCGACGCAGAGCATCGACGGCGTGTTGATCGTCGCGCCTTCGAAGATGTCGGCGGCGATCTTGCCGTTCTTGGTCATGCGGAACAGCTTCGGCATCGGCCAGGCCGGCGTGTAGCTTTCCAGGCGGGCCACGGCGCGCGGCGACAGGATCAGGATCCCGTGCGCGCCCTCGCCCCCCAGCGCCTTCTGCCAGGAGAAGGTCACGACATCGAGCTTGGCCCAGTCCAGGTCCTGGGCGAAGGCGGCCGAGGTGGCGTCGCAGATGGTGATGCCTTCACGGTCGGCCGAGATGAAGTCGGCGTTAGGCACGCGCACGCCCGAGGTCGTGCCGTTCCAGGTGAAGACGAGGTCCTTGGCCGGGTCGACCTTCGAGGTGTCCGGCAGTTCGCCATAAGGCGCGCTCAGCACCTCGACGTCGGGCAGCTTCAATTGCTTGGTGACGTCCGTGACCCAGTCCTTGCCGAAGGACTCGAAGGCCAGCAGTTGGACGGGGCGCGCGCCCAGCATCGACCACATCGCCATTTCGACAGCGCCGGTGTCCGAACCGGCGACGATGCCGATCAGAAAGTCGGCCGGAACTTCCAGCACTTCGCGGGTCTGGTCGATGGCGGCCTTCAAGCGCGCCTTGCCCAGCTTGGAGCGGTGCGACCGACCCAGGACGGCGTTTCTGAGATTTTCGGGTGTCCAGCCGGGGCGCTTGGCGCAGGGGCCGGAAGAGAACTCGGGGCGAGCCGGGCGGATCGCCGGCTTGGCGAGGGTCGTGGTCATAGCGATGTCTCCCATCCTTACAGATGGACTGCGCCCCGTTGGGGGGGCGTGGCCCGCCGGCGAGAAACCGCGTCTCGGCTGGAATTGCAAGGAGAGATTTGTCGCGGGACGCGGATTTCCGCGCACCTCGGGAAATTATTTTCCGGCTTGGGCGCGTCGCCGCCAAGCCAAAAGCGTCCCAATGGTCAAGCAAGCCAGTATGCCGAGGGTGTCGACATTGTTGATCACCGCATAGGTCAGGTCGTGCTTACGTTCGCCAACGAGATAGTAGGCGTGCAGGCTGAATTGGATCGCTTGCAGTAACACCACCACGCCGAGCCAAGCGGAGGGGTAACGCATAGCCAGCATCAGAAATGCACCGCCCATGACGCCCTCTCCCATCAGCAGGAGGGTCGGACGCAGTTCTTTAGGAACGAACAAGTGGATCAAGAGTGCGTACACGCTGCCACCGAGGACAGTCAGAGCGCCCCAACGCTCCGCACGATCACCCTTGAAGTATGCAAACGCGCACACCGCCAGGATGATGAACCAAACAACAAAAGGTCCGAGCGATGTGTACATGAAAAAGGCCTCTAACCTGAATTAGAGGCCTTAAGCATTAAACTATTGCAATCTAGCTCAGCCGACTTCGCGCAGATGGCCTTGCGGGGGCTCCTTCGGCTTGTCTTCCACACCAATCATCTTGGTGCGGACGCCGATGCGCAGCTTCACATCGTTGAGTTCGTTGTGCGCGTCGACCATCGCCGAGCGAGCTTCGCTCAGGGCGGTCATCGCCTCGGCCAGCTTGGCCGCCGCGCGGTCGCCGACCACGGCCGAAACGCCGAGATCCTTACGCGCCTTCAGGAGATCGGCCATCAGTTCGGCCGTTTCGACCATCGCCGCATCGACGGCGTTTTCCGAAGCGAACAGCTTGGTAGCCACGCGCTGAGCGACAAAAACCTTTTCCACACCCGCCTCCGTTAACAAAACACTAATGGCAAAGGTAAACGGAATGTTAACGCGAAAGCAACGCGAAAATGTGCGTTAGCGTTGTTTTGACGCGCAACTCTCGCTTCGGATGGAAGTGAAGCGTTAGGAACATTCAGGCAAATTATCCCCAAGTTGAATTCCTGGGTGCGATGAGCCAAATCCGCAACCATAACGCGTCTAGCCACGCGCCTTTGCAGGCGCGGATCGCCGGCGTGGCCTTGGCCACAACCGTGCTGGCGCTGGTGGCGGCATGCCTCTGCTTCATGCTGCAGCAGTGGAGCGTGGCCCGCCAGGAAGCGCGTGCGAACCACGAAGTGCTCGTGCAGATGGCCGCCGCTGGGGCGGCGGCGCCGCTAGCGGACCACAACATGGTCGGCGTCTACCGGGCCCTTGAGGCGGTGGCCAAGGCGCCGGGCGTCGCGGGCGTCCGCATCATCGACGCCAAGGGGCGGGTTGTCGCCCAGTTGGGGGAGGCCAATCCCTCGGACGTCGACACGCTGAAACAACCCATCAAGCTGTCTTCGAAGACGGTGGGCACGCTGGTGCTTGTCGCCAAGCATCCTCGTCTGGCCCAGACCCTGGCGCGCGACCTGGCGCTGACTGGCGCGCTGTTCTTCGGCGCGGCCGGCATGGCCATCCTTCTGGCCAACAGTCTGGCCCGCAGACTCGCTCGCCCCATGGAGCGTCTCTCCGAGGCCATGCACGAGACCGCCGTCGGCGGTCGCTTCAAGGCGGTGGAGGAGACCGCCGACGATGATGTGTTCCGCAGCCTGACCGAAAGCTTCAACCACCTCGTGGCGCGCCTGGAGTGCAACGATCAGGACCTGCGTGGCGCGATGGCCGAACTGGTCAAGGCGCGCGACGACGCGAACGCCGCGAACGTCTTGAAGTCGCACTTCCTGGCGAACATGAGCCACGAGATCCGCACGCCTCTAAACGGCGTGCTGGCGATGGCCGACGTCATGGCCATGGACAAGCTGAGCGATATTCAGCGCGAACGCCTGTCAGTGATCCGCGAGTCCGGCGCGGTGCTCTTGGGCGTCCTGAACGACGTGCTCGACTTGTCGAAGATCGAGGCCGGGCGACTGGAGATCCAGAATCGCCCCTTCGATATCGCCCAACTCGCCCAGTCGATTCGTGAGACCTTCGCCCCACAGGCGCGCGCCAAGGGCCTGGCCTTCGAAGTCGCGGTGGCCCCGGAGGCTCAGGGCCTGTGGCGCGGCGACGCCGATCGTCTGCGGCAGATTCTAGGCAATCTGATCTCGAACGCCCTCAAGTTTACCCTGGACGGCGCGGTCGCGGTTCGCTTCGCCTCGGCCGAAGACGGCTCGGGCCTGCGGATCGACGTGGCCGACACCGGTATCGGAATCTCTCCCGAAATCCTCCCGCGCCTGTTCGACAAGTTCGTGCAAGCCGACAGCTCGACCACGCGCCGCTTTGGGGGCTCTGGGCTTGGACTGGCCATCTGTCGCGAGTTGGCGGCGATGATGAACGGGTCGATCAAGGTGCAAAGCCGCGAGGGGCGTGGTTCGACCTTCACCGTGCTCGTCGCCCTGCCGCGCGAAGAGACCCTGACCGACGTCCACTACATTGATGACGGCGATCCGATCGCCGCCATATCGACCGTCGATCCACCGCGCCTTCGGGTCCTGGCGGCGGACGACAATCCGACCAACCAAAAGGTCGTCGCGGCGGTCCTGGCGCCCTTGAACGCCGAAGTTACGCTGGTCGACGATGGCGCAGCTTGTGTGGAGGCCTGGCGAGACGGCGACTTCGATGTGGTGTTGATGGACATCCACATGCCCGTCATGGACGGCGTCGAGGCCGCGCGGGCCATACGCGCTGCGGAACATGCGGAAAAGCGCCGGCGGACGCCGATCATCGCCGTGACCGCGAACGCCCTGGCGCATCAGGTCGAGGAGTATTTGGCGGTCGGCATGGACGGACACGTCGCCAAGCCGATTGAAGTGAGCAAGCTTTACGACGCCATCGAAGGCGCGGTGACCAACACCCGAATTTCCCACGCCGCATAGGCCGCGTGGCCAGAGCCTCACAGCGCCTCTCAACATGAACGCAAGATAACGAGCGGCTCAGAACCGCTTCAGGCGAGGCGTGCTTCTCTTAGCTCAACGTCGCTTCCACCCCTTCCCTCCGGTGGCGACGAAGACATTCGAAGAGGAACCGAACCGATGAAGAAGATCCTGATCCCGATCGTTGCGGTCTCGGCCCTGGCGGCCGCCACCGTTCCCGCCGCGGCCTCGGCCCAGTCGATCAACCAGCGCCAAGACATGCTGGAGCGTCGCATCGATATGGGCCTGCGCAACGGCTCGCTGACGCGGAGCGAAGCCTATCGCCTGCGCGCCGAGCTTCGCCAAGCCGCCCGCCTGGAACATGACTATCGTCGTGGCGGCCTGAGCCGTTGGGAACGCGCCGACCTGGATCGTCGCTTCGACCGCATCAGCGCCCAGATCCGCTATGAGCGTCATGACCGCGACTACGGCTATGGTTACGGCCACGACCGTGACTATCGCGGAGACCGTCGCTGGTAAGCGAACCTAGCCCGGCTGCAGCCGGAGCTGGCTTTCCATGACCGTGAAGCCGCGGCCGCGCAACAGAATGCGCGCGCCGCGGCTTTCGCATTCCAGGTCCCCGCCCCGCCCCGGATAGGCTTGGTGGAACTTGAGCGTCTTCACCCCAAGTCTTTCGCCATAGAGCGGCATCAAGATGCAGTGCGCCGAACCGGTCGCGGGGTCCTCGGGAATCCCGAAGCCGGGCGCGAAAAACCGACTGACGACGGCGTAGTCCGCCCCTTCGTCCGCTTTCGCGACCACGACCGTTTGACCCGGACCGCCAGTCGCCTCTCCCCCGATCCCCTTCAGGGCTCCGAGGTCGGGGTTCAGGCCGCGAACGGTCGCTTCATTGTCCATCACCGCGATCAAGTAGGCGCCGGCCCAGACCTCCCGCGGTCTCGCGCCAAGCGCCGCCTCCAGGCCATCCGGGACTTCGGTGCGGCGTGGCGGATCGGCGGGAAAGTCCATTTCCAGGCCGTCGCCGGCTCGGCGCACCGTCAGCGGCCCCGACAAGGTGTCGAACGTCAAGAGCGGGACATCAACGCCCAACTCGCCGAACAGAACATGCGCCGCCGCCAGCGTCGCATGCCCGCATAGCGGCGCCTCGAGCGTCGGGGTGAACCAGCGCAAGCCAAAGCGGGCGGGATCTTCGGTCCGCAGCAGATAGGCCGTTTCGGCCTGATTGTTCTCAGCCGCAAGCGCTTGCATCCACGCCGCCGACGGCCAAGCCTCAAAGGGTTCAAGCACGCAGGCGGGATTGCCCTTGAAGGGTCCGTCGGCGAAGGCGTCTATGGTCCATTGGCGCATGGCGAAAGCTCTAGCGAAATCCGATGGACATCGCTGTTATGCGCGGCGGGCGCGGTCGGCAAAGCCTTTATTGTCCCGATGACAATCCAGGCTCAGGGCTCGATCGTGATCTCCGGCCAGCGCGCCTTGGCCGAGGCCGTCGTCCGTTCCCAGCCCCCTGCGCCTTTCAATCGCAGAGGATTGGGACGCAGCCGCATGGCGAACAGATCTTCAAGCCCAAACGGGGCCCACACGCTGAGACGGTCATCGGCTTCCAGGCGCACACCCACGCAGAAGGCTGTCGCCACAAAGCGCTTCAACGCTGCAGCGCTGTCCTCCAGCGGCGGATAGGGCTCGTCGGCGCCGAACTTCTTCTCAAACCACAGGTGTACGCGGGCCTGGTTCCGAACCTCCACGAGATCACGGAGCGGCGGCTCGAACGCTGCGGCCACGCGCTTGATCACCACGTCCTCGGCTTCATAGGATGTGTCGCTGTCGTCGTGATAGGCGACGTCATAGTCTTTGATGCCGTAGTCCGGGGCCCGGCCTGTCAGGTGATTCCACACAGGCTGGTACACAGCGCCCGAGAAGATCATCCAATCAGGCAGATCCAGCGCGCGGACCGTCTTCAGCACCTGCATCGTCGTGGGAACGCCCCGCACGATATCGACGAAACGGTCTTCCAGGCTCGAGGTCATGTCCGCAGGGTCCAGCCGTGATCAAGGGGGCCGTGGCCTGCGCCGTATCCCGGCGCGCGCAGCATGGCCTCGTGCACATAGTTCCAGGCCTGGGCGACGGCCTCTTCCAGCTTGAGGCCCTTGGCCAAACCGGCGGCGCAGCCCGACGCGAGCGTACAGCCCGTCCCGTGGGTGTGGCGCGTCTGGATCCGCTCCCCCTCGAAGGTGGTCTCGCCCGCCGAGGTCATCAGGACGTCGACGACCCGCTCGCCGGCCACGTGACCGCCCTTCATCAAAACCGCACGGGCGCCTAGGGCCAGCAAGGCCTCACCCGCGCGCCGCAGATCATCCGTGGTTTCGACAGTGAGTCCGGTCAGCGCGGCGGCCTCGGGCGCGTTGGGCGTGAGCAGGGCCGCGCGCGGGATCATTAGGCTCTTGACCGCGCCGATCGCCGCCTCGGCCAGAAGCGGAGCGCCGCCCTTGGCGACCATGACGGGGTCTACCACGGCTGGAACGCCGACGGCGTGATCCAACGCCTGGGCTACGGTCTCGACCACCGCCGCATCGCCCAGCATGCCCGTCTTGATGGCGTCAGCGCCGATATCATCCAGCACGGCGCGAGCCTGGGCCGCGATCACATCCAGCGGGATCGGGTGAACGCCTGTGACGCCCAGGGTGTTCTGCACCGTGACAGCGGTGATCGCCGTCGCCGCATAGCCGCCAAGCGCGGTGATGGTTTTTATATCGGCCTGGATCCCCGCCCCGCCACCGGAGTCCGAGCCGGCGATGACGAGAACGCGACCTTTGCGAGTTTGAGACATACAGCGTTCTTAGGGGGGAATCAGATGCGCTCAAAGGGCGCTTGGTCGCGCGCTACGCGAGCGGCGCGGCGCTTCGAACGGCCCGCAGGACATCCAGCGCCTGGACGGTCTCGCGCACGTCATGGACCCGCACGGCCGCTACGCCCGCCTCAGCTCCGACTAGGTGTGCGGCGATTGAGCCGCCCAGACGATCGGTCGCCTCATGGGCCGAAGGATCAATCCCGGCGATGAATCGCTTGCGGCTGGCGCCGAGCAGGATGGGGTAGCCCAAGGCCACAAAGCGCGGCAAGGCGGCCAGCAGGGCGAGATTGTGCTCCAGCGTCTTGCCAAAGCCGATTCCGGGATCAAGCCAGATTTTCTCCTTGGTCACCCCGGCGGCCATGGCGGTAAACGCTCGCGCCAACAGGAAGGCTTCGACCTCGGCCACGACGTCGTCGTAGCCAGGCGCGTCCTGCATGGTCCCGGGTTCGCCGAGCATGTGCATCAGCACCACTTCGCAACCCAGCTCGGCGGCGACCTCGGGCGCTTGCGGCGAGAAACGCAGAGCGGCGACATCGTTCCAGATCGTGGCCCCGGCCTTGATCGCCGCACGCGCCACGCCAGGCTTCATGGTGTCGATCGAGATCGGAATGTCGCTAGCCTTGCGGATCGCCTCAATCAGGGGGACCACCCGCAGAATCTCGTCGAACTCCGAGACCGGCGTCGCGCCCGGCCGGGTGCTCTCGCCGCCGATGTCGAGGATGTCAGCGCCTTGGGCGATCATCCGGCGGGCATGCTCGATCCCGTCGGCGGCCGAGAGGAACTGGCCGCCGTCAGAAAAGCTATCGGGCGTGACATTGACGATGCCCATGACACGAGGGCGAGTTGGCGCGGTCATCAGGGCGTTCTAAGCCCTTGCGCGCTTGGCGTCATGCCTGACCGCGTCAGCCCGAGCGGCCAGCCCGCTAGTGCTCCCGGTCGCATCGGCCGGCCAGATCGCCAATCGCGACAAATCTAGTCCAGAAAAAAGCCGGCCCTTTCGAGCCGGCTTGTTCCTTGTGCCTCGGAGGCGGCCTCAGGCCGTGACGCTGGCGCCTGCGCCCGGAGACAGGGGCACCAAGGACGGCGCGATGACCGCCGTGGTGGTTTCCTCTTCCTCGCGCTTGGGGGCTTCGCCCTTGAGCACGCCGGCGATCTCCTCGCCCGACAGCGTTTCATACTCCAGCAGCGCCTTGCCCAGCGTGTGCAAGTCGTCGATCTTTTCCGTGAGGATCCGGCGCGCCTCATCCAGACCATACTGGACCAGACGCTTGACTTCGCTGTCGATCAGACGCGCAGTTTCTTCCGACACGTTCTGGGTGCGAGCGACCGAGTGGCCCAGGAACACCTCGTCCTGGTTGTCGCCATAGGCCACGGTGCCCAGGATGTCGGAGTAACCCCAGCGGGTGACCATGTTGCGGGCCAGGTCGGTGGCGGCCTTGATGTCGCTGCTGGCGCCCGAAGTGATGTTCTCCTTGCCGAAGATGATCTCCTCGGCCACCCGACCACCCATCATGATAGCCAGACGGCTGGTCATCTGCTGGTACTTCATCGAGTAGCGGTCGCCTTCCGGCAACTGCATGACCATGCCCAGGGCGCGGCCACGCGGCACGATCGTGGCCTTGTGCACCGGATCAGCCATCGGCACGTTCAGCGCCACGATGGCGTGGCCGCCCTCGTGATAGGCCGTCAGCTTCTTTTCTTCCTCGTTCATGGCCATCGAACGGCGCTCAGCGCCCATCATGACCTTGTCCTTAGCCTGCTCGAAGTCTTGCATGGTAACCATGCGGCGGTTCTTGCGGGCGGCCATCAGGGCGGCTTCGTTGACGAGGTTAGCCAAGTCCGCGCCCGAGAAGCCCGGCGTGCCGCGCGCCAGCGTCTTGACGTCGACATCGGCCGCCAGCGGCACGTTCTTCATGTGCACGCGGATGATCTTTTCGCGACCGGCGACGTCGGGGTTCGGGACCACGACCTGACGGTCGAAGCGGCCCGGACGCAACAGGGCCGGGTCCAGAACGTCGGGACGGTTGGTGGCGGCGATCAGAATGATGCCTTCATTGGCCTCGAAGCCGTCCATCTCGACCAGCAGCTGGTTGAGGGTCTGCTCACGCTCGTCGTTGCCGCCACCAAGACCGGCGCCGCGATGGCGACCGACGGCGTCGATCTCGTCGATGAAGATGATGCAGGGGGCGTTCTTCTTGGCCTGCTCGAACATGTCCCGGACGCGGCTGGCGCCGACGCCGACGAACATCTCGACGAAGTCCGAACCCGAGATCGTGAAGAACGGCACGCCGGCCTCACCCGCAACGGCGCGGGCGATCAGGGTCTTACCTGTGCCCGGAGGACCGACCAGCAGGGCGCCCTTGGGAATCTTGCCGCCCAGGCGCTGGAACTTGGCCGGGTCTTTCAGGAAGTCGACGACCTCCTGTAGCTCTTCCTTGGCCTCGTCGACGCCGGCGACGTCCTCGAAGGTGATGCGGTTCTTGTTCTCGGTCAGCAGACGGGCCTTGGACTTTCCGAAGCCCATGGCGCCCTTCGCCCCGCCTTGCATCTGGCGCATGAAGAACAGCCAGACGCCCACCACCAGCAGGATCGGCAGCAACTGCACCAGGATGGCCAGGAAGCTGATCGAGCCGCTCTTGAACTTCACATCCGCGTTCTTGGCCACCATGCGGTTGACCAGTTCCTCGGAGTTCATCGGCGCGTTGACCGTGAGGGTCTTATTGTCGGCGGTCTTGGCCAGCACGGTCTGGCCGGCGATCTCGGCCGACTTGATCTTGCCTGCGTCAACGTCCTTGAGCAGCTGAGAGTAGCTGATTTCGCCGCCGCTTTTCGTGCGCGAGTTCTGGCTGACGACAAACACGCCGCCCAGCACCGCCACGATCACCAGCCAGATGGCCAGGTTTCTGAAATTCATACGCCTTGTCTTCCTAGCGAATGGAGTCTTCACAGCGAGTAGAGGTCTCGACCACCCAAGATAGGGGGTCGGGAGCGCTTGCGCCACGGACGTGACATCAGGTCACGGATTCTTGGTCGAAAAGGCCGACCGCAGCCTTAAACCGATCCAGAACGAGCGAACGCGCACGCGCCTCTCCTTCGGCTGCAAGCTCCGGGCCGTCAAGCATCAGCTCCCCCGACCCGTCGCGCAGAGTCCCCATCATCAAAGGCAGCGAAGGGCGCGCTACGGCGGCGATCGTGGCCAGTCTGGCGCGCTGCTGCGGCTCCAGGCGGGCTGACTGTCCCTTCAGGGGCCCAACCGTCACGGGTCGGTCGCCGGCGACAATTTCCCAGCGGCCATCCCAAACGCCGATTTGATCGGGCGCGAGATCCAGGCGCGCGAGGCCGCCCCGAGCGACTTCGCCCGCGTCGCGGCAGACCTGGATCTCCGATGTCGCGTGGACGCGCGCGCCCGCAAGCGTGGCCGTGAAGGCCTCCCCCGCGCGAACGCGCTCGACCAGCCGCGCCAGGCGCTCCCCCCGAGGCGGGCGCTCGGTTCCACTGGCGCAAAGGAGCGCGGCCGCCAGATGCGCCGGAGCGACGTCGCGCGTCAGGCGGATCACGCCGGCGGCGTCGACCTCAAACGCCGGCGGCGGGAGCGCTTTGAGAAAAGTCTCCGGCGGCGCCAGGGAGCCCATGGCCCGCGCGCGGGCTCGCGCATAGCGCAGGTCAAGGTTAGCCGGATCTTCGAGCCAGGCTTCTCCCTCCCGCGCAAGGCGGTCTCGGATGTCTGCGCGCGTCAGCGACAGCAGAGGCCGCAGAACGAAGATCCCCCGCCCCGCAGGCCATACCGGCGAGGGCGCCCATTCCCTTGGATCTGAGACCGAGGAGCCTGCAGCCCGCATGGCCGCGCCCTCGGCGAGGTCGCTGGCTGTATGGCCCAGGACCAGGACCCGAGCCCCGGCCTGACGCGCGGCGTTCGCCAGCAGCGCATGCCGTGCGCGTCGCGCAGCGGCGGGGAGACCCGTCTGGGGCTTGTCACCGGTCCAGATCAACGCCCGGGCCTCGGCGTCCAACGCGCGCGCCTTGACGAGCGCCTGGTCCGTCCAGGCTTGGCTGTCGGGCTGAAGCCGGTGATCAACGACGAGGGCCAAGACAGGGCGGCCCTTTGGTCGCGCCCAAGCCAGGACGGTCTTGAGCAAGAACAGCGAGTCCCCGCCGCCGGAAAAGCCAACGGCTATGGGCGCGGGAGACGATGGATCGAGCCGCCGGTCGAGGGCGGCTCGAACCTGATCTAGGCGCACTTGGCCGCGACGCGGGTGGAAGCCGCGCGCGAGTTCACCTGGGCGGGCGCCTTGGGATAGCGCTTGGTCAGCTCGTCGAGCGTCCGGCAAGCCTCGGCGGTCTTCTTTAGCGCCACCATCGACCGAGCCAGCTTTAGGGTCGCGTCGGGCGCCCAGCTGGTCTGCGGCCAGCCTCGAATGGCGCCGATGTAGTTGCCCGCAGCGTCGGTATAGGCTTCACGCACGAACTGCGTCTCGCCCAGCCAGTAACGCGCCTCAGAAGCCCTGGGCGTGTCCGGGTAGTTGTTCACATAGGCGGCGAACGCCTGCTCGGCGTTGGCGTAGTCGCCCGCCAGCAGCAGATCCTTGGCCTGCTTGAACGCCACCGCCGGGTCGGCGGGCGGCGCGGGCGGCGGGGGGACATCTCCGGCCAGGGCCACTGGCGCCTGAGCGCTCGCCGCTGTCTGGAGATCAGCCAGCGTTTTTTCAATCGCCGCCAGCCGCTGCTCCAGAGCGTCCGCGCGCGCTTTCTGCTCGGCGGCGGCGCGCTGGGCCTTGGTCAGTTCGAAGTTCGTCGCCTCGTTCTGTCCATTCAGCCGCGTCAGGGTCTGCTCGAGGTCGGACACGCGCTCGTTCAGCGCCGCGATCTGCGCGTCGGTCTCGGCCGGCTGCACGACCACAGGCTTACCGGTATCCCGTCCCTGGAACACGATCGCGCGCAGCTCGCGCACGACCTTTTCCATCCGCTCGACGCGCTTGGCCGAACGATCGTCCAAGGGGTCGGCCGGCGGCAACGGGGTCTGGGCGACCGCCACGGCGGCGGTGGAGGCGAACAGGAAAGCGAGCAGGGCGTGTTTCAGCGTCATGGCTGTGATTTACCGATAGAGCCGAGACAAAACTAGGGCGGCTTCTCGCTTGAGAAGCCGCCCTGTCTGAAAGCGTCTTAGCGAGCGCCGTCCGTGATCGCCGTGCGGCCGTTACGGTTCTTGGCCCAAGCTTCCTCGCTCGAACCCGGATCGATCGGGCGTTCCTTGCCGAACGAAATGGTCTCGATGCGGGCGCCAGAGACGCCCTGGGCGATCAGGAAATCACGCACGGCGTTCGCGCGGCGGGCGCCAAGCGCCAGGTTGTACTCGCGGGTGCCGCGCTCATCGGCGTTGCCTTCGATGCGGATGCGCACGCCAGGATAGCGGTTCAGCCACTGGGCCTGCCCGGCCAGAACCGGCTGGGCGTCGGCGCGGATCACATATTCGTCGGTGTCGAAATAAACACGATCGCCAATATTCACGACGAAGTCCTGCACCGAGCCGGGCAGGATGCCGCTCGTCACCGGCGGCTGGGCCGGCGGCGTGTAGGGCGTCGGCTGCGTCGGCTGCGGCGCGGGCGGCGGCGTGACAGGCTGGGGCTTCGGACGCGAAGCGCACGCGGCGAGCGAGGCGGCGGCTAGGCCGACGAGCGCCAGTCGAACGGCGCGCTGGGTGTCGAAGCTCATCCAGTTTCTCCTCAAGTCTACGAAACTCTGCTTTGATCCATACCTGCGCAACGCTTGGAATGGACCCTCTAAATGTCTGACCAAGCCTCACAATGATGTCAGATGCCCACCAGACGATACGGATTCACTTGCGGCGGGAATAGCGGCCGCAGGGACCATCCTCGACCGGGAACGCGCAACGATGGTTAAGGTTGCGCGCGGCTATCGCCGCTTCAGTCCAGAAGGGGCGACCAGGCCGGGTCTGAAGCCGAACCGCCATACGCGGCCGGGCGCAAGATCCGTCCCGTGATGTCGACCGTCCAGAGCCTCGGATTGCCGCTCGCGCCTTCCCGGAAGAACATCAGCACCCGCCCATTAGGCGCCCAGGTGGGGCCTTCATCCAGATAGCTGGTGGTCAGCAGGCGCTCATCGCCGCCATCGGCGCGCATGACCCCGATGTGGAATTCACCGCCCGTCTGCTTGGTGAAGGCGATGAAGTCGCCACGCGGGCTCCAGACCGGAGTGGTGTAGCGGCCGCCGCCATAGGAGATGCGACGCACGCCGGAACCATCGGTGTTCATCACATAGATCTGGGCCTGACCGCCTCGGTCGGAGTTGAACACGATCTTGGTCCCGTCCGGCGAGAACGACGGCGAGGTGTCGATGGCCGGATCGGTCGTGATGCGTGTGGTCGCTCGCGAGCGCAGATCCATCACGTAGATGTCGCTGTTGCCGTTGCGCTCCACCGAAAAGGCGACCTTGCTGCCATCCGGCGAGAAGCGGGGCGCGAACACCATGCCCGGGAACTTACCGACGGTTTCCTGCCGGCTGGTCTCGAGGTTCAGCAAGTAGATCGACGACCCGGTCGGCCGCAGGGCCATGTAGGTCAGTTCCTGGCTCGTCGACGAGAAGCGCGGCGTCATGACGATGTACGAGCCGTCGGTCAGGTACTGCGGGTTGGCGCCGTCCTGATCCATGATCGCCAGACGCTTGACGCGGTTCAGCTTGGGGCCGCTTTCGGCGACGAAGGCCACCCGGGTGTCGAAATAGCCCTTCTCGCCCGTCAGTCGCTCATAGACGGCGTCGCTGATCTTATGCGCCACCCGGCGCCAGTTGTCGGGCGTGGACGAGAACTGCAGGCCCAGCAGCTGCTGTTGACTGAAGACGTCCCACAGACGGAAGTCCACCCGCAGGCCGCCGTCGGCGCCGACCGTGACCTGGCCGTTGATCAGCGCCTGAGCGCCCGTGGCCTGCCAGTCGGGGAAGCGCGGCTGCACGTTGACGTCGGCCAGCTTGTCGGCGACGCCGGTGACGTTCAGCGGCTGGAAGAGGCCCGAGCGCTCCAGATTGCCCGTGATGACCTGCGCGATCTCGGCGCCACGCGGCGAACCGGAGAAGGCCGGGACCGCGATCGGCAGCGGCTTGACCGCGCCCGCATTGATGTCGACCTCGATCTGCGCAGCGGCCGGGGTGACGAGGGCCGCGCCGCTCAGCAGAGCGACGACCATCAGCAGCAGGGCTTTAAGGCGCATCAGGGTCTCCTTGTCCGTCTTTTCAAGCCTCAACGCGAACAGGCCTGTTTTGCGTTGAAGTTGAGGGCGATTTTCTGACCGTACAGGTCGGAGGGCAGATAGGCGAACGGCGAGGCGGCGAACAGCGCGCGGATCGCGCGGTCAGAGGCGGCCTTCACGACGGGATCCGGCGAGGACGTACCGGGTGACTCCGGCTGGCCGACGACACGACCGCCGGGGCCGATGACAAAGACGACCCTGACATTGACGTTGGCGCCGCCTTCGACCTCACAATTAGGGTTCCAGCGATCCTGGACCTCGCCCTGCAAGCGCCCGAGGGCGGCGGCGGACAAGCCCGTGGCCGCTCCCATCGCCGGACGCGCCGACACGGACGTCTCGGCGCGCGCCGGGCCCTTGGCGGCGTTGGCCGTGGGCTTGCCGCTCGCCTTCTGGGTCTTGGCGATCGACGCCTCGAGGGAGGCGAAGAAGTCGCTCTCACTCTTTTTCTGCGGCTTTGGCTTCGCCGGCGTAGGGGTCGGGGTGGGCTTCGGCGTCGGTGTGGGCTTGGGCGGTGGCGCGGGGGCCGGGGTCGGCGTCGGAGACGGAGTCGGCGCGGGCGGCTGCGGCGTCGCCTCGGGCGTCGGATCCGGGGTCTGAGCGGTCTGTTCTTCCAGCGCCTCCTCGGCGGGGCGCACATTGGTCGGGCCGTTGGTGACGATCGTGACCGGCACCGACTCGCCAATGGTGATCGGCTCAGACCGCTTCCAAGGCAGGCCGAACGCGATCACGGCCGCGACAGCGCCATGCAACGCTATCGAGCCCAGCAGCCCCGGGGACAGTGCTTGTTCGCGGCGGGCGCTCATGCCGCTCCTACTGCGCGGGCCGCAGGTCGGCCGCGCCTTCCGGCTGGGCGTCGCGCGGGGCCGCGCCGGTCGAGGGACCGCCCGTCTCGGTGATGAGGTTGATCTTGTTAAAGCCGGCGTTCGAGAGGCCCGCCATGACCTGGGCGACCACGGCATAGGTCGCGCCGCCATCGGCGCGCACGAAGATCGGCTTGTCATAGCCGTCGCCCGCGATGGCGCCGATACGCGGCGCCAGGTTCTCGAACGGGATCTGCGTCTCGCCGACAAAGATCTGGCCGTCCTTGCGGATCGACACGGTGATCGGCTCGTCCTGGTTCTGCAGGGCTGCGGCTTCGGTCTTGGGCAGTTCCAGCGGCACGCCGGCGGTCAGCAGCGGCGCGCTGATCATGAAGATGATCAGCAGCACCAGCATTACGTCGACCAGCGGCGTGACGTTGATCTCGGACAGCGCTCCACGCGAGCGGCGGCCGCGGCGGCGACCCCGGCGCCCGCCCGTGGCGAAGGCGTCGTTGGAGGACATCGCCATCGGACTAGACCCGCTCGGCCAGACGGCGCTGGATCGCGGTCGACAGGTCGTCGGCGAAGCCTTCCAGGCGTCCTGCGTACTTGCCCGCGTCGGTCGAGAACTTGTTGTAGGCGATATAGGCCGGGATGGCGGCGATCAGGCCAATGGCCGTCGCGAACAGCGCCTCGGCGATCGACGGCGCCACGACGGCCAGCGAGGTGTTCTTCGACAGGGCGATGTTCTGGAACGCGTGCATGATGCCCCACACCGTGCCGAACAAGCCGATGAACGGCGAGGCGGTGGCCACAATGGCGAGGCTGCCGAGGCCCTCTTCAACCTTGGTGGTCTCGCGGGCGATCTGCGTATCCAAAATCCGGTCGATACGGGCGATCAGGAAGCCGGCCTGGTTCTCGCTCATCGCGCCCTTGGCCTTGGCGTCGCGCCATTCCTTGAGCGCCGCCTGCAGCATGCGCGGCAGAGCGTGACGCGGGTTGGCGCCGGCCTCGCCCGCGACATCTTCCAGCGAGCGCCCGCCGCTGACCTGCTCTTCGAAGCGGTCGGCCGCGCGGTTGAGCGCTTGGAAGCGGAAAATCTTGTCCAGGATCACGGCCCACGATCCCAGCGAGGCCAGGATCAGACCGATCATGACGCCCTTCACGACCCAGTCGGCTTGCATGAAAAGGGCGAAGAACGAGAAATTCGGGGCGGCGGCCGCGGCGTCCATTCGGGATAGGCTCCGTTGGGTCGTCTGATCAGGACTGGAGAGCGCCGTATGGCATGAAGCGGCGCTGGGGTGAAACTATGACAATCGTCGAGCGATCCCGAAATTCGACATCGCTCAGCTTTGGATGGGCGTCAGCCAGGGTGAAAGCTTGGCCAGCATCTCCGCCGTCGGCCGGCGCGGGCGTCCCGACAGGCTGATGCAGACCGCCACGCCCTTGGCCTCCAGCACAACATCGGCGCCGCGCGTGATCTTCTGGGTCACGAACAGCCTTGCGCCCTCGACCCGGTCATAGGTGGTGCGCACCAGCAGGGCGTCGTCGATCCGCGCCGAGCGCTTGAAGTCCAACTCCATGCGGATGATCGCAAAGGCGGTGTCTTGCTGCGCCAGTTCGGTGTGCGAGATGCCGGCTAGCCGGAAGAAGTCACTCCGTCCGCGCTCCAGATAGCGCAGGTAGTTGGCGTGATAGACAATCCCCGAGAAGTCGGTGTCCTCGTAGTAGATGCGGACGGGCAGTTGGTGCTCGCGCCCCTCAAAGGCGCCGGCGGTGGGCTCGGTCATGACGCGGGCGAGTCCTGGTTGACGGGGCCACCGAGCACCAGACCCAGGGACAGGCCCCAGGCCAGGATTGGCGCAGCGCCATAGCCTAGAACGGGCGCGGGATAGTTTCCAAACAGGTTCCCGGCGATCCAGCCGGCCCACAGGGCGGCTAGGGCGAGCGCTTCGGCGCGACGCTCAGGCCGCGCGCGGGCGACCAGAAGGAAGGGCGCCGGCAGACTGATCATCAACACTCCGGCCAGAACGCCAAGCAACGGACTGACGGCGAACGTCTGCTCCAAGAGACCCTCAACATAGGGCACAGCCGGCAAGGTGTCAGGTTCGACCCAGGCGCCGTAGGCCAACAGAGCGGCGATGGCCACGCACGCCCAGGGCGTCGCCTGACGCGGACGCTCCACCAGCGCCGCCGCCGCGAGCGCCAGCGCCCAGGCCAGGGACGACGCCGCGTCGTGTTGATACAGCAGCAGGAAGGCCAGCAAGGCCGCGATCGGCGCCGCGCGCCGGTCGCCGAAGCCCTTGGCGAAAGCCCAGGCCGCGAACGGCAGGACGATCGACGCGGTATGCAGTTGGACAGGTCCGAGCGCCAACCAACGCTTGGCGCCTTCCAGCGAGACGCCGTTCATCAGGGTCACGACCAAGGCGAGGCCGCAGGCGGCGATCAGCAGCCACAGGCGCCAGCGGGCCCGGCGCCAGAACCTACCGACCAGCAGCGTCAGGCCCAGGGCGAGGACCACGGCAAGGCCCTGGACGATCAGAGCGTTGCGCGGCGCGCCGGCGGCGCTGATCGCGACCAGAGAGGCTGCGAGGCTCGCAGCGGCGAGGCCGGCGGTGAACAGACGGATCGCGCGCACGCTGTCAGCCCTCGTCGAAAAGGCTAGCCTGCCCGGGCGGGGCGGCGGGCGGGGTCAGGCCCAGGTGCAGATAGGCCTTGCCGCAGGCCATCCGACCGCGCGGCGTACGCTGGATGAAGCCCTGCTGCATCAGATAGGGCTCGATCACGTCCTCGACGGCGTCGCGGGCCTCGGCGATGGCGTAGGCGATGGTTTCGACGCCCACCGGTCCGCCGCCATAGTTTTCAATCATGGCGCGCAGGTAACGCCGGTCCAGGCTGTCGAGGCCGCTTTCGTCGACCTCCAGCCGGGCCAGGGCCATGGCGGCCGCCTTGCGGTCGATGCTGGTCGCGCCATCGGCCGTCGCGAAGTCGCGGACCCGACGCAGAAGACGACCGGCGACACGCGGCGTCCCTCGCGCCCGCTTGGCGATCTCGTCGGCGCCGTCGTCGGTCAAGGGCGCGCCCATCTTGCGGGCGGCGTGCTGCAGCACATGGCGCAGCTCGGCTGGGGTGTAGAACTCCAGCCGGATCGGGATGCCGAAGCGGTCGCGCAGCGGGGTCGCCAGCATGCCCGCCCGCGTCGTGGCCGCCACGAGGGTGAACGGCGCCAGGTCGATGCGGATCGAGCGCGCCGAGGGCCCCTCACCAATCACCAGATCCAGCACATGGTCTTCCATGGCGGGATAAAGGATCTCCTCGACGTTCGACGACAGGCGATGGATCTCGTCGATGAACAGGACGTCGTTGGCCTCGAGATTGGTCAGGATGGCCGCCAGATCGCCCGGCTTGTTCAACACCGGACCCGAAGTGGCGCGGAAGTTCACGCCCAGTTCGCGGGCGACGATCTGGGCCAAGGTGGTCTTGCCAAGGCCAGGCGGGCCGAACAGCAGGACGTGGTCCAGGGCCTCGCCCCGCCCTTTGGCGGCCTCGATGAAAACGCGGAGATTGCCCTTGGCCTGCTCTTGACCGACGAACTCCGCAAGGGTCTGCGGCCGCAGGGCGCGGTCGGCAGGCGCGAGGTCGCCGTGCTGGGGCTCGCCGGAGATGACGCGGGTCATCGCCCAAGCTCCTTCAGGCCCGCCTTGATCAGCGCTTGGACAGTGGCCTCTTCACCCAGTTCAGCGGCGGCGGCCTCGACCACGCGACGGGCGTTCACCTCGGCGACGCCCAGGCCCATCAGGGCGGCCACCGCGTCACCGGTCGGCGCGGGCTTGGCGGGCGCGGACGGCGCGGACGAGGTCGGGGCGCTCATCAGCACCGGCCCGTCGGTGATCGGTTTGTCCTTCAGCTCGGTGACGATGCGCAAGGCCAGTTTGGGCCCCACCCCGTTAGCGCGACCGACGGCGGCCTTGTCCTCCCGGGCGACAGCGCTGGCCAGCTCGCCCGGCGACAGCACGTCCAGCACCGCCATGGCCGCCTTGGGCCCGACGCCCTGAATGGCCTGCAGCAGAACGAAAGCGCGGCGATCCTCGCGCGTCAGGAAACCATAGAGCCGGAGGCCCGCGCTTTCGCTCCACTGGCTCTCGATATGCAGCAGCGTTTCTTCGCCCAGCGCCGGCAGACGCTGGAGCGTGCGATAGCCACAGCGAACCAAATAGCCCACGCCCATGACGTCGATCAGGGCCTCCTCCTCGCCGACCTCGGCGACGGCGCCGCGCAAACGTCCGATCATGCGACCCTCCGATTGGCGACTCGCAGGTTGGCGTGGGTGATGGCGACGGCGAGCGCGTCGGCGCAATCGGCCGTTGTCTTGCCCGCCGTGGGCAGCAGCCGCGCGATCATGAAACCAATCTGAGCCTTGTCCGCCGCGCCGGTTCCAACCACCGCCTTCTTGACCAGACGCGTCGAGTACTCGGCCACGAGTAAGCCGGCGCGGGCGGGGGCGATCAGGGCGGCGGCGCGGGCGTGCCCCAGCTTCAGGGTCGATTGCGCGTTGGTGTTGAGGAACACCTCCTCGACCGCCGCCTCGTCGGGGCGATGATGCTCGATCACCGCCGTGATCCCCTCGAACAGGTGCAGCAACCGGTCGGCGAAATCGGCCTTCTCGTCAGGGGCGATCACACCGTGGGCGACGTGGGTCATGCGCGACCCCTCGACCGACAACACACCCCAGCCGGTGCGGCGCAGGCCCGGATCCAGGCCCAGAATTCGAATGGGGGTGCGATTCGCGTTCATCATGTGTTCTCGCACCATCGCCTTTTCGCGCCCCCACGAAAAGCCAGTCCTTTGCTAACGGGCGGTTAACCGCGCCCCCTTGCGCGCAGCCGCGAGGCAAGCTCTGCTGCGCGCCATACGATCTTGGGGAGACGATTTTCGATGAAGCCGATGGCATGGATGACGGCGGGCGCGTTGATGGCGCTGGCGACGGCCGCAAACGCGCAGACCGGAGCGGCTCCCAAGCCCCTCAGTCCCGACCAGGCGGCCTTCCGGGCGCTCTACCAGGAACTCGTCGAGATCAACACGACCCTGTCGGTCGGCTCCTGCACCGCCGCCGCCGAGGCGATGGGCGCACGGCTGAAGGCGGCGGGCTATCCCGAGGCCGACGTCAAGGTCGTGGTCGAGCCCAAGCATCCCCGTGAAGGCAGCCTCGTCGCAGTGCTGCGCGGAAGCGATGCCAAGACAAAGCCAATGTTGCTGCTGGCCCACATCGACGTGGTCGAGGCCAAGCGCGAGGACTGGACCCGCGATCCGTTCAAGCTGGTCGAGGAGAACGGCTACTTCTACGGACGCGGTACGTCGGACGATAAGGCCCAGGCCGCCATCTGGGTCGACAGCCTGATCCGGCTGAAGCAGGCGGGCTTCAAGCCCAAGCGCGACATCAAGATGGCGCTGACCTGCGGCGAGGAAAGCGAGGGTTACAACGGCATCGAGGACCTGGTGAAGAACCATCGCCCCCTCGTTGACGCCGAGTTCGCCCTGAACGAAGGCGCCTCGGGCTTGCTGGATGAGCAAGGCAAGGCGGTTATTCTGGAAGTCCAGGCGGGCGAGAAGGTCTATCAGGACTTCACTCTGACCGTGACCAATCCGGGCGGGCACTCCAGCCGGCCCACGTCGCCCAATGCGATCTACCAGCTGTCCGCAGCCCTTGACCGGATCGGTGATTATCCGTTCCCGCCACGCTTCAACGACGCCACGCGCGGCTACTTCACCCAGATGCAGGCGCGGGTCACGCCCGAACAGGCGACGGCCATGAAGGCCTTGGTCGCCGACATCAACGATCCGGCGGCGCTGGCCCTGATCACCAAGGACCGTACCTGGAACTCGATGCTACGGACCACCTGCGTCGCCACCATGGTCAACGCGGGCCACGCACCGAACGCCCTGCCCCAGCGGGCCACGGCGAACATCAACTGCCGCATCCTGCCGGGCACGCCTATTGATGAGGTCAAGGCCAAGCTGACCGAGCTGGCTGCGGATCCGGCGGTCGGCGTGACCCTGGCCCACGACTCCAAGCCGGCCTCACCGCCCCCGCCGCTGACGCCCGCGATCATGAGCCCCATACAGAAGAACGCCGCCAAGCTTTGGCCCGGCGTTCCGATCCTGCCGGTCATGTCGACCGGCGCGACTGACGCGGTCCACACCAGCGCGGCGGGCATTCCGACCTATGGCGTCACCGGCCTGTTCCATGGGCCGGACGGCACGGGCGCCCACGGCCTCAACGAGCGCATGCGCGTCCAGTCGCTCTACGAGGGACGCGACTTCCTGTTCGGCCTGATCAAGGACTACGCGGGCGGCAAGTAGGTCGGGACGGTGACAACCAGCAGAACCGGCGGCTGCCGCTGCGGCGAGATCCGCTACACCGTGACGGCGTCGCCGCTGTTCCACATCGCCTGCCACTGCCGGGACTGCCAGTACGTGGCGGGTGGCTCACCGAACCTGACCATGGTGTTCCCGGCGGACGCACTAGAGGTGACCGCCGGGGAGCCTCGTGTGTTCAAGGCCAGCGACACGAGCGGCGGCTCGTACTTCTGCGGGACCTGCGGCGTCCACATCTTCTCGCGACCTGACAAGAACCGGCACATGGTCGCGGTGAAGGTGGGCGGTCTCGACGACGCGTCGGACTTCAAGGTGCAGGCCGACATGTGGATGGCCAGCGCGCCGCCTTGGCATCGCCTGCATGAGGACGCGCTTCAATTCGAGCAGAATCCGCCGGACTGAGCGCCCTATCCCGCCAGATAGGCGTCGAGGTTGCGCTTCACCCGGGCCATCACCGGCTGATCGGCGGCGGGCGCCTCAAACGTCTGCCCCGTGATCGCCTCGAACGCCTCGATATAGACCGCCGAGGTCCGCTCGATCAGTTCGGCCGGGATCTCGGGGATCGGGTCGTTGTAGGGGTCGCAGCGTTCGGCGACCCAGGCGCGGACGAAATCCTTGTCGAAGCTGTCCGGACGCTGGCCGGCTGCGAACCGGGCCTCGTAGGTGTCCGCGCGCCAGAACCGGCTGCTATCGGGCGTGTGGATCTCGTCGGCCAGCACGATCGCGCCGGTCTCGTCGAGACCGAACTCGTATTTGGTGTCGGCCAGGATCAGGCCCCGTTCGGCGGCCATCTGCTGACCCCGCGCGAACAGCGCCAGGGCGTAGGCGCTGAGCTGCTCCCACTGAGCCGGCGTCACCAGCCCCTGGGCCAGGACCTCCTCCGGCGACAACGGCGCGTCGTGATCGCCGTCTGCGGCCTTGCTGGTCGGGGTCAGAATGGCTTGCGGCAGACGCTGATTGGCCTTCAGGCCGTCCGGCAGGGTCACGCCGTACATCTGGCGCTCGCCCTTGTTGTACAGCGTCAGGATCGAGGTCGAGGTGGTCCCCGCCAGATAGCCGCGCACCACCAGCTCGACCGGCAGCATCTCGAGACGCTTGCCGATCAGCACGTTTGGGTCGGGATAGGCCAGGACGTGGTTCGGGCAGATGTCCGCCGTGGCGTCGAACCAGAACCGCGCCGTCTGGGTCAGCACCTGCCCCTTGCCGGGCACCGCGCACAGGTTGCGGTCGAAAGCGCTCAGGCGGTCCGAGGCCACGATCACGCGGCGGCCATCTGGCAGGTCGTAGTTGTCCCGTACCTTGCCGCGATAGTGATTGGGCAGGCCGGGCAGCACAACCTCGGCCAGAGCGTTGGGGGCGGGAAGGGTCACCGGAGCCTCGGTCTTTCAGGGATACGCAAAGACAAAGGGGAGGCCCGTCCGGACCTCCCCCAATTCATCAACCCAGCTTGGCCAGGTCTTCGTCGCTGATGTCTTCGTTCGAATAGACGGCCTGGACGTCGTCGTCTTCGTCCAGCATGTCGAGCAGCTTCATCAGGGTGGCCACGGCGTCGCCAGTGACGGGAACCTGCATCTTGGGACGCCAGGCGATCTTGGTGTTCGACGCCGCGCCGAACTTGGCTTCCAGGGCGGCGGCCACGTCGTTCAGGCTTTCGAAGGCGGTGTAGACCGTGTGGCCTTCGCCCTCTTCGTCCATGTCCGAGGTGACGTCGTCGGCGCCGGCCTCGATGGCGGCCTCCATCATCTCGTCTTCCGACGCGGCCTTGGCCGGATAACTGATCTGGCCGACGCGGTCGAAGTTGAAGGTCACCGAGCCGGTGGCCCCCATGTTGCCGCCCATCTTGGTGAAGTAGGAGCGGACATTGGCGGCGGCGCGGTTCTTGTTGTCGGTAAGCACCTCGACGATGATCCCGACGCCGCCGGCGGCGACGCCTTCGTAGCGGATTTCGAAATAGTCGGCCGCGTCGCCCATTTGCGACTTCTTGATCGCGCGCTCGATCACGTCCTTGGGCAGACTTTCGGCCTTGGCGTTGTTCACGGCCAGGCGCAGGCGCGGGTTCATGGCCGGATCGGGCAGGCCCGTCTTGGCCGCGACGGTGATTTCCCGCGACAGCTTGGAGAACAGCTTGGACCGCGCGGCGTCGGCGCGACCCTTGCGGTGCATGATGTTCTTGAATTTCGAGTGACCGGCCATTCGGAGGGCTCTGTCTCTAGTCTGAAAGGGGAAGTGGCCGCGCTTCTAGCGCCCAGGGGCGGGGTTTGTCACCCCGCCTAGACGGTGGGCACCGTCGGCTTGAGCCGACCGCCGACGCGGATCGGCTCCACGCGAACGGCCAGGCCCGTGCGATCGTCGGTCTCGACGAACACGCCGCAGACCGTGGCCGGCCCCGAGGCCGGCTGGTAGCGGCCGCCGCTGATCTTGGTGGTGAAGCGCCGCAGCGGCTCTTCCTTCTGGTTGCCGATCACGCTGTCGTAGTCGGCGCAGGCGCCCGCATCGGTCTGGTAGGCGGTGCCGCCGGGCAGGATCTGGCAGTCGGCGGTCGGCACATGGGTGTGAGTGCCCACCACAAGACTGGCGCGGCCGTCGCAGTAGTGGCCCATGGCCATCTTCTCCGAGGTCGCTTCGCAGTGCATGTCGACCACCACCGCATCAGCCACCTGGGCCAGCGGCGCCTTGTCCAGCTCGCGGTCAGCGGCGGCGAAGGGATCGTCCATGGCGTCCATGTGGACGCGGCCCAGCAGGTTCACGACGAAGATCGTCTTGCCCGAGTCCGTCTGGAAAAGGTGGCTCCCCCGCCCCGGCGCATCCGACAGGATCGGATAGTTAGCCGGTCGGATCAGGCGCGGCTCGCGCACAATATAGGTCAGAGCCTCGCGCTGGTCCCAGCTGTGATTGCCCAGGGTCAGGCAGTCGGCGCCGGCGTCGAACAGCTCACGCGCAGTGTTCTCGGTGATGCCAAAGCCCGCTGCGGCGTTCTCGGCGTTGATGATCACGAACTCGAGGCCGAGCTGACGACGAAGGTCGGGCAGATGGTCGGCCAGGCCGTCACGGCCCGACTTGCCGACGACATCGCCGAAGAAGGCGAAACGCATCGAAAGTCCCAAGAAGCGGAATATGCAGGCCCGTTACCCGGCCATCTCGTTGACCGCTATATATTCTTTTTCGGTGACGATGGCGTCCAGCCTCTGATCATGCGCCTCGTGCGGCAAATTCTCCGTCTGCTGACCGCTATAGGCCAGACCGAGAACAAAGATCGATCGGCGCGCGCGCAGGAACTCCAGGGCGCGATCATAGTAGCCTCCGCCTTGCCCCAGCCTCACGCCGTCCCGCTGGAACGCCAGCAACGGCGTCACGACCAGATCCGGTATCAACATCGGCTGGTCACCGCCCGGCGCGCGCAGGCCGATCTCATCGTGCGTCAGGCGCTGATCGAGCTTCCAGCGTCGGAAGATCATCTTGCGGCCCTCGCGATCTACGACCGCCGGCAGCGCCAGGGTCCAACCCGCCTCGGCCATCTGCTCGGCTAGGATCAGCGGCGAAATCTCCGAGCCCAGGCCGTAGTAGAGCGCCGCGACCTTGCCTCGGGGATCTGGAAACAGGCGGGCGAGCGGCTCGCGCGCGACCTCAGCGATCATCCAGTCCGCTTCGGGATGTTCGCGGGCCAGCTGCTTGCGCTGGTTCCGCACAAACACGCGGAGGGCCGTCTTGGCCGCGATGGGATCGACGATGGTCATTCCCTAAAAACTGTCACCCCGGTCCAGCGGCCGCAAGGCCGCGCCGAGCCGAGAGCGGGGCGCGCCCGACGCTTCCGGCGATCCCGGCCCGCCGTGCTGCGCACTTGGCCGAGAAGACAGTTTTTATAGGGAAAGGGTGGCGGCGCCGCGAAGAACCGTGAAGACGTTTCAATCCACTCGAACCTGTCAGTAACAGGTGGGCCCCGTGTTCCCGCAGCCACGGCCACGGGAGGGAACAGGTCCCGATAGAGAGATTAAGGTCCCTGGGATAAGAAATCTTCGACGAGAGCCACAGCATGACCCGCCGACGAACAAGATAGGGACTCCAGCGTCGGAACACCAGCGTCGCGGTGACGCAACGCTTCGGTCAGCCTAGTCGATCGCCAGTTTCTCGATCTTTTCGGCTGCGGCGTCCAGCGCGCGGATGGCGGCGATCTCGGCCTTGGTGCCTTCCTGCTGCATGCGCGCGATCTCGGCGTTAGCGTGGGCCAGGCGCAACTTCATGTCCGACAGCTCATCGGCCAGCAGCAGAGCGCCCATCAGGAACAGACGCGTCTCGCCCAGTTGGCCGACATCCTGGCTGACCTGGCGCACCTGGCGATCGAACAGACGCGCCAGTTCGGTCAGGTGAGGCTCCTGCCCGTCCTCGCAGCCGACCATGTAGGGCCGGCCGTTCACCTGGATGGTCACCTGAGCCATGGATCAGGCCTCCTCGGAATCTTCGAACAGGTCGTCGTCGTCGCCGGGCGCGTGCAGATCGTTAGCCACGCCGTCCTCGCCGAGAGCCGCGCGGATCTCCGCGATGGCGCGGCCCAGCGCGACCGAGGCTTGCTCACCCGCCTCCTCAAGCGCCTTTTCGCGCTCGCGGGCGGCTTCCAGATCGGCCAGCAGCCGAGCGCGTTCCTCGTCCTCGAACAGGCCAGGTTCGACCGTCACCGCGGCTGCCGGCGCTGACACGGACTTGGCGGCGGCGAGCGCGCGCGCGGCCTCGGCCGCCTTGGCGGCGAGACGCTGTTCCAGCTGACCCACCGCCCGCTCCAAGCGGCGCACGGCGAGGTCGAGGGCCGTACTGTCGGCCGGGATCATGGGCGGAAATCCATCATGCGACGCAACATATAGATCGAACGGGTCTAAGCCAGACGCGGGGGCGATAATTGGGCGACGCGCAGCCCATAGCAGCTTTCTAACGACGGTTGTCAGTTTCTCGGGCTTGACTTCGCGTCTTTCCCCCGCAAAACGCGCAGCAAAATAGGGAACGCCGGTCGATCACGTCTGGCGGCCAAACATCAGGAGAAAGACCCATGGCTGTTCGCGTCGCCATCAACGGCTTCGGCCGCATCGGACGTCTGGTCCTGCGCTCTATCGCCGAGCATGGCCGTCGCGACATCGAGGTCGTCGCCATCAACGACCTGGGCCCGGTCGAGACCAACGCCCACCTGCTGCGCTACGACAGCGTCCACGGCCGCTTCCCCGGCGTCGTCACCTCGGGCGAGGACTGGATCGACGTCGGCATGGGCAAGATCAAGGTCACGGCCATCCGTAACCCCGAAGAGCTGCCGCACAAAGACCTGGGCGTCGACATCGCCTTCGAGTGCACCGGCATCTTCACCGCCAAGGACAAGGCCAGCGCCCACCTGAAGGCCGGCGCCAAGCGCGTCCTGGTCTCGGCGCCGGCCGACAACGCCGACAAGACCATCGTCTACAAGGTCAACCACGAGACTCTGACCGCCGAAGACATCGTCGTCTCCAACGGCTCGTGCACCACCAACGCCCTCGCTCCAGTCGCCAAGGTCCTGCACGACCTGTTCGGCATCGAGCGTGGCTACATGACCACGATCCACAGCTACACCGGCGACCAGCCGACGCTGGACACCATGCACAAGGATCTCTACCGCGCCCGCGCCGCGGCCCTCAGCATGATCCCGACCTCGACCGGCGCCGCCAAGGCCCTGGGCCTGGTGCTGCCTGAACTGAAGGGCAAGCTGGACGGTAGCTCGATCCGCGTCCCGACCCCGAACGTCTCGGTCATCGACCTGAAGGTCGTCGCCGGCCGCGAGACCTCGATCGACGAGATCAACAAGGCGCTGCAGGCCGCCGCCGATGGTCCGATGAAGGGCGTCCTGGCTGTGACCAACGACCCGCTGGTCTCGACCGACCTGAACCACATCGCCGCCAGCTCGACCGCCGCCCTGCCGCAAACGCAGGTCATCGAGGGCAAGCTGGCCCGCGTGCTGTCGTGGTACGACAACGAGTGGGGCTTCGCGACCCGCATGAGCGACACCGCTCTCGAGATGGCGAAGTTCCTCTAAGGAACGCTTTGAACCCCGCTCTCCAAAGGAGCGGGGTTTTCAATGGCCGTTCCAACGCGGCCGCCCTCGTCCTTCGACAGTTCAGGATGAGGGCTACTGAAACTTCCTTCTGGAACCTCATCCTGAGCTTGTCGAAGGACGAGGTTCAACGCACCGCAGGATTCGCGCTCATGACCTTCCGCACCCTCGACACCGCCGACCTCGCCGGCAAGCGCGCCCTGGTTCGCGTGGACTTCAACGTCCCGGTCGATGGCGGCAAGGTCGCTGACGACACCCGCCTGCGCGCGGCGCTGCCTACCATCCGCTTCCTGGCCGACAAGGGCGCCAAGGTGGTGCTGCTGGCTCACTTCGACCGCCCCAAGGGCAAGGTCGTGCCGGAAATGAGCCTGGGCTTCGTCGCCGAGCCGCTGGCCGCCCTGCTGGGCGCGCCGGTCGCCTTCGCCGGCGACTGCATCGGCCACGAGGCCGCCAAGATCGTCGATGGCCTCGCCAACGGCGGCGTCGCCCTGCTGGAGAACGTCCGCTTCCACGCCGGCGAAGAGAAGAACGACGCCGACTTCGCCGCTGCGCTGGCCGCCAACGGCGAGGTCTATGTCAATGACGCCTTCAGCGCCGCCCACCGGGCCCACGCCTCGACCGAGGGCCTGGCCAAGCTGCTACCGGCCTATCCGGGCCTGTCGATGCAGCGCGAACTGGAAGCCCTGGACGCGGCGCTTGGCAATCCAAAGAAGCCGGTGATCGGCATCGTCGGCGGCTCCAAGGTCTCGACAAAGCTCGACCTGCTCAACAACCTGGTCGCCAAGCTGGACCGCCTGGCGATCGGCGGGGGCATGGCTAACACCTTCCTCTTCGCTCAAGGCCACGATGTCGGCGCCTCGCTTTGCGAAAAGGACCTGGCCGACACCGCCCGCGAGATCATGGAAAAGGCCAAGGCCGCCGGCTGCGAGCTGCTGCTGCCCGTCGACGTTGTCGTCGCCAAGAAGGTTGCGCCCGGCGTTGAGACGGCGGTCCGGGCGCTCAGCGCGGTCCAAGCCGATGATCTGATCCTCGACGCGGGCCCGGAAAGCGCCAAGCGCCTGCTGGCGGCCATGGACCAAAGCTTGACCTTGATCTGGAATGGCCCCTTGGGCGTTTTCGAGGTCCCGCCCTTCGACGAAGCGACCGTTTCGGCGGCGAAACATGCCGCTTCGCTTGCGAAATCGGGTAAAATCGTAGCGGTGGCTGGCGGCGGTGATACAGTCGCCGCTCTGAACCACGCGGGCGTGTCGGCCGATTTCACCTTCGTCTCGACGGCGGGCGGCGCGTTCCTCGAATGGATGGAGGGCAAGACTCTCCCGGGCGTCGCGGCGCTCGAAGCCTGAGTTACCTTTCTGGCGCGGGTCATGCAGGCTCGCGCCAGCACGATAACAAACTGTATTAAAGACTGACGACCCTGGGCAGAGAGCGCCTCAGCGCCGGGCCCCAAAAACAAGAAACGACCTAACCACTTAAAACGCTTGCAGGAGAGAATTACGTGGCACGCATCACGCTGCGCCAGTTGCTGGACCATGCCGCAGAGCATGAGTACGGGCTGCCCGCCTTCAATATCAACAACATGGAACAGGGCCTGGCGATCATGGAGGCCGCAGATGCCGTCAACTCGCCGGTCATCATCCAGGCGTCGCGCGGCGCGCGGAACTACGCCAACGACATCATGCTGGCCAAGATGATCGACGCCCTGGTCGATATCTACCCGCACATCCCGGTCTGCATGCACCAGGACCACGGCAACGGCCCGGCCACCTGCGCCACGGCGATCCAGTACGGCTTCACCTCGGTGATGATGGACGGCTCGCTGATGGAGGATGCCAAGACTCCGGCCAGCTACGAGTACAACGTCGAGGTCACCCGCAAGGTTGTGCAGATGGCGCACAGCTGCGGCGTCTCGGTCGAAGGCGAACTAGGCGTTCTGGGCTCGCTGGAGACCGGCATGGGCGAGGCCGAAGACGGTCACGGCTTCGAGGGCAAGCTGTCCCACGACGAACTGCTGACCGATCCGGACCAGGCGGTGGACTTTGTCGCCCAGACCGGCGTCGACGCCCTGGCCATCGCCATGGGCACCAGCCACGGCGCCTACAAGTTCACGCGCAAGCCGGACGGCGACGTTCTGGCCATGAACGTGATCGAGGAAATCCACCGCCGCCTGCCTAACACCCACCTGGTGATGCACGGCTCGTCCAGCGTCCCGCAGGACCTGCAGGACATCATCAACGCCTACGGCGGCGAGATGCCCCAGACCTGGGGCGTGCCGGTGGAAGAGATCCAGCGCGGCATCAAGCACGGCGTGCGCAAGATCAATGTCGACACCGACAACCGGATGGCCATCACCGGCGCGATCCGCAAACTGCTGGTCGAGAAGCCAGGCGAGTTCGACCCGCGCGCCTATCTGAAGCCCGCCAAGGAAGCCATGCGCAAGGTCTGCCAGGCTCGCTTTGTCGAGTTCGGCTCGGCCGGCCACGCCGACAAGATCAAGCCGCTGTCGACCGCGACCATGGCCAAGCGCTACGCCTCTGGCGAGTTGCACGCCAAGTTCGGGGCCACAGCCGCGAAGGCTGCGGCGGAGTAGTCACGCCGTCACTAAACGACAGCGGAAAGGGAGGCTTCGGCCTCCCTTTTTATTCGGCGAGCATGCTCTCGATCAGCGGCCGACGCCTCCGCCGGACGCGGCTGAACAGCTCAACCAGCAACAGGCCCGCAACCCCACAGGTCAGGGCGCCCGCCGTATGCCAGGGCGCGATGAAAGCGAAGGTCGTGAACGGGCAATGCAGGCCAAAGACGAGGTCGGCGACCGCGCCGCACGCCACGCCGCCCGCGAAACCGACAAGACGCGGCTGTTCTGGGTCCACGCTAGCGAGGCCGTAGCTGGCGAACAGCAGCATGGGCGTCGCGAGGGCCAGAATGGCCACGATACAGGTCAAAGCGGTCGGCCAGTACAGTTGCAAAAGCGTCTGCGGCGCCATCGCCAGGGCCTGAAACAGGCCAAATGTCAGGAAACCGCCGGCCACGCAGGCCGCAAGCATGAGCGGCAGAAGACCTCGCGCGCGCCGCCGCGCCAGGCGACAGGCCGTAAGTCCGGCGCCGAACGCCAAGGCGGCTGCATAGGCGACCTTGATCCAGAAAACGGGCGTCTGCACCGCCTGCGCCAGATCGGGCCGTAAACCAAGCCAGGCCAGGATCATCAAGACGCCGCCCAAAGCGCCGGCGGCGGCCACCTCGGCGAGCCGCCAAGGAAGGTTCTCAGCGGACCAGATGGGCGTACCGCCGCTCGCGGGCGCGAGGGTGTCGTTGATCGTCACGCGCCTCTCCCCACAGAGCCGTACGGCGTTTGAACCAAGCCAAACGCGTCGCAGTCGCGAAGGCGGCGGCACTTCATTTGGGGAACGTCGGTTTGTCAATCGACCGGAACGCGAAGCCTGCGAATCTGGCTGCGACAGATTCAGCGTCGCTTGGTACCGCTCACCATCGCAGCACCCAGCGGCCGGCGACGGCCCCAACGACACCGAGGGCGAGAACGCCCAAGCTGTACCAGAGCGCGATGAAGGTGAACGTATGCTCCGGGCAGTGCAGGCCATAGATGGTGGCGACCACCCCGCCGGAAAACAGCCCCATTGCAAAGCCCGCCAGGCTGGGTCGGGTCGGCGCCGTGCCTCTCAGGATCCAGAGACCGAAACCCAGCATCGGCAGGCCAATCATCAGGATCCTGGGACTGCACGAGCGCCAGGAATGTCCATGCAACATCGCCAGGGCCGCCTGCACGTCGGGACTGATTATCGCCTGATAGAGCCCCGCCGCCGCACAGACCGCGAAGACCAAAGCCCCTAAAACCCACCCTCGACGACCTGAGCCACCGGGCCGCGACAGGCGCTCCACAGCGAGATAGCCGGCGACACCGAGCAGCGCGGTGTACGCCGCCTTCATCCAGAACATCGAGCCCAGCATGGCCTGGGTCAGGTCCTGGCGGACGCGTAGCCAGCCCAGGACCAGAACCAGAGCCGCCAGCGACCCGATGATCGCGACGGTCGCCAGCCGGCGCGGCGGGGTCGCCTCGCCCGCATGCTTGGCGTCGCTGGCCAGGACGTCGATCAGGTCATCCGTCCGCACGGCGCATCCTTTCGGCGAGGGCCTTCAACGCCCGGTGCAGGGCGACCTTCGCCGCGCCTTCGGAGATTCCCACCCGCGCCCCCGCTTCGGCGAGCGACAGGCCCGTCAGCTTGACGTCACTGACGAGCATCCTTTGTCTTTCGGGCAGGGTCGCCAAAGCGCGGTCCAGTTCCAAACCAACGCCAGGATCGGGCTCGTCGGCGGCTAGGAACTCGACATGGTCCTCAATCGGCAAGGTCTGGCGGATCTTCCGACGCCGCCAATGATCGATCAGCTTGTAGCGCGCCACCGCATGCGCCCAGGCGGTGAAGGGCTGGGCGCTATCCCAGGTCGACCGCTTGAGATGCACCGCCAGCAGCGTCTCCTGCACTAGATCCTCCACATCGCCGGGCGCGCCCGCCATGCGGCGCATGAAATAGGCGCGAAGGCGGACGCCGAGCAGGGCGAGACATTCGCGGTAGGCGGCGGCGTCGCCATCCAGTCCGCGCAGCATCAGCGCCTTCAGTCGGGTTTCGGAGTCCGTCACGCCAGCCCCTAATCCGCGCGCCAGAGCCCAATGGTTACATCGTGTCGCGACAGTCTGAAACGCCGCCTCACGATGACCGCGAAATTTTGTTCGGCGACCCGTGTAACCTTGACGACACCATGGACGAATTCTCCCACGACCGAGCGGCTTGGGGCCGGATCGGCTTAAAACCCACCAAGGAGAGCTTCCATGACCCGCATCGCCACCACCGCCGCCCTCGCCGCCGCCATGGCCCTCTCGGCCGGCGTCTCGATCGCCGCAGCCGACGACCACAAGGCCGGCGCCAACACTGAAAAGTGCTACGGCGTGTCCAAGGCCGGCGAAAACGACTGCAAGGCCGGCGCTGGCACCTCGTGCGCCGGCACCTCGAAGGTCGACTACCAAGGCGACGCCTGGAAGATGGTCAAGAAGGGCACGTGCGTCACGATCAAGACGCCCAAGGGCATGGGGTCGCTGACGCCCAAGGCCTAGGTCCGCACCGCCGTTCAGCCCACGTCACTTCCGACCGCCCATTGGACCGGTCGGAAGTGACACGCCTTTAGAGATCGCAAGATGCCTCCCACCGCCGGCCTTGGCCTGAAAGCCCAGCACTATGACGACGCGATCCGTTGCGACGTCGCAGGCCTGTGGTTTGAGGTCCATCCCGAGAACTACATGTCCGCCGGCGGTCCGCGTCTGGCGGCTCTGGAGGCGGTGCGCGCGCGCCATCCCCTGTCGCTGCACGGCGTGGGGCTATCGCTAGCGGCGGACGCTGATCCTGACACTGCGCATCTTCAGGCGTTGAAACAGTTGGTAGATCGCTTCGACCCCTTTGTCGTTTCCGAACACCTGGCCTGGTCGACGCATCGCGGCGCGCATCATCCCGACCTGCTGCCGTTTCCGCGTACGCATCGGGCGCTGAACCGCATCAGCGACAACGTCTCGCGCATGCAGGACGCGCTGGGTCGCCGCGTGCTGATCGAGAACCCGTCGCTGTATCTTCCGCTCAAGGGACACGATCTGGAAGAGGTCGACTTTCTCGCCGCGCTGGTGGCCCGCACCGGCTGCGGCCTGCTCGTGGACGTGAACAACGTCTTCGTCAGCGCTCATAATCTCGGCTATGCGCCCGAAGCCTATCTGGACGCTCTGCCCGCGCACGCGATCGGCGAGATCCATCTGGCGGGCCACGCCAAGGATCCCGGCGGCTCCGACCTGCTGATCGATACGCACGGCGCGCCGGTCACCGAGGCGGTTTGGGCGCTGTACGTCCGCTTGGTCGCCCGCATCGGACCACGCCCCACCCTGATCGAGCGCGATGACGACATTCCCGACTTCGCCACCCTGATGGCCGAGCGCGATCGCGCCGCCGCCGCGATGGACGCTCGCCCGCTGGCTTGCGAGCTCGCCCATGTCTGAGTTGCTGGCGTTCCAGGACGCTTTCGTCGAAGCCCTGCGGGGTGACGTCGAGGGGCTATCGCCATGGTGCGCCACAGACTCATCGCCCGTGGGGCTTGCCGTCTATCGCAACACGATCGCCAAGGGCTGCGTCGATGCGCTCGCCGAGAACTTTCCAACAGTGCGCGCGCTCACCAGCGAGGATTGGTTCGGCGGAGCCGCCCTGCTCTTCTCCCGCGAGTGTCCTCCGAGCCGTGCGGCGCTCCACGACTATGGCGCGGATTTCCCAAACTGGCTCGCCAGCTTCCCGCCGGCCGCCGAGCTGCCCTATCTGGCCGGCGTCGCACACCTGGACCGGTTGTGGCTTGAGGCCCTGTTCGCCGCCGAGGCCCCGCACCTGGACGCAACGACCTTGTCGGAGCTTTCGCCCGAGGCGCTGGCCTCGGCGCGGCTAAGGCCGCACCCCAGTCTGCGGTTCGCGGCGTTCGACGCCGGCTTACCTGGGCTCTGGCTCGCCGCACGCGCAGGCGACGAGCCCCTGGAACTCAGTGAAGCTCCGCAGGCTGTGATGTTGATCCGGCGCTCAGGCTTTGTGGCCAACCGCCTGATGCAAGATGGCGAAGCCGAGTTTCTGCGCGCGGTGCGCAACGGCGAGACCTTGGGCCTTGCGGCCGAACGCGCCGCGAAGGCCCAACCCGACGCCTCTATCGAAACCCTTTTCGCCGCGCTGATCGCCGACGGCGTCTTCAGCGACCTGGACCCGGAACCCTATCCATGACCTCGACAGCGATCTCCTGGCGCACGCCATTCATCTGGCTGGCCACGACAGCAGAACGGCTCCTGTCTCAGGACGCCCTGAGCCTTGTCGCGCGCCTGGGCGTCGCGGCCATCTTCTTTCAGTCGGGACGAACCAAGGTCGATGGTTGGCTGCACATCACCGACGGGACCTATACGCTGTTCGAAACCGAATATGCCCTGCCGCTAATCCCGGCCAACCTTGCCGCTCACGCCGCGACCTACGCGGAGCACCTGTTCTCTATCCTGCTGGTGCTGGGGCTGTTCACGCGGGTCTCGGCTCTCGCCTTCCTCGGCATGACCGTCGTCATCCAGGTCTTCGTCTATCCCGACGCCTGGCCGACACACCTGTCTTGGATGGGGCTACTGCTCTTTCTGGTCGCCCGCGGCGGCGGCCGGCTCAGCCTCGATCACCTGACGCGAACGCCCTGAAAAACACCCGCTCTGCGACAATTCGCCTCACGCGTGAAACGATACGGTTTATTCCCGTTAAGAGTGTTTTTGCTCCTTGCGATCACCGTTACAGGAACGTTGTTCACATTCCTCAGGGGTACGGCGTGGGCAGGCAAGAAAACACCTTCAAGTTCCAAGAGGCTGGCGTGCTCATCGTGGATGAGAACGCCGGCTTCATGGATCTGACAGCCCAGATCTTGATGGGCTTTGGATTTAGGAAATTGGAGCGACGGGGGCTGAAGGGTGGAGAGACCCGCGCTGGCTTTGATCCGGACCTGATCATCGTCGACCCGTTTCCGGACGTCGAAGCGGGATTTCGCCTGATCGAGGAACACCGTCGCAGGCAGGCGGCTGGCTCGCTTCCCGCCGTCGTCATCGTCGTCACCGGCCACACGCCCCGCCCGTTGATCGAAAAGGCCCGCCGGGTGGGCGCAGACTACATCGTGGCCAAGCCCTTCTCGGCCAACACCCTGCTGGACCGTATCCTCTGGAGCACATCGTCAGTGTTCGCGAACGTCACGTCCGGCAACGCCGAGGCGGAGAACGACAATACAGACGATGTCGCGTACCGGACATCGATCCAAAGCGCGGCTGCGGCGCTTCTTCAATGACCGCCAGCCGCCTGACACGCTTTGTAGACCTGCCGGGCGGCATCGATATGCGCACCGCGCTGGTCCGCGCCCAGGCCAACGCCGAAGCCTATCGCGGATCGGCGATGGAACTCATCGATCAGGCGATCGACGCCCTCATCGCTGCGGGCGAGGAGGTCGATGCGGCCACCGCTGCGCGACTGGCGGAAAGTGTTCGTTCCCTCGCAGGCATGTTCGCGCTCGCAACCCTGGAGCAATCCGCCGCCAGCCTGTGCGACATGATCCGAGCGCTCGTCGAGCGCGGCGCGTGGGACACCCGCGCCGTGTGGGTCAATATCAGGGCGCTGAAGATCATCCGTCAGCACGGCGACAGCGAGAACCTGCAGGAGATCCTGGAGGGGCTGCGGCGGCTGGGCGCGAAAGCTGCGGCGAGCCGTCAACCCTAACGGCTCGCAGAGGTTCTCCCGACCGCGCGCGCCGCGCGACCTAGTGCAGCGTGGGTCCGCGCGGGATTGTTCGCCGCCAAAGCTGGCTGGTGAGCGCATTGGCGACACCCACCCAGCCAAGGTCAGGCGCCGTGCCGCCCCCGACCTTGCGGGCCTCAAGGGCGTAGGCCGCAGACGCCGCCAGCGAGGCTGTGGCCGCGCCCAGCTGTCCGCCAACGCGCTTGGCGCCGAGACCCAGCCACAGGGCGTTGAAGCCCTGGACAAGGCTCCAGATCGTCAAGGCGCGCGTCCGCGCGGGGCTCGAGGGCGCGTTCCATGTCCGAAGGCCCGACAGCGTCATGGCGATGAACAGCGGCGGCAGCAGAAGACTGGTGAGCGGCTTGGGCTGGTGGGCCACCGGCTCATGCATCTCGGCGAACTCGACAGCGTACATCTCGTCATCCAGAGCCTGTTCGTGACGGCGGCCCATCATCATCGCGGCGATGATCGCGCCGCCCGCCAAGGCGGCGCCGACGGCGACCTGCGCGACGGGGTGATGGCGCTGCCGTTGGTCGAGTTCAAAGGCTTCACGGCCGGCCAGAGCGCGGTCCCGCGCGGTTCCGTTGGCGATGTGCATGCGACGCTCCTCTTGAACTCAAAGGGTTCAAACAGCCCAGTTCGGCCTTGGTTCCAGGCCGCCCTAGCCGCTTGCGAACCATCATGACGGGATAGCGCCAGCGACGCAAAGGGTCGTCCCCATGCGCTGGGGCTGGACCCCGAGACTGGAGCGGGCGAAGCTCGGCGATGGCCAGTACGATCCGCCTCGCCCGTTTTGAAGACCTTCAAACCATCCAGGCCATCGAACGGGCGTCGGCGCAGCGGTTCTTGGGCTTGATGGACGCCCTCGCCAACGACGAGCCCTCCCCGCTTGAATTGCTCGCCGCACGCCAGGAAACGGGCGGTCTGCTGGTGGCGGAGGCGTTCGCCAGCGGGAACCCGACCCTGGCAGGGTTCGTGATGTTCCGCCCGCTTGAGCAGAGCTTCTACATCGAACAGATCGACGTCTTGCCGGCCTTCGAGCGTCAGCGGATCGGCGCGACGCTTATCGACGCAGTGGCGCGCCGAGCCAGAGACACGGGCTTGGCGCGACTGACCTTGTCGACTTTTCGCGAAATACCGTGGAACGCGCCCTACTATCGCAGGCTGGGCTTCGTCGACATCGCCGAGACCGATCTGACACCCGGCCTAGCGGCCGTTCGACGGGAGCATCTGGCGCGGGGCCTCGATGAAAGCGCCCGCGTCTTCATGGCGCGAGACCTCTAGGCGGGCAGTTCGCCCATGGCCGATTGAAGGTAATTGGCTTCACCCAGCGCCTTCACCAACGATAGTTGGGTTTCCAGGAAGTCGATGTGCTCCTCGGTGTCGCTGAGGATCACGCGCAGGAGTTCGCGGCTGACATAATCGCGCGCCTGCTCGCACTGGATGATTCCGGGGATCAGCGTCTCGCGCCCCGCCAGCTCGACCTGCAGGTCGCTGTTCAGGCACTCGGGCACGGTCTCGCCGATCTTAAGCTTGTGCAGGTCCTGGAGGTTAGGCAGTCCCTCCAGGAACAGGATGCGGTTGATCAGCATGTCGGCGTGCTTCATCTCGCCGATGGACTCATCGTAGGTGATCTTGCCCAGACGCTTAAAGCCCCAGTTGTCGTACATCCGGGCATGCAGGAAGTACTGGTTGACCGCCGTCAGCTCGTTGGTGAGCACCGCGTTGAGCAGTCGGATGATGCTGGGATCGCCCTGCATGGCGGCCTCCTTCGGCGTCGAGGATTCGGACTGACAGCGACCGTGGGGCAAGCGCAAACGGCCTTCAACCTGAATGTGTGCAAGTGTTTCGCGGTCTCACGGAATTCTAAGAGAACGCGTCTTGGTCGCGAAAACCGTGGCGCGACAGGGGCTTATTCGGCTGCGTAAGCGAGAGCTTCGCGGCTTTCCTGGATCATCTGGCGCATCTCGCACACGCACTTCGCGCACTGAGCCTGACAGCCCTTGTGACGGAAGATGTCGGCCGGGCGAGCGGCGCCAGCGTCGATGGCGGCGCGGACTTCGCGCTCACGGATGCCGTTACAATTGCAGACGTACAAGGAAAGAACGCCTTACCCGATTGAGTGTCATTCTCATCTAGCGCACCGTCGCCGCTTTTGCAACTAACTCTCACTATGGTTAGCAGCGGCCACGGGTCGCATGGCGAACCAAATTGGCCTAAAGCGACCGTATGACGCTCGCCTGCCGCCTTTATCTGATCACCCCGCCCGCCCTGAACGACCTCGCCGACTTTGGTGGACAGTTGGCGCGAGCCCTTGATGGCGGCGATGTTGCGGCCCTGCAGGTCCGGCTTAAGGATGCGCCGGACGACGTCGTGGCCGCCGCCGTCGACGTTTTGGCGCCGATCGCCCAGGCGCGCGGCGTCGCCGTGATCCTCAACGACCGGCCCGATCTCGCCGCCAAGCTTCCGGTGGACGGCGTTCACGTCGGCCAGTCCGACATGTCCTGCAGGGACGCTCGCAAGCTGATGGGCGACCGCATGGTGGGCGTCACCTGCCATGACAGCCGACACCTGGCGATGGAAGCCGCCGAGGCCGGCGCCGACTATGTAGCCTTCGGGGCCTTCTTCCCGACGACGACCAAGGACGCGCCGACCCGGGCCGCGCCGGACATCCTCACCATCTGGCAGGAGACGATGGAGACACCTTGCGTAGCGATCGGCGGGATCACCGTGGAGAACGCTGCGGGCCTCGCGACGGCGGGCGCTGACTTCCTCGCGGTTTCGGCCGGCGTTTGGTCCTACCCCCAAGGTCCGGACGCTGCGGTCGCCGCCTTGAACGCCGCGATTGCGGAAGGCCTGGCCGCCCGTAAGTAGTTCCAGGTAACGCCGGTATCTTGTGACGCACCGCACATCGTCCTAGCGTCTCTCCCAGCGAACAAAAACAGGGGGAGACGCAGATCATGAAGCGGCTCGTAGTGTGTTTGCTTAGCGTACCGATCCTGGCCCTCGCCACGGCCGCGATCGCGGAAAACTGGAAACTGGCTCCCGGCGAAACCAAGACCTACTACGATGAAGACTTCACCCGCGTGGACCAATCCACAGGGCTGGTTGTCACCCGTATCGCCGAGGGCAAGGCCAATGGCCCCTACAGGAACTGGGCCGCCTCAAAGGGTCCGATCCTGATCTTCGCGCTCGATTGCGCGGCGGACAAATGGATGGACCTCGGCATGGACTTCGACGGGTCCAAGGGCCTGCCCAAGGGTTGGCGCAAGGAAGACAAGATCGACGACATCTCCGGCGCAGTCGGCAAGGCCGGCAAGCTGCTCTGCGAGACTAAGGACAGTCTGCCGAAGGTCGAGCTACCTTAAATGTCTGATCTCCCCGGCGAATGCCGGGGAGATCAGCCTTCAGGAGGGGCGGCGCAGCGCCGTTAAGCCTGTCGAATCAACGGCGGCTTGCCTTCGCGCCTGTGGACGACTAGTTTCCGCGCCCGTTCTTTCACACCGTCGACCTACCGCTCCGCCGCCGGACCATCCGGCGGGCGTCGACGGCTTCTTGAGGATAGCCCGCACGTGCCCACGCCCTCCGCCCTGCTGAACGTCATGATCGAAGCGGCTCGGAAGGCCGCGCGTGGCCTGGCTCGTGACTTCGGCGAAGTCACCGAACTGCAGGTCTCCAAGAAGGGCGCGGCGGACTTCGTCACCAACGCCGACATCAAGGCCGAACAGACCCTGTTCGAACTGCTTACAAAGGCGCGCCCCGGCTACGGCTTCCTAGGCGAAGAGCGCGGCCTGGTCGAAGGCACCGACAAGACCCATACGTGGATTGTCGACCCGTTGGACGGCACCACCAACTTCATGCACGCTATCCCGCACTTCGCGGTCAACATCGCGCTGCAACGCGAAGGCGAAGGCATCGTCGCCGGCGTCACCTATAATCCGATCACCAACGACCTGTTCTGGGTCGAAAAGGGCAAGGGCGCGTTCCTCGGCGCCGAAAAGCGCCTGCGCGTCGCCGCCCGCCGTCACCTGGACGAAGCGATCTTGGCCACCGGCGTGCCGTTCGCCGGCAAGCCGGGCCATGCCCAGTTCCTGAAGGAACTGCACCAGGTCAGTCAGAAGGTCGCCGGCGTCCGTCGCTTCGGCGCGGCTTCGCTGGACCTGGCCTGGGTCGCCGCCGGTCGCTTCGACGCCTACTGGGAACGCAATCTCAACAGCTGGGACGTCGCCGCCGGCGTACTGATGATCCAGGAGTCTGGCGGCAAGATCACCACGATCGACGAGAACGACCACGACGTGGTGCAGGGCAAGTCGATCCTGGCCAGCAACCAGGATCTCCACCCGCAGATCCTGGAGCGTCTGCGGGCGGCTTGATCAACCTGTCATCCCGGGCGAAGCGCAGCGCAGACCCGGGACCGCAACCAGCTCTGAGCTTCTGGCGGTCCCGGCTCGGCGCGCTTCGCGCTTGGCCGGGAGGACAGTTTTCAAGGTCTAGCCAAACCGTCACATCCGCGCGCTAAATCGCGGGCCATGACCCTACTGACCCGTCGCGCCCTGACCACCGCCGCCCTCGCCGGCACGTTTCTGCCGGGCCTCGCCCGCGCCCAGAGCAAGAAGCCGATCGTCATCGGCCACCGCGGATGCAGCGGCGAGCGTCCGGAGCACACCGCCCTGGCCTATGAGCGGGCCATCGATCAGGGCGCGGACTTTATCGAGCCGGATCTCGTCCCCACCAAGGACGGCCATCTGGTGGCGCGTCATGAGAACGAGATCGGCGGCACGACCGACGTCGCCGCGCGTCCCGAGTTCGCCGCCCGCAAGGCCACCAAGACCATCGACGGCGAGCAGGTGACCGGCTGGTTCACCGAGGACTTTACGCTCGCTGAGCTGAAGACCCTGCGTGCGCGCGAACGCCTGCCGCAGCTGCGACCCGCCAGCGCGGCCTTTGACGGTCAGGCTCAGATCCTGACGTTCGAAGAGGTGTGGGCGATCGCCCAGGCCGGGTCCAAGCGGACGGGTCGCACGATCGGCGTCTACCCCGAACTCAAGCATCCGACCTATTTCGCAGCGATCGGCCTGCCGACCGAGGCCCGCCTGGTCACAAAGCTGAAGGCGCTGAGCCTGAACTCGGCCACCGCCCCGGTGTTCGTCCAATGCTTCGAGGTCGCGCCCCTGAAGCGATTGCGCGCCCTGACCTCGGCGCGCCTGGTGTTTCTGGTCGATGCCGAAGGCGGGCCGGCCGACCAGCCCGGCGTCAAGTACGCCGACCTGATCACCGCCCGGGGCCTGAAGGACATCGCCGTCTACGCCGACGGCCTTGGCCCCAACTGGAAGCTTGTGGTTCCTCACGACGGCCAGACCCTCGGCGCGCCGACCACGCTCATCCGCGACGCGCACGCTGCAGGGCTAGCAGTGCACCCCTGGACGGTGCGCGCAGAGAACGCCTTCCTGCCCGCCAGCCTGCGCAAGGGCGACGCCGCCAGCCCAGGCTTCCTGGCTCAGCATGGCGACTCCGAAGCCGTGCTGAAGGCGCTCTACGCGGCGGGCGTGGACGGCGTGTTCAGCGACTTCCCGGCCCTGGCCGCAACCGTCCGCGGCTGACGAACGGCAGATCGTTCCTCGCTATTGCGTCGACCCGGCGCGTCGGTGCAGCGTGCGCCCGCTTCGAAGTCACATGCGAGAAACGCCATGAAGATCCGTCACGCCGCTTCGGCCGCCGCGCTCGCGGTCGCGCTGGTCTTTGGCGGGCCGACGCTGGCTTCACCGGGTTCGGATCTGTTGGACCGCGTCGCCGTCGACTTCGTGCGCATGACGCTGGAGGCCGGCGAGCGCGAGTCCGGCTATGTCGACGCCTACTATGGTCCGCGCGAATGGCAGGACTCCGCCAAGTTGGCGCCGCGTCCGGTGTCGGTGCTGCGCAAGGAAGCCGACCGCCTGCAGATGCTGTTGGCCAAGGTCCCCGACAAGGACCTGACCGCCGACCAGCGCCGTCGCAAGCTGTTCCTGCGCGGCCAGTTGAAGGCGGCCCAGACGCGCCTTGCCATGATCGCCGGCGAGACGTTCAGCTTCGAGGACGAGGCCGAGGGCCTGTTTGGCGTGCGTCCGGTTCTCAAGCCGCTGAAGAGCTACGATCCGATCCTGGCGCGGCTCGAAAAGATCGTACCCGGTGAGGGAGACCTCGCCGCCCGCGTCGACGCCTTCCAGAACCGTTACGTCATCCCGACCGACAAGGTCGGTAAGGTGATGGAGGCCGGTATCGCCGCCTGCAAGGCCAAAACCGAGCAGCACATGAAGCTTCCGCCCGGCGAGCGCTTCGATCTGGAGTTCGTTACCAAGAAGCCCTGGAGCGGCTACAACTGGTACAAGGGCGACGCCAAGAGTCTGATCCAGATCAACACCGACCTGCCAATCTATATCAGCCGCGCCTTGGACCTGGGCTGCCACGAAGGCTACCCTGGCCACCATGTCCTGAACGCCCTGCTTGAGCAGAAGCTGACGAAGGAAAAGGGCTGGGTCGAGTTCAGCGTCTATCCGCTCTACTCCCCGCAGTCGTTCATCGCCGAGGGCTCGGCCAATTTCGGCATCGAGCTGGCCTTCCCGGGCAAGGCCAAGACCGCGTTCGAGCAGGAAAAACTCTATCCGCTAGCGGGCCTGGATTCGAAGACCGCCGAGGCCTTCGACGCGCTGCAGCAGGCCAAGGCGGCGCTGTCCAGCAGCGGAAACACCGTCGCGGCCCTCTACCTGTCGGGCAAGATGACCAAGGCGCAGGCCGTCGAGGCGCTGATGAAGTACAGCCTCTACTCCCGCGGCGCGGCCGAGAAGCGAGTGTCGTTCATCGAGACCTACCGCTCGTACGTCATCAACTACAACATCGGCCAGGACATGGTCCGCGACCATGTGCTGCGCGCCGGCAAGACCGAGGAGGCGCGCTGGAACGCGATGGAGCGCCTGCTCAGCGAGCCGACGACGCCGGCGGATTTGAAGCGCTAGGTTTCGGCCCCTAAGCCGCTTCGACCCCAAACTGCAGCCGCGCCAGTCGCGCATAGAGACCGCCCTTGGCGAACAGCTCCGCGTGGGCGCCCTGCTCAACGACGCGGCCCTCTTCCATGACCACGATGCGGTCGGCCTTGAGCACGGTGGCCAGGCGGTGGGCGATGACTAGTGTGGTGCGGCCTTCCATGGCGGTGGCCAGAGCCTGCTGCACCAGCTGTTCGCTCTCGGCGTCGAGGGCGCTGGTGGCTTCGTCCAGCAACAGGATCGGGGCCTCGCGCACCAGGGCGCGGGCGATGGCCAGGCGCTGGCGCTGGCCGCCGGACAGGGTCTTGGCCCGCTCGCCGACCGGGGTGTCGAAGCCCTCGGGCAGCGCCGACAGGAAGCCGGTAGCCTGGGCGGCGTCGGCGGCGGCGCGCACCTCTTCGTCTGTCGCGCCGGGACGGCCGAAGCGGATGTTGTCCATCGCCGAGCCCGAGAACAGCGGCGAGTCCTGGGCCACTAGGGCCATGCGCGCGCGGACCTCGGCGGGCTCGGCGTCGCGCAGGTTCACCCCGTCCAGCAGAATGCACCCGCTTTGCGGGTCATAGAAGCGCAGCAGCAGGCGCAGGACGGTGCTCTTGCCCGCGCCTGAGGGACCGACCAGGGCCACCGTCTCGCCGGGCTTCACCCGCAGCTCGAAGCCGTTGAGGGCGGGAAGATCGGGCCGCCCGGGATAGGCGAACACAACGTCCTCGAAGGCGATCTCGCCCTGGCCGGGGACCGGCAGTGCCTTGGGCGCGGGCGGGGCGGCGATGTCGGGCTTGGCGTTGAGCAGTTCGGAGATGCGATCCATGGCGCCCGAGGCCTTCTGGACATCGCCCCAGACCTCACCCAGAGCGCCAATCGAGCCGGCGGCCATCACCGCCAGCATGGCGAACTGGGCGAGGGTGCCGCCGGTCATCTCGCCGGCCAGCACCAGACGCGCGCCGGTCCACAAGAGCAGAGTGATCCCGCCAAAAGCCAGGGTGATGACCATGGCCGTCATGCTGGCGCGCGTGGTGATCCGGCGGACCGAAGCCTTGTAGGCCGCCTCCACCGCCGCGCCGAAACGCGTCGACGAGGCCGACTCGCGTCCGAAGGCCTGCACGGTCTCCAGCGCGTCCAGGCTCTCGCCGGCATAGCCCACGGCGTCGGCGAACCTGTCCTGGGCGGTGACGGTCAGTTTGCGCACGCGACGACCGACCAGGAACATCGGGGCCAGGATCACCGGCACCATCAGCACGATGAAGCCCGCCAACTTGGGCGAGACCACCGCCATGGCGGTCAGGCCGCCGATCAGGTTGAGGATGTTGCGCAGGGCGATCGAGATCGAAGCCCCGACCAGCTGTTCGACCAGCGCCACGTCCGTGGTCAGGCGCGACAGAACCTCGCCTGTTCGCGTCTTCAGGAAATAGGGCTGATCCAGGCTCAGCGTATGGCCGTAGAGCTTGCGCCGAAGATCGGCCACCACGCGCTCGCCCAGCCGGGTGATGAAGAAAAACCGCAGCGCCGTGGCCAAGGCCAGCACCAGGGCGACCGCGCCCAGGCCGACAAAGGCGCTGTTGATGGCCGCGTCCTGCCCCTTGGAAAAGCCATGATCGATGACGTTCTTGAACGCGTAGGTCAGACCCAGGGTCGCGGCCGTCGAGAACAGCAGGAAGAAGCCGGCCGCCAGGCCATCGCCCTTGTGGGCGATGACGAACGGCAGCAGGTGAGCCAGAGGGCGGATGTCCTTGCGGCGCGGCCGGCGAGCCCCGGCCTCGGTCATGCCCTGGACCAGTTCGGCTCCCGCGCCGGGGCGACCTTCGACCTTCTGGTCGCCGCTGTTCGCGTCAGTCATCAACAGTCCCTTGCCAAAATCGCGCGGGTTCTTTATAGCCGCGCGTCTTCGAGGGCCACCCCGCGCGTGCGCGAGATGGCGCTTACCCCATTCTCACTCGCCGGCTTAGTCGGTCTGGATCGCCGCCATGAAACAAGACATTCACCCCGACTACCACTTCATCACCGTCACCCTGACGGACGGCTCGAGCTACAAGACCCGCTCGACCTACGGCAAGGAAGGCGCGAACCTGGCGCTCGACATCGATCCGCGCACCCATCCGGCGTGGACCGGCGGCAACGCCCAGCTGATGGACCGCGGCGGTCGCGTCTCGCGCTTCAACGCCAAGTTCGCCGGTTTCACCGGCAAGAAGGCCTAAGCACCCTTCTCGCCGTAAGGGCGACGAGAGGCCGGCTCCGCGTTTGCGGGCTGGCCTTTTTCGTGTCTGGAGCTCAGGTAACGCCTCCTAACTCTCCTCCGGATCGTAGAGATCGTCCCCGCGATCACGCATCAGGTCGGTCGCGACAAAATCCATCGCATCCTCGGCGTCCTTGAAGCTCAGCTCCGATACCGTCTGGTTGCGGATCGAGATTCCAGCCTTGTGCGTGCTCTCCGGATCACCGGTCACCAGCGGATGCCACATCGGCAGGTCCTTGCCCTCATGCAGCCGGCGATAGGCGCAGGAGGGCGGCATCCACTCCAGATCCTCGATATTGTAAGGCGTCAGCTTGATGCAGTCGGGCACCGTCTTCTTGCGGTTCGGATAGTCCTTGCAGCGGCAAAGGCGCTCGTCGAACAGCTGGCAGTGCACCCGCGTGGGGATGATTTCGCCGGTGTCTTCGTCTTCGAAGCGAACCAGGCAGCAAAGACCGCAGCCGTCGCATAGGCTCTCCCACTCGGGGACGGTCATTTCGGCGAGCGTCTTCGTCTGCCAGAAAGGTTTGCGTGGCGTCATAGCGCCGTCCTAAACCCGATTTATCCGGCGACCAACTAGAGCCTGACGCACACCGTGAACGACTGGACGCTTCCGCCCTACAAGTTCGACGACGGGAAGAGCCCCGGAGAGCCGCCGAAGCCCGGTCAGGCCTCGGCCAGCGATAGCGTCTCGCATGACCCCTGGGCGCCGCAGGGCCATGACCCGTTCCGTCTGTCCAGCGACACGCCCCCTGCGCCACCGCCGTCAGAGCCGCCGCCGGAAGAACCCTTCCGCGCCGATCTCAAACACGCCGCGGCCAGGAAGAAGTCCCGGAAATGGGGATGGGTGTGGGGAACGCTCCTGGTCGGTTTCCTGCTTGCTGTCCTCAGCGTCGCCGCCGGCGGCGCCTATGTCTGGTTCAAGTACCTGAAGGACACCCCCGCCCTGCCCTCGCGTGAGGCGCTGTTCGCGGTGAACCGGGCGCCGGGTATCCGCTTTGAGGACCGCAACGGCCAGGTGATCGCCACGCGCGGCCCGCGCTATGGCCAGCGCATCACCCTTGGCGCGGTGCCCAACTATGTGCCGATGGCGTTCCTGGCGGCCGAGGACCGACGCTTCTACCAGCACGGGGCCATCGACCTCCAAGGCATCGCCCGGGCCGCCTGGATCAACTGGCGCGCCGGGAGGACCCGCCAGGGCGCCTCGACCCTGACCCAGCAACTGGCCAAGGGCCTGTTCCTGACCCCCGACCGGGTGGTCAAGCGCAAGCTCCAGGAGATGCTGCTGGCCTACAAGCTCGAGCAGGTCCTGACCAAGGACGAGATCCTCGAGCTCTATCTGAACCGCATCTATTTCGGCGCCGGCACCTATGGCATCGACGGGGCCTCCCAGACCTATTTCGGCAAGCCCGCCAGCCAGCTCACCCTGTCGGAAGCCGCATTGCTGGCCAGCCTGCCCAAGGCGCCGTCTCGCCTCGCCCTGACCAACGATATGGAGCGCGCCTTGGCGCGTTCTCGCCTGATCCTGGCCAACATGCGCAAGGAAGGTTGGATTACGGCCGAGCAGGAAAACCGCGCCCTGGACGACACGCCGCGCCTGTCCCCGATGGCGCTGCAAGACGAGGGCGACTACGGCTGGGTGCTCGACTACGCCACCACCGAGGCGGTCAAGATCGCCGGCCAGAACGCGCCGGACCTGGTGGTGCGCCTGACGATCGACCCCTTGCTCCAGAGCGAGGGCGCCGAGGTCGTGCGCCAGACGATGGCCACCGAGACCACGCGCTCGGGCGCCAGCCAGGCGGCGCTGCTGTCGCTGTCGGCGGACGGGGCCATTCGCGCCATGGTCGGCGGGACCGACTATTCCGAAAGTCCGTTCAACCGCGCCATCCAGGCCAAGCGCCAGCCCGGCTCGACGTTCAAGCCGTTTATCTACGCCGCCGCCGTCGAGAAGGGTGTCTTGCCAACCGACATGCGGGTGGACGAGCCGGTCAAGTTCGGGACCTGGGCGCCCGAGAACTACAGCGGCGGCTATCGGGGGCCGATGACCGTCGAGCAGGCTCTGGTCACCTCGATCAATACGGTGGCTGTAAAGCTCGGCCAGGAGGTCGGCGGTCCGGCGATCGGCGATCTGGTCCGTCGCTTCGGCATCACCAGCCTGCCGCCGTCGCCTGACCTCTCGGTGGCCCTGGGCTCGTATGAGGTGAACCTTCTGCAGATCACCTCGGGCTTTCAGGTGTTCCAGCAGGGCGGACTCCGGATCGAACCCTATGTGATCGAGTCCATCACCACCCAGGGCGGCCAGCAGATCTTCCAGCATCAGCCGCCGCAGGGCGAGCGTCGCGTCTACGACGTCGCGCACGCCAGCATGATGGTGAAGATGATGAAGAAGGTCGTCTCCCAGGGCACCGCCCAGCGGGCGGCCTTCGGACGTCCCGTCGCAGGCAAGACCGGCACCAGCCAGAACTGGCGCGACGCCTGGTTCGTCGGCTTCACCCCCGACTATGTCACCGGCGTCTGGGTCGGCAACGATGACGAAAAGCCGATGAACAAGGTCGTCGGCGGCGACATCCCCGCCAGCATCTGGCGGCGCTTCATGATGACCGCACATCAGACCCTGGCCGTCCGCGACTTCGAGTGGTTACTGCCCGACCCCGCCCCGCAGAGCGAGCCGGATCCGCGCAACGGCTTCTACGAGACGCTATCGGCCGAGTTCTCGCGCGCGGCGTCAGAGCTGGAAGCGGCGACCCCCGTCGCGCCGCCTTCAAGTCAGCCCGCGCCGGACAACCTGCCTTACTAAAGGGTGGCCGGCGTCAGCGCCCGCTCCACCGCGGCCATCGCGTGAAGGGTCGTTGTATCGAAGACAGGAACCGGGCTGTCGTCCTGCGAGACCAGCAGCATGATCTCCGTGCAGCCAAGAATGATCGCCTCCGCGCCGCGGGCGACCAGCCGTGCGATCACCGCCCGGTAGGCCTCGCGCGAGGCGTCCAGCACCCGGCCTGCGACCAGTTCCTCGTAGATGATCCGGTGGACGGTCGCGCGATCCTCGGCCTCGGGCGTCAGAACCGTAAGGCCGTGCTTTCGCTCCAGCCGTCCGCGATAGAAGTCATGCTCCATCGTGAAGGCCGTGCCTAGAAGGCCCACGGTAGAGATCTCCGCCGCGCGGATCGCCTCGCCGGTCGGATCAGCGATATGCAAAAGCGGGATATGCACCGCCGCCTCGATCTCGTCGGCCTCGCGATGCATGGTGTTGGTGCACAGCACCAGGAAGTCCGCGCCGCCCGCCTCAAGGGCCCGCGCCGCATCAGCCAGACGCCGCGACAGCTCCGGCCAGCGCCCAGCGTGCTGCAATTGCTCGATCTCGGCGAAGTCGAAGGACCACATCAGGGTCCGCGCGGAGGCGACGCCGCCCAGCCGCGCACGGACAGCCTCATTGATCAGCCGATAGTACTGGGCCGAGCTTTCCCAGCTCATCCCGCCGATCAGTCCGATCAGGGCCTGTTCGCTCATCGCGCGCTCCACTTCACCGCTGCGGAGCGCTCTAGCAGCCCGACGCGCGCTACAGAACCTCTCGCCGCGCCAGATGGATGATCGCCGAGACCAGGACCAGCAACCCGAGGCCGCCGCCGAGCGCCAGGGCCGTCTCGATACGCCAAGCATCGCGCGCCATCATGTTGACCGGCATCTGCCAGGGGAAGAACACGCCCTGCTTGGCCGAGGTGGCGACCACGGAGAAGAACGTCCCCCCAATGCCGAGCGCCAGGGCCGGCACAAAGCTGGCGAACCGCAAGGCCGTCCAAAGCTGGATAGCGATCATCAGCGTGGCGGCGGCCATCACCTTGGCTAGGAGAAGGGCATGCTTGGCCAGATCCGGCGCCCCCACTGGCATGACGACGGGCTTGATCGTCCCCGCGAGGGTCACCGCGCCCCACGTGAAGAGCAGGTTCAGCGCGCTCATCGCCGCGACGAGGGCGATCACGCAGGCAGCCTTGGCGGCGTAGAGTTTCAACCGCGCGACAGGCAAGGCGCGCAGATGATCCCAGCTCCGGGGCGCATGCTCCATCTGTGCAACCAGGGCGGTCAGGGCCGTCACGCTCATCGGCAACATGAAGAAGGCCCACACCGTGCCCGACATCTGCAGGCACATCTCCCACGGCGGGGCCTTCTTGCCGCGCAGCAGGTTGAAGAACAGGAAGATGGCGATCAGGGTCGGCGCAGCGACGGCCAACAACGCCGCCAGCGAGCGGTTCAGCTTGCGGACTTCAACGGACAGGACGGCGAGCATCAGGCGGCCTCGGCTTGCGATGAACGGGACGCGGCGACGCCGCGATAGATGTCCTCCAGGGATCGCGGCTTGGGCCCTACGGTGAACACCGGCGCCCCGCCCGCGACCAGCACACGGACGAGCTCGGCGGCGGCCTGGTCGGCGTCCTGACCAGGCTTCAGCGCCACCGAGAGGCCGCCCTCGACGGCGACCGGCGAATGGCCGCTGGCCAGCAGCGCCTGGACGGCGCGGGCGTCGTCGCCTGTCCGCACCAGGATCTCGGGCGCCAGATCGGCCTTCAGCCGCGACAGCTCGCCCTCGAGCACCAGCCGCCCGTCGTTGACCACGCCGACATGGGTCGCGGTCTGCTCGATCTCCCCCAGCAGGTGGCTGGAGAGCAGCACGGTGGCCCCCGTGCGGTCTGGCAGGCTTCTGAGGAACCGGCGCATGTCGGCGATGCCGTCGGGATCGAGGCCGTTGGTCGGCTCGTCCAGCACCAGGATCGACGGCGCGCCTAGCATGGCGCGGGCTAGGCCCAGCCGCTGGCGCATGCCCAGCGAATAGCCGCTCACCTTGCGGTCGGCGTCCGCGCGCATTTCCACGACGTCCAGTACGCGGTCGATCTCGGTGGGCCGCAAGCTCAGGAGCGTGGCGGTCAGTCCAAGGTTCTCTCGACCCGTCAGATTGCCATAGAAGCCGTGCGCCTCCAGCAGCGCGCCGACCTGCCGGGCCGCGCCGATGCGGTCGCGCGAGACGTCGATCCCGTTGACCCTCACCGTCCCTGCGCTGGGGCGGATCAGGCCCAGGATCATTTTCAGGGTCGTGGTCTTGCCCGCGCCGTTCCGGCCCAGGAAGCCGTAAACCGCCCGCTCTGGCACGGTCATCGACAGATCATCGACCGCCAGACGCGCGCTGAAGCGGCGGGACAGGCCTTGAGTCTCGATAGCGGCGGACATTGGCGGCGCTCACGAAATTTAAGTGAGAGATAAAGTTGCGGAGTTGGAATCTTTAAGTCAAGATTAAAGACAAGACAGGTTTCCAACCCCCTCGCCGATCATGAGCCAGACCGAAATCCTCGCCTTCCGCCGCCGATGCCGCCAGTTCCGCTGGCTGGCGATGTTCATGGTGATCAGCGTCGGCCTGCTGGTCGCGCTGATGGCCTGGGTGTTCCCGTTGCTGCTGGTGCTGCTCAAGGATGCGCCCTGGCGTCCGGGCGCGATGCTCGCCGCGACGGTCTGGAACCTGCCGATCGCCTGCTATCTGTTCGCGGTGTGGACCATAGGCCAGACGCTGGGCGAACTCGCCAACGGCCGGCTCATCCAGGCCGCGCTGCCGCCCGCCTTGCGTCGCGTCGGACTGGCTCTGGGCGCCGGCGGGCTGACCAGCGTCTTCGTCGTCACGAACCTGATGCGGTTTCTGGGACAGGCCAAGGGCGGCTATCTGCACTTCGACGTCGCCGGCATGACGCTGGGCATGATCGGCGGCGCGCTGTTCCTGCTGGGCCGGGTGATGGACCAGGCCCTCGCGGCGCAGGCTGAACTCGACGAGATGATCTGATGCCCGTCCGCGTCACCCTGGACGCCCTGATCGTCGCCAAGGGCCTGAAGGCGCGCGACCTGGCGGCGGAGGTCGGTCTCAGCGAAACACAGCTGTCCCTGTTCCGCTCCGGCAAGGTGAAGGGCATCCGCTTCCGCACCCTGGCCCGCCTCTGCGCGGCCCTGGACTGCAAGCCTGGCGATCTCTTGGACTACGACTTCGACGCCGACGACCTGAACGGCCCGCACGAGGCGGACTAGTCGCGCAAGGGCCGCAGGCGGTTCACATGCCCCATCTTGCGGCCGGGACGCGCCTCGCCCTTGCCGTAAAGGTGCACGCGGGTCTCGGGTTCGGCGGCGAGCTTCCTCCAGGCGTCGACGTCGGCGCCCAGGAGGTTGGTCATCTCAACGTGATGATGGGGCTCGGTCGGGCCCAGGGGCCAGCCGGCGACGGCGCGGATGTGCTGCTCGAACTGATCGACCTCGCAGCCGTCCTGGGTCCAGTGGCCGGTGTTGTGGACGCGCGGCGCGAACTCGTTGACCAGCAGCTTGCCGCCGGAGAGTTCGAACAGCTCCACGCCGATGACCCCGACGTAGTCCAGCGCAGTGAGGATCTTGGCCACGATCGACTCGGCCTGATCCCGCGTGGCCGGGGTGATCTTGGCCGGCGCAACGGTGCGGCGCAGGACGCCGCCCTCGTGGTGGTTCTCAGACACCGGATAGCAGGCGATCTCGCCGTCGCGGCCGCGCGCTGCGATGACCGACAGCTCACGGCCAAAGTCGGCCGGCGCTTCAAGAATCGCGGGCTGACGGCCGATCTTGTCGAACGCCGCCTCGGCGTCACTGGCTTTCTGGATCCAGGCCTGTCCCTTGCCGTCATAGCCTTCGCGGCGGGTCTTGAGCAGCGACGGCGCGCCGATCCGGGCGACGGCCTCGGCGAGGCTCTGACTGTCGTGGACGGCGGCGAAAGCCACCGTGGGCACGCCGATCTCAGCCATGAACGTCTTTTCGGCCACGCGGTCCTGAGCGGCGGCCAGGGCCTTGGCGCCTGGCGAGACAAGGGCCCCCAGCGCCGTCAGCTCCGAGACGGTGTCGGCGGGGACGTTTTCGAATTCATAGGTGACAACGTCGCAGGCTTCGGCAAGGCGCTTCAGCGCCCAGCGATCGTCGTAGGCCGCAACGATCTGGCGCGCGGCGACACGGCCAGCGGGCGAGCCTTCCTCGGGGTCCTGGATCACAACGTCGAAGCCCAGCCGCGCGGCGGCCAGGGCCAGCATGCGACCCAACTGTCCCCCGCCGAGGACGCCGATGGTGGAACCGGGAACCAGGGGGAACGAAGCCATTGGGATCAGTCCTCGACGCTTTCGGCGACGCTATCGGTCTGGGCGGCCCGGAAAGCGGCCAGGCGGCCAGCGAGCGCCGTATCGGACAAGGCCAGGATCTGGGCTGCGAGAAGTCCGGCGTTCTTGGCCCCCGCCTCGCCAATGGCCAAGGTGGCGACAGGAATCCCGCCGGGCATCTGAACGATCGAAAGCAGGCTATCGAGCCCGGAAAGCGCCTTGGACTGTACGGGCACGCCCAGGACCGGCAAGTTGGTCATCGAGGCCGCCATGCCCGGCAGGTGCGCCGCGCCGCCGGCGCCGGCGATGATCACCTTGTAGCCGGCCTTCTCGGCCCCCGTCGCGAAGTCGAACAGTCGCTGGGGCGTGCGGTGGGCCGAAACCACCTTGGCCTCCCAGGCCACACCCAAGCTGTCGAGCGCATCGGCCGCGACCTTCATAGTCGGCCAGTCCGAGCGGCTGCCCATGATGATAGCGACGGGAGGCGTGGTCGAAGGCATCGGCGTCGTCCCTTGAACTCGGCGGCGGCGGATGAAAGCCGCCCCGTATGCGGGCCGCTCCCCGTACGCAACCCCAAAACGACACGAGGTCGCTCAAGCCGGACATTGGACGCGCGTTTGGCGTCCAGATCAGGCCCTGGCCCTGCGACTCTTCGGCGCCTGGATTGCGTCGAACGCCGTTCCCGTTAACCATGTCCCGCAGCTGTGCAATTCGATTCTCCATAAGGCCATGAAGATCTCAGGCGCCCGGACCGAACCCTTCGCCGCCATTCGCAAGCGCGCTTTGGCGCGCGCTGGCGCGCAGGTCGCGACCCGCGAGGTGTCCGCCCCCGACAGCGCAGCTTTCCTGGGTCTGACCGAGGCCGACCTTACGCCAAAGGTCGTCGAGGCGCTGCAAACCCTGATGAGCGAGATCGAGGACCTGCGGAACGAGGTGTCGGTCCTTAAGCTCCGGCTCAATGAGGCTCAGGGCCTCGCCGACATGGACGTCCTGACGCCCGTGCTGAACCGTCGCGCCTTCCTTCGCGAGATGAAGCGCGTCGCCGCCTTCGCCCAGCGCTACGGATCGCCCGCCAGCATCGTTTTCTTCGACCTCGACGGCTTCAAGAGCGTCAATGACCGCTTTGGTCATGCGGCGGGCGACGAGGCCTTGAAGGCCGTCGCCAAGCGCTTGCTGGCGAATGTCCGGGAAAGCGATATCGTCGGCCGGATGGGCGGCGACGAATTCGCCGTGCTCTTGGCGCAAGCCGATAAGGAAACCGCCCTGGCCAAGGCCCAAAGCCTGGCTGAGGCTGTCCGCGCCGCGCCGGTGGAGTTTGGCGAATGGTCGGCGCCGCTGCATATCTCGTTCGGCGTGCGGGAAATCGAGCCCGGTGCGGATCCCGAGGAAGCGCTGGCCGAAGCCGACGCGGCGATGTTCGTTCGCAAACGCAGAACCGCCTAGGCCAACGCCACCCACGGCGCCCAAACCTTCGCTATGGCAACCGCTGATCGTGCGACCTTATCGCACGGCGACTCACTCTGCGTGTCCGGGCTAACTAGCTTCACGGTTTGTTAAGCATGAGCGCGAGATTGAAGGTCATGCAGCGTATCCTGATCGCCGAAGACGATCCGGTTCTGTCGATGATCTACGAGATCACCCTGACGGAAGCTGGATTTGACGTCCTGCTATGCAGTGACGGTCAAGAGGCGTTTGAGGCTCTGGACACCTTCGGACCCGATCTGGTCATCACCGATTTCACCATGCCCCGCATGAGCGGCGGCGAACTCGTCAGCGCGGTGCGCCGAGCCCTGCCCGGCGCGGTCACCTTGATGGCCTCGGCTATCGATCCTCGCCTGCTCAAGGATGACCAACATGCGGATGCGCGGCTGGAAAAGCCGATCACGCCGGGACGTCTTCTGCAGACGGTCCGCGCGCTGGAGAGCCGGCAAGCGGCGTGACAGAACTTTAAGCTGACCCACCCCCTGTCGCGCCCCTAGGGTGAGCTCCGAAATTCAGGGGAGCTCTCGATGATCTGCGGTCGCCCAAAGGCGGCTTTGGCCGCCCTGATGCTGGCGATCGCCGGAGCGGCGTCCGCCCAGGCGGCGACGCCAAAGCCCAGCGTGAACGTCTATCGTGTCGCGCCCCTTCTTGAAACCGGCGCGGTCCGCGCCGTTTCCGTCACCGTGACCCTGCCCGCAGACGCCGACGGCGTGACCCGTTTGCGCCTGCCTACCGAGTGGGGCGGCGGCGAGCGGCTCTGGCGCTTTCTGAAAAATCCCGCCGTGACGGGCGGCCGACTTGCCCAGGCCGATGAGAAGACCTGGGTCGTCACCTCCAAGCCGCGTGCGCCGCTGACGGTCCGCTATCAGGTCGTCGGCGCCTACGAGGGCCCGCCGCCGCCCGATGGCCCGAACTACGGCCAGCCGATCGTCGAACCCGACGGCTTCTATCTGATCGGTCATACCGTGTTCGTGACGCCCGAAGGGCGGGAAGGCGATCAGGCCAGGTTCGTCTGGGATCCTGCGGGATCCTCTCTGCGACTGGCCACCGACCTGTCGTCGATGATGCGAAAGCCGGCCCCGATCGAGCAACTGGGCCCGAGCGTCCTGATCGCCTATCCGGACCTGGTTGAGGCCCGCCGAGACCTTGACGGCGCGCCGCTGACCGTCGCGATGCGCGGGCAGTTCCCCTTCAGCGCTGAGGCTTTCGCCGACATGGCGGCGCGATCGATCAGCGCGACCCGCGCCTTCTGGGGCGATGGGCGAACGCCTTTCCTGATCACCTTCGCCGCCCTGCCTGCGCCGAAGGGCTGGACCTCATATCGGGGAACCGGGCTGGACGACGCCTTCGCGGTGATCTCGACCCAGAACACCAAACTTGAGGACTATCGCCTCTTCCTGACCCACGAGTACCTGCACACGTGGAACGGCGAGCGGCTGGGCGGTGCGATCGATGGCGCGCGCGAGCCCGCCGGCTACTGGTTCAGCGAGGGCTTCACCGACTACTACGCCCGCCGCCTGGCGCTGCGATCGGGCCTCGTGGACCTGGAGACCTTCGCCGCCGCCTGGAACGAGGCCCTGGAGGCCTATGCGACGTCATCGGCGATCGAAGCGAACAACGATGAGATCGTCGCAAAGTTCTGGAGCGACAAGGCCGTTCAGAAGCTGCCCTACCAACGCGGCGCGCAGCTGGCCGTGCTGGTGGAAAACAGGCTCACGGCCAAGGGCGGCCTCGACCGCGTCATGTTGGCCATGCGCGATCAAGCCGCCCGCCGCCGCGGCGAAAATCCCATTCCCGCGCCGGAGGCCTTGGTTCCCATATCCCGGAGCCTGACCGGCGTCGACCTGACGCCCGAGATCGACCGCTTCGTGACCCGAGGCGAACGGATCCTGCTGCCGCCGGACGCCTTTGGCGGGTGCCTCACTGTCGAGACCCTGACGCGACCGGCCTACTGGCTGGGCCTTGATCTCGCCGAAACCGGGAGGGGACGCATGATTGCGGGCGTCGATCCCTCGGGCCCCGCCTATGCTGCGGGCCTTCGTGACGGCATGAAGTATCTTGGCCGCCAGGGCGGCAAGCCCGGCGACAGCACGGTCGAGGTCGGGCTCGCGGTGGAAAAAGACGGAAAGCCCGAAGTGATCCGGTTCCTGCCGCGCGGCCCGGGCCAAGTCACCGTGCAACGGATCAAAACGCCCGCGACGCTGACGCCCGAAGCGCGAGTCGCCTGTGCGAAGGCGGTGGCGGGCTAGCGCCTGTTTATCTGGTTTAGATGGTTTCCAAACCAGATGAGCTTTAGGCGATGATGTCCGGCGTCAGGAGATCCTCCAAACGGCCGATTTCGTCCTTCAGGGCCAGCTTCTTGCGCTTCAGACGCGCGATCTGCAGCATGTCGGGCTGGAAGCGCTCTTCCAATGCCCGGATCGAGTCATCGAGGTCCTTGTGCTCCTCGCGCAGGTCGGCGAGGCGACGTTCGATCGCGATGTCGGTATCATCCGACGGATCATCGTCGTTCATGGACGTCATCTCGGTGGGGCCCCTTCAGGGTCATAGATAGCAAAGGCTGACGAGCGGTAAAGGCGCTCAGTCCTGCGGGGCTTCAAGCGTTGAGGCGAGCCTTTCCAGCGCGGCGCGGCGCGGCGGATCGCCGGACGCTTCCGCGGCGGCCACAAGACCGTCCACAAGGCTCGCAGGAGCGGTTGGCGGCCCCGCAAGGGCCTCGAGGCTCTCCATCAGCACCCGCTCGCCCCGGAGCTCCACGGCCTTCACGGCGTCACGGAAGGCTTCCTTGCTGATCTCGTCGACGGACGGCCGTGGCGCCTTCAACGCCCGTCGCACGCCACGCAGGGGCGCGCCGACATCCCGGTCCCAGCCGCGCATCACGCCGGCGGCGGTCTTCAGATCCGCCGACCTCCCCTGCTCGGCCATCCAGGCGGCCCAAAGCAGGTAGGGCACGTTCTGACCGTGGGCGTCCTGCAGGTGCAGGCACGCCTCTGCGACAGGTTGCCGCGCATAGGCGTCCAACGCCCAGTCCCAAAGCCCTTTAGCCGCGCCCATCGCGTTAACCTTCCGACTTGCCGGTGATGGTCTCGAGATCCTCGCCCCATCGCTTCACGGGTCGCCAGGACAGACCAAACAGATCAAGCACCCGGCCCACCGACTGGTCGACCATCTCCTCGATCGAGGCTGGTTTGGCGTAGAACGCCGGCAGAGGCGGGGCGATCACCGCGCCCATCTCGGCCAGGCTGGTCATCGTGCGAAGGTGACCCAGATGAAACGGCGTCTCGCGCACCATCAGCACCAGGGTCCGACGCTCTTTCAAGACAACGTCAGCTGCGCGGGTCATCAGCGAAGACGTTACGCCCGTGGCGATTTCGCTCATCGTGCGGACCGAACAGGGCGCTATGAGCATGCCCAACGTGCGGAACGAGCCGGACGCGATCGAGGCGCCGACATCTGCGGCGCGGTGGACAACATCGGCCCTGGCGCTGACGTCGGAGACCGACAGACCCGTTTCCTGGGTCAGGGTCAGAGCGGCGGACTTCGACATGACAAGGTGGCTCTCGACCCCCAGGTCTCGGCACGCGTCAAGCGCCCGAAGTCCGTAGGCCACCCCGGAAGCGCCCGTTATGCCCACCACTAGACGTGGGCGATCAGCGTTCTTTGAGCCGTCCGACATGGTGAATTTTTATCCGTCATGGGAGCAAGCCGCGCCACGTCAAGCGGGGCCGATTGCAATCATATGTGATCTGACAGCGCCGCGCAGCGGGTGTTCACTTTCCTCTCCAACAGCAAGGAGCCGAGAGCCATGGCCATCGAATCCCGTATCCGCGAGCTTGGGTCCCGTCACGAGAACCTCGATCGCAAGATTCAGGAGGAGACCAATCGACCCGGTAGCGACGGAACGGCGCTCAGGGAGCTTAAGCGGCAAAAATTGCGGCTGAAGGAAGAGATCGAGGGCCTTAGGGCTCGAATGCACTAGCTGCTAGAGGCAGCCGAAAAACGAGAGGCCCCGCTCCGGCAAGGAGCGGGGCCTCTGCTATTTTGGGGACGAGCTGAGGCTTAGTCCTCGTCTTCCTCGTCCACGTAGCCCGTCGACTGGCCGAACACGTCCTCGGCCTTGATCTCGCCGCGCTTGGCCCGGAAATCTTCTTCCTCGACCTCGGGCTCGAACTGGCCCTCTTCCGAGGCGGGACGCAGGGTGGGGTCTTCCGGCAGGATGCCCTTCTTCAGATCATCCTTGGCCTTCTTCTCGGCGGCCTTCTTGACCAGGGCGTCCAGCTCCAGCTGACCGACCAGACCCAGGGTCACCGGATCGACCGGCTTGATATTGGCCGCGTTCCAGTGCGTGCGGGCGCGCACCTGCTCAATCGTGGCCTTGGTGGTGCCGAGGATCTTGGAGATCTGGGCGTCCGTGACTTCCGGGTGGTGACGCAGGAACCAGGCGATGGCGTCCGGACGGTCCTGGCGGCGCGACACGGGCGTATAGCGGGGCGCCTTCTTGGCCGGCTTCAGGAGCTCGGCGTGGCGGCTCACCTGGGCCTTCATCCGATAGTCGGGGTTGGCCTGGGCGCGATCCAGCTCCTCGCGGGTCAGCTGGCCGTTGCCGATCGGATCGGCGCCGCGGATGTCGCGCGCCACTTCACCATCGGCGATGCCCCGCACTTCCAGCGGGTGCAGGCCGCAGAAATCGGCGATCTGCTCGAAGCTGAGCGAGGTGTTGTCCACCAACCAGACGGCGGTCGCCTTGGGCATCAGGATGTCGGACATGCGGTCCTCCAGAAATGACGGCGCCCGGCCTTTCGGCCGGGCGGGTTGTTGGTGAACGCTATAATCCGGTTCTCGTGAAAAGGGAACGGGGCACAAGCAGAGACGGCGATCTCACCGCTCAAATTTGCACGCTCATTACTTCAGACCGTCAGGACCACCTTGCCAACATGCTCGCCCGCCTCGAGGTGAGCGTGAGCCCCGGCCGCCTCGGCGAGAGGGAAAGTCGCGTCGATGATCGGCGTCAGCTTGCCTGCAGCGACCCACGGCCAGACCCCGCGCTCGACCTCTGCGGTGAGGCGCGCCTTCTCGTCCGCAGAGCGCGGTCGCAGGGTCGAGCCCGTGATCACCGCCCGCTTCTGCATGATCTTCATCACCGGAACCTCCAGCGTCGAACCGCCGAGGCTGGCGATGTAGACGATGCGGCCGCCGATATTCAGCGCATCGAGGTTCTTCTCGAAATAGCTGGCGCCGACCATGTCGAGGATCACGTCCGCCCCGCCGGCGGCCTTGACCACCTCGGCGAAGTCCTCGGCCTTTGCATCGACGGCGATGTCAGCACCCAGCGCGAGCGCCTTGGCTTTCTTGTCGGCGCCGCGCCCGGTGGCGATCACCTTGGCGCCGGCGGCCTTGGCCATGGCGATCGCGGTTGTTCCGATTCCGGACGTTCCACCATGAACCAGAAGCGTCTCCCCGGCCTTGAGCGCGCCATGCTCGAACACATTGGCGAAGACGGTGAAGACGGTTTCGGGCAGGGCGGCGGCGTGGATCAGGTCCAGATCGCCCGGGATCGGCAGGGCGTGGCGAGCGTCGACCACGGCGTACTCGGCGTAGCCGCCGCCGCCGAGCAGGGCGCAGACCTTGTCGCCCGCCTTCCAGCGGCCCGCACCCACCACGACCTCACCGGCCACTTCCAGACCCAAGGTCGCGGGCGCGCCCGGCGGCGGCGGATAGAAGCCCATGCGCTGTAGCAGGTCGGGGCGGTTCACCCCGGCTGCGGCCACCTTGATCAGAATTTCGCCCGGGCCCGGCGTGGGGCGATCTGACTGAACGGCGTGTAGCGCCTGAGCAGGTCCCTTGCCGCCTTCGATAGCGATCGCCGTCATCGTCTCGGCCATCGTGGGCTCCTTGTGATGCTTGCCTTGCGGCCTAGGTAGGCGTCAGATGTCTGACAGAAAAGGGAGAAAAGCCGATGTTCGAGGAGCCTGCGGAAGCCCGCGCCTTCAGCGGACGCGCTCTGAACGAGGCGACCCATGAGGACCTCGAGGTGTACGGCGTCTCGGAACTGGAAGAGCGGATAACCGCGTTGCAGGCCGAGATCGAACGCACCAAGGCCCAGCTCGCCAAGAAAAAGGCCGGGCGAGATGCGGCCAATGCGCTGTTTGGTCGCCTGGACTAACGGTTCCTTTAAGGTTTCGGTGAGGTTACTGGCGGCTTAAGGCGTCTTTCGCCTTGAGGGGTTTTAGGTCGGTTCGAAAGGGCGGGTCGCGAAACGGGACGGTTGGCTCTGGCACGGGCGTTGCAGTTCGGTCGCCAAGCGGGACGTCCTCGCGGCCTTTCGAAGGGGCATTGAGTAGCTATGACCGAAGTGAACGCGTTCGCGGACACGCCTTGGCGCGCTGGAGTGATCCAGGATTTCGCGCGATCGGAACTGTTCGACCGGACCTTCGAGGAAGGCATGCAGCTGGTCGAGGAGACCGCCGCCTATCTCGACGGGGCCGGACGCCATGACAGCAAGGTCCTCTCGCGCAACGCCGCGCTAGGCTACGCCACCGAAAGCATGCGCCTGACCACCCGCCTGATGCAGGTGGCCTCGTGGTTGCTGGTGCAGCGCGCCGTCCGTGAAGGCGAGATGCCCCCGGAAGCCGCCTGCGCCGAAGCCTATCGCCTGGGCGAGGAAGCCCCCGCGGACGGTCCGGCCGTCGAGGAACTGCCCTTTGGCCTGATGAACCTGCTGCAGCGTTCCGAGCGCCTCTATGAGCGCGTCCGCCACCTGGACCGCCGGATGTACGTGGAGTCTCCGAACGAGGAGGCGCCCCGCCCGGTGCAGGCTCAGTTCGATCGCCTGACGGCGGCGTTCGGGGGCTAAGCCCCCTCGCCTAGCGGCCGAACCGTATCCGGGCCAGCGCAGAGACCATGTCGCTGGCCAGGTCCATCGGCTTCAGGCCCGCCTTCCACTTCTCGAAGGCCATCACGTTGTCTATCCGCGCATCCAGATGCGACAGCGCCGAGACGCGCCCCGAAGCCATGTCGACGGCCAGGGTCGAGATCAGGATCCCCGACAGGATCGCCCGCTTGGAGTAGTGGTTTTCGTCCGTGGCGGTGTCACCAGCCCAACGCCAGATCACATCGGCCGATTCCCACGTCAGCCTCAGGGCCAGGGCCAGGTTGGTCGGAAAGGCCAGAAAGGCGGCTAGGGGGCGCAGCACATCCGCGTGCTCCTGCGCCGCATCGAGCCGTGCGACGACGCCTTCGCGGATTCGCTGACGAATCTTCAGGGCGGCGACGTCGAGCGCTTGCAGGCGCCCGAGAGCCGCCGCGTCATGGCGTCGCGACAGCAGCGCGGCCAGATCGCGAGGCCCTTCAGGCAGCAGCAACTGCCCGTCGCCGTCAGATAGTCCGGCGGCCGCCAGCGCACGGCTGACGAGTCCGCTGTTCCAGCCGGCTTTTGGCGCAAGACGCAGGGCCTCGTCCAGAACGCGCTGTTCGGCCTGTTCGGCCCAGTTCAAGCCGGCCTGGTCGGAAGCTTGGCCGGAGGTGTCGACGGTTTCGCTCATGAATCCGAGTCTACACCGTGGTTTAGGCCGCGTCGCGCATGGACAGCGGCCGTTGGCTCTGCTATCAGCCCCGCCTCATCGCCTGGAAGCACCCCTTCCGGGGCACTGGTTTTATTCGCCCGCCCGGCCCCTCAAGAGGGACTTGGGAATATTGGTCGGGCTGTCGAATGGAGAGATACCCCTGGTCCAGATTTTCGTCCGCGACAACAACGTCGATCAGGCCCTGAAGGCTCTGAAGAAGAAGATGCAACGCGAAGGCTCGTTCCGCGAAATGAAGCGGCACGTGCATTATGAAAAGCCGTCGGAAAAGCGCGCTCGCCAAAAGGCTGAAGCCGTCCGTCGCGCTCGCAAGCTGGCCCGCAAGCGCGCTCAGCGCGAAGGCCTGCTGCCGATGCCGAAGAAGCCGAGCCGGTAAGACCGGAGCTTCTTCACATCGCTGAAGATTCGAAGGCCGCGCGGTGATCCGCGCGGCCTTTGTCATTTCCAGACTCTAGCCCGCCTGCTTTCGCGCGATCTGGCGGATCAGGGTCTTGAGGTCGATCTTACCCGTCGCCAGCGCGCCGACATGGAACGCCCGCGTCGAGAACGCCACCAGGGCGATCGTGGTCACCACCATCAGAACCGTTGTGCCGACCACCTGAACCAAGGGCGGATCCCCGGCGATCCGCACAGGCATCAGGAACGGCGTGAACGGCGGAATCCACGAGAGCGTGGAGAGGATCGGCGAGTCCGGCGAGCGGATCGCTTGGCTCATGAAAATGATCGGGATCGACATCACCAGAATGATCGGCCCCAGCAGGGTCTGGGCGTCGCGTTGAGTCTCGCAGAACGCACCGACGCCGGCGAACAGGGCGGCGTACATCAGGTAGCCGCCCACCAGATAGACGCCGAAATAGAACACTAGCCCCTTGCCTAGCAGCACGGCGGCCAGATCGCCCGCCAGACCGGGCGCGAAGTTGATGAGGGCCACCCAACCCGCCATCGCCCAGACCCCCATAACCGTGAGGGTCAGGCCCGCAACGCCCAGGATCTTGCCGCCCATGATCTCAGGCACCGAAGCCGATGACAGCAGGACCTCCAGGATCTTGCTCGACTTTTCCTCGATCACGCTGTTCAGCAGGATGCTGGCGCCGGTCATCACCATCGACCACAGCAGGAAGCCGGCGGCGAGGCCGACATAGGTGGGCAGCCGATCGCGCAGCGCGACCTTCGCGCCAGAGGCGGCCTTCGGCGACAGACTATTGAATGCGGGCTTGAGGGCGTCGGCTTGGCTGAGGGTCTGCGCCGAGACGCCGGCCCGGGCCAGGGCCCGCTCGCGCATGATCTCGCTGACGGTTTGACGCAGATCGCTCTCCAGAACCGGCGCCGCGAGATTCCGGCTCCACAAGTCTAGGGTGACGTTCGCGTCGCGTCCGCTGATGATCAGCACCGAGTCCAGACGCTTCTCGGCGACCTCGCGGCGAGCGATCGCGCCCGCCTCGGCGGGGGTCTTTGCGGCCAGGGCCTGGGCCGGAGGCGGCAGCACGATCGCGTCGACCTTGGGCGGCTTGAAACGCGCGGCGGCCGTCGGGTTGAAGCGCGCCAAGGCTTCGCGCCCCGCGGCGTCGCCGCCTTCCTGCTGCGCCTTGCGAACCGCTTCCTGCGCCTCGGGGCCCGCCGATGACAGCGCCGCCGCCCGGAGAGCCCTAGACGTCGCGCGATCCTGGTCCTCGGCCATGGCCTGCGTGATGGCGGGCGCGAATGACTGTTGGGTCAGGTCGATGATGGCCAGCCGTTCGGGCTGGGCCGACTTCATCATCAGCAAGGGCGCTGAGGTGCTAACGCCCATCACCAAAGGCAAGGCGATGATCGACAGCCAAAAGCCCACCGTTCGGACATAGGCCAGGTATTCCCGGCGCGCGATCTTCAGCAGGCGGCTCATGCCTGGCCTCCCGTCAGAACGATGAAAGCGTCATGCAGGCTGGGCTCCTTGAGCTCGAACCGTCGCAACAAGAGATCTCGGGCGAACGCGGCCTTCAGAGCGTCCTGCCCGGTGCCAACTTGCGGCAAGCGAGCGACATGACGCCACCCGCCTTCGGGCAGCGCCTCGGAGGTGACCTCGCCAAGACCGGGCAAGGCGACGACCTCCTCGGCCGTCAGTTCGCCTTCCAGGACCAGCGCCCGCGGCGCGGCCGACCGCGCGCTGGCGACATCACCGTCGAAGACCTTCCGGCCCCGCGCCATCAGGACCACCTTGTCGCAAAGCCGCTCGGCGTGCTGCATCACGTGGGTGGAGAACAGCACAGTGGCGCCCCGCGCGGCGATCTCGCGGATCATGGTCTCAAGCGCTTGCTGGTTGACCGGGTCGAGACCGGAGAAGGGTTCGTCGAGCACGACCAGTTCCGGCTCATGCGCCAGGGCCGAGAGAAGCTGAACCTTCTGGGCCATCCCCTTGGACAGATCCTTGATCGGCCGCTTCATGGCGAAGCCCAGGCCTTGAGCCTCCAGCAGGGCCACGGCCCGCTTACGGCCTTCAACCTCGGGCACGCCCTTGAGGCCGGCAAAGAACGCGATCGCGTCGATCGGCGTCATGCGCTTGTAGAGGCCGCGCTCCTCGGGGAGAAAGCCGATCCGTTCGCGGACTCTGGTCGCGTCCGGCGCCCCCAGGACCGATATCCGCCCTGCGGTAGGCGGCAAGAGCCCCAGGATCATGCGGAGCGTGGAGGTCTTCCCGGCGCCGTTCGGACCAAGGAAGCCGGTGATCCGTCCGGCCGGAACCTCGAAGCTGACATCGCGCACGGCGTGGAAGTCGTCGTAGGTCTTGCTGACCCCTTCCAGGGTGACGGCGCTGACCATGAGACGGCTCCCGAATCGCTCCTACGCTCTGGTTGTATCAGCCCTTCCCGCGAGCGTCGGCCACGAAGGCGATGGCGCGGACGATATGATCGGCGAAGCGGCGCCCGATCAAGAGCTGGTGGGTCGCGGCCTCGACGTGATCGACATAGCCATGCACCGCGCGACGAGCCGGAGCGGCTTGCATTTCCTTGCGGAGCTCACGCCCCGCAACGGGCCCCGCCGTGACCACCGCCATCGGCCACTTGGGATCAAATTGCGGCTGAGCGGCGGCCTGAGCCGAAGCCTCGGCCCACAAGCCCACCTCCTCGGCAGCTGTGCGGTTGTGACGGCCGTTGGCGAACGCCCACCCCTTCTCGGCCTTGGCCGCCGGGGGGAGGTCGATCTTATCGCCGAGACGCGTGTGGATCAGCGGCTTGTAGAGCCCGATCGAGGCCCCGAACGCGGCCCATTTCGACACCCGCGCGAAGGTCTTGATGAAGCCCTGCATCGACGGGTTAAGCGCCGCCTCCGGCGTCGCCGCATCGACCATGACAAGGCCCGCAATCTTGTCGGGGTGGCGACCGGCGTATTCGCGCAGCCGAAGACCGGCCATCGAGTGGCCAACCAGGATGTAGGGGCCAGGCTCGCCGGACGCCGCGACCAGCTTCTCGAAGTCCGAGACGATGGCCAGTCCATCCCTAGGGCTCGGGCCTTTGGGGGAAAAACCCATGCCGGCGCGATCATAGGCGCAGGATCGCCAGCCTGCGGCGGTCAAAGCCTCCTGCGCCGCCCCCCAGTCCGCCGCGAAGCCGAAGGCTCCCGCCTCCAGCCACACTACCGGACGGTCGCTGCGGGGCCCTTCGCACACCAGACGCAGCGTGCGTCCAGGCTCGATCTCGACCATCTGGCCGCGAAGCTTGGGCGCGCCTGTCGCGGTCATCAGGCCACCCGCGGCGATGTAAAAGAAAAAGACAAGGGCAAGGCCCGCGACGCCACGACCGACAAGCTGGATCATGGAGACCAATGTAGTGGCGCTTCGCGAACGGTCGAGACCATCGAGCGCCGGTTTCGACGTTAAATCGCCGCCTCGGTGGTCGCTGGCGTCGTCGAGGCGGCGGGCGCCGGAACTGTCGCCACGGAAAGGGTAGCCTTGACCCGTCCATTTTTCAGTCGAGCCACCTGGACCTGCCCTTTTGCGCTCTTGGTCACACCGGGCGGCCAGCGGGACACCGTGGCCTTGTGAACCTTCTTGGACACGCGGCTGGCCGCCCGCAGAGGCAGATCGTCAGCCTCGGCGAAGGTCCGCCCCAGGAAGAAGCTGGGATTGAGGGGCTTGTCGCCCTTGCGGATCTCGAAGTGGAGGTGGGAGCCCGAGGACCGGCCCGAGTTGCCGACAAAGGCGACGGTATCGCCCCGTCGCAGATAGGCGCCGCGCTTCAAGCCGCGCGTCGGACGCGCCAGATGCGCATACATTGTGGAGAGTCCGCCCTTGTGCATGACCAGCACATAGCGGCCGTAAGTGGGACTGACGCCGGTGGCCTTCACGACGCCGGGCGCAGCCACCTTCACGGCGGCGCCGGCGGGCGCGGCGATGTCGACGCCCTGGTGCAACCGGCCGCTCTCCTCCCAGGGCATCTGCCGTAACCCAAACGGGGAGTTGATGACCCGCCCGGGCAGCGGCGCGTCGAAGGCGAAGGCCGGCGGCGGTGATTGCATCTCAAGCTCAGGTTCGGGCGCAGGCTGAGCGGCCGTAACGCTTGCCTGGCCCATGGGAGCGTCAGCGACCCACTGACCCAAGGCGACCGCGCCGTTCAAAGCGCCCGCCATCGCCGCGACGCCCAGCATCGAGAAGAACGCGACGCGCAAGTGCTGCGGCGATAGCGCCAAGCTCCTAGAGACCAAAACCGCTTCCTCTTCGACGTTCGGTCAGTCGAGAAGACCGCGCCTAGGCGATCTTGCTCTCATACTTGACCTTTCGGGATGGTGAATCGGCGGCGTGTATGGATGTCGCATGAGGCAAAAACAGGGCGCAGCTTAACCATTTGCAAACCATATACTCCCGAGCCATGAACAAGAATTCTATCTATATTGCGAAAATTACATTCCGTTTAGAATATTAACGCGTCGTAATTCTCTTAATTACACGTCATGACTGAGACGTAACGGGACTTCGCGGAAGGCTACAGGTATCCAATATTCATCGGCGCACGGAACAGCGCCCAACCAGAGGGATACTTCAAATGCGCAAGTTCATCATGAGCCTGACCACCGTCGCCACCCTGAGCCTCGCCGCCGTACCGGTGCTGGGCCTGACGCAAGCCGCCAACGCTGGCGAGCGCGAGCCGAGCGTGACGATCAGCTTCGGCGACCTGAACCTGGCCGACCCGTCTCAAGCAGCTGTCTTCAAGGCTCGCGTCGACAACGCCGGCCAAGACCTCTGCCGGGCGATGCAGCGTAGCGACCAAGGCCTGGACATGACCGTCGGCGCCTGTGTGGCCAAGGTTCGCCGCGAAGCCGCCAACCAGCTGTCGACGCACCAGCGCAAAGCCCTGACCTACGCCGCCCGCGCTCAAGCGGTCGAAGTGGCCGTTAAGTGATCGACACCACCAACTCCCCCACACCACCCCGCGACAGAGGCCTCAGGTAATCCTGGGGCCTTTGTTTTGGAGCGGGCACGAAAAAGGCCCCGGCGGCGTCGCCGGGGCCTTCGTCGTTTCAGAAGTTGAGGATCAAAGACCCTTGAGGATCCCCTCGACCATCTTCTTGGCGTCGCCGAACAACATCATCGTGTTGTCGCCGAAGAACAACTCGTTCTCGACCCCCGCGTAGCCCGAGGCCATGCCGCGCTTGACGAAGAGCACTGTGCGCGCCTTCTCCACATCCAGGATCGGCATGCCGAAGATGGCGCTGGTCGGGTCGGTCTTGGCCGCCGGATTGGTGACGTCGTTGGCGCCGATCACGAAGGCGACGTCCGCCGTCGAGAACTCGCTGTTGATGTCCTCCAGTTCGAAGACCTCGTCATAGGGCACGTTGGCTTCCGCCAGCAGCACGTTCATGTGGCCCGGCATCCGGCCCGCGACGGGGTGGATGGCGTACTTCACCTCGACGCCCTCCTCCTTCAGCTTGTCGGCCATTTCGCGCAGGGCGTGCTGCGCCTGGGAGACGGCCATGCCGTAGCCCGGGACGATGATCACCTTGCTGGCGTTCTTCATGATGAAGGCCGCGTCGTCGGCCGAGCCCTGCTTGACGGGGCGCGTCTCGACCTTGCCGCCGGGGCCCGCCGCCGCGGCGTCGGCGCCGAAGCCGCCCAGGATCACCGAGACGAACGAGCGATTCATGCCCTTGCACATGATGTAGGACAGGATCGCGCCCGACGAACCGACGAGGGCGCCGGTGATGATCAGGGTGGTGTTCTCGAGCGTGAAGCCCAGAGCCGCCGCCGCCCAGCCCGAATAGCTGTTCAGCATCGACACCACGACGGGCATGTCCGCGCCGCCGATCGGGATGATCAGGGTGACGCCGATCAGCAGGCTGAGGGCGAAGATGCCCCAGAAGGCCCAGATCGCCGAACCGCCGCTGGCGACCAGCACCACGATCAGCGCCACGATAGCCACCGCGATGATGATGTTCAGCAGGTGACGGGCCGGCAGCAGGATCGGCGCGCCGCCCATGTTGCCGTTCAGCTTGGCGAAGGCGATGACCGAACCGGTGAAGGTGATGGCGCCGATGGCCAGACCCAGCGACAGCTCGATCAGACTACCGCCGTGGATGGCGCCGTCTTCACCCACGATGCCATAGGCGGCGGGCGTATAGATGGCGGCCACGGCCACCAGACAGGCGGCCATGCCGACTAGGCTGTGGAACGCGGCGACCAGCTGCGGCATCGAGGTCATGGCGACCTTGCGAGCGATCACCGCCCCGACCGCGCCCCCGACGGCGACGCCGCCAAGGATCAGGCCCAGGGTCACGGCGTCCAGCGCGCCCTGGCTCCACAGCGTGGCCAGGGTCGTGCCGACGGCGATGGACATACCGATCATGCCGTTGCGGTTGCCTGCTTGGCTAGTCACCGGGCTGGACAGGCCGCGAAGCGCGAGAATGAAGAGCACCCCGGAAACGAGGTAAAGGATGGCGGCGAGATTGGCGTTCATTGGACTGGTTCCCCCTGCTCTCGCCCGCTCACTTCTTCTCTTTCTTCTTGTACATCGCCAGCATGCGCTGGGTGACCAAGAAGCCGCCGAAGATGTTGACCGCCGCGAAAGCAGCGGCGATCGCGCCGGCGCCCTTGGAGATCCAGGTCGAGCCAGCGACGGCGCCGCCCGCGAGGTCGGCATTGGCCCCATGGGCCGCAGCGGCCAGCAGGGCGCCGACGATGATCACCGACGAGATGGCGTTGGTGACAGCCATCAGCGGCGTGTGCAGCGCGGGCGTCACGCTCCAGACGACGTAGTAGCCGACAAAGATGGCGAGCACGAAGATCGCCAGACGGAACACGGTGGGGTCGACGGCTTCCATGGGAGCCTCCCTTTCGATGCTGGAGTTAGGCGGTCTTCAGGTTCGGGTGGACGATCGCGCCGTCACGGGTGACGACGGCGGCCTGCAGGATCTCGTCCTCGAAGTTGGGGGCGAAGGCGCCCTCCTTGTTCGTGAACAGCGACGACAGGGCGAACAGATTGCGGGCGTAGAGCGCGCTGGCGTCAGCGGCGATACGGCCGGGCAGGTTGGCGTGGCCGAGGATCTTGGCGCCGTTGGCGGTGACAACGGTCTCGTTCAGCTTGGCGCCTTCGACATTGCCGCCCTGCTCAATCGCCAGATCGACCAGGATCGAGCCCGGCTTCATCGAGGCCACCTGGGCGGCGCTGACCAGCTTGGGCGCGGGGCGCCCCGGGATCAGGGCCGTGGTGATGACAATGTCCTGCTTGGCGATGTGGCTCGAGACCAGCTCAGCCTGCTTGGCCTGGTACTCCTTGGACATCTCCTTGGCGTAGCCGCCGGCGGTCTGGGCGTTCTTGAACTCTTCGTCCTCGACGGCCAGGAACTTGGCGCCCAGCGACTCGACCTGCTCCTTGGTGGCCGGACGCACGTCGGTGGCGGTGACCACGGCGCCCAGACGGCGGGCCGTCGCGATGGCCTGCAGGCCCGCGACGCCGACGCCCATGATGAACACCTTGGCCGCGGCGACGGTGCCGGCGGCGGTCATCATCATCGGCAGGGCCTTGCCATAGGCTTCGGCCCCTTCGATCACCGCGCGATAACCGGCGAGGTTGGCCTGGGACGACAGCATGTCCATGACCTGGGCGCGGGTGATGCGCGGGATGAACTCCATGGCAATCGCGGTCGCGCCGGCCTTCGCCAGGGCGTCCAGCGTCTCCTTGTCCTGGTAAGGATTCAGCGCAGCGGCGACGATGGCGCCTTTCTTCAGAGCCGCGATCTCGGCGGACTCGGGCGCGCGCACCTTGAACAGGACGTCGGCGTCCTTCAGCGCGTCCTTGGCGGTCTTAGCGATCTTGGCGCCGGCCGCTTCGTAGTCGGCGTCTGGATAGGACGCGGCCGTCCCAGCCCCGGCCTGAACGACGACAGAGAAACCGGCCGCGCCGAGTTTCTTGACCGTTTCAGGCGTGGCTGCGACCCGCGTTTCGTTGGCGCGGGTCTCTTTCGTGACGGCGATGACGGCCATCGGCATTCCCCTCCCCAGAGCGGTGTTACCTCACCAGCATGCGGGGCTCTGTAGGGGATAGTCTTGCCTCTTGTCGAGGCATGACGTGCACGTCAGGGAAAAATTATACCGATGGCCACCGGTGTCAGTGGCTTTGAGTGGGCTTTTCCTTGAGAAGCACCACACCCAGCGCCAGCAGGACCACCGAAGCGATAGCGCTACCAATGAACCCAGCCGGCGTGCAGAACAGCAGGGTGATGAAGAGCAGCAGGACCGCAACGGCCAGCGAGCCCCACTTGGTCATCTTGCCGAACGCGTCGTAGGTGGCAGCTTGCTCGTGGATGTCCATCTCACCGCGGTGATAGTCGCCGGCCATGTGTCGTCCTCAGGAAAGAAAAGAAGAAACCGAGTTCGCCCGATACAACGCGGGCGGCGAAGGCTCAAGCGCGCGCATCGCCCCAGCGCTCGGCGACGAAGCGCGCGCGCACGGCCGCGACCGCTTCGTCGACGGTAATATCCGAAATCCGGCCCTGCCCGCCATCCAGACGCGACAGCCAGCGCGAGTAGGCCGGAACGGGCGCCGTGCCCATCAATCCGACGCAAGGCACGCCCACCGCAGCCGCCACGTTCAACGCGCCTGAGTCGTTGCCCAGGAAGCCGGCGGACAGCGAGATCAGCGCCGCCGACTGGTCGAGAGGCAGATCGCAAGCCACCACGTTTCCAGTCATGTCGCCGACAGCCGCCTTCGCCGCTTCCGCCTCGTGCGGACCGCCAATCCAGAACACCGTGCCGAAGAGGTCGGAGAGCCTTTGAGCCGTCTCGGCGAAGCGCAACGCCGGCCAGGTTCGGGCCGGTTCGCTGGCGCCGATCCCGAGGCACAACCACGGCCCGGGGCGGTCGGCGTACTTGGCTTTCACAGCCGCCAGGGCTTCGGGGTCAAGCTTCAGCGCCGGCTCCCGGCTGGCGACCACGAGACCATGCGCCTTCTCGAACGCCTCGAGCTTGTCGATCCGGTGCGCGGGCCGCATGACCTTGGGGAGGAAGGGCCCGGTCGTCAGAAAGCGCTCCTGGCCATGACCGAGGCCAAAGCCACGTCGCTCAGGCACCCTCGCAAGGGCCGCAGCGATTGCCGGGCGGTCGATCTTTTCCAAGATCCAGACCGCGCGCGGCTTTTGCGCCCGGCAAATCCGATAGAAGTCGAGCGTCTCACGGACGCCCTTCAGGCGATCCTTGTAGTGCGGTGCGTAGAGCACCCGTTCGACCGACGGCTCGACCTTCAGCACCTCGGCGGCCCGGCTCGACGGGCGCGCGACCAAGACCACCTTGTCTTCAGGCGTTGTGGCCGCGATCGCGCGGATCGTCGGCAAGTGCCACATCAGGTCGCCGATTCCGCGATCGGGCGCGTAGACGAGGACGGGGCCCTGGAACGGCGATACGGACAAGTCGGTTAGTCTCTCGGCGGCCTGCTCCGCGATTACCGGTCGCAGATCGCCTTGTCACCCGTCGCGAGACCTCAGGGCCAATTGGCCAGCAGACCGCGCAATCCTGCGACACAGGCGAGAGGCTGGTCCACCATGACGTGATGGTCGGCGTCCGGAATGGCGAGCTTCAGCACGGTCTCCGGCATGCGCCCCACCATGTAGGCGAGCGTCTCCTCGGTCATCAGGTTTGACCGCTCGCCCCAGGCCAAGGCGGTCGGGCAGGCGATCTGGGGCAACAGGTCGCCCAGGTCCGGCATCTTGAAATTGCGCCAGAGATCCGGATCGAACTTCCAGGTCCATCCCTCAGCAGTTTCCTTGAGCGAGCGCCTCGCGATGAAGTCCGCGATATAGAGGTTCTCACACCCCTGAGGCGGCGCCAGGCGAAAGCGCGTCAGGGCCTCTTCCAAGGTCTCATAGGCTGGCGCGCCCTTGCCCGAACGCGGCGGAGGCCCCTTCCAGCGCTTTTCGGGCGGCTGGATCGTGGTGTCGAGCAGGATGGCCCCGCGCAGGCGGTCGGCGTGCCGCGCGGCGCAATACAGCGTCGGGAAGCCGCCGAACGAATGGCCCACCACGATCGGCTTGACGCCGCCGGCCTCAAGACCCGCGGCTTCCACAGCCGCGAAGATCTCAGCGGCGAAGAGTTCGGCGGTGTAGGCCTCTCGCCAGTCGCTGCCCCCCATGCCCGACCACGAGATCGCCGCCACGCGCCAGTCCTTGGCGAAGAACGGCGCGATGAAGCTCCACCAGTCAGCGTGTGCGCCATTGCCATGCAAGAGCAGCAGACCCGGCTTGCCGACCTCGCCCCAGGTCAGAAGCTCGATATTCGCCCCCTCGACCGGGATCATCGTACGCTCAGGCGTTTGGTCGATCGCAGCGTCGAACCATGAGGGAGCCGGAGGCGGCGCGCCCATGAACGGCGCGAGCAGAGAGGCTGGCGCGGATTGGTCGTCGGCCATCGGTTAAGCCTCTTCCTTATAAGCCAGTTCGCCGGGCCGCGGCTTTCGCGGACTCAGCGCCTTGAAGACGCCGGTGCCGGTGATCAGGGTTCGATCGCCCGACCAGATCCGGCCGCGAACCGTGAACAGCAAGTCCTCCTCGCCGATCAATTCGCCCTCGCCCTCCACCCAGTCGCCGAGCTTCGCGCCGGAAAGAAAGTCGCACATCAGCCGCACGGTGACCCAGCTGTAGGACTTCTGCAGCGAGATGATCCGCCCCCAGGCCATGTCGGCGAAGCTCATCAGCATGCCGCCATGGCAGTTGCCCAGGCCGTTGGTGTGGTGCTCCTCCACGCGGAAGGCCAAGCGCGCCTGGCCGGGCCCCTCGCGATGCTCGAACAACGGCCCGATCTGTCGGCCAAAGCCGCGCGACCAATTGAGTTGAGAGAAGCCGTCCGGAATCGCGGCTGTCTGGGCGTCTGTCAGATCATCGGACATGCCGTCAGGCTAACAAGCGTTTGAAAAAAGGAAAGCCTTCCGTAAGGACGACGCTCCGGCCGGCGTCTAACCTTTCGAAACAGGGGGATGGCTTGGGCCGAGACCACGACAATTTCGCCGACTGGCTGGCGCCGCATCTGCCGATGCTGCACCGGACGGCGAGGGCGTTTGCCGAAGCGGCGGATCAGCACGATCTGCTGCAGGAGCTCACCGTGGCGCTCTGGCGGGCCCGTCCCCGCTTCCGCGCGGAGAGCGCGACCGGAACCTTCGCCCACCGGGTGGCGCACAACGCCGCCCTGACCTGGAAGCGAGGCGAGGTCCGCCGGCGGCTGCGCGGCGTGACGGTCGAGGCCGAACTGCTGGTCCGCGACGCCGGCGAGGATCCGCAAGGTCCGCTCCTGGAGCGGCTCTATGCGGCGATCCGCACCCTGGCCCCGGTCGAGCGGTCGCTGGTCCTGCTGTCGCTGGACGGCTTGCCCTATGCCGAGATCGCCCGGCTGCACGGGCTTTCGGAGAGCAATGTCGGCGCGCGGCTGACCCGCCTGCGCCAGCGGCTCTCGACCTTGGTGAAGGAGGACGCCGATGGACTTTGAGCGCCTCGAACAGGCCTGGCGGTCGGAGGCCAACCGCCCGACCGAAGACCAGCAGGCCCGATTGATGGAGGAACTGATGACGATGCTGAACGCCCGCCGCAGAACGGAATTCATGCTGGCGGCCATCCCCTTTGGGGCGATGATCGTGTTCACGGTCGTGGCCGGGGTGGCCGCCTCTCGAGGCGACGCCTTCGCGCATGATTGGCCGGGACTGGCGATGCTGGGCGTCTGCTGGGCGGCGCTGATCGGCGTATTCTGGAACGGCTTCCGAGCCCGCCGCCGCCACACCGGCCAGCCCATGCGCGACACCCTCGAAAGCCTTCTGGCCCGAAACCAGGCGGCGCGGCGAAACTTCAAGACCTTCTGCGCTTTGACGCCCGTGTTTCTGTTCCCGTTGTGGATAGCCCTCGATCACCTCAAGGACGACGGTCGTATGAGCGCCGCCGCAGGCTTCCAGGCCATGGCGCTTTGCGTCTTCGCCCTGGCGGCCAGCTATGGCTGGAACACCCTGCGCTTCTATTGGGTGATGAAGCCCGAGCAGCGGCGACTGGAGGAGCTTCTCCGGGCGTATGAGTAACCCTACTCCGCTCTCCCCGGCGAAAACCGCGGAGAGCGGATTATTGTATGCCAACTCTGGAAAGCGCCATCCGCTGCCTTTCGGCGACTGCCTCTTCGGAGAAGCCTTCCAGAGAGGCCTCGAACAGCTGCTTCCAGTTATGGCTGGCGCCCAGGTGCAGGAAGGCCGCCCCGAGACCGATGGCGGCGCGGTCCATGAACACGAACTCTCGCGGGATCGTAACGCCGCCGACGGCCTTGAGCGCCTGACGCACCTTGAAGGCCTCGCGGCGGCCGTATTCACCAGGGGGCACGTCATCGGCCACGGTGCGGACCCGGTCGTCCAGCAGAGGCCCATAGATGAACCGCGCCCAGACGTTCAGCGCGTCGACCAGAGGATCGCTGAGCCCCTGGAAGCCCCAGCTGCGATAGGCCTCGACCTGCTCGGCGCGATCATCGTTGGCCAGGGCGCGATAGAGCCTCACCACCCCAGCCACGAACTTCGGCGGAAAAATGCGGATGCAGCCGAAATCGAGAAGGTTCAAGTGCGCCGCCCCCTCGCCGCCGAAGGTGTAGTTCCCCAGGTGCGGGTCGCCATGGATGATCCCCAGATGAGTCATCGGGCTCCACCAGGCCTCGAACAAGAGCGCGGCGATGCGGTCGCGAACCTCTTGCGGCGCGGTCTTGAAGGTCAGCAGCCCATGACCCTCCAGCCAGGTCATAGACAGCAGCCGTCCGGTCGAAAGCTCCGGCACGGGCGACGGCGTCCGGATATCTGCGCGATCGGCGAAGAAGTTGGCGTAGACCGCCATCAGCTTGGCTTCGCGGGCGTAGTCCAGCTCCTCACGCAGGCGATCGCCGATCTCGACAATAGCCTCGGACGGGTCGAGCGCGCCATCCATTCGCTTGATGAGGGCGATCAAGGCGCGCAGTTGGCCAAGATCGCTTTCGACCGCGCTCTGCATGTCTGGATACTGCAGCTTCACCGCCAGGGCGCGACCGTCATGCGTCGTAGCGCGATGAACCTGACCCAGCGAGGCGGCGGCGGCGGCCTCGTGCTCGAAACTGGCGAACCGCGCCTGCCAATCCGCGCCGAGTTCGGCCGCCATGCGCCGGCGGACGAACGGCCATCCCATGGCAGGCGCATTGGTCTGCAGCTCGGCCAGCTCCTTGGCGAACTCGGGCGGCAGCAGGTCAGGCACCGTGGCGAACATCTGGGCCGCCTTCATCAGTGGCCCCTTCAAGCCGCCAAGCGCCGCCTTGAGCGCCTTGGCGTTACGCGCGTCGGCCTCATCGCCGCCGAACATCCGGTTGGCGCCGTATGACACAGCCGCGCCCGACAAGCCCGCGCCCACTTTGGCGAAGCGGGAAAGCCGGCCGGTCAGTCGGTCACGTTCGGGGTCGCGGGCGTCGTCGGCCATGTCACCTCACACCAGGGTTTCGAACTCGTCGACCAACCGCTCGAGTTGGGCGCAGCCGGCGGCCCAGAAAGCCTTGTCCCGCGGGTTCAAGCCAAAGGGCTTCAGCGCCTCCACATAGGTGCGCGTGCCGCCCGCCGCGAGGAGATCCTCGTAGAGCGGCGCGAAGGTTGCGGGATCCTCACGGCGCTTTTCCATCAGGCCTCGAACCAGGAGATCACCGAAGGCATAGGCGTAGACATAGAACGGGGCGTGGCAGAAGTGGCTGACATAGGCCCAGTAGTGCTCATAGCCGGCGTTCAGCTTCACCGCCGGCCCCAGGCTCTCGCCCATGACGTCCAGCCAGAGCGCGCCGATCTGGTCCGGTGAGAGCTCGCCGTCCTGACGGGCCTCGTGGAAGCGGCGCTCGAACCGATGGAAGGCGATCTGGCGGACGACGGTGTTGAGGCCGTCCTCAATCTTGCCCGCCAGCAGACCCTTGCGGTCCTCCGGCGTAGCTTCGGCCAGCAGGCGATCGAACACCAGGCCCTCGCCGAAAATGGATGCGGTCTCGGCCAAGGTCAGCGGCGTGTCGGCCAGCAGCGTCCCCAGAGGCTGGCACAGGGTCTGATGGACAGCGTGGCCCAGCTCGTGCGCCAGGGTCAGGACATCCCGGCGCTCGCCCATGTAGTTCATGAACACGAATGGGTGCCGATCGGCCGTCACAGGGTGCGCGAAGGCGCCCGATTGCTTACCCGGGCGCGGCCGGGCGTCGATCCAGGGCTTGTCGAAGAACACCCGGGCGGCGTCGGCGAACTTGGGCGCCAGGTCCTGGAAGCTGTCCAGCACCATGTCCTTGGCCTCGTCCCAGGCGTAGGCGCGCGGGGCGGCGGTGGTGAGGGGCGCGTTGCGGTCCCAGTAGTCCAGCGCCTGAACGCCCATGACCTTGGCCTTCAGCGCATAGTAGCGATGCGACAGGCGCGGATAGGCTTCAACCACCGCCTGCTCCAGGGCGTCCACAGCATCGGCGTCGACCTCGTTGGCGAGGTGGCGCGACTGGGCGGGCGTCTCGTAACGCCGCCAGCGGTCCTCGACCTGCTTTTCGAACGCCAGGGTGTTCAGCACCAGCGCTTGGGTCGACGCACGAGCCTCCAGCGCCGCAGCCAGACCGTCGGCGGCGGCCTTGCGACGCTCGACGCTGGGATCGGAGAGGCGATTGAGGGCTTCGGCGAGCGTGAGGGTCTCGTCACCGACGGTGGCGGTCAGCTTGGCCAGGGTCTCGTCGTACAGCCGCACCCAGTTGGCGACCGCTGGGGCCTTGTCGACGATGAAGCGCTCAAGCTCCGGCGACAGCTCGTGCGGCCGCGACAAGCGCACGCGGCGCAGCCACGGCGCCCAGCGCGCCGCCTCAGGATGCGCCACCAGCGCCTTGGCGATCTCGCTGTCTTCGAGCTGGTTCAACTCCAACGTGAAGAACAGGCTCTCGGCGGCGATCTGGGAGGAACGGGCCCGCAAGTCCGCCTCGAACTTGGCCCAGGCCGGATCGTCCCGCGCGACAGAGGCCGCCAAGCCCGCATAGGCGCCCACGCTCCACAGGCCGTTGGTCGCCTGTTCGTAGAGTGTGATCCCGCGATCCAGCAGTACGCCTAGCCGTTGAGGCTCCTTACGCGCCTCCAGGAACAGCCCCTCCAAAGACGCCAGCTCATCATTGGCGGCCTTGGCCGCGGCGAGGTCGGTCTCGATCCTCGGATCGTCACGGCCGCAGTAGAGGTCGGTCAGAGTCCATTCGGGCGGGGCGTCGGGTTTGAAGGGCGCGTTCATAGGTCAGCAGATAGGGCTCTCGCCCCCCAAGGCGCAATGCTTCGGCGCCCTAGGTTCGGTCTTTGCGCGCTCTGAACTCCGCGAGGAACGCCACGAGGCCCACGGCCAGATAGGTCGCGAGGGCCGAAGATCCGAGGCCGACCGGATCGTCGGCCAACGGCTTCAGCAGCGGGACGACCTGCAAGACAAGCAGAAAGCCCAGGAAGACCACGGCGCCGCCCCAGCCAAGCCCGTCCTTGCCACGCCGCCAGGCCCAGGCCGCGCCCGCTATCCCCAGGAGCCCCATCTCGACAGCCTGCTCCAGAACCGCGTGGTCCCAGAGGCCAAGCCCAACCTTGGGCCCGCTCCACAGAAGCGGCAGGTCAGGACGGTGGACCAGGAAGTCGAGCAGCCAATGCGAGAGCACAGCCAGGCCGATGAACAGGCCTGCGCGTCGGGGCAGTTTCAGGAGCAGGGCGAGCACCGTCGCCACGCCCACGGACCAGAGGACGGCGGCCGGAAGGCTATGGCTATACGGCATATGGGAAAGCACCAGCGCGCTCCCCGGCAGGCTGTGATCCACAGACACCTTCTCGACGCCTGCGATGATCAGGCCGCCCCAAGCGATGTCGACGGCCTGACAGGCGAGAACGTAGCTCCAGAGCGGCGCCCGGGGCTCGATCGCCTTGGCCACGAGCGCGCCTGCATAGTGTCCAACGAACATGCCTTCCCCCGCCCCTGGTTTGAGGCCCTGCGCTCCGGCAGGCCCAGCCCCACGATCCTCGTCGGCGCCCAGGAAGTCCAGCCGAGCCACGGCCCCGCCAGACGCAAGGCGCAGTCGTCACCCGCCCCTCCGTCACCGGGTCGTCAGCAGCATCGCCCCCGGAAGTCACTCTTAACTATAAGATTTAAGGTTCGCGACACCTCTGCGAAAGCCGGTGTTTACCCACGACCTGTATCACTCTGAACCAACAAGAGCCCTGCTCCATGTGGGCATGGCCGGTTCTGGTGGATGTGCCCAATGACCAAAACGGTCCTTGTCGTCGATGACGACCCGACACAACGTCGGCTGATTCAAGCGGTGCTCGAGCGCGATGGGTTCGCGGTCTCGCACGCTGAAGGCGGTGATGCGGCGATCGCGCACCTGACGTCGGGCGCCCCCGCTGACGTGATCCTGCTAGACCTCGTCATGCCCGGCCTGAACGGTCAGGACACGCTGAAGGAAATGCGCGCGCGCGGCTTCCAGCAGCCTGTGATCGTCCTGACGGCCAGCGGCGGCGTCGACACCGTGGTCAAGGCGATGCAGGCCGGCGCCTGCGACTTCTTCATCAAACCCGCCTCGCCCGAACGGATCACCGTGTCGATCCGCAACGCCCTGTCGATGGGCGACCTGAAGGGTGAGGTCGAGCGGCTGACCAAGCGCGCAGGCGGCAAGACCACCTTCGCCGACCTGATCGGCGCGTCGCCGGTGATGACCATGGTCAAGCGCATGGGCGAACGGGCCGCCAAGAGCGCCATTCCCGTGCTGATCACCGGCGAAAGCGGCGTCGGCAAGGAGTTGATCGCGCGCGCCGTGCATGGCTCGTCAGATCGCGCCGGCAAGCCGTTCGTGGCCGTCAATTGCGGCGCGATCCCCGAAAACCTCGTCGAGTCGATCCTGTTCGGCCACGAGAAGGGCAGCTTCACCGGCGCTACCGACAAGCACCTGGGCAAGTTCAAGGAAGCCGACGGCGGCACCCTGTTCCTCGATGAGGTGGGCGAGCTGCCGCTGGACATGCAGGTCAAGCTGCTGCGGGCCCTTCAGGAGGGCGAGATCGACCCCATCGGTTCGAAGCGCTCGATCAAGGTCGACGTCCGTATCGTCTCGGCCACCAACCGCGATCTGCAGCAGGCGGTCTCAGCCGGCCGCTTCCGCGAGGACCTCTTCTATCGGCTGAATGTCTTCCCGATCGAGGCGCCGTCGCTGCGCGAGCGTCGTGAGGACATTCCGGCCCTCGTCGAGGCCTTCATTCGCCGTTTCAATGTCGAGGAAGGCAAGCGCGTCATCGGCGCCTCGCCCGAGACGATTCAACTGCTGACCGCCTTCGATTGGCCGGGCAATGTCCGCCAGCTGGAGAACACGGTGTACCGCGCCATCGTTCTGGCAGATGCGCCCTACCTGCAGCCCTTCGACTTCCCGGCCATCTCGGGCCTCGCCGCGCCGATCGAGGCGGTCTCGGTTGCGCCTGCGCCGCCGCCAGCGGCCCTGCTGCAAGCTACTCACGCCGCCATGGCCGCATCCATCGGCGATGCGCCCGTACGCATTCTCGATGATCGCGGCCATCTGCGGACGCTGGAAGAGATCGAGCGCGACCTGATCCAGCACGCGATCGATGTATACGCCGGCCATATGAGTGAGGTGGCGCGCCGCCTCGGCATTGGTCGCTCGACCCTCTATCGCAAGGTTCGCGAGCAGGGCATCGAGGTCGACATGAAGGAGGCGGGCTGATGAGCCCGCTGATCCTTCGGCCGCTATCGCGCGAACAGCGCCTGAAGGCGCTGCTGAAACCTGCGCGCGCGAACCCCAAACAGGTTTCAGCCAAGACCTGAGAGGCCGGGGGTCCCGGCCTCCGCGATCTCAGTGGCCTGACGCGGCGAGAAAACTCTCCCCAGCTTCGTCACGGTCGGTCGGCTCTTCGACCCTGACCCACCCCGCACCGGAGCGCCTCACCAACCCTTCGATCTCAAGGGGTTCGAGTTCGCGTCCCACCAAAGCGGGCGTAATCGGGCGGCTCCAGCGGTGATCCAGCTGGCGGGCGATCTCCGTCTCGTTGAGACCTGGCGCCTGGGCCAACGTCATCAAGATCATGTCACGGGTCGAGCGACCGCGACGGCCGCGCTTGCCCGGCGTCGGCGGCGCGAAGGCGGGCGTCTCGCCGGTCGTCAGGCGCTCGGCCATGCCGGCCTGTCGCAGCGCGTCGAGCGCCAAGAGGATGGCTCTCAGTTCGCTTTCAAACGGGGCTTGAGCCCGCCGCTGAGCTTCAACCATGCGGGATTCCAGCTCCGCCTTGCGGCGCAGCAGATATTGATATGTGGTCGCCATTGTCCTTAGTTCCGAGACGTCGTGAGGACACGCAGCGCCCGCCGCTGGGGAACGCCCCGCGCGCTTCGATCCTGGAACCGCGTACCGCCCGCAGCCCAGAGCCTCACAACAAGAAAACCATTAACTCTTTACAATTGTTCACATTTTCCCCCCGAGCGGTTACCAATACCTTAACGCGGTTCAACGAACGGCAGTTTTTGGTAAGCCTTTGGGACGAAAATTCCAGATTGTGGGGACCGGCGTGTCGCACGGGTAAATTGCGCGCCGTGACACGCCGCCTAACGCCCGGAGGACGGCAGATCAATCGTCGTCTTGAGAGGTCGTGGCCGAAGCGCGGCCCGACTGTCCAAAGCCCTTGCCGCGCCTCATGGGCTTCTTCTCGCCCTTGGCCTTCCGGACGATTTCCTTGAGCTTGATCGTCTGGTTGCCAGAGAGGGCCTGGCCTCGAGCGCCCTTCTCCGGATCAGCGAAGGCGCGTCCGTAGGTCTCCACCCGCTGCGCGACGCTGCTCAGGAACTCGCCCTCCCACTCGGAGAGCTCTACGCCTGACTTTTCAGCCGCGCGGCGCGCACGCTTCAGGGCGTTCAGCGCGGCGCGTTTGGCTTGTTCCTTGGGGTCAGGCGGCTTGGCGCGCATGGCCGGAGACTATCCCGCACCCCGCACGCCAAAGCACGCTGAAAAATCTAGATTTCGCCGATGGCCGACAGATAGAGGTCCAGGATGGCGTCCTCTTCCTGGCGCTTGGCCCGGTCCTGCTTGCGTATACGAACGACCTTCTTCAGCACCTTGACGTCGAAGCCGTTGCCCTTGGCTTCGGCGTAGACCTCCTTGATCTGCTCCATGATCTCGGCCTTCTCGACTTCGAGACGCTCGACGCGCTCGATGATCGACTTCAGCTGGCCCTGGGCGGTCGAGTTCAGGACGTCGGTGTGGGGAATGGCGTCGTCGGCCATGGGAGCGTCTCGCGAAAGTCAGGAATTCAGGAGGCGCGGAACCTAGTGCGAAGGCGGCCTGCTGGGAAGCGCGATTCCGTCCAAGGCGGGACCGATTGCGCCTAGAGCAGGCCGTGGCCGGCGACCGCGTCACGCAAGGCGCCGGGCTCGGTGAAGTGATGGGTGTGAAAGCCCATGTCACGGGCTGAGGCGATGTTGGCTGCGCTGTCGTCGATGAACAGAAGATCATGCGCCGACAGGCCTGTGCGCTCGAGAACGATCTCGTAAATTCTGGCGTCGGGCTTGATCACCCCCTCGTCACCCGAAACCACAGCGTCCCGGAAGCGTCCGAAGTGCGCGGGCGAAATCGCCTGAACGATTGGCCACTTGCTTTGCGGCATGTTGGTGAGGGCGAACTGCGGCACGTCGCGAGCGGCCAACGCCTCGATGACCGCAGCCGTCTCGGGGATGGGCCCAGACAGCATCTCGTGGAAGCGCTCATCCCAGGCGCGGATGTGCTCGACATGTTCGGGGAAACGGTCGATCAGCGGCGCAGCGTTGTCGACGAACGAGACGCCGCGATCGTGCTCGACATGCCAATCCAGCGTGCAGACATGCGAAAGGAACCGGTCGAGATCGGCCGGCTCCTTGAAGATCTTCGCATACAGTGCGCGGGGGTCCCAGCGCACGATGACGTTGCCGACATCCCAGAGAACGGCTCTGGGACGAGGGCGCGTCATCAGCCTTGCTTGGCCTTGAAGCGCGGGTCGGTCTTGTTGATGATGTAGATCACGCCCTTGCGGCGGACCATCTTGCAGTCGCGGTGGCGACCCTTGAGCGATTTCAGCGAGCTGCGAACCTTCATGACCGTCTCTGTCTGTACTCAGCGGAGAGGTTCGGGCGCGCACAAGACGACGGCCGGAACGTCCGGGTGTTTCGGAGGCGGTGCGTATAGTCAGGACGCGGGCCCGAGTCAATGCGCTCTGGGTCTTTCGCGGCGTCGGACGGGAACTTCACGCGTCTGGCGCGCTTGTGATTGAAGCTTTCATACGAACCCCGGTAGCTTCCAGTCCATGGCCATGGATCGTCGCGTCTTTCTCGTTCTCCTGCTCGCTGGCTGCGCGGACACCTCTCCGCAAGGACCGCTGACCGCAATCAGCCCTCCGCCGCCGCCCGCGCCCAAGGCCGAGGCGGCCGCCGCCACCGCGCCGACGCCGCAGACGCCGGTCCCGGCCGGCGAACTGGCCTTCGACACCTGGATGCAGGACTTCCGCGGCCGCGCCCTAGCCGCTGGGCTGTCGGCGGATCTCCTCGACCGCGAGCTGGGCGGCGTGATTCCCGACCCCCGGGTGATCAGCCTCGACAGCCGCCAGCCCGAGTTCTCCAAACCTGTCGGCGACTACATCCGCGGCGTGATCAGCGAAGACCGCGTCGCTCTCGGCCGCAACAAGCGTGAACAGCTACCCTTCCTGGCGGAGATCGAGGCTCGATACGGCGTGCCGCGCGACATTCTCCTGGCGGTCTGGGCCATGGAGTCGGCGTTCGGACAGCTCCAGGGAAATTTCGACGTCGTGCGCTCGATGGTGAGCCTTTCGGCCGACGGCCGCCGGCGCGCGTGGGCCGAAGGTGAGCTGATCGCGGCACTCAAGATCATCGACTCGGGCGAGGTGACACGCGCTCAGCTTAAGGGGTCGTGGGCTGGGGCCATGGGCCAGACCCAGTTCATTCCGACCAGCTTCAGGGCTACGGCCGTTGACTTCGACGGCGATGGACGACGCGACATCTGGGGTTCAGACGCCGACGCCCTGGCCTCCGCCGCCAACCTTCTGACCCGTGGCGGCTGGAAGCGGAACGTGGGCTGGGCCAAGGAAGTGATCCTGCCGCCTGGCTTCGACTACTCCGTCACCGAAGGCCCTCGGGAGATTCCGGCCTGGTGGGAAGCCCGCGGCGTGCGGCGCGCCGACGGCCTGCCCTGGACGGCGCAGGACGCGGCCTCCCCGGCCATGCTGATCCTGCCGGCCGGCGCGGCGGGGCCGGCGTTCCTGGCCCTGCCCAACCACTTCGCGATCCGGACTTATAACAACTCCACGTCCTACGCCCTGGGCATCGGTCTGCTGGCCGACCGGTTCGCTGGCGGCGCGCCGCCCATCACGCCTTGGCCGGTGGAGACGCCGCTGTCGATGTCGGATCGGATGGCCGCCCAGATCGCCCTGGCGCGGGTGGGTTTCAACCCAGGCCCCGCCGACGGCGTGATCGGCGCAGGCACCCGCCGCGCTCTACGTGCGTGGCAGCAAAGCCAGCAGCTGCCCGCTGACGGCTACCTGTCCAACGATATGGTCGCCCGCCTTAAGGCGCAGGCGGGGATCAGCCCGTAACGATCTCCATCCAGATCGAGCGCCGCTCGCCGGGGCGCAGCGCCATCATGCCGGTCTCGCCCTCTCCGAATGGATTGGGGCGGCTGGCGCACGGCTCCACGCAGTAGTAGCCCTCGCCCGGCGGCACATAGATGTGCAGCCAAGCGCAGTCCGCCGAAGCCGTGATGATCGTGTCTGGCTGGCCCGGCGCGCTGAGCACCGCGCGCTGGTCCCAGCCGGTGTAGCAGTGATCGATCAGCGCGTGACCAGCCACAGGCGCACTGGCGGCCCAGTCGGGTCCCCACGGCCCCTCCTGGCGCATAGTCGGCAAGATGTCAGCGTCGATCAGCCAGACCCCGTCGTTGAGCGCCGCCAGGCGCTCGCCCGGCCTCGCAGGAAAATAGGGATGGAAACCCAGGCCCGCAGGCATGGCTTTCTCACCGGTGTTGATGACCGTTAGGGTGGCCCGAAAACCTGCTTCGCGCAGTTCAAAGACCTGCTCGGCGCGATACGACCAAGGCCAATCGCCGGCGATATGCTCAAGGGACAGGACAGCCTCTCCGTCCTCAGCCCTTTCAACGGCCCAGGGCGCGCGCCAGCCTTGGCCATGCAGCGGGTGCGGATGCCCCTGAAGGTTCGGCTGCAGGACCACTGTCCGGCCATCAAACACGAACTGGCCGTTCGGAATGCGATTGCAGAACGGAACCAGCGGGAAGCTCGCCGTCAGCAAGGCGTCTCTAGCCCCCGCCGCCATCGGCCGCAGTATGTTGCGCCCCTCGACTGTAAACGCCGCCACCGCGCCGCCGACCTGCGGCGCGAGCACCAGGCGTGCTCCGCCCTTCTCGATGGCGACCATTCTGCGCTCTCCCGGGAATTGATCATCGCATCGGTAGGGGGGTTTGGCGTTCAGGCCAAGCTTCATGGTAGCGGTCTCATCGCCTTGCGCCCCGGTAAGCGCCAAGCTCAACTGGCGCCATGGTCGAAACCCTCTCTCCTCAAGACGCGCGACGCATCGCGCTGGCGGCGCAAGGCTTCGGGCGCGCTCGCCCGAGCAAGCCAGGAAGGCGTCACCTTCTATCGACGATCGAGGCCCTCGGGGTGGTGCAGATCGACTCGGTCAACGTCGTCTCGCGATCGCACTATCTGCCGTTCTTCTCTCGCCTGGGGGCCTATGATCGCGCCCTGCTCGAAGACCTCGCCTGGGGCCGCAACCCTGCTCTCGCCGAGTACTGGGCCCACGAAGCATCTCTGACCCCGCTCGCCACCCACCCCTTGTTGCGCTGGCGGATGCAGGACGCGCGCGACGGCGCAGGCGTCTGGAAGAACGTGGCGAGCTTCCTGCGCAGCCACGCGGACTTCATCGACGAGGCCCTGCGAGCCGTCGACCAGCGCGGTCCGCTCGCCGCATCAGACCTGGAGCTTGGCGCGAAAGGCGCGGGCGGCTGGTGGGGCTGGAGCGAGGGCAAGCGCGCGATGGAGTGCCTGTTCTGGACCGGACGCCTGACCACCGCCACACGGCGCGGCGCCTTCGAGCGCGTCTACGACCTCCCTGAGCGGGTCTTGCCCAAGGCCATCCACGAAACTCCGACGCCTGAACGCGGCGAGGCTTGCCGCGCGCTGCTCAAGATCGCCGCCCGGGCGATGGGCGTGGCGACGGAACGCGACCTGCGCGACTATTTCCGCTTGAATCTGACCGATGCGCGCGAGGGCGTCGCCGCCCTAGCCGCCGAACGCGCCCTCGTCCCGGTTGAGGTGAAGGGCTGGGATCAGCCCGCCTATCTCTGGCCGGAAGCCCGTCGCCCGCGGTCGATCAAGGCCACCGCCCTGCTCTCGCCGTTCGACAACCTGATCTGGTTTCGCGAGCGCGCCGAGCGCCTATTCGACGTACGCGTGCGCCTTGAAATCTACACGCCGGCCCACAAGCGCACCCACGGCTACTATGTCCTGCCCTTCCTTCAGGATGAGCGGATCACGGCGCGCGTGGACCTCAAGGCCGATCGCAAAGCGGGACGGCTGTTGGTGCTTGCGGCCCATGCTGAGCCCCATGCCGACGAGGAGACACCCAGAGCGCTGGCGGCGGAACTGGCGCTCATGGCCCAGTGGCTCGGCCTTCGCACGGTCGAGGTCAGGCCTGTCGGCGACCTCGCCCCCGCCGTGGGTTTGGTCGTCGGCTCGCATGCCGAAGGTGGCTCGACCGGACTGTAAACCATTGTAAAAATGCCGCCTCAGGTCGAGCGTACAGGGGCGGAGCAAGGTACAGATGAAGAGCTGGACGCCTGCTTGTCGCCCCACCGACGGCGAGTCGCCCGCGGCGCGTTCCGCTCCCCCGCGGGACGCGCCACTTCCCAGCTTAAGTGAGCTTATGAAAGTCGCCCTGCTCGACGACGACCAAAGTCACAATTCGCTCGTGGCTTCGGTTCTGGACCCCGCCGGCTTTGTCTGCACCAGCTTCACCTCGCCGTCGCGCCTGCTGGCAGAACTACGCAAGCAGACCTTCGATCTGATCATCCTGGATTGGAACATGCCCGAGCTGTCGGGCGTGGAGACGCTGAAGCTTCTCCGCGAAGATCCCTTGACCGCACCGCCGGTCTTGCTGCTGACCAGCCGCTCGGTGGAGGCTGACCTTGTGGAGGGCCTGAACGCCGGCGCGGACGACTACATCGTCAAGCCCTTGCAGCCGCAGGTGCTGCTGGCGCGTGTGAACGCCGTGGTTCGCCGCATCCATCGCCCGCCGTCCCAACCCCAGGCCGAACAGTATGGTCAGTATCGCCTAGACCCCGGCGCTCAAACCGCCAGTTGGAACGGCCATGTCGAAGCCCTGACGCCCAAGGAGTTTCAACTGGCCTCGCTGCTGTTCAGCAATTTGTCGCGCCCCCTGTCGCGCGAATACCTGTTGCGGCGGATCTGGGGACAGAGGCCTGACCTCGAAACACGCACCCTCGACGCCCACGTGTCACGACTGCGCTCAAAGCTGCATCTGCGCCCCAGCAACGGATTCCGGCTGAGCACAGTCTACGGTTTCGGCTATCGTCTTGAGGCATGCGACCCGGATACGGTGGGCGGGGGAGACTGAGCATGATCAAGGCCGCAGGCGCGAGTCTCCTGGTTCTGGCGCTGTTGGGCGCGACGAACGCCTGGGCGCAGGTCCCGCCGGCCGAACCGCCCGTCTCCTATGTAGTCAAGCCCGGCGACACCTTGATAGGCCTGGGTCAGGCCTACCTGAACCGGCCCAGCGACTATCGGCGGGTTCAGAAAGCCAATGGCGTCCAGGAGCCGCGGCGACTGCGGCCAGGCTCGCGGCTGAACATCGACCCCAACCTCCTGAAGTCGACGCCGATCGCCGCGACGCTATCGGCCTTCACTGGCCCTGTGCAGATCGAGACGAACGGCCAGAGAGCCCCGGCGCGGGTCGGCATGCCTCTGTCGGAAGGTCAGTGGATCATCACCGGTCCCGGCGCCTTCGCCACCTTTGAATTAGAAGACGCCTCCCGCGTCACCTTGCCCTCGAATACGCGGGTGCGGATCGCCAAGCTGCGCCAAGTGCTGATCAACAACGCCCCCCAGCGGGTGTTCCAGCTGGAGCAAGGCAAAGGCGTCATCTCAGCGACCCCGACACCCACGCCGGGCGCACGCTTCGAGGTCCGCACCCCGGTGTCAGTCTCGGCGGTCCGCGGCACAGAGTTCCGCGTTGGCGCCGCCGCCGACAGGGCGCAGACCGAGGTCTTGAAAGGCGCCGTCGGCGTCGATGCGGGCGTCACCGCAACAGAGGGCGCGCCCATCGAGGCCGGCTTCGGCGTCAGCGCCTCAACCGACGGCGTCAGCGCGCCGGTCGAGCTTCTGCCGGCGCCGAAGCTGGGCGCCGGCGGCCAAACCCAGAACGACGCCCTTGTCCGTTTCAGCCTGGAGCCCGTAGAGGGCGCGGCGTCGTACCGCTTGCTGCTGGCCCGCGACGCCGGCTTCATCGACATCTTCGCCGAGGCGACGACCCAGACCACCTCTCAGCGGAATCCGGTCGCCGACTTCGGTCAGGTGGCGAATGGCACCTACTTCGTGCGCCTGACCGCCATTGATCTAGGCGGCCTGGAAGGTTTCCCGGCCGACTACAGCTTTGATCGCGACCTGAACACGCTGGACGCCGCGCCGCCCAGCGACAGCCGCGACGGCAAGCACCGCAAGTTCCTGTTCCGTTGGAGCGCCTCGGGCGACGGCGTCAGAAACTACAGGTTCCAGATGTTCGCCGCTGGCGACGAGAAAACCCCGGTGGTCGATCAGCCTGGCCTGACCGAGCCGCTCCTCACGCTCACCGATCTGCCGCCCGGCGCCTATGCGTGGCGGGTGACCGCGCTGCGCTTCAAGGACGGCGTGATGACCGAGAAGCAGGGGCCGCTGCAACAGCTGCAGATCGGGAGGTGAAGCCGTTCGCCTCCCGGCCGTCGCCCCCCAACAAGCGTCGGCTGTCTTGGCTCTGGCTGGCGATCGCCGCCAGTCTGGTGTTCGCCTTGCTGGCGGTCAGTCCGCCCAGTCGGGTCGACAACGTCCTCTATGACGTCCTGGCGCGCGCCAATACACGGCCTGCCGACGACTCCATCCTCATCGTCGATATCGATGATCGCAGCCTCGCCCGAATGGGGGCCTGGCCCTGGGCGCGCGACACCCATGCGCGAATGATCGACCAACTGAGCCAGGCGGACGCGCGCGCCATCGTCTATGACGTGCTGTTCAGCCAGCCCGCGCAGGATCCTGCGCAGGACCGCGCCCTGGGCGAGGCCATCGCCCGGTCCGGACGCGTGTATCTCCCGGAATTCCTGATTGATGAGGGTCAGGACGCGCCATCGCGCATCGTCGGTTCGATCCCCGAGATTGCGCGGGGCGCCGCTGGCGTAGGCTTGGCGCACGTTCGCTTCGACGACGACGGCGTCGTCCGCCGGGTGGCGCCATTCGAGGCCAACGGGCCGAATCTAAAGCCCGACCTGATGACCGTGGTTCACCGGGCTACACGTCCGACGGGCTCACCAGACGTGACACGGAGCGACGACCAGACGCTTCTGATCTCGTTCGCTGGCCCGCCGTCGATCTACCGCCATGTCAGCTTCGCGAGCGTGCTCGACGGCGAGGTCCCTCGCGAGCTGATCGCCGGGCGCACGGTGTTCGTCGGCTTGACCGCGCCGGGCCTTGGCCCAGCCTTCCCCACGCCGGTCACACCGGACGCCGCCAGCATGACCGGCGTGCAGTTGCAGGCCAGTATTCTGGACGCGCTGCGCCATGGCCGGATGATCAAGCCCGCCGGCCCATGGAGCCGAGCGGCCTTCAGCCTGACGCTGCTCTGGCTGCTGATGATCGGCTTTCTGGCTCTGCCGCCGCGCGCCAACCTCCTGCTGACCATCGGCCTTTGCCTGGTGGGCCTAGGCTACTGCGCCGCCCTTTTTTGGCTGGGCCATATCTGGCTTTCGCCCATCGCCACGGTCATCGGGCTCAAGCTTGTCGCTTTGCTATGGGGCTGGGGCCAACTGGGGCGGGTCAACGACTTGATCGGGCGCGAGCTCGCGCGCGTCCGGTCCGTCGTGCGCGGACGGGGCGCCCCCTCCCCCGCTTTCACCGACGACGTCGTCACGCGCCAGGCCTCCAGCCTTGGTGAGGCCATCACGCATATGGACGACCTGCGCCGCTTTTCCGCAGACGCCCTGTTCAGCCTGCCGGACGCGACGCTTGTCGCGGATGAGCGGGGCCGGGTCATCGCGGCGAACGCTGCGGCCCAGACGCTGTTCAGGCCCCAACAAACAGCCCTGAATGGGGCGTCTATGGCGGACCTGATCAATCTTCTGGACCCTCTTGGTCGGCGCTTTGAGCTGGATTGGCCCCACGCCACGGATCGTCATGACCCGATCGACCTTCACCTGCCCGACGGACGAGCCTTCCAGCTGCAGACGGTGTTTCGGCGCGACGAGCGGGGCGCGCCGGCGGGATGGATCGTACGCCTCGCCGACATATCGATCCTCACCGCCGCGATGCGCCAGCGCGAACAGGCGCTGCAGTTGCTGACCCACGACATGCGCTCGCCGCAAACCTCGATCCTGGCCCTGCTGGCGACGACGCCCGACTTGCCCCAAGAAACGGCCGATCGCATCGCCGCCTACGCCCGCCGCACGCTCGCCCTGGCCGACGGCTTCGTGCAACTCGCGCGCGCCGAAGTGACGCCGGTGTCGCTGGAGCCGCTGGATCTGGCGGATGTGGCGGTCGAGGCGATCGACGAGGTATGGCCCCAATCTCTGCAGCGAAAAATCCGGATCGAACAGATTGGCGGCGAGGCCCCCCTGATGGTCCTGGGGGATCGGAGCGTCCTGGCGCGAACCCTGGTGAACCTGCTCGGCAACGCGGTGAAATATAGCCCGGCGGAATCGACGATCACTGTCACCCTGTCCGAGCAGCCTTCTCCCAGCGGCCCTCTCGTCAGCGTCGCCATCGCCGACCAGGGACCAGGGTTCTCGCGTGAGGAGGCCGCTACGGCCTTCCGCCCCTTCCAGCGCTTCGAGCGCCCGGGCCACGCGCTGACAGGCAATGGCGTCGGCCTGGGCTTGGCGTTCGTGCAGGCGGCTGTCGCTCGACATGGCGGCGAGGTGTCATGCCGCAGCGAACCGGGCGTTGGCGCGGAGTTCACGGTGCGGCTGCCACGGCACGGCGCGCCCGCCTCCTAAATCCGCCAAACAGATCGACGGTCGAAAGGCCCGTCAGCTGCTTACCGTCCAGCGCTGGATTCGAATGTCCCTAGAGCTTGGGAGCGCTAGCCAGGGCTTTGAGCAGACGCTCGGCGATGATCTCGGGCGGCTCGTCACGGACCTCTGCGGAAGACCACGCGATGGTCTTGCCATTTCGCGTATCGACCACAGCCATCGTGACGGCGCGCTTGCTTTCTGGCCTCACCCAGAAGCGCCACCAGGGGTCGGTGTCACCCGCGCTACGCCAAGCCTGAAGGTCCGATACGTCAGCAGCGCTGGATACGCCGACCCCGGGAAGCGAACGGGCGACGCCGACTTGCACAAGAAAAGGAGCCGCGCCATGGGTTTGGGCCGCGCCTAGCTGATCTAGAACACCCTTCTCGACTGCGCGCGCATAGGCGTCCTCCGGGCTCGTGGCGAGACCGCCGTGGGCCATCGCGGACGCTCCCATTACGGCCGTCAAATCCCCTCGCCCAATCGCGCGCGGCGAGGCGCAGCCGCCTAACAAACCTGCGCATAGAAGCAAAAGAACGATCGGTTCACGCATTGTCTCTCGCCCCATCATGCGGGCTGGACGATAGCACAGTTGCGAGATCACCTCAGCAGCAGCCTCAACACCGACCAACCCCAAGCGATACCACCCCAAAGCGCCAGAGACGCAACCACGCTGACAAGCGCCAAGCCGCGGCGGGAGAGATCATACCCTGGCCGGCCATCAACGGAGGGGGATCTAGAGGGTCCTCGCCGGGCGATCTTGCCGCTCGTCGAGCTCATTTCCTGGCGCGCCATTAGCGCCAGTAAGAGCGGCCGGGCGCTTATCCTGCTCCGCGTCATGGCGTTCTCCCAAAACCCGAGCCATGGTTAAAGGACAGGAACACTCGCCCGACCAGGGATCGCGACGTCCATTTTACAATACATTACATTGCTCCAGCGCTGGCCGCCCTGAGCGCCGGAGGCTTAAGACGCCGAGCGAGGCATGCGCTCGCGCGCAAGTTTGTATCTTCTTTCGGCCAAAAAGATGGATATTGCTGCGCTTCGAGGGGATGGCGATGGTTGCCGAACGTGAGTGATCTCTTGAGCGACACGGACGCGCCCAAGGCCGTGTTGCTAAGTCTGTATGCGGAAAAGCGCGCCAATCTGGTGCGCTTCTTCACCGCGCGCCTGAACTCGCGTGCGGAGGCCGAGGATCTGGTCCAGGACCTCTATCTTCGCATCAGCGGAATGGAGATCGCCGGTCCAATCGAAAGTCCGGCCGCCCTGCTTCATCGCATTGGCTCGAACCTCATGCTGGACCGGCTGCGCAGCCAGAAACGCGCCGGCGCTCGCGACACCGACTGGCGCGACGCCAATATCACGGTCCTGGCGGGACAGGACGTCGCCGACCAGCCCGCAGCGGACGAGGTCGTCGACAGCCGTCAGCGGCTGCGCGATCTTGTCGAAGCCGTTGCGGACCTTCCGGAGAAAACGCGGTGGGCGTTCACCTTGCACAAGCTGGAAGGGCTTGGGCACGCGGAAACAGCCCGCCGAATGAACATCACCGTCAGTACGGTCGAAAAGCATATCAGTTCGGCCCTAGCGACGCTGACGAGGCGACTGCGTTGATTTATGCACTGTCACATGGGGGACGGGCCTCTTTGGCGACGTCGAGCCTTTTGGGGATGATGGATCCTCGTTGGAGCCACACCGGATGAGCCGGTCAGCGCAACATCTGCAAGAGGCGGCCGACTGGTTGATCCGATTGCAGCGCCCGGAGGCAGGGGAGGCCGACTGGCTTGCGTTCGACACCTGGCTCAGCGAGCCCGGCGCTCAGGCGGCGTATGACGCTGTTCAGGCTGTCGACGAGGAAATCTTCCAGCGAGGCGCGGCGGTGCGGGGGGCGCTGTCCGAGCCAAGGCGCGCCGCAGCCAAGCGGCCGTTCCGGATCGACTGGCGCTGGCTGGGCGGTCTGGGAACGGTTGCGGCTGCGGCCGCCGTCGCGTTGGTCCTGGCGCCCTGGGGGGAGCTCTTGCCCCAGCCAGACACGCTCTACACCACGGCTAAGGGCGAAAGCCGGACCATCCAGCTCGCGGACGGCAGTCGGATCGACCTCAACACGAACTCTCATCTTTCCGTACGTTTGGAAGAGGACGCTCGCCGGGTGACCGTTCACGACGGCCAGGCCCTGTTCGAGGTGGCGCGCGATCCAAACCGCCCGTTCCTGATCTCCGCCGGGGACGACACTGTTAAGGTCATCGGCACGAAGTTCGATGTCCGGCGGCGCGACGGCCAGCTGTCGGTCACGGTTCTGCGCGGCTTGGTGGAGGTGTCCGCTGAAGGCGCGGATAAGCCGGTCCAGGTGCGGCCTGGCCAGATGCTCGAACATCGTGAGGGCGCCAAAGGCGTCGTCGTACGCGCCGTGTCAGCCGAGGATCAGTTAGGTTGGCGCTCGGGGCGTCTAGTCTATCGCGACCAGCCTCTCGGACGGATTGTCAGCGACCTAAACCAGTATTTCGACCGCCCCCTGCGCCTGGAAGGCGAAGGCGCGTCCCGTCTGAGATTCTCCGGCGTATTGATCGTCGACGACCAGGATGCCATGGTCCGCCGCCTCTCTAGCCTCCTGCCGATTTCGGCGACGCCGACTGATGACTCGATTGTTCTGCGCGGAAGGCCGTCTCCGACAAACTAGCGCCCAGCGCTCGGTTTGATCCTGCGAGGCGTCGGCTTCCTCTTCGCCGCCAGCGTTCTGGGTCTGGGCGTAAGCACATCCGCGACGGCGGCGGAGCCGCGCGCGCGGCTCGACATCCGCAAGCCAACCACTGCTGAAACCTTGATTGAGCTGGGCCTTAGCATGGGCGTCAGCATCGGGGGCGTTGAAGCCTGCGCGGGGCCAGGCATTCCCCTCGTCGGGACTTTCGCGCTGCATGAGGCGTTGGATCGGGCGATCGCGGGAAGGCGCTGCGCCTATACCTTCGTCGACGCCCGAACCGTAAGGTTCTCGCCGCGCCCCTCGACGACGGTTCTGCGGCCGCGATCACCAGACCCCACGCGATTGGCCGAGTCGGTCGCCTTGCTCGCCCCCCTGACCGTCAACGCCGGCAAGCGACCGCCACGCCTGGGTAGCCTGCCCGGCGGCGTTAGCGTCATCGAAGCGACGCGACTGCAGGACTCGGGCGCAACCGACACCAGCGCGGTGGCCCGTCAAACGGCAGGCTTCATAACGACAAATCTCGGGGCGGCCCGAAACAAGATCCTGCTGCGCGGGCTGTCCGACGGGACATTTACGGGACGGACCCAATCGACCGTCGGCACCTATCTCGACGACATACCCGTCAACTACAACGCGCCTGACCCGGACCTGCGACTGATTGATGTGGACCGGGTCGAGGTCCTGCGCGGCCCCCAAGGCGCGCTCTACGGGGGCGGTTCGCTGAGCGGAATCTATCGGATCGTGACCCGCGCCCCTGAACTTGGGGTGTTCTCCGCATCAGCAGGCGCTACGGCCGCCAGCACAGAGTCCGGCTCGCCCAGCTATCGCTTCGAAGGCGTAGTCAATGCGCCAACCAGCAAAGCCTCGGCCGCCCGAGTGGTGATCTATAACGACAGGGACGGGGGCTATCTCGACGACGTCAACCTGCGCCTGTCCAATGTCGACACGACCGCGCGACGGGGCGCTAGGGTGGCTTGGCGACTGGATCAGGGAGACTGGCGGATCAAGCTGGGGGCCGCTCGGCAAAGCGTTTCCTCGAAGGACACTCAGTACGTCACGCTCGCGGCTGGGGGGCCGCGCCGGGCCAATCAGGTCCGCGAAACCCACCGAAATCAGTTGGGGCAAATCTCACTGAAGATCAGCGGCTCGGGCGATTGGGGCTATTTCGAGTCGGTGACCGGCTATGTCAGCCACAACTACGCCAGCCGCTATGACGCCACGCTTTCCCTGAGCCAGTTCTCGGAAGGGGCCCTGGAACTCGGGCTTTACGATGAGAGCGCACGGCTTCGCATGGCGGTCGAAGACCTGTTCTACACGGGTCCGGCGATCGGCCGGCTCCGCTGGATGCTGGGCGCGTTCACCGCGACCACCGTCGAGGAGAGCGCATCCGAACTGCGCGCGCGCGCCGGCGCCGTGTCCCTCGGGCTCTACAACGAAGACCGCAAGGACCGCCTGAACGAGTACGCGCTTTACGGCGAAACCACGTTCGATCTGGGCGACGGATGGAAGGCTGCGCTGGGCGGTCGCGCGTTCAAGACGACCGCTCACACCCGCTCAGGCGTGCTCGTGCCTCCCCCAGGGCAATCGCGCGATCTGGATCAACGGGCTTCCTTCAGCGGCTTCTCGCCAAAACTCTCCCTGCAGCGAGACCTCGAGGGGGGCGGGCTAATCTACGTCCTGACCTCGGAAGGATACAGGGCGGGCGGCTTCAACTCGGGCGGCTTGCTGAAGCCGAGCGAGGCGCGCCGGATGTTTAGGCCGGATCACTTGCGCAACTACGAGATCGGACTGTCGCTGGATCCTTGGCGCGGCCGCGTGAACGTTCGAACCGCTCTCTTCCTGGTGGACTGGCGCGACATCCAGACAGACCAGTACTTCGGGTCCGGCCTTTCCTACACCGCTAACATTGGCGATGGTCGCAACCGCGGCGTCGAGGTGGAAGCCTCATGGCGGATCACGCCGCGCCTCACAATCAGTGGCAACGCGCTGTTCAACAGGCCGAAGCTCACGCGTATCGAACCCGGCTACGGAATTAGCGACACCGCCCGGCTCCCCGGCGTACCGGACGTGTCGTTCGGCGGTCTCGCCATCTACCAAAGACCGCTGTCGCCCTGGACCTCGCTGATGCTGACGGCCGAGACGGGCTATGTCGGAAAGTCGCAGCTGACCTTTGATCCGAGGTACTCGCCCTCGATGGGCGGCTACTACACCGGCAAGCTATCGGCGCAGATCCTGGCCCAGGGCTGGAGGGCCGCGCTTTTCGTCAGCAACCCCTGGAATAGCTCCAGCGACACCTTCGCCTACGGCAACCCCTTCAGTTTCGGCCAAGTTCGCCAGGTCACGCCTCAGCGCCCCCGCACCTGGAGCCTTAGTCTGACGGCGGAATTCTGACGCGGATCGCGAAAGCCCTCGGATCGAACTCCAGAGCGCGAGATCCCAGGTCCGCCCGGAGCCTTCGTCACCTACCCATAGCGGGCTTGCTTTAAGCCGGCTCCGCCCGATCACGGAGGCATTCGCCGATCGCCCGCGCGCACCCTGGAATGCCCAGAGCGCCGACGAACGACATGGCTACGGCGCAAACCAGCATGATCGGTTGGAAGATGCGCATCGGGTTGGTCTCCACGCGGCGTTCGTCTGGAGGCAGTGTGCCGCAGTTGTAAGACGGAACCTTGACGGTTGTTCCGCGCTCGAACGAAAAAAGTTCCGAATACGTCGGCGCACCTAACTCAACCCAAGCCCATAGGCCTGTCTCGTCGCTTCGATCCGGGCAAGCTTAGCGTAGAGCGGCGCCCAGTCATCCGCTTCGGCGATGGGCGACCAGAGAGCCTCGACCTCGTCGATGATCAGCTCCTCCGGGTCGTCGCGTTCGAAGGCGGCATGCGCCAGACGCTCCGGTCGATCGGGCTCAAAAGCTGCCAGCTTTCTGCGCAGGTCGACGAAGGTCTCGCGCCCGTAGAGCGCCGCACGAGGCCCTCGCAGGGCTCGCGCCTCCGACGCCGCGCCGCCGAACCAATCAAAGAAGAACGGCTCCCAGCGTAGCGTCTCGCCACCGTCCGCCAAGGCGCGGAAGGCGGCGTTGACAAGGTCGACATCGGCTTCGACGTCGCGGCTTTTCACCCCGAGGCGATCCAACATCGCGTCGCGCAGCGTCGCGCGATAGAGATCGGAGAAGCTGTTCAGGGCGTTGAGCAGCGCGGCTTGGTCCGTGACAAGGCTGAGACAGCCCGCCAGCTGCTGGAGGTTCCAGAAGACCGCCTCAGGCTGCCGCCCGAAGCTGTAGAGGCCAGAATGGTCGAAATAGGCCGCCACGAAGTTCGGATCGTTTCGCGGTAGAAAACGCCAGGGGCCGTAGTCGAAGCTTTCGCCCGTAACCACCATGTTGTCGGTGTTGAGCACGCCGTGCACAAAGCCGGCCGTCATCCAGCGTGAAAGCAGGCGCGCACTGGCCTCTACCACCGCCTGCATCAGGATGGCCGGACGATCGGCATGGTCGGCGAGGCCGGGAAAGTATGTCTCGACGACATGGTCGACCAGCTGAAGCATCAGGTCTCTGCGATCGAAATAGGCGAGACGCTGGAAGGTCCCAAACCGGATATGACTGTGCGAAAGCCGCGTCAGGACCGCTGATCGCGTGGGGCTTGGCTCGTCGCCCCGGACCAGGGCCTCGCCCGTTTCCACGAGGGAAAAAGCCCGAGACGTGGAAGTTCCCAAGGCCTCGAGGAAGCTTGCGGCGAGGATTTCGCGAACCCCGCCCTTCAGGGTCAGGCGTCCATCGCCGGCGCGCGACCAGGGGGTCTGGCCGGACCCCTTGGTCGCAAGGTCCAGAAGCCGGTTGGATCCCGCCTCCCGCACCTGGGCGAACAGGAACCCACGTCCGTCGCCGAGGTCGGGATTGTACACGCGAAACTGATGCCCGTGATAGCGCATCGCCAGGGGAACGGACTGGTTCTCCGGCAAGGGCTCGAAGCGTCCGAAGCACCGCAGCCACTCGTCGTCGCTCAAGGTCTCCAACCCGATCGTGGCCGCAGCCCGGTCGTTCCGGAAGCGCAGAAGCGTCTCGGGAAAGGCGGCCGGCTCCACCCGATCGGCGAACGCGTCACCCAAGGCCTGGAAACGAGGATCGGGGCGGTAGGCGGGCGAGAGGCTCATGCACGCCACATGAGTCCGGCGCTCGTACGGCGCAAGCCCCTTTCGAATATCGATGACGGCGCTTCAACGCTGTCGCTTCCCAGCAACAGAGCGTCCCGGAACCCTTCATTACAAGGGATTTCACTTGCCGACGCCGGGGATGGCGCCTAACCCTTGGCTATCCATTCGAACAGTCGTTCGACGGAACAACGAAAAACAAGCCGGAGGCGGGCAAGCGCTTTCGGCCAATGAACCGAGGTAGGAAATGCGCTTTTCCCAGGTGCTTTGCGGCACTGCGTCCGCTGTTGTCCTCGCCGGTCTTGGCGTCACGAGCGCCGCGCAGGCGCAAGAAGCCGATGCCCAGACCGTCGACAGCATCATCGTCACTGCCCAGAAGCGGGAACAGAACCTGCAGGACGTGCCGGTTGTGGTCACCGCCGTTGGCGCCAAGCTGCTGCAAGACACCGGCGTAAAGGACATCAAGGATCTGACGATCCTGACCCCCGGCCTGACCGTCACCTCCACCTCGTCGGAAGCTTCGACCACCGCCCGCGTGCGCGGCGTCGGGACGGTGGGTGACAACCCCGGCCTGGAAAGCTCGGTCGGCGTGGTGATCGACGGCGTCTATCGGCCCCGCAACGGCGTCGGCTTCGGCGACCTGGGCGAAATGGAGCGCATCGAAGTGCTGAAGGGGCCGCAAGGGACCCTGTTCGGCAAGAACACCTCGGCTGGCGTGATCAACGTCGTCACCAAGGAGCCCGAGTTCGGCTTCGGGGCCAACGCCGAAGTCACGATGGGCAACTACGACGCCAAGGGCGTGGCCGCTTCGGTCACCGGCCCCCTGATGGGCGACAAGCTGGCCGGTCGCCTGTACGTCGCCGCTCGCGAGCGTGACGGCTACAACGATGTGATCGTCGGCAACGGCCCGTCCAGCCGCAAGCAGGACGCGGACCAGAACTTCTACACCGTGCGCGGCCAACTGCTCTTCGTTCCGGATGACCAGGCGACCTTCCGCGTCATCGCCGACTACAGCCGCCGCGACGAAAACTGCTGCGGCGCCGTGCAGATCCGCACCGGCCCGACGGCTGGCATCCTCGGCCTCGTCTCGGGCGGGACCGCGCTAGCTCCGACCGCCAACCCCTTCGACCGCGTCGCCTACTCGAACCGCGGCGCGCCGGCCAAGATCGAAGACAAGGGCGTCTCGCTGCAAGGCGACATCGACCTGCCGATCGGCACCCTGACCAGCATCTCGGCCATTCGCCAATGGCGCACCGACAACGGTCAGGACGGCGACTTCACGACCGCCGACATCACCTATCGCAACAAGGACGGCAGCAACTACTCGCAGTTCACGACCTACAGCCAAGAACTGCGTCTGGCCGGCAAGTCGGACAAGTTCGACTGGATGTTCGGCGCGTTCCTGGCCGACGAGCGCCTTGAGAACCGGTCCAACTTCCTGTTCGGCAATCAGTACGAACAGTATCTGGGCCGCCTTCTGTCCCGCTCGGCCGCCAACCCGGCCGGCGTCTCGAACTTCATCGCTCTTCTGCTGAACCGCGCGCCGAACACCTCGTTCACGCCGGGCCAGGGCCTGTATGACCGCTATGACCAGCGCGCCACGACCGTGGCCCTGTTCACCAATGACACTTGGCACGTGACCGACGCGTTCGAAATCACGGCGGGTCTGCGCTACACGGCGGAAAAGAAGGAACTCGACACCTTCCAGACCAACAGCGACGGCGGCGTCGGCTGCGGCACGGCCCTGTCGGCCGCCGGTCAGGCCCGCATCGCCGGCATTGTCGGCGCGGCCCTGACCCCGACCATCATCGGCAACCTCTGCCTGCCCTGGGCCAACCCGCTGTTCAACGGCCGCGGCACCAACCAGGAGCGCACCGACAAGGAGTGGAGCGGCACCATCAAGGCGTCGTACCGCTTCTCGCCGGAAGTGTTCACCTACGCCTCGTTCGCCCGCGGCTATAAGGGCGGCGGCTTCAACCTGGACCGCACCCAGTCGTCGAACGGCTTGCCCTCGGGCGGCTCGGGCGTGACGCCGATCTATGACACCTCGTTCCCGGCCGAGTTCGTCGACAGCTACGAACTGGGCATGAAGAACACGCTCTTCAACCGGACCGTTCTGTTCAACGTCAGCCTCTTCCAGCAGAAGTTCACGGACTTCCAGCTGAACACCTTCCTGGGCACGTCGTTCGTCGTGCGCTCGATCCCCGAGGTGACCTCGAAGGGCGTCGACGCCGACTTCATGTGGTTCACGCCGGTGCGCGGCCTGGTCGTCCAGAGCGGCTTCACCTACGCCGACACCAAGTACGGCAAGCAGCCGATCCCCAACGATCCGGGCAACGCCCTGGCGCTTCTGCCCGGCAGCAACCTGTCGCTGGCGCCGAAGTACTCCGGCTCGGCTTCGGTGACCTATGAAACCCCGGTGGGCGACAACCTGAAGGCGCGCTTCAACATCGGCGCGAAGTACTCCTCGGAGTACAACACGGGCTCCGACCTGTTCCCGCCGAAGGTTCAGAAGGCCTACACGGTGGTCAACGGCCGCGTGGCCCTGGGTCGCGACGACGACCGCTGGACCGTCGAACTCTGGGGTCAAAACCTCCTGAACGAGAAGTACATGCAGGTGGCCTTCAACGGCCCGCTGCAAGGCTCCTCGGGCCTGAGCGCCACCCAGAAGACCTACAACGCCGCGCTGGACACCATCACGTACAACGCGTTCCTCGGCGCTCCGCGCACCTACGGTGTGACCCTGCGCTCGAAGTTCTAGTTCTGCCGGGAGGGGGACCGGCGGCGCCAGCCGCACCGCCGGCTTTCGGAAGAAGGAAGGGCGATCCGCGTGGCGGGTCGCCCTTTTTCATTGTCCGGAGGGGTTTCGGATCGTCGCGTCTCGCCGCAGCATGCCTCAGGGGATTCGCTTTCCAGCCCGGAGACACGCCGATGAAGACCATTCGCTTCTTCGGATTCTGGATCTGTCTGGCGCTCGGGCTCGTTCTCGGCGCCCTGAGCCAGCGACCTCCCGCGCCAGTTCCCGTCAGCGCGCCTGAGACCCTGTTCTCGGCGGATCGCGCCATGGCGGACGTTGCGGCCATCGCCCAGAGGCCTCACCCCACGGGCTCGGCGGAGATCGCCAAGGTCCGCGACCATCTGCTGTCTCGGATCAACGCGTTGCGTCTAGAAGTCTCGGTCCGCCCCGGCGAAGGATTCTCCCAGCATGGTCAGGAGGGGCGCGCGCTGAGCGCCGCCGCAGTCCAGAACCTTGTCGGCGTGCTGCCAGGACAAGACCGGACGCTGCCGGCGATCCTGATCATGAGCCACTATGACTCGGTGCATAACTCCCCCGGCGCCGCCGACGACGCCTCCGGAACCGCTGCGGCCCTCGAGATCGCCCGCGCCCTGAAGGCCAGCGGCCCGCACCTGCGTGATGTGATCTTCCTGTTCACCGACGCCGAAGAGGCCGGCCTCCTGGGCGCGGACGCCTTCTTTTCCCGCGACCCCAGCCTTTCGCGCGTCGGGCTCGTGGTGAACATGGAGGCGCGCGGCGACGCCGGTCGTGCGGCGATGTTCCAGACCGGACCCGGCAACGGCGCGCTGATCGGCGTCTTCGGTCGCGATGCCAAGGGCGCATCCGGCAATTCGATGGCCTCGACCGTTTACGAGAAAATGCCCAACGACACCGATTTCACCCACGCGGTGAACAAGGGCCTGCCCGGACTGAATCTGGCCTTCATCGACAATCAGCTCGCCTATCACACGCCACTGTCGCGGCCGGATCACCTGCAGCGGGGCAGCCTGCAGCACATGGGCGATCAGGTCCTGCCGACCGTGCGGGCGCTGGCGAACGCAGCAGAACTGCCGGCCAAGGCGGAGAACGCGATCTATTCGGACGTGCTAGGCCTGTTCATGATCCGCTACCCGCCGGCCGTCGGCTGGGCGCTGCTGGCGCTCGCCGCCGCCCTGGTCGGCTTTTCGGCCTGGCGCGCCCTGGCCGGACGCGGCGCGACAGGCTGGGAGATCGCCCGCGGCGCGGCGGGGCTGCTGCTGACCGCCGCCAGCGCCGGCTTGGTGCTGCATCTGCTGGGCCGGCTCCTGATGATCGACGGCGTCCAGCGCTACTACGGCTTGCTGACGCGCTTTGACTTTCTGCTGTGGGGCGCGGGCCTGCTGGCGGCGGCGGCGGGTCTCGGCGTGGCCACGGCTCAGGCGCGGGGCGCCCGACGGATCATCCCGTGCGCGATCGCCTTGGCGCTGGGCGGCGCCTGCAGTCTGGTCGGAGGTTTTGATCCTGTGGGCTTGGGTCTGGGTCTGGCGGCCTGCGTTTTCGCGGCGCTCGCTCTGGGCTTCCGCACCGAGGTGCTCGGCGCGTGGATCGGCGGCATGATCGTGGTCCTGCTGCTGGCGATCGCCGCCCAGGTCCTGGCCCCCGGCGCGACGGTGATGCTGACTTGGCCGCTGCTGGTCGCCGCCGTCGGCGCGGCGCTGGTCATCGGGATCGGTGGGACACGGGACAAGCGGGTCGCCATGGCCTTGACCGCCGTCGTCGGCGTTCTGGCGATTCTGTCGACGGCCCAGCTGGCCGCTTGGGGAGCCTGGACCTTTGCCGGCGTCGGCCTGATGGAGCCGGCCGTGCTGGCGCTCTTCGCCATGCTGGCCGCGCCAGCCCTGTCCCCGCTGGCCCATGACTTCGCCGCGACCCGCTGGGCCTGGCGCGCCGCGGGAATCATGGCGCTGGTCGGCCTGGGGCTCACGGCCAACGCCGCGCGACTCGGCGGAGAGCCCGCCCGTCCGGCGATCACCCAGGCCCTGCATCTGGCCGACCTTTCCACCGGCAAGGCCTGGCGCGTAGCCGGCCTGACCAAGCTGGACGCCTGGACGCGGGCCACGCTGCCGGACGACGGCGGATCTGAACCGCGCCAGCAGGCCTTGGCCCCGTTCTGGAAAAACCCGGTCTGGATGTCTGAGACCCGGGTCACGCCCGTCGCCAGCCCGCAGCTGACCGTCGACCGCGCCGAGGATCGCCTGCTGGTCCGCCTGATCCCCGCGCCTGGCGCTGAAATGGTGAGCCTGCGCGTTCGGCCCAGCGCTGCGCTGAGCCAGCCCCGCCTCAACGGCCGCCCGATCACCCTGGCGACCAAGGCCGGCGAGTGGTCCAGCCTGACCTATCATGCGCCGGATCCCAACGGGATCACGCTGAGCTTCACAACCGCCGGCTCCGGCCAGGTCGAGGTCGCCGCGCTCGAGCACCACGACGGCTGGCCCGCCCTGGCCAAGGCCCCACCGCCCAAACCGGCCGACCTGATGGCCTTCGGCATGTCGGACAAGACCGCCGTTCTGGTGCGCGCCGGCCTGTCCTGGTGAGCGTCTAGACTGTGAAGACCCCCTCGCCCGGCGTCTTGGCGTAGAGCGCCTCGACGCGATCGGCGCGGCGCTCGAGCACGCAGCGCTGGTTGACGTAGCCCTTGTCGGTGATCTCGCCAGCGTCGATCGACGGCGGCTCGGTCAGCAGGGTAAAGCGGGCCACGCGGCGTGAGGAGCCCCCAGCGGCGGCGTTGAACGCGGCCAGCCGGTCCTTGAGGATCGCGACGAGCTTCTCCAGCGGTGTCCCCGGGCCCGGATCGGCCACCAGGGTCGCGAGCCCCGTCGGCGAGGGCCAGAGCATGGCGCCGATGAACGGCTTGTCCTGGCCGGTGATCACTGCGTCGTGGATGTAAGGGCTGCAGGCCGCCACCAGATCGGGCCGCAGCACCCCGACGCTGACCCAGGTGCCGCTGTCGAGCTTGAAGTCTTCGGTCACCCGGCCGTCGAAGACGAGGCCCTTGGCCGGGTCCTCCGGATCGACGAACCGCGCCGCGTCGCCCAGCTTGTAGAAGCCCTCCTCGTCGAAGGCCGCCGCCGTGCGTTCCGGGTCCTTGTGATAGCCGGCCGCCACGGTCGGGCCCTTCACGCGGACCTCGTACTTCGACCCGCTGGGCGACAGCTTCAGCTGGACGCCCGGCAGCGGCAGGCCCACCAGCCCGACCCGCTCGGTGATCCAGTGGGTGACGGTGATGCCTTGCGTCTCGGTCGCGCCGTACATGGTGGTCAGCGGGATGCGGTGACCGGTTTCGGCCACGGCCAGGGCCTGGATGCGCTCATAGACGTCGTTGCTGAGCGTCGCGCCGCCATAGCCCATGTAGCGCAGGTTCTTGAAGAACGCGCGCCGCAACACCGGGTCGTTCTCCATCGCCTCGGCCAGCATCGAGAAGGCGATCGGGGCAGAGCCGAACACGATCGGCGAGACCTCGTAGAGGTTCTTGATCGTGGTCTCGAACATCCCCGGCAGCGGCTTGCCCTCGTCGATGTGCAGGGTGCCGCCCCCCCAGATCACGGCGTTGAAGCCGATATTGCCCGCCGAGATATGGCTCCAGGGCATCCATTCCAGGCTCTGGGGGACGTCTTCGGTCGGCGTGTCGGTGCGCAGGCCCTCCTGGCCCGCGATCACCCCGGCCATCATGCCATGGGTCTGGGGCACGGCCTTGGGCAGGCCTGTCGAACCGGACGTGAAGAGATACTTGGCCACGGTGGTGGGACCGACAGCCTCGCGCGCCGCCGCAACGGCGTCGGTGGGCGCGGTGGCGGCCACCTCGGCGAAGGCGATTGCGCCCTCGCCGGCCCCATCGGCGGTGACCACCAGCAGGCTAGGATCCAGCGCCCTCAGCGTCGCGAGCGCCCCGGCGAACATCGCGCCGCTCTGGGCGAAGACGACGCGCGGCGCGACCTTTTCGAAGCAGTGCTTGAGCTTGGCGTGGTCGGTGGAGATCAGGCTGTAGGCCGGACTGATCGGCGCGGCCGGCACGCCGGCGGTGTAGGCGCCCAGGGTCATCAGGGCGTGTTCGATCGAGTTGCCCGACAGGATCATGACGCTGTCGTGGGGGGCAAGCTTCTGGTCGATTAGCCACTGGGCGATCCCCTCGACCGCCCGCAGCGCCTCGCCGTAGGTGACGCCGCGCCAGGGGCCGTGGCCCGGCTCACGCTGCTTCAGGTAGGGCCGCTCGGGATGCTCGGCGGCCTTGGCGGCGATCAGGTGGGCGATCGAGCGCGGTCCCTCGCCCGGCGCATGGTTGGAGGTGATGACGATCGAGCCGTCCGGTCGCCGGTCGACCGAGACCTCGGGGCCTTTCATGGCCAGCGGCTTGAACGGAGCGCTGGAGACGTCGCGCGGAGGCGACGCGCCATCGGGCGGCGTCATGGTCTCACTCCCTAGGTTATCATTGTTCTGTTGGGAGCGACGTTAGCTGAACCCCGCCGCGCGGCAAGGTTGATGTTGCGAAATCGCCCTTCAGGCGCGCGGTCGTCGTCGCGCCGCGCGGGCTGCCGTCTCGGCGGCGGTGACCTGGGCGGCGAAGGTCGCGAGGTCGACCCCGAAGCGTTCGCCGCAGTCGCAGTCGATAACGGGCAGCATCCGCACCGCTGCGATCCGGGCCGGCGCCTGGCCGCCGCAGTGCGGGCAGGTGAAGCCCAGTTCAACGCCACCCACGTCCAGACCAGCCATGTCGGTCGCTCGCGCTTTCGGTCCCGACTCAGAGGAGACCACGAGGACGATGACAGTCGCCACCTAGGCTGCGCCATGCGGCGCTTTGTCCGAGGGGGCGCCCGGCCGATCACGCGATCCCCAGGCCCCGCCAGCAGGGCAGCACGGTGTCGGCGAAGCTCACGGCTTGGCCTTGCAGCGCCGCGATCGCCGCCTCGCCGCCCAGCGGCGCGCCATCGACGACCAGGGCCTGGCCCTGCTGCGCCAGCGTGTTCGCCGCGAAGCTGGCCCACTCGCGCGGCCCGCCGCCCTCCTGCATCGCCAGCCAGAACATCTGGTGGAAGCGCGAGGCGCCGACCGAGCCGCCGGTGGCGGGCGCGGCCAGAAAGCCCAGATCCGTCGCCTCGGCCGCGCGGCGGGCCAGCTCGCGATTCAGGGCCCGGGCGGTCCCGGCGGCGCGGGCTGTGGCGTCGGCCGACTGGGCCGGCTGCACGGCGCCCTGGCTCATCAAGAGGATCAGGGCCGTGGTCAGCTGCGGCAGGGTCGAGCCCTCGGGCAGCGCCGCCTCGAGATCGCCGATCGTCCGGGGCTGACCGTCGGCCAGGAGGTCGCGGATCGCCTCGTGGGCCGGCCCGCCCATGACCATCTCGGCATAGGTTCCGCGCGCCTTGTCCGGCCACTCCGCCGCCGGACGGGCCAGAGCCACGCGCTGGTCGCGGATCGCCCGGCGCTGGTCGGCGGCGGCCAGCATCGAGGCCCCCCGCAGCCAGTAGTCGCGGCGAAACTGCGCCTGCACCGCAAAATCGCGGAACGTCTCGCGCAGCGACGGATCGGGCAACTCGCGCAGGAAGCCGATCATATCGGGCGAAAGGTTCAGCTCGTCGACGTGGTCCGACGCATAGGCCGAGGCGGCGAACGACAGCTTGGCCGTCGACAGCCGCCCCTCGACCTCGGCGAACCACATCGGGACCCAGTCGCGGTTCATGTATTCGTGGACCAGATAGGCGCGGTCCTGGCGCATCACCGCCGCCAGCCGGTCGGTGACCCCCGAATTGATCCGCGAATAGACCGGATCGAGGTCGAAGAACCGCTTCATCGTCGTCAGCGCCGCGTCGAGATTGGCGGCCGGGCCCAGGCCCGGTGCGCCCAGGGTCTCGGCGTGGCGCTTCATCAGGTGGCGCAGCGGCCCGGCCAGGGCCCAGCCCGGCTGGGTGTTGTAGGAGATGTAGACGAGGCCACCGGGCTTCAGTCGCCGGCGCAGGAAAGCGACGATCTTCTCCCGCGCCGCGTCATTGACCCAGCTCCACACCCCATGCAGCGCCACAAAGTCGAACTCGGGCAGGCCCGGCCGCTCGGCGAACTCGTCAAAGGCGTCGTCGAAGAAATTGGCCCTAGCCCCGCTGGCGGCCACCAGGTCGCGGGCGAACACCGCCTGGGCCGGGGCGAAGTCGCAGCCCCACCATTCGATGTCGGCCTGCGTCGCCGCATGCACCGCCGCCGAACAGCCCTGGCCAAAGCCCAGCTCGCAGGCCGTCTCGATCTTCGGCGCCCGAAAGCCCTTGGTCAGCAGCGGCAGCGCCGCCCGCACCGGGTTCAGCTCGGGATAGCAGCCAAAGGTGTAGCCGGTCTCGACCACATAGCCGGCGCTCCAGTCCTCGTTCATGCGTGCTCCCCCGAGTCGTTAGGCGACGGTGAGCCGGGCGGGCGGTGGGGGCAAGGGGACTTTCATTTGCCCCCTTCCCCTCGATGGGGAAGGGTCGGGGATGGGGTGACTGCTGAGGCGTCATTGCAGCGCCCCCTCCGTCACGAGGCTACGCCTCGCGCCACCTCCCCCGTTGCACGGGTGAGGAGGAGGCCGTCATCCTCCCCCGCGTGCGGGGGAGGTGGATCGGCGCGGATACGCGACGAGACGGAGGGGGCGCTCTGGGCGTGACTGGGCGACCTCACGCGATCACTCGCTGAAGGTGCTGGGGAGGCGACGGAGCGGCCGGGCGAACCCGGAGTACCGTGAGGTTTGATTTGCGTTTCGGCTCGACTGTCCGCTCCGCCAGGTTGTTCTTGCCCGTGAGGATGGGGGGCGTGAGCGTCTTTCAGCTCGGGACCCCAGGAGCCCCCGGACGGGCGCGGACCAACTGGAGCGGCGACTTCCGTGTCCAGCCCGACGATCCACGATAGGCGGCTTGTACGATCACCGCCCTGTCGCTCCGCGCTCGCCCCTCCACGGTCCCTTCCGGGATCCCGGATCTATCCAACGAACAGACCCCGGTCGAAACCGCTTCGAGACCACGCGGCCCCGCTCAACCTAGCCCCGCCGCCGTATTGGGCCGGATCCAAACGCCCTCCCCCGCGACGGAGATGGCTATGATTGTGCGGGAGGATTTAGCGCCGGGGATAAGTTGGCGCGCAAAAGTGAGAAGCGATTGATTTCGTTGGGGTCGTCTTCGCCAGTTCCGAGCGTTCACGCCCGCCAATCCCCGTAAAATCCTCCCCCCAGCGGGGGAGGTGTCCGCGCAGCGGACGGAGGGGGAAGTCCTGCCGACCCCGCCTCTTCCCCCTCCGTCGTCTCTTCGAGCCGACACCTCCCCCGCTCGGGGGAGGATTTCTGAGCCGATCGCCCCACGGCCTAGCCGGGGGAACCAAAAGGCCGGTTCCCTCTCCCCATGGGAGAGGGTGTGCGCGAGCCTTGACTGACCTGGTCAGTCCGGCACGCTGTGCAAATATCACTTAATCAAAAAGGCGGAGCCTCTCGGCCCCGCCCTCTCCAAATCCAGCTAGCTCAGCGCAAACCTACTCTGCCGCCACCTTCGGCGCGTAGCCGAGGATCGCCTTGGTCTCCAGGAACTCGCCGAAGGCGTGGTCGCCCCATTCGCGGCCGTTGCCGCTCATCTTGTAGCCGCCGAACGGGGCCATCATGTCGGGGCTGGCGCCGTTGAGGTTCACCTGGCCGGCGCGCAGCTTCGACGCCACCTTGCGGACCGCGTCCTGGTCGCCGCCCGAGACATAGGCCGCCAGGCCGTACTCGGTGTCGTTGCCGACGGTGACGGCTTCCTCGACGGTGTCGTAGCCGAGGATCGAGACGACCGGGCCGAAGATCTCTTCCTTGGCGATGGTCATGTCGTTGGTGACATTGGCGAAGACGGTCGGCTTCACATAGTAGCCCTTGTCCAAGCCTTCGGGACGCCCCGTCCCGCCAGTGACCAGGGTGGCGCCCTCGTCGATGCCCTTCTGGATCAGGCCCTGGATCTTGTTCCACTGGGTCTCGGAGACCACCGGGCCCATCTTGTGGTTGCCGTTCGGGTCGCCGACCGTGTGGGCTTCGGCGGCGGCCTTGGCGATGGCGATCACTTCGTCCATGCGCTGGCCCGGCACCAGCATGCGGGTGGGGGCGTTGCACGACTGGCCCGAGTTCATCATCACCGAGGCCACGCCGCCGGCGACGGCCTTCTGGAAGTCGGCGTCGTCAAGGATGATGTTGGGGCTCTTGCCGCCCAGCTCCTGGTGGACGCGCTTGACGGTCGGGGCGGCGTTCTTGGCCACCTCGATACCGGCGCGGGTCGAGCCGGTGAACGACACCATGTCGACTTCCGGATGGCTCGACATCGCCGCGCCGACCGTGGGGCCGTCACCGTTGACGAGGTTGAACACCCCGGCCGGAACCCCGGCGGCGTGCAGGATCTCGGTCCAGATATAGCCGCTGAACGGCGCGATTTCCGAGGGCTTGAGCACCATGGTGCAGCCGGTGGCGATGGCCGGACCGACCTTGCAGGCGATCTGGTTCACCGGCCAGTTCCACGGCGTGATGAAGGCGCAGACGCCGATCGGCTCTTTGACGATCCGGGTCGTGCCGCGGTCTTCCTCGAACTTGTAGCTCTGGAGCACGGCGGCGGCGGTCTGGACGTGGCCGATGCCCATGGCGGCCTGGGCGCGCTGGGCCAGCCACGCAGGGGCGCCCATCTCCTCGGTGATGGCCTTGGCCATGTCCTCGAAGCGCTTCTGGTACTCGGCGATGATGCGCTCGAGGATGTCGATGCGCTCTTCGCGGCTGGTTTGGCTGAAGCTGGCGAAGGCCTTGCGGGCGGCGCGGACGGCCTTGTCGACGTCGGCTTCCGAGCCCATCGAGATGACGCCGCAAACCTCTTCGTTGGCCGGGTTGATGACGTCCAGCGTCTTGGGCGCGACCGGGTCGACCCAGGCGCCGTCGATATAGAACTTCGTGTACTCGCGCATGCCTTCGCTCCTGCCCTGGGGGTCCGCTCTTAGTTGGGAGACGCGGCGGACGGTTTCAAACAGCCATTTAATGTGATCGGCGTTCAGGTGGGAAGGGGGAACAAGCGCCCCCTCCGTCTCGTCGCGTATTCGCGCCGATCCACCTCCCCCGCGCGCGGGGGAGGAAGGGCCTATCCTCCTCACCCGTGAAACGGGGGAGGTGGCGCGATGCAAAGCATCGTGACGGAGGGGGCGCTAAGCCCTCACCACATCGGATCTGTCTCATCCCCGTGCAGCGCCTCGGCGATGCGCTTGCGGGTCGCGCGGGTGGTCTCTTCGGGCAGGTCGAGGGGATCAAACCAGCCAACGGCGTGGATCTCGCCGGCGGCGTCCGAGGGACAGGGCTCCCAGGCCTCGACGCGGTAAAGCAGCACGTGGTCGCCCGGATGCAGCACCTCGTTGCTGTGGGCCGAGACGAGGCGCGGCCGCGAGAGGGCGCGCACGCCGGCCTCCTCGGCCAGCTCACGGATGACGGCGGTCTCGGCCGTCTCGCCGCGCTCGACCCCGCCGCCGGGCAGGTACCAGCCCTTGATATAGGTGTGCTGGATCAGGAGGACCTTGCCGGCCTCGTCGGCGACCACGGCCCGCACCCCCAGTGTCAGCCCCCGCGCCAGGCGGAACCAGGCGTAGACCAGCGGGCGGGTGAACGGTTCGATGCGGCGGCGCCAGAGCATGGGGAGGTTTAAATCCTGCCTCAGCCATCGTGTCATCCCGGAAGCCTCGTAGAGGCTATCCGGGACCCAGGGGCCGCTCGCACGGCGCTCCGTCACACCCTGGGTCCCGGCGCTGCGCGCTACGCGCTCCGGCCGGGATGACACCGTGAGAAAATACGCGGACTCCCGTGCTTGCGGTCGGCGGCCTGCGCCTTTAAAGGCCAAGCATCTGCTTTCTCTTTCCGGAGCCGCGCCATGATCGCGATCGGTGTCATCGCCCTCTTCCTGGCCGTCGTCATGGGCCTGAACCTGACCGAGTTCGGCCGCATCGACTAAGATGACCTCGCGCGGCGCGGCCCTGGTCACCGGCGCGGGACGCCGGATCGGCCAGGTCCTGGCCCTTGAGGCCGCGCGCGCCGGCTACGACGTCGCCATCCACTACCGCGCCTCGGCTGACGAGGCCGAAGAGACCGCGCGCGCCATCCAGGACCTGGGCCGCAGCGCCGTGCTGGTCCGCGCCGACCTGTCGGACGAGGACGAGACCCGCAGCCTCATCGCACAGGCCGCGCCGCTCGGCCCGCTCACCCTCCTGATCAACAACGCCTCGGCCTTCGAGGACGATCGCGTCGGCGGCCTGTCGCGGACGACCTGGGACCGCCACCTCGAAACCAACCTGCGCGCGCCGATCGTGCTGGCCGAGGCGATGGCGGGGGCGCTGCCGGCGGACCGTCAGGGGCTGGTGGTCAACCTGATCGACCAGCGCGTCTGGCGGCCCAATCCGCAGTTCTTCAGCTACACGCTCAGCAAGGCGGGCCTGTGGTGGGCCACCCAGACCCTGGCCCAGGCCCTGGCGCCGCGTATCCGCGTCAACGCCATCGGTCCGGGTCCGACCCTGCCGTCGGTGCACCAGGCGCCGGGCGAGTTCGAGGCCGAGGCGGCCGGCGTGCTGTTGCAGCGACGCGCCAGCCCCGAGGAGGTCGCCGCAGCGTTACGCTATCTGATTGACGCGTCCTCGGTCACGGGACAGATGATCGCCGTGGACGGCGGCCAGCACCTGGGCTGGAAGACGCCCGATATCGTTGCTCCGTAGGGCCTCCGCAGGCCCGACCAAGTTCAAAGAAAGGCCGCGCCTTGGCCGCTTCGCCCCTCGCCGACCCCGCGCCCGCCGCCGACATCGCCCGCATCATCGTGACCAAGGTATTCGTGCGCGGCCTCAAGGTCGACGCCCAGATCGGCGTCTATGACCACGAGCATGGCCGCCTGCAGCCACTGGTCGTCGATGTGGAGCTGGACGTCGCGGCCAGCCACTGCGAACGCCTGGGCGACACCGTGAACTACGAGACCATCGGCGAGGCCGCCCGCGCGATCGTCGGCGAAGGCCATATCGATCTCGTCGAGACCTTCGCCGAACGCCTGGCTCAGGCCTGCTTCGCCGATCCCCGCGTCACCCGCGCCCGGGTCCGGGTGGAAAAGCCCTTGGCCCTGGCCCCGCACGCCGCCGCCGCCGGCGTCGAGATCACCGCCGTCCGCGCGTGACCAAGATCACCTTCAGCGCCCGGCTCGCCCCCTTCCAGCCCGAAACGGTCTGGACCCTGGAGGCCGGAACGCTGATCGAGACGCGCGGCCGGCTCGAGCGTCGCTTTCCGCTGTCCGGCCTGAGCCGTTACAGCCTGTCGCTGGCGCCGGACGGACGGCGGCGGGTGCTCTTGCTGGTGTTCGGCCGCCGCCGCCTGCTGATCCCGTCGCAGAGCTATGCCGGTCCCGGTCGGTTCGAGGACCGGCTGGCCACCTTCTCGGTCCTGGCGCGCGCCATCGCGGCCGTGGGGGCGGACCTGGCGCCCCGCGCGCGCTTTGGCCTCGCGCGGCTGGAGGCCCGCACGGCCCTGACCTTCATCATGGGCCTGCTGGCCTTCGGCGCCGCCGCGACCCTGCTGTTCTCGCTGACCGCCGGCATGGTCGCCGTCGGCGTGGACATGGCCTCGCGGATGGCCTTCGTGCTGATCCTGATGGTGGCGGCCCTGCCCTGGCTGTCCAGGCCCGCCGACTTCGACCCGCGCGACCCGCCCGCCGACCTGTTGCCCTGAAACGCAAAGAGCGCCCCGACCTTGCGGCCGGAGCGCCCCTTCTGGGAGACCTGAAAGGGTCTATCAGCGCGGCATCAGCACGCTGTCGATGACGTGGATGACGCCGTTGCTGGCGCCGACGTCGGTGGCGGTGACGGTGCTCTTGCCGCCCTTCTCGTCGGTGATGACGACCTTGCCGCCTTCGACGGCGGCCTTGAAGGCGCAGCCGCCGACGGTGTTGATCGTGTAGCTGCCGCCGTTCGCCTGGATGGCGCCCAGCAGGGTCTTGGCTTCGACCTTACCGGCCACGACGTGGCAGGTCAGGATCTTGGTCAGGGTGGCCTTGTTCTCAGGCTTCACCAGGGTCTGGACCGTACCGGCCGGCAGCTTGCCGAAGGCGGCGTTGGTCGGGGCGAAGACCGTGAACGGACCCGCGCCCGACAGGGTGCCGACCAGGTCGGCGGCCTTCACGGCGGTGACCAGGGTCGAGAAGTCCGCATTACCGGCGGCCACGCCGACGATGTTCGGCTTGGCGCCGTGGTGGTCAGCGAGGGCGGGACCGGCCACGGCGGCGGCGGCCAGGGCCAGCACGGCGGCCCGGCGTTGCATCGAACGCATCATCTTATGAAACCTTCCATCAAGTCTTCGGGTTGGGGGAACTGAAGAGGTCGACGGCGCGCGGTCTGATCAGGATTACGGCCCGATCGCGGGCCTGGATCGATCCGGACGGATGACTTTTTTGTAAGGTTCGAAAGATGCGCCGAACGTGACATCGCCTTCATGACGCCACCTTCATTTGCATCGCGGCCTGATCAGCGCGACCATCTGGATGACAACGTTATTCCAGGCTCAACCGTGACCGACCCCACATCAGACACCGCTGTCCCGCCGACGCTGCAGGACGACAAGGCCCTGCCGATCGCGATCTATGCGTTGCATATCGCCGGCGCCGTAACCGGCGGCTTCACCTGCCTGATCGCCGCGATCCTGGCCTATATCAGCCGCAAGGGCGCGCCCGACTGGCTGGCCAGCCACTACGAATTCCAGATCCGCACCTTCTGGCTGGCGCTGCTGTTCGGCCTGTTCTCGGGCCTGCTCACCGTGGTCGGGATCGGCGTCGTATTGATGGTCGCGGTCGGCCTCTGGGTCATCGTCCGTGCTGTCGTCGGCCTTTCGCACCTGCTGAAGGGCCAGCCCTATCCCACACCCAAGAACTGGATGCTCTAAGCCATGACCGACGCCGCCATCACGCCTCGCGCTGAGGAAGACAAGATCCTGCCCGCCGTCGTCTACGGGCTCTATCTGCTGGGCTTCACCAACGGCCTGACCTTCTTTGTGGGCCTGATCGTGGCCTATGTGAACCGCGACGCCGCGGGCCCGATCAATGCGAGCCACTACACCTTCGCGATCCGCACCTTCTGGCTGGCCATCGCCTGGTTCCTGATCGGCCTGATGCTGACCATCTTTGGCGCGCCGCTGAGCCTGCTCCTGGTGGGCATTCCGGTGCTGTTGGCCGGGATCGCGATCATGGGCGCCGTGGGCATCTGGTTCGTGGTTCGCTGCGTGCTGGGAATCTACTATCTCACCCGCGGCGAGGCGTATCCGCGCCCGCGTAGCTGGTTGATTTAGAGGCGCCTTCTCCGCCCGGCGCCCGTCCACGGATCATTCGCGCGGCTCCATTCCCCTGCCGGTTGAGACGGCTCGACGGGGTCGGGGCCGCCGGATGACTAGTGCGGCCTGGCGGAGGGACGCCCGTGGTGGGCGCCACGATGGGTGTACGTCTGGGGGACGCGATGTTGGCGCGACTGGTTGGGATCATCTTGGGGCTGATCCTGGCGTCGTCGGGATACGTGGTGGCGGGCTGGGGCTCGCTGGGGACATGGGCCACGAACCTCGACCTTGGTCCGTTCGAACCGCATCGACCCTCTGTCGGCGTGGCGGCGGCGATCGTGGGCGGGGTGCTCATCGTCGCCGCCCTGCTTCCGCGCCCAAAGCGAAAGCCGCGCAAGACCGCGCCGGCGACTCTGGGCCTGGAGCTTGCGGACGAGGCGCCGCCGATCGCCAGCCCGGCCGTAGCGCCCGCGCTCAACGCCGAACCCGTGGCGGCTCCGATCCCCCACGCGGCGCCGTCGCAAGCTGCGCCCGCCTCAGCGCCCGCGCCCCAGCCTAAGACCTTCGCCGAGATGCGCGCGCGCCTGATCACGCTCAGCCGGGAGGACTCCTGGGGCGAGTGCGCCCGCTTGCTGGCGGCGATGAAGCGCGCGGCCCATACCGACGAGGAACTGGCCATCGTCCATCGCGACCTCGGCGACTTCGCCCGCGCACAGGGCCAGCTCGATGACGCCGGCGAGGCCTATGAGACGGCGGTGGCCTACGCCCGCCAGGTGCGCCAGTCGCGCCCGACCGACGCCAGCACCGACCTTCTGGCCGGGGCGCTATCGGGCGTCGGGGATGTCGCCGAGGCCGAAGGACGCCTGGACGCGGCCCTGTCAGCCTTCGAAGAAGCCCTCGCCCTGCGCCGCTCCCGCGGCGGCCGCGAGGCTGGCGACGCCAACGCCCAGCGCGCCCTGTCGGTCAATCTGGAGCGTCTCGCCGATCTGCGCGAGGATCGCGGCCACCGCATGCGGGCGCTGGATCTCTACCGTGAGAGCTACGACATCGCCGGACGTCTGGCCGCCGCCGATCCGGCCCGCTTCGGGCCGGACCTAGCGGCGACCCGCGCGCGTCTAAACGAGCTGGAAGCGCGCATCTCGACCTGATTTCAGCGAGACCGCGCCGGCGCCCCAAGCCTCAGGCTTTGGGACACTTGGCGCCGGTATCGATCCACGCCTTGATCAGCGCGCCGAACTGGGCCTGGGTCCCCGGTGCTGGCGTTCGGCCTGCGCCCGGTTTCCAACCCCAGCCCACGAGATGATCCTCGGCCATGTGGTGATGGATCTGGGCCAGGGTCTTGCCCCCATTGGTGGCGGGGTTCTTGATCTGTGCGCAGATCGCTCCCAGCGACTTGCCCTGCCAGGCCATTTCTGCGGGCGCCAACGCCCACTTCGGGTCGCCCGGAATGCTCTTGATACGATCCCCCCAGGCCGGAACGTTCGCGGCGGTGTGGCAGGAGAAGCAGGGCAGACTCGCCGGACCATGGCCGCTGTCCCCCGCGACCATCGGGGGGTTGTGCGGACGCAGGCTGTCGCCTTGGGTGGGCGCACGCTCGACCGGGTGACAGTTGAGACAGCGCGGGCTCTGGATCACCTTACCCGCCTCTTCGAAGAGAGCGAGCGACCGCGCGGTGGGATCCGTGATCGATTGGAAACTCGCGACGCTGCGAAGGGTCGCAGGGTTGGCTGGGGCGACCTGAGGGGCGGCGACGCCAGCAGCGACGACAGCGCCCGCCGCCGTCAAACCTCCGACGACGATGGCGATCATGGCGATACGCATGGCGTTCCCTCCAGCAGTGCTGGAGACCGAACGCCTCAGCTTAGCGTGCGGTTTCCTGAGCCAGGAACCGCCTGATCCAGTCGGCCATCCGCGCCCGATCGTTGGGACCGTCCAGACTGGCGATCGCCGCGTCGGCCTGAGGATCGGTGTAGCGCGTCCCGCGACGCGCCTCGATCAAGGCCTTGGCGTAGTCGGGCGTGAACTCGGGGTGGAACTGCATCGAGATCGCCCGTTCGTTCTCGTAGGCCAGGATACCGTAAGGCGTGAACGCGCTGCCGGCCAGAACCTGCGCCGTGGGCGGCAGATCCACGACCTGGTCTTGATGCGACCCTGGCACGGCCACCTCTGCGGCCTCATCCATCCAGGCGGCGCGCTCGGCCACGGCATAGGCTTGCAGGCCGACGCCCCAGCCCTTGGGTGACTTTTCAACCTTGCCGCCGAACGCCTCGGCCATGACCTGATGACCAAAACAGACCCCGACCAAGGGCGTCTCGCCACGGGCGGCGCGCAGAAAGCCCTTCAGCGGTTCGATCCACGGCAACGGGTCATAGACGCCCGCCGAGGAGCCGGTGATCACATAGGCGTCGTTCTCGCCCGGATGCGCCGGCAGCTCGCCGCGCTGGACGTCATAGGCGCGGTAGCTGTGCGCGTCGCCCAACAGGACCTCGAACATCGCGCCATAGCCGCCATAGGTCGCCTTCAGCGGGCCCGGCGGCTCGCCGGTCTCCAGCAGTCCGATCTTCAGCCTGCGCGTCATCACGGCGATCAGTAGACCATGCCCTGGGCCACAGCCTTCAGGCGCTCGATCGCGCTGAACTTGTCCTCGATGAAGTCCTGGTCGATCCACCAGAGTTCGATCTCGCGCATCACCTCGCCGACCATCGGCCCCTTAGGCACGCCGGCCTTCATCACCTCCTCGCCCGACAGCGGGAAGGCCGGCGGAGTCCAGGTCTCGGCCAGGGCCAGCAGGGCCCGCCACTGCGGGGCGGTGGAGTCGCGGCCAGAGCCGGCCCAGGCCAGCTTGACGCGATCACAGAAAGTGCGGGTTCCCAGACCATAGACCGCCCGGCGCGCCTCGCGCGGGCTCATCCACGAGACGACGCGCGGGTTCTTGCCCACGGCCTCGACCAGACGGTCCCGCACATTGTTGGGCAGACGCAGGCGCTCGGCCAGCTGCTCGGCGACCTTGGGATCGTCGGGGATCAGCGCCGCCAGGCGCAGGTCCGGATCGTTCTCGAACAACTGCTCGGTCTCGATGCCGACGAGGGCCTCGAAACGCGCCAGCGACTTCACCGACGGCAGGATCGAGGACAGCACGCTGGTGGCGGCCATCAGTCGGAAGGCCGGACGCGGATCGTCCGCCGCCAGCATCTTCATCAGTTCCTTCTGGGTGCGCTCGGCGGCGCGGCCCGAGACCATGCCCTTCAGCGCCTTGCAGGCGGCCAAGGCCTTCTGGTCGGGCTCGCCCCGGCCGTACCAGGCCTGGAAGCGGAAGAAGCGCAGGATGCGCAGATAGTCCTCGCGGATGCGGGTCATCGGGTCGCCGACGAACACCACGCGCCCCTCATGCGCATCACGGATCCCCTCGCCGGTCGGATCATAGATCCGGCCTTCCGGATCGGCGTAGAGGGCGTTGAAACGGAAGTCGCGCCGCTCGGCGTCCTGGTTCCAGTCCTGGGTGAAGGCCACCACCGCACGGCGACCGTCGGTGGAGACGTCCTTGCGCAAGGTGGTGATCTCATAGGGACGACCGCCGGACACCGCCGTGATGGTGCCGTGGTCGACGCCGGTCGGAATGGCGCGCAGGCCCGCCTGCTCAAGGGCGTCGATCACCAGATCCGGCGTCAGGGTCGTGGCGATGTCGATGTCGTCGACAGGCTTGCCCATCACCGTGTTGCGGACGCAGCCGCCGACGAACCGCGCGCAGCCGGCGTAGCCGCGCGTTTCCAGCGCGGCGATGACCGCCTTGGTCTCCGGAAGCGCGATCCAGGGCGCGTCGCCGATCGTTTCACTGCTCAACGCCTGACTCCCACTCACGCGTCCGATCCCCTCCAGCGAAGGGGCGACATTGTTAGGCCAGGAAGCCCTGGCTTCGCCAGACAAGAAATGCCCTATTCGGAGGGGGTCCGTCCGCTTTCGTCATGGAGGGCCTCGTAGAGAGAGCGCAGCATGCCCGCCGTCGCCCCCCAGATGAACCGATCGTTCCACGGCATGGCGTAGAAGTGACGGCGCGCGCCGCCCGGAACCTCGCGGTGCTGGCGCTGGTGGTTGGCCGGATCCATCAGGAAATCGAATGGCGTCTCGAAGACGTCGGCGACCTCTTCAGGACTCGGGATGAAAGTAGCCTTGGGATCGATGAAACCCACGACGGGAGTCACATGGAAGCCGGTCACGGTCTGGTAGCCATGCAGCAGGCCGGCGACCGTCACGAGGGCGGGATCCAGCCCAACCTCCTCCTGCGCCTCACGCAGCGCCGTGCCCCACGGCGTCTCGCCGGGATCGCAGCGACCGCCCGGAAAGGCGATCTGGCCGGTGTGGCTGCGCAGGGTGTCGGACCGCCGGGTCAGCAAAATAGTGGGGCCATCGTCATGCTCGACCAGGCCCACCAGCACAGCGGCGGGACGCAGAGCGTGCGGATTGTCGACCTTCAGGCCCGGATTGAGGTCGAAGTCCGAGCGCAGCGGATTGGCCAGGCTGGGATCATAGTCGGCGATCGGATGCAGGCGGCTGGTGATCCAGGCGCGGCGCTCCTCGCGGGTCATGCCAGACCCTTGCCCGGCGCGGCGATCGGGAAGAACGCGCCGCCCGAGCGCACGCCCCAGACGCCGTCCTCTTCCACCGCCAGCTCAGCCAGCTCGTAGAACACCGAACGCGCGATCAAGGCCTCCAGGCCGCGGCGGACGTGGACATAGGGGCGAGGCTCGCCGCTCTCTTCGTCTATCGTGACGCGGATCGGATTGTCGGCGCTGGCCGTGACCGTGTCGCCGACATTGGTCTGGAAAACGAGGTCCTCGCCCTCGCGGTCCACGCGTACGGCGATGAACGGCGCGTCCTCGACGGTGATCTTCATCTTCTCGACCGGCGTCACCAGGTGGTAGCCGTCCGGGTCCAGGCGCAGCACGGTGGAGAACAGCCGCACCAGCGCCTCGCGGCCGATCGGCGTGCCCTCGTGGAACCAGACGCCGTCCTTGCGGATGCGGATGTCGATCTCGCCGCAGTGCGGCGGGTTCCAGAGGTGGACCGGCGGCAGGCCGCGTTCGCCCGCCGCTTTCGCGGATTGAGCGACGCCATCCAGGCCAGACTTGAAGGGCGTGTCGGTCATGCCCGTTCAGTTAGGCCGTCCGACGCTCCGGCTCAAGCGCGAGGGTCAACGGCCACGAGGCCGCAGAGCCCCTGGTCCCCGCCCTCACGCAGCGGCAACAGCAGCACGCGGCGCTGATCCACGGGTCCTGGCATGACGACCCCGGCCGTGTGGGCGTTGGAAAAGCCGACGCGGCCGAAATAGGGGCCGTCGCCCACCAGCAGCACCGCCCGCCACCCGGCCGCGCGCGCGGCCTCGCAGGCGGCCTCGACCAGGGCCTGGCCCAGACCCGCGCTGCGCTCGTCGGGATCGACGGCCAAGGGCCCCAGGAAGGCGACGGGCTCCCCGCCGATCGTCACCGGCCACATCCGCACGCAGCCGACGGGCGCGCCGTCACGCAGCGACACGAACGAGCAGTCGGCCAGCAGGGTGTTGCCCTCGCGCAGGCGCTCGGACGACTTGGCGAATCGGCCAGGGCCAAAGACCCGGTCAATCAATGCGGTCACAGCAGCCTCCATCGCCGGGGTCTCGTGGACCAGCGGCGGATAGGGCTCGGGGGAAACAGACTTGTGAACGGAGGTCATCGGCCTTCGGGAAATGCGAAAGGGCGTCGGGGGCTCCCGACACGAAGGCGCGCGGGAGGGGTTCAGGTCGTGGCGCGTTCGCGCTTCATTCGTCGCAGGCGTCGCATGCCTGAAATCCTCCAGGAGATGCGCGCGCTGTAGGGCCAAGGCTTTCTTAGGTCAACAACGTTGCGGTGCGACGACTTGGCCTTATGGTCGGCGGCCATGTCCGACACCGCCACTCCGCCGTCCGAGCCCGTGCTCGAGAACCCTACCCGCGCCCTGTTGCGGGAGCGTGACTTCCTCCTCTTCTGGGCGGCGCGGTTCGTCTCGACCCTGGGCGTGCAGATCCAGTCGGTGGCGCTGGGCTGGCAGGTCTACGCCATCGCCCGCCTGACAAAGTCGGTCGGCGAGTCGGCCTTCCTGGTCAGCATGATCGGTCTAGCGCAATTCCTGCCGCTGTTTCTGCTGACGCTGGTGGCGGGCGAGACCGCTGACCGGCGAACCCGCAAGCTGATCGTCGCCGCCACCCTGGCCCTGGACGCCATCAGCGCCGGGGTGCTGCTGGTCCTGGCCCTGATGGGCTCGCACCAGCTTTGGCCGATCTTCGCGATCTCGGTGCTGTTCGGCGCCAGCCGCGCCTTCCTGTCGCCGGCCAGCAGCGCCATGGGCCCGATGCTGGTGCCGCGCCCGCTGCTGCCCCGCGCCATCGCCTGGCAGTCGCTGTCCTGGCAGGCCGGGTCGATTGGCGGACCGGCGCTCGGCGGCCTGCTGCTGATCCACTCGCCGGCCCTGGCGTTCGGGGCCGCATTCGGCCTCTATCTGGTGGCGGCCCTGCTGGCGCTGGCCATCCGCAAGCCCACGAAGCCCGAGCAGCAGCCCGGCTCACGGGTCGAACTGATCAAGGAGGGGCTGTCCTACGTCTGGAACAACAAGATCGTGTTCGGCTCGATCTCGCTGGACCTGTTCGCGGTGATCCTCGGCGGCGCGACCGCGCTGCTACCGGTGTTCGCCAAGGACGTGCTGCACATCGGCCCTGGGGGTTTTGGCCTGCTGCGCGCCGCGCCGGCGATCGGCGCCTGCCTGGTGGGACTGTATCTGGCGGCCAACCCAATCCGCCGCCACGCCGGCAAGATCATGTTCGCCGGCGTCGCAGTCTTCGGCCTCGCCACGGTGGTCTTTGGCCTCTCCAAGCTGGTCTGGCTCTCGGTCGCGGCCCTGGCGGTGCTGGGCGGGGCCGACATGCTCAGCGTCTATGTCCGCCAGACCCTGGTGCAGATCGTGACCCCCGACGCCATGCGCGGCCGGGTCGCGGCCGTCTCGGGCGTGTTCATCAGCGCCTCCAACGAGCTGGGCGAGGTCGAGAGCGGCGCGGCGGCCTGGCTGCTTGGCCCGATCGGCGCGGCGGTGTTCGGCGGCGTTGGGGCCATGGCGGTCACGGCGCTCTGGGCCTTCCTATTCCCCGAACTGCGCAAGGCCGACCGGCTGGAGTAGTCCTCCTCACCCGTAAAACGGGGGAGGTGGCGCGACGCCAAAGGCGTCGTGACGGTGGGGGCGTCCTCCGTCTCCAGGGCCCCCTCCGTCACGGCGCGTATCCGCACCGCGACACCTCCCCCGCTTCGCGAGGGAGGAAGACCTCAGAGCCCCGCCAGTTTCCGCAGCGGCTCGCCTGTCATGCGGCGGATGATCCACTCATCCATCGCGGCCGCGCCAAGGCTGTCATAGAAGGCGATCGACGGAGCGTTCCAGTCCAGCACCGTCCACTCCAGGCGACCAAGGCCCTCGTCAAGGCAGCGCTTGGCCAGGTTGGCCAGCAGCGCCTTGCCTGCACCCGAGCCGCGCGAGGCGGGTCGCACGAACAGGTCCTCCAGATAGATCCCGTGCCGGCCGACGAAAGTGGAGTAATTGTAGAACCACAGCGCAAAGCCGACCGGCTCCCCGTCGATCTCGGCGATGTCGGCGAAGGCGCGGGCCTTGTCGCCGAACAGGGCCGCCGCCGTGTCGCCTTCAGTCGCCTGGACGGTGTCGAGCAGCTTTTCATACTCGGCCAGATCAAGGATGAACTGGTGGATCAGGCCAGCATCAGCGGGCGTGGCGGGGCGGACGGTGACGGGCATGGCGGTATCCGACGACTACAGGGACTTCGTTCTGGAGCAGCTGGCCCCGTTGGGACAGGTCAGCGCGCGGCGCATGTTCGGCGGAGTCGGCGTCTATGCGAACGGCCTGTTCTTCGCCCTGATCGCCGACGACGTGCTCTATCTGAAGGGCGACGAAGCCCTGAAGATCGAATTCGAGGCGGCCGGCTCGCAGGCCTTCGCCCCGTTTGAGGAGGGCAAGACCATGGCCTACTGGACCGCCCCCGCCGAGGCCCTGGACGACCAGGACATCCTGCTGGATTGGGCGCGCAAGTCGCTGGCCGTGGCGGCGCGGGCGGGCGCGAAGAATAAGCGGTGAGGTCTAGCGTCCTTCGAGGCTCGGCTTCGCCTCACGCCTGGGGATGAGGGCTTCAATAAAGCCGTCCTCATCATGAGTTGCGCGCTCCTGAGCGCGCCTCGAAGGACGCGAACCAATCACCCGATCTTCACCCCCGGCGGCGGCTCGCTGCTCTCGGGCACGAAGAAGTCCGGCATCAGGCTGGCGGTCGGGTCGACCTTGTAATGGTCGAAATCGCGCACGCCCTCGCCATAGAGGAAGGTGTCGTCGATCAGGAAGTTGCCGCTGAAGTCCCGCGACGGCTTGTTGAACACCGCATAGGCCGCGTCGGCCATGATCTCGGGCGTGCGGCAATGGCGCAGGCCCTCCTCGCCGGTCAGGGCGAACTGGATGGCCGCCGTGGCGATGCCGGTGCGTGGCCACAGGGCGTTGAAGGCGATCCCGTCGGGCTTGAATTCCTCGGCCATGCCCAGCACGCACATCGACATGCCGAACTTGGCCATTGTGTAGGCCACATGCGAGCCGAACCAGCGCGGCGACATGTCCAGCGGCGGCGACAGCATCAGCACGTGCGGGTTCTCGGCGTTCTTCAGGTGCGGGATGCAGGCCTTGGAGGTGACGAACGTGCCGCGCGTATTGATCTGGTGCATCAGGTCATAGCGCTTCATGTCGGTCATCAGGGTCGGTGTCAGCGAGATGGCCGAGGCGTTGTTGACGCAGATGTCGATGCCGCCGAACTGGGCCACAGCCTTGTCGACCGCGTCCTGGACGCTGGCCTCCTCGCGCACGTCGACGACCAGCGGCAGGGCCTTGCCGCCCGCGTCGTCGATCGCCTTGGCGGCGGTGTAGATGGTGCCCGGCAGCTTGGGATGGGCCTCGGCGGTCTTGGCCGCGATCACCACATTGGCCCCGTCGCGGGCCGCGCGCACGGCGATGGCCAGGCCGATGCCGCGCGAGGCGCCGGTGACGAACAGGGTCTTGTTCTTGAGGCTCATGCGGACTCTCCACGCGCTTTGAACAGTTGAACGCCGACGGCAGCGAAGCCGAGCAGGAAGGTCATCTTGGCCATGTGCGCGACGGGACCGTGATCCTTCAGCGCCAGGCCGACCAGCCCGACGACCAGGGCAGCGATCCAGAAGCCCGCCGCTAGCCGCAGCACGCGCGCTCGCAAGAGGCCCACGGCCCAGACCGCCATGCCGATCGACCACACGGCCGAGGCGATCATGTACGACGCCTCTCCGAACACCTCGGCTGACGAAGTCCGCACCAAGAGGACGCCCAGGATCGCCAGGACAAAGCCCGTAAGGCCCACAAATCCCGTCGCGCGGGCGCTTAGGGCTCGCGCGCCCAGCATGCCGATCAGCAAGAGCAGATCGATCAGCGTGTAGACCAGATGCGGCTGAGGCTCGACCAGACGCGGATAGATCAGGAAGGGCGCGACGACGTCGATCGCCACGCCCAGCAACACCGCCACGCCCGCCAGGCGCAGCGTCGAGGCGCGCTCCATCAGCCGCCGGCCCCGACGATATCCACCGACAGGTCCCAGAGCCGATCAGCGGCCTCCGGATCCAGGGCGTGAGGCATGACGCCGGTCCAGGGGTTGTCCTTGCTCCAGGGCAGCGCCTGGTTGCAGTCCTCAAGGTAGAGGCCGCCGACGCCCTCCAGCTCGGCGCCGACAGCCGCCCAGACGCTAGTCGCCGCGCCCTGCTCGGTCGTCTTGAAGCCCTCGCGCGGCTGGTCGTTCTCATCCAGCCAGCCCAGGGCGCGCTGCTCCTCGATCGGCAGATGGCGCTGCAGCGGGGTCAGGATGCCGCCCGGCATCACGGCGTTGGCGTGGACGCCCTGGTCCTTGAAGCGCTTGTCGAAGCCCACCGCGAACAGGCTGTTGGCGGTCTTGGCCTGGCCATAGGCCTCCCACTTCTCGTAGGGGCGGGTGTTGTAGTTGGGATCGTCGAAATGGATTCCCGACCGGCGGTGGCCGATCGACGACAGCGAGACCAGGCGGGACGGCTTGCCGCTGGCCTTGGCGCCGGCGATCAGGTTCGGGGTCAGCAGCACCGACAGTAGGAAATGGCCCAGGTGATTGGTGCCGAACTGCATCTCGAAGCCGTCGGCGGTGCGCATCAGCGGACTGGCCATGACGGCGGCGTTGTTGATCAGGATGTCGATGCGGCGATCGCCCCACACGTTCGCGAAGTGACGGATGGCCTCCAGGCTGGACAGATCCAGCATGCCGAAGCTGACCCGCTTGGAGCCGGCCTCCTCGTTTATGGCGTTGGCGACCTCTTCGCCGAGCTCGGGCTTCCGGGCGGCGATGATGACTTCGGCGCCGGCCAAGGCGAGTGCGCGCGCTGTTTCCACGCCGATGCCGGTGGCGGCCCCGGTGACGATGGCCACGCGACCGGAAAGGTCATGACCCGCTACGATCTCGCGCGCCGTCGACTTGGCCCCGAAAGGCGATGTGATCCGTCCGCTCATGCCCGTTTCCTCCCGCTATGTTGTTCTGTCGGCCACGCTACATCCGGATCGCGCCAGTCCGCAAAGACATCGTGCGGGCTGAGCTTGGAACGACCTAGCCGACCTTGCTGAAGTCGGGCGCGCGGCGCTCGGCGAAGGCCATGAAGGCTTCGCGGGCTTCGGCTGTCTGCAGGCGCGCAGCGAACTCCGCGCCCTCGGTGTCCATCAGGGCGGCGATCTTCTCGGCGTCGCGCATCAGGCGCTTGGTGACCGTCAGGGCGCCCAGCGGACGCTTGGCCAGCTGGTCGGCGGCGGCCCGGGCGCGGGCCCGCAGCGCATCGCCCTCCGCCAGGCCGTTGGCTAGGCCCCAGGCCACCGCCGTCGCCCCGTCCACCGCCTCGCCCAGGGCGAACATGGCGTAGGCGCGGGCGTGGCCGATGCGGGCCGGCAGCAGCCAGCTCGACGCCGCCTCCGGCACCAGGGCCAGGTTGACGAACGGCGTCGTCAGGCGCGCGTCGGGGCTGACGAAGACGAGGTCGCAGTGCAGCAGCATGGTCGTCCCCACCCCGACCGCCTGACCCTGCACGGCGGCGATCAGGGGGCGGGTGGCGTGGGCCAGGGCTTTCAGGAACCGCGTGACGTGACGCTCGCCGCTGAAGGCGCCGGTGGCCTGGGCGGCGAAGTCCTGAAGGTCGTTGCCGGCGGTGAAGCTGTCGCCGTCGCCCTGGAAGACCACCACGCGGATGGCTGGGTCCTTCTCGGCCGCCTCCAGGCTGTCGGCGAGCACCCCGTACATCGCGTTGGACAGCGCGTTCTTTTTCTCGGGTCGCGCCAGGGTGAGAGTCATCACACCGGCGTCGATCTGCACCTTCACATGGTCGGTCATTGCGGGTCTCCCTTGGGGAACTTGGTCTGCAGACTGGTCAGCCAGCGCGAGACCACGCTGATTTCCGCGTCCGTGAAGCCTTCGGTCAGTTGAGCGTTGACACCGCGCAGACCGGCCTTGGCCGTATCGCGGGCGATGCGGCCCTTGTCGGTCAGGTGCAGGCGCATGGCTCGCCCATCTTTCGCATCAGCGCGGCGCTCGACCAGTTCGGCCCGCGCCATGCGGTCGATCAGGCCGGTCATGGCCGAGGGGGCCAGATCGAGGGCGTCAGCCGCCTCGCCGATCAGGGCGCCGTCGCGCTCGCCGAGGAAGAACAGCACGCCTGATTGAGCTGCCGTCAGCCCGCCTTCGGCCGCCATCCTGCCTTCGATCCAGCGCTGCACGCGCCGGTGGCCGGCGTTCAGCAGGAAGACCAGTCGACGGTTGGGCGGCGTGGACATGCGCCAACCGTATATTTCACATGCGAAATGTCAAACGCTCGTTTTTAAGCTTCGCTAGAATTCGCCGCGTACCAGGCCACCCCGTCGCCCTCCAATTCGCGACGGACCCGGCCTCGGCCGATCAGGCAGTTGAGGTGCGCCAGGGCCTCGCCGGTCGCCATCCCCAGAAGGTCCGGCCCGATCGGACGGGCGAACAGCGCGCCGAAGGTGTCGACCACGCGCTTGCGCTCGGAGAGCTTCTTCTCCAGCCGCGCCAGGCCTCGCTCGTGACCCGAGATCAGGGCGTCAATGCGGGTGTGCAGGCCCTCGAACGGATCATTATGCGCCGGCAACACGATCACATCGTCGGGCACGGTCGCCTTGACCTTGGCCAGCGAGCGCAGCCAGTCCGACAGCGGGTCGGCGTCCGGTTCGGTCGGGAACACCGAGACGTTCGACGAGATGCGCGGCAGCACCTGGTCGCCCGAGATCAGGAGCTTGAGTTCTGGACACCACAGGCAGGCGTGGTCGGGCGAATGGCCCTGGCCGGTGACCACGCGCCAGATCCGGCCGCCGATGTCGAAATCCTCACCGTCGGTCAGGCGGCGATAGCTGTCAGGCAGGGCGTAGATCGCCTTGCCGAAGCCGCCGAAACGGGCCTTGTAGTTCTCGATCGCGTCCTCGTCCCAACCGGCGGCGCGGAAGAATCGCACGCCGTCCTCCGGCGCCTCGCGGCCGGTGTCGGCCACCAGCATGCGGCACTGGAAGTATTCCAGCCGCGTCATCCATAACCGGCAGTCGAACTTGCGCGTCATCCAGCCGGCGAGGCCGATGTGGTCGGGGTGCAGGTGAGTGACGATCACCCGGGTGATCGGCTTGCCGCCCAGCGCCTCGGCGAAGGCCGCGCGCCAGGCCTGGCTGGTCTCGCGGGTCTGGATGCCGGTATCGACCACCGCCCAGCCCTCGCCGTCCGCAATGGCCCAGACGTTGATGAACTGCAGCGAGCCGCCCAGCGGCATGCGGAGCCACAACACGCCCGGCGCGACCTCGACCGCCTGGCCCGAGCCCTGCTCCGGCGCCGTCTCGAACGGATAGACGAGTCGCCCCGCCCTCTTCGGCTCCGACGCCGCTTCCGTCGTCTCGTCCTCGAACCCGTCGCGCATTTCACTCTCCCCACGCGCCAGTGGACCGACGCTTGTTCCGGATCTTACCCATTTTTTGCCCGTAAGGGCGGTCACGATCACGCCTAGGTCGGACGGTATCTTGACCCCCGATGCAAGCACGCGCTTATGTCCGCGCGAGGAATCCACCCAGGAGATGTATCCCATGAGGCCTTTCGCGATCGGCCTGACGGCCGCCCTCGCGGTCGCCGTACTCGTTCCGTCCGCCGTTATTTCGGCGCAGAAGGAACAGAAGGGCAAGCCCGCCATCGACGCCAAGGCGCGTGAAGCAGGCATGAAGGAAGCGCCGGCGATCATGCAGGCCAGCGGCGCCAGCTGCACCGTTTCTGACGCTCGCTACATCGGCGAGGACAAGAAGGCGGGCGCCAAGTACTTCGAAGTCGCGTGTAACGAAGGCATGGGCTTCGCGCTCGTCGCCAAGAAGGACACCGCGCCGCAAGTCTACAGCTGCCTTGAGTCGAGCCAACCGGGCCCGGACGGCAAGGTCGGCGGTCTGGCCTGTATCCTGCCCGGCAACGCCAACCCCGGCGCGGGCCTCGACGCCTACGTCAAGAAGGGCGGCGCCAACTGCGAGATCGAGAACACCCGCGCCATCGGTTCGGGCGCCAAGAACTCGTACTTCGAAGTCGCCTGTAAGGGCGGCGCGGGCTACATCGTCCAGACCACCGCGCCGATGAACATCGGTGGCGAAGTCGCGGTCAACAGCTGCCTGCTGTACGAAGAAGGCGGCAATGTCAGCTGCAAGCTGACCAACCGCCAGACCCAGCTCCAGGTCGTCGACACGCTCAACACGGCCGCTGCGGCTGCGGGCACCAAGTGCGCGATCAAGGACAAGCGCTACGTCCTCAGCACCAAGGCCGACAACTACTTCGAAGTCGCCTGCGACGACGGCAAGGGCTACATCTACCAGCAGACCTCGGCCACCGGCGCTTTCAACCGCGCGATCCCTTGCGCCCAAGCCGGCTTCGTCGGCGGCGGCTGCACCATGACCGACGCGGTGGCCGCTCAGACCGAGCAGGCCGGCTTCTACAGCAAGCTCGCCGGCAAGGCTGGTTTCACTTGCGACGTCGAGAAGTACGGCATGCTGCCGACCAACGACCCGAAGAAGGAAATCGTCGAGCTGAAGTGCAAGGGCAGCGACGTCGGCGGCATCGCCGTGTTCACCGCCACCGACGGCAAGGTCTTTGACTGCCTGACCGCCGAGATGAACGGCTACCGCTGCTCCTTCACCAAGAAGGACACGCAGTACGCCCGCCTGACCAAGGATCTGGTCGGCTTCAATAAGGCCTCTTGCCAGGTCTCGGACGCCCGCATCATCGGCTCGACCGACAGCGAGGGCTTCGTCGAAGTCGCCTGCTCGGACGGCCTGCCGGGCTGGGTGCTGGGCTATCCGATCGGCGTCGCCAAGCCGGCGGCCAAGGAGTTCCTCTCCTGCGCCCAGGCCAAGGGCATCGGCGGCGGCTGCAAGCTGCCGACCAACAAGCCGAAGGCCTGATCCCGGTCACAGCCTGACAAAAAAGAGCCCGCCCGGAGCGATCCGGGCGGGCTTTTTCTTTGGGCGGAAAGGGACGAAGCCGCTCTACATCGCCGCTTCGATCAGGCGCGGCCCGCGGGTGGCCATGGCGCGGGCGAACGCGTCGTCAAAGGCCTCGGCGGTCGCGACCCGCTCGGCGGCCATGCCCATGCCTTCGGCCAGCTTGACCCAGTCGATGCGCGGATCGCCCAGGTCCAGCAGCTTCGAGGCGGCGGGACCCGGATTGCCGGCGCCGGTGCGACCCAGTTCAATGCCGAGAATGCGGTAGGCGTGGTTGGCGAAAACGACGACCGTTACGTCCAGCTTCTCGCGCACCACCGTCCAGAGCCCCTGAACCGTGTACATACCCGCGCCGTCGCCGGTCAGGGCCAGGACCTTGCGGTCCGGACAGGCCACCGCTGCGCCGATCGCCAGCGGAATCCCTTGGCCGATGGCGCCGCCTGTCAGCGACAGCCAGTCATGCGCGCGCGCCGCCTTGGTCTGGGTGAAAATCGGCAGGCCCGCCGTCACGGCGTCATCGGAGATGATGGTGTCCGAGGGCATATGCCGCGCGATCGCGGCGCCGATCGCCCAGGCGTCCAGGCGTCCGGCCGGCGCGTCCGGGGCGGCGTAGGTCTCGACCGGACCCGCAGCCGGCGCGCCCAGCGCATCGGCCAGGGCGTTGAGCGCCGCCGCCGCGTCGACCTCGCGACCGCAAAGCGCCTCGATCGTACAGCCCTCCGGAACCAGCACGCTCGGGCGGTCGGGATAGGCGAAGAAGGCCACTGGAGTCTGGGTGGCGACCAGCACCATCAGATCGACGCCATCGAGGTCCTTTAGCGCCAGCTCGCCGAAATAGGGCAGCTTGTCGGGACGGAACCGACCCTCGCCGCGCGCCTGGCGGGCGGTGAAGGTGTCGGTCAGCACGCGCACGCCGTGGGCGGCCAATCGCCCGGCGGCGGTCAGCGCCTCCTGGCCGCAGGCGCCCGAGCCGAGCAACAGCACGGGCCTTGTCGCGCCGCCCAGGGCCTTGGCGACGGCCTCAACCGCCGCCGCATCGGGCGCGGCGAAGGCGGGCGGCGTCACGACCGGTCCCTTCGTGGTCGCTTCGTTCCAAGCGGCGTCGGCCGGCAGGACGAGACAGGCGTTGCCGCCAGGGGTCCCGTAGCTGGCGATGATAGCCTCGGCGGCCAAGGGTCCGACACTGTCGGCGGTCTCGGCCGACTTGACCCAGAGCGAGTTCGGCGCGGCCAGGGCGGCGATGTCGCTGTTCAGCGGCGCGTCGAAGTCGCGGTGATAGGTGGCGTGGTCGCCGATGACATTGACCACCGGCGTGAAGGCCCGGCGAGCGTTGTGCAGATTGGCCGCGCCGTTGGCGTAGCCGGGCCCCAGGTGCAGCAGGGTGCAGGCGGGCTTGCCGGCCATGCGGCCATAGCCGTCGGCCGCGCCGGTGGCCACGCCCTCGAACAGGCAGAGCACGCTGCGCATGCGCGGCTCGCGATCCAGGGCCGAGACGAACTGCATCTCGCTGGTGCCGGGATTGGCGAAACAGGCGGTCACGCCGTTGTCGGCCAGGGTGATGATCAGGGCGTCCGCGCCGTTCATGGTCTTCTCCGTACCTATGCCCCTTCCTTCCGACATTTCGCCGGCCGCGCCAACCCGGGGGCGCATCAAGCCGATTGCGCGAGGCGGTCGGGGCAGCGCAGTCTGCAAAAAAAGCGGGGGAAGAGACCATGCAAGGAATGAGCGCGGCAGCGCGGTGGACTCTGATCGCCTCGGTGATCGCAGGGGTCAGCTATGTGGCCAGCTGGGGACTGGCCCTGCCGCCGGGCGTCGAGACGGCCTGGAAAGGCGCGGGCGTAGCCCTTCTGGCGATCCACGCTGCGCTCCGGGCCCGATCGCTGGACGGCTGGCTGCTGGCCGCCGTCATGGCGCTGGGGACCGGCGGCGACGTGCTGCTGGAGACTCACGGCCTGACGGTCGGCGCGATCTCGTTCCTGCTGGGACATGTGGTGGCCAGCAGCCTTTATCTTCGCCACCGCAAGGCCGGGAAGCTGGCGCCGCTGGCGCTGATCCCGGTTGTCGTCGCGGTGTCGTTCCTGCTGCCCGCTGACCGCGCCGCAGCGCCGGGGATCGCCCTCTACAGCCTGTTCCTGGCGGTGATGGCCGCCACGGCGTTGATGAGCAGGTTCCCCTTCAAGACCGTCGGCCTGGGCGCGCTGATGTTCGTGGTCTCGGACCTGCTGATCTTCGGCCGCCTGGGCCCGCTGCCCGACAACCTGGCCACGGGCCTGGGCGTCTGGGGACTGTACTATTTCGGGCAGTTGCTGATCTGCCTGGGCGTGGCGGGGGCGTTGGTCGCAGAGCGCGCCGAGGCGGCGTGACTCCTGACGTCGTTTGCGCAGATCAGAACGCTCGACACCGCAAACACAGATCTACCGTCATCCCGGAAGCCTCGCAGAGGCTATCCGGGACCCAGGGGCCAAGCGCAGTGCGGTGACCCCTGGGTCCCGGCTCTCCGCTTCGCTGCGGCCGGGATGACGAGAGAAAATGTCTCGGCGGAGGCGTAGCCCCTCTAGAACACCATCACCCCTTCGTCCGGCGCCTCAGCGAACAACCGCGCTAGCTCCCTCGGACGCCGATCCCGCGCCAGGGCCTGGTTGATATAGCCCTTGTCGGTCAGCTCGCCGCTGGCCGCGTCGGGCGCGCCGTCCAGGATCAGGGCGCGGGCGATCCGGCCGCCGCCGCCCTTGGCCGCTGCGTTCATCCGCGCCAGGCCCTCGACGATGGCCGCGCGCACCGCCTCGGCGTCGCCGAGGCGTTCGGCCGCCTTGGCGTCGACAAAGAGCATAAGGCCCACCCCCTCCTGGCCCTCGCCGCAGACCACCGCATCGGAGACCACGCCGCCGATCGCCGACACCGCCGCCACCCGCAGGGCGCCGGCCGCGACGAAGGTGCCGCTGGCCAGCTTGAAGTTCTCCACGAGGCGCCCGTCGAACACGAGCCCCGCCGCCGGATCCTCCGGATCGGCCAGCCGCGCCGCGTCGCCCAGGCGGTAGAAGCCCTCCTCGTCAAAGGCCTGGGCCGTGGCCTCGGGCTGGTCGAGATAGCCCGGCGAGACCTGCGGCCCCTTCACGCGGATCTCGAACTTGCCGCCGTCGCCGGCTGGGAGGAGCTTCACCGCCGTCCCAGGCGTGGGCAGGCCCACCATGCCCGAGCGGGCGTTCAGCCAGTGGATGTTGCAGGCCGTCGGGCCGGTCTCGGTCGCCCCATAGCCGGCCGCGAAGGTGATCCGCTCGCCAACCGTGCGGACCGCCACGGCCTGGACGCGATCGAGAATCGACTGGGCCATCGAGGCCCCGCCGTATTGCAGCACCCGCACCTTTTCAAAGAACTTCGCCGCCAGGGTCTCGTCACGCTCCAGCTCGCCGACGAACATCGCCCAGCCGGCCGGGACCATGTTGTGATAGGTCGTGGCCACCTCGGACAGGTTGCGCACCGTCTCGCCAAAGCGCCCGGGCACGGGTTGGCCGGCGTCGATATAGAGCGTCCCGCCCCGGTGCAGCACCATGTGCAGGATGGCGTTGGCGCCCAGGCTGTGGCTCCACGGCGCGGAATTGACCAGCACCGGCGGCTCGGGATCGGCGTAGCAGGCCTCGATCTGGGCGGCGTTCAGGGCGATGTTGGCATGGGTGCAGACCACCGCCTTGGGGCGTCCGGTCGAGCCGGAGGTCAAGAGCAGCTTGGCCACGTCGTCCGGCTGGGCTGTCGGCGCCAGCGGCGGGCTCTTCAGTAAGGCTTCGAAGGCGACGTCGCCGGGCCGCGCGTTGCGGCTGACCACCACCGGCAGTCCCGCTAGGAACGGCGCGGCCAGGGCGTCGCCGAACGCCTCGGCGTCATCAGCGTAGACGGCGGCGGGCTTCAGTCGTTCGACGGCGTGCTGCAGCCTCGTGAGGTCCGCGCCCTTCAGGCCATACTGCGGCGACACCGGTGCGGCCGGCGCGCCCAGGCTCATGGCGGCGTAGGCGATCAGGGCGTGGTCGATCCCGTTGCGCGCCAGGATCAGCAGGGGCTGGCCTCGGTGAAGTCCCAGACCTTGCAGTCCGCCCGTCAGGGCTTCGACCTGCGTCTTGGCGTCCGCGTAGGTCACCTTGCGCCAGCCCTCGCCATCGCGCTCGGCCAGCCAGACCCGGTCCGGCGCTTCCTCAGCCCAGCAGGCCAGCGGCGCGGTCGTCGTTCGCACGGCGTCCGAATAGGGCATGGGGTTGCGCAGGATCAGCGTCTCACCCTGTCGCTCGACCTCCAACGCGCGGTGCGCGTAGCGAGCGTCGCGGAAGGGAGCTGTGTTCAGGGTCGATCCGTCCATGACCTGTTATGTCGCGGGACATAGCGCTGTTCAATCGGCGCGGCGCCATCGCGCCCCTCTCGACATTTTTTTGTGTCCGCTGTCGAATCCGCGTGACCCGGCGCGTCTCTGGGGTCGAGGCGCTGCGATGGTCGCGCGCCGATGGGAGAAGACCATGCAATACGCCCTGCTGCTGTACGAGAACGAAACGGTCTACGCCGAAGAGGGCGCCATGAGCCTGGAGGCGATCATCGCAGCTCACGGGGCGCTGGCGGCGGAGCTGGCCGAACAGGGCGTGCTGCGCGGCGGCCAGGGCCTCAAATCGTCGGACACCGCCACCACCCTGCGCAAGGCGCGCGGCGTCGACACCCTGCACGACGGCCCCTACGCCGAGGCGCGCGAACAGCTGGGCGGCTTCTACGTGATCGACGTCCCGGACCTCGACGCCGCCCTGGCCATCGCCAAGCGCATCCCCTTCGCCGGCGACGGCGCGGTCGAGGTGCGCCCGATCATCGACGAAGATTGAGCCTTCTGGATCAATCCGCGCGGCGGGACGGCGGCCGGATCGTCGCCGCGCTCGCCGCCGCCTTCCGCGACCTCGATCTGGCCGAAGAGGCCTATGCCGAGGCCTGTGCGCGGGCGGCGGCGGTGTGGCCTGACGCGCCACCGCTGGACGCGTCGGCCTGGCTCTACGCCACCGCCCGCCGCTGCGCCTTGGATATGATCCGCAGGCGGAACGTTCGACGCCGACACGTCGCCGAGCCGCCGGAACCTTCGCCGTCGGCCGAGGAGATCCTGACCGCCGACGAGCGCGTGATCCCCGATGAGCGGCTTCGACTGATTTTCGTCTGCTGCCACCCGGCGGTCGCGCCCGAGGCCCGCGCGGCCCTGACGCTGCGCCTGGTCTGTGGCCTTTCGGTCGCCGAGATCGCCCGCGCCTTTCTCGTCGCCGAACCGGCCATGTTCCAGCGCCTGACCCGCGCCAAGAAGAAGATCGCGGAGGCCGGCGTGTCGTTCGAGGTCCCGGGGCACGAGGCCTGGCCTGGGCGGATGGCGGCGGTGCTCTCGACCCTGGAGGTGGCCTACGCCCGCGCTCACGAGGACGCCGCCGGCTCCGGGCCTCATGCCGGCTACGCGCGCGAGATGCTGGATCTTACCGCCGTGCTTGCGGACCTGACGCCCAACGAGCCCGAGGCGCTGGCCTTCGCCGCCTTGGTGCGCTTCGCCGAGGCGCGGCGGCCGGCGCGACTGGACGCCGATGGCGCGATGGTTCCCCTCGCCGAGCAGGACCCGACGCGATGGAACCGCGCGCTGATCGCCGAGGCCGACGCCCTGTTGCGTCAAGCCGCGCGGCTGAACCGTCCGGGACCTCGCCAGCTACGCGCGGCGCTGCACGGGGCTTGGGCGTTGCGACGATCTCTAGCGGAACCGCCGCCCTGGGCGACCCTGCTGGCGCTGTATGACCTGCTGCTGGACGCAGGAAATGACCCGTTCGTCCGCCTCAACCGCGCGGTCGTGCTGGCGGAGGTCGCAGGTCCGGCGGCGGCCTTGGCGGAGGTCGAGTCGCTGAACGCCGAGCGGCTCGACGGCTTCCAGCCCTATCATGCGGTGCAGGCGGATCTTCTGGCGCGGCTGGGTCGCGTCGAGGCGGCGTCGGAGGCCTATGACCGGGCGATCGCGATGGCGCCGGGCGAGGCGGAGCGGCGGTGGTTGGTTCGGAGGCGGACGGACATGCTCCGCACGCACAAAACATCCGACCTCCCCGGCGAACGCCGGGGTCCAGATGGAGAGCGCTGAGCCTGCTCACGCTGGCGGAGCGCCCCTTCCCGTCAGCCCCAAAGCCATACGATCTGGGCCCCGGCGTTCGCCGGGGCGGTCGGAGGTTATTGCGCCAGCGTCTCGAGGAACCGCACCGGCTCCCCCTTGCCTTCGGCGATAATCTCATCGTCGCGCATCACCACGGTTCCGCGCACGATCGTCGCCACCGGCCAGGCCTTGGCCTCGAAGCCGTCGAACGGCGTCCAGCCCGAGCGGGTAGCCATCCAGTCGTGAGTAATGATGCGGCGAGCCTTCATGTCGACGATGGTGAAGTCGGCGTCGAAGCCCTCGGCGATGCGGCCCTTGTCGGCCAAGCCGAAGATGCGGTTGACGCCGTGGCTGGTCAAATCAACGAAGCGCTCCAGGGTCAGCCGCCCGTCGACCACGTGGGTCAGCATGATCGGCACCAAGGTCTGGACGCCCGGCATGCCCGAGGGCGAGGCCGGATAGGGACGCGCCTTCTCCTCGCGGGTGTGCGGCGCATGGTCGGAACCCAGCACGTCGGCGATGCCGGCGTCGATCCCGCGCCAGACGCCCGCCACATGGTACGCGTCACGGATCGGCGGGTTCATCTGGGCGAAGCCCTTCAGCCGCTCATAGGCCTCCGGCGCCACCAGGGTCAGGTGCTGCGGCGTGACTTCGACCGAGGCGACATCCTTGTTCTCGGCCAGGAAGTCGATCTCTTCCTTGGTCGTCACGTGCAGCACGTGGATGCGCTTGCCCAGCTTCTTGGCGATCCGCACAAGACGGTGGGTCGACTGCAGGGCGGCCTGGGCGTCGCGCACTTCCGGGTGGCTGGTCCAGTCGCCGGGACGGGCGAGGCTGCGGCGCTCGGCCAGGCGGTACTCGTCCTCGGAGTGGAAGGCCGCGCGGCGGTTGACGTGGCGCAGCACGTTCTCGACGCCCTCGTCGTCCTGCACCAGCAGCGAGCCGGTCGAGGCGCCCATGAACACCTTGATCCCGCAGCAGCCCGGGAGGCGCTCCAGCTCGCCTAGGAAGGTCGCGTTCTCGTGGGTGCCGCCCACATAGAAGGCGTGGTCGGTGTGCATCCGGTTCTTGGCCCTGGCCAGCTTATCGGCCAGGGCGTCGGGGTCGGTGGTCGTCGGCTCGGTGTTGGGCATCTCGAACACGGCCGTGACGCCGCCCAGGGCCGCGCCGCGTGAGCCGCTCTCGAGGTCTTCCTTCCACTCCAGGCCCGGCTCGCGGAAGTGGACCTGGCTGTCGATGACGCCCGGCAAGACCGTCAGGCCGGTGGCGTCGAACACCTCGCCGGCGCTGGCCTGCGAGAGGTCGCCGATCGCGACGATCTTGCCGCCGCGCACGCCGATGTCGGTGAAGCCCCGCCCGGCGTGGTTCACCACCTCGCCGCCACGCACGATCAGGTCAAAGGTCTGGGTCATGGGACGGCTCCGGAAGGTTTCCGGCGATCTAGGACGATCGACCGGATCAGGCAACCATTTGGTCCCGCCCTCAGGGCTTTGACGGCGCCGGCTTGCTCAGATCGAAGGCCACGCGGAACAGCCGGTTCGGGCGCGAAAGCTCATAGGTAAACTGGCTGTCGGTGAGCCCCAGCGCCCAGACATTGGTGTTGGACACTGTCCGGTTCAGCCGCGTGAACAGGGCCTTGGACTCGTCATCGACCGGGAAGCGCTGCAGTTCAGCCGACCCTGGGTCCAGCGTGTCGCCGCCATAGCGTGACAGCTCGTCCTCGACGCCGTCGGCGTGGCGGTGATCGTGCTTGAGACGCAGTCGCCCGTCATCGAGCCGGGTGATGATCCAGGTGCGCGAGCGGTCCTCGCCCACCCGGAACGGAATGCGGATTTGCCGGGCGTCGCAGTGCGCCACGGTCATTACCAGCTCGGCCTTGCGGAACGACTCGTCAGCCGCGTCGCCTTCCACGACCTGGCCCGCGAAGGTCTTGCCGCACAGCGTGCTCAGGCGGTCGAAGAACTGCTCGCCTGGCGTTCCGGCGAAGGCCGCAGCCGGCGCCAGCATGATCACCGCGCAAAGCGCAAGAACGGACTTCATCAGGCTTTCCTCGGCCGCGCCGCGCGTCGTTTCGTCGTGACCGCCGGAGCAAGCTCTTCGGGCGAGTCGGCGGGCGCGTTCTCAACCCAGTCGGTCGCCGCCTCGGCGTCGAGGCCAGATTCGGGCACGGGGGCCACGGCCTCGGCCTCGGCCTCTTCGGCTGCGGCAGGCGCCGACGGGACATCGCCGCCCACCTTGGCCAGCAGTTCCTTGGCCGCCTTGAACACCGTGGCCACCGGCAGGTCGCTCATGTGGCGGATGGCCTGGGAGAGCTCGGGATCGATGGCCAGAAACTGGTCGAACGAGCGCGGGCCGCGCACCGCCACAGCGTGCTCGCCCCAGGGCGCATAGCGGCGCTCGTCAGAGGGACCAAACAGCCCGATGGTCGGCGTACCGGCGGCGGCGGCGATGTGCATCAGACCGGAGTCGTTGCCGATGAACAGGCTTGCGCGCTTGAGGCAGGCATAGGCGGTGAGCAAATCAACCTTGCCGGTCAGGTCGATGGTGCGGCCGCGGGCGGAGGCCATGCGCAGCTCCTCGACCATGCGGGTGTCTTCCGGACCGCCCAGGATCAGCAGCCGCCCGCCGGCCATCGGGCCGTCCTTGTCCAGCAGCTGAGCGGCGGTCTGGGTGAAGCGCTCGATCGGCCAGACCTTGCCGATCCAGTTGGCGGCTGGGCCCACGGCCAGGATCGGCCCGGTCTCGCCGCCCTCATGCAGGCCCAGTAGCTCGTCCGCCAGCGCCTGCACCTCGGGCGTAATGTAGAGGTAGGGGGGCGGCGGATCGCCTTCGAGCTTCAGCGTGCGAGCCGCGTCGACCACCTTGTGGACGACCTCGCCGGGGATCTTCTTCCAGATGGCGCGCTTGTCGCGACGCAGGAACAGAGCCGTGGCCGAGCCGCGCAGATCGACGATCAGCCCCCACTTCTTGTGGCGAACCTGGCGCCAGAGCTTGAACCAGTGGCCTTTGCCCTTGGCCTTCTCCATGACGATCACGCGGTCGAGGCCGGGGACATGGGCGAAGAGCGGCGCGGCCAGGGGGCCGGCGACGATCGTGAAGCGCGCGTTGGGGATCTGGTCGGCCAGCATCTTGATCAGGCCGGACGACAGCACCGCGTCACCGATACGCGTCGCCGTGATGAAAAGGATCGGGAAGGCCCTCTGTGTCATCGGTCCACCTATAGGCCGGTCGGTGAGTCGGCGCACCCCACGTTAACACTTGAGTTACCTCAAGGACTGGCGTCGCCCGCGACACGGCGCCACATGTGCCCTCATGACCGCACCTCGCCTCGCCCGCCTCGCCTCTCGCGCCATCATCGCCGTGTCCGGTCCGGACTGGCGAAGCTTTCTGCAGGGTCTCCTGACCCAGGATGTCGAGACCCTGGCCGTCGGCGAGCTGCGCTTCGCCGGCCTGCTGACCCCGCAGGGCAAGCTGCTCTACGACCTGTTTGTGGCCGGAACCGAGGACGGCGTCCTGCTGGACGTTGCGGCGACGCACCGCGACGCCATCCTGACGCGCCTGACGATGTATCGCCTCCGGGCCAAGGTGGAGCTGGCGGCCAGCGACCGCCCGGTGATCGCGGTGTTTGGCGGCGAAGCGGCGGGCGAGGGCCTCTACGCCGATCCCCGCCTGCCCGCCCTGGGCGCGCGCGTCTACGACAACCGCGCGACCAATGCCGACGAGGACGCTTACGAAGCCTACCGTCTGGCCCTTGGTGTTCCCGGACCGGCCGACTGGGGGAGCGAGACGACCTACCCCATCGACGCCAATTTCGACCTGCTGGCGGGCATCGACTTCAAGAAGGGCTGCTTTGTCGGCCAGGAGACCACTAGCCGCATGAAGCGGCGCGGCACGATCAAGAACCGCATGCTGCCGGTCACCTTCGAGGGCCCGCCGCTCCCCTTCGGCGCCGAGGTCCTGGCCGGCGAACTGCGCGCCGGCGAGGTGCTGAGCGGTCGGGACGGCCGAGCCATGGCCCTGTTGCGGCTGGACCGGATCGAGGGCGCCGCGCTCAGCGTCGACGGGCGGCCGATCCACGTCGAGCGACCTGATTGGATCCCCTGAGACCTCCAGTTGCGGGCGTCCCCATTTCGGGGCAGAGATCGCCAAACGACGGTCGCCAGCTCCTGCGGCCGCGAGGTGTTGGGGGAAAGTCATTATGAATCGTCGCAAAGTTCTTGGCGCAGGCGCGCTGCTGGTCGCCGCCGCCCTGGCGGGTCCCGTCCTGGCCGCCGACACCGCTCGCTTCACCGTCAAGGTGCGCGGCAAGGGTCCCGACGTCATCCTGATCCCGGGCCTGTCGTCGTCGCCGGAAATCTGGGAATCGACCGCCCAGGCGCTGGAGGGCCGCTATCGCGTGCACCTCGTCCATGTCGCCGGCTTCGCGGGCGCGCCGACGGCGGGCAACGCCGAGGGCAAGGTCGCCGCAGGCGTGGCCGAAGGTCTGGCGGGCTATATCCAGGCCCAGGGCCTGAAGTCGCCGGCGGTGATGGGCCACTCGATGGGCGGCACGATCGGCATGATGCTGGCCGCGCGCAGCCCCGGCCTGGTGGGCAAGCTGATGGTCGTCGACATGTTCCCGAACCTGGCGGTGGCCTATTTCGGACCCGGCCAGTCGCCGGAATCGGTCGCCCAGCGCGCCGCCGGCTTCCGCGCCCAGATCGCCAATTCCCCCGCCGACGCCTTCAAGGCCATGCAGGAGCAGGTGATCGGCGGCATGGTTCGCACCGAGTCCGCTCGGCCCGCCATCGTCAAGCACTCGCTGGATAGCGACCGGCAGGTTTCCGGCCGCGCGATGGAAGAGCTGCTGACCACCGACCTGACGCCAGAGCTCGCCAAGATCACCGCGCCCACCACGGTGGTCTTTGCCTGGAACAGCAGCGTTCCGGTCCCGGCCGCGACCTTCGGCGGCTGGTACCAGGCCGCCTATGCGCCGCTGAAGGGCGCCAAGGTGATGCGGATCGACGACAGCGCCCACTTCATCATGATCGATCAGCCGGCCAAGTTCATGGCCGAGGTCGAGACCTTCCTGGCCAGCTGATCTGGCGTCGACCTTATCGGCAGCGACCGTAGCGGTCCGGGGACGCTCCCGGGCCGCCGCGCCAGCCAGGCGGGTTCTCCCAGTTCGTGCCGGGACCACCGCGCGGACCAGGCGGATTGCGGTCGTTGTCGAACCAGCACTTGCCGGCCTGGTTCCACCAGCCAAAGCGCGGGTGATAGTAGCCGTAGGCGCGGTTGTAGTAGTAGCCGTCGCGATAGCGGAACTCGACCCGCTGGCCGTTCCAGCGATAGTAGCGCCGGTCGGGCGAGGCTCCAGGTCCGCCCCGCCAGCCCGGCGGATTCTCCCAGTTGGTTCCTGGCCCGCCGCGCGGCCCCGGCGGGTTATGGTCGCGGTCCCTGTGCTGGGCCAAGGCCGGTGTGGCGGCCACGGCGGTCGTGGCCAGAGCAAACATGGCAAAGGTCTTCAGGCGCTTCATCGGCGCACCTTTCGTGTGTCTGGGTCCCTCGCGAGGCTGAACGCGCAAGATCCGGAAATCCGTCGCGCGACACCTGATGTTCCCGAAAAGTTCTAGGCAGGACGCGAAGTTTCTGCCAGCTTCGCCGCATGAACGACATCACCCGCTGCACCTGGAAAGGCATGAACGGAGACCCGTTCTACGAGGCCTATCACGACCACGAGTGGGGCGTGCCCGAGTGGGACAGCCGTGCGCTGTGGGAGAAGCTCGTGCTGGACGGTTTCCAGGCGGGCCTGTCCTGGATCACCATCCTGCGCAAGCGCGAAGCCTTCCGCGCCGCCTTCGCCAATTTCGACCCCGAGAAGGTCGCCCGCTTCGATGAGGCCGATCGCGCCCGGCTGATGGCGGACGCCGGCATCATCCGCTCGAACGGCAAGATCGACGCCACCATCGCCGGCGCGCGCCTCTATCTCGACATGCGCGAGCGGGGCGAGGACTTCGGCCAGTTCCTGTGGGACATGGTCGGCGGCGCGCCGATCCAGAACCAGTGGGAAGCGGGTCAGGTCCCGGCCCAGACGCCGCTAGCCGTCGAGATGTCCAAGGCGCTGAAGGCCAAGGGCTTCAAGTTCTGCGGCCCAGTAATCGTCTACGCCTTCATGCAGGCCACGGGGCTGGTCAACGACCACCTGGTGACCTGCTTCCGACATGAAGAGTGCAAGGCGCTAAGCCATCGCCCCTAGGCGGCCGCAGGAGCAGGTTCGCCCTCGGCATAGACCGCCGACAGGCGCCGGTAGGCCTTGGAGCCGAAGGCCAGCAGAGTGACGACCACCCCGACGACACCCGCAACCGTGAACACCAGCGCCATACCCCGGTCCGGGCCCCGGCCGAACCAGTCGCCGATGGCGGCCGCGCCGGCGCCGTTGGTCATGAACGGAATGACGATGAACTGGGTCAGCGGTCCGATCAGGAACGCCGTCAGGGGTGAGGCGGCCTGCTCCATCGACTGGGCGAAGCCGAAGACCCGGCCCTGGCGCTCAAACGGCACGACCTTTTGCAGGGTCGTCTGCTCGGCGGCCTCGGCGTAGGGCCCCAGCAGCATCCAGACGAAGCACCCCATCGCCAGCATCACGATCGACGACTTCAGCGGAAAGACGCAGCAGACCGCCCACGAAATCAGGTTGACCAGCAGCAGGGTACGCAGCGGATTGGATCCCAGGCCCGTCCTGTGGATCGCCAAACCGCTGATAATAAAGGCCACCGACAGGAAGCCGAACAGCAGGCCCCAGGCCTGCACCGACACCATCGACAGGCCATAGGCGTCCAGCAGGGCCATGAAGATCCCGCCCAGGAAGTTGTTGAAGGTCGCAAACAGGATCAGGGCGAAAAGACCCGGCACGGCGGCCACCACCTTGATCGTACCGGCCAGATCGATCGTCCTGGGTTCGACCGGCGCCCCATGCTCGGGCTCGACGCGCGGCTCATGGACCGGAACGGTGACCAGGTGGACCAACGCGGCGAGCGTGAAAGCCAGGGCGAAGATAAGGGCGGCGAGCATGCCGCCCCACGCCACCAGGAAGCCGCTGATCACCGAGGTGGTCAGGAAGCCGACACCGCTGACCATGCCGACTAGGCCATTGGCCTTGTCGCGGCGCTCCTCGGGGATCAGCAGCGTCACCAGGGTGGGCAGGGCGATGGTGCGGATATTGCCGGCGATCACGCCCAGCATCGACAGTCCGATCAGCGCCCACAGCCAGGGCTGGCCGACATCAGCGATCGCCCCCTTCGGCGCCATCAGCAGGACGCCAAGCGCCAGGGCGTAAAGCGACAGGGACGCAACGCTCGAGCCCGCCATCGCGACCTTCTTGCGGTGGTGGTCGACAAGGCTGCCGAACCAGATGCCGCAGGCCGCCGTCAGCACCAGATAGACGCCGGCGATCATGCCGGTGGCGAAGACCGACTTGGTCTCCAGATAGACGTAGAAGGTCAGGGCGAACCAGATCGTGAAGTTGGTGATGTTCGCGACCAGATTGTTGACCAGCAGGTGATGGAACGGGGTCACGAGGCAGGTCTCCACGGCGAGGTCAGGACCCTGCCAGCCGCTGGCGCCGGAGGCAACGCGCGCTCTGTCCAAGCGCACCGAACAACAGCGTTGGCGACACCGCGTGGGGAAACTAAGCTCCGCCGCGCAGGGGCAGTGGGGCGTCGCATGGCAAGCAAGATCATTCTGGGCGTGGCGGCGGCGATCGCCTTCGGGATCAGCGGCGCGCAGGCGCAAGTCATCCAGGGCATTCCGGTCGTGGAGGCGATGAACGCCTATGTCGAACCGACCGGCATGGTCGAGGTCGAGGCCGGACGTCGGATTCACCTTCACTGCCTGGGATCGGGCTCACCGACCGTGGTCTTCACCGCCGGCCTTGGCGGATGGTCGGGCAGCTGGGCGCTGGTCCAGCCCGAAGTCGCCAAGACGACCCGCACCTGCGCCTGGGACCGGGCGGGCTTTGGCCTCAGCGACGGCGACGTCAAGAACGCCCAGACCTCAGACCAGACCACACGGGATCTGGCCAAGGTACTGGCGGCGGCGGGCGAGCGCGGCCCCTATGTTCTGGTCGGCCATTCGGCCGGCGCCTTCGAAACTTTGACCTTCGTCGACCGCCATCGCGATCAGGCGGCGGGCGTGGTCTTTGTCGATCCGACCCGGCCGCGCGACATGGCCCGCCAGACCAAGGCGGGCCCCAAGGCCGCCGCCGCCGACCGCGCCTATTTCGCTTCCGAGGCCAAGCGCCTGCGCGACTGCGCGGCGGGAATCGAGGCCGGGACCGTGAAGACCGGCGCACCGGCGGCGCCGTGCTTCCAGTACTATCCAGAGATCCCCGCCACCGCCCAGGCGGTGCTGGCCCGCCGCGACGCCGAGCCCGCCCGCCTACGCGCCCAGGCCTCGCTCTACGAAGAATACGAACCGAACGGCGAGCGGGTGGCGCGTGACGGACGCGACTGGGGCGACTTGCCGCTGATCGTGATCACCGCTGGCGCGGCCGTCCAGGGCGGCCTCTGGGGCCCAGACGCCAACGGCGAGCACGCGGCCCTCTTCGCCGACTGGGTCGACAGCCACGAAACCCTGGCCAAGCTGTCTCGCCGAGGCGAGCGTCGTATCGCGGCGGGCTCCGGGCACCTGGTTCAACTGCAGCAGCCGCAGACGGTGATCGATGCGGTGCTGGACGTCGTCAAGGCGGCGCGGACCCGGTGAGCGCCACGATCAGTCAGCGTCCTTCTGGCTCACCCGCACCCAGTCCACTTCCAGCGTCGCAGGCAGAGCGGCCTCGTCGATCCCCTTGGCGTTGACGCTCTCGGGCCAGCGGCCGCCGAAGGCCAGGTTGAGGATCAGATGGAACGGCTGGTCGAACGGCGCGGCGCTGACCGGCTGGTCGTCCCGCTTCCAGTCCTGCGGCGTGGCGCGGGCGTATTCCCGGCCGTCCAGGAACCAGACGATCGCCTCGGGCGACCACTCCACCGCATAGACGTGGAAGCCGTCGGGCGAGGCCGTAAGGGGCGTGCTGGCGCTGACCTGCTTGTGCGTCCCGGCCGCGTCGCCCGCAAAGTGAATCGTGCCGAACACCCGGTTCTCGCGTCCGCCCGCGCAGGCCTCCCCTACCGGCGGGCACGGCGCGCCGAGGTTCACCGTCTCCAGGATGTCGATCTCGCCGGAGCGCGGCCAACCGCCATAGGTCGACAACTCAGGCATCATCCAGATCGCCGGCCAGACGCCCTGACCGCCGGGAACCCGAGCGCGCGCCTCGAAGCGGCCGTAGCGCCAGCTGAACTTGCCCTGGGTGACGATCTTGCCCGACGCGTAGTCGCCAGTCTTCATCGGCCCCGTCGGTCCGGCCCACGGATTGGCCAGGCCTCGAGTCTTGCGCTTGATCGCCGTCAGGCGAAGCGTCCCGTCCTTGACCGACAGGGTCTCGGGACTGACGACATAGCATTGGCGCTCGTCATTGCCGCCGCCGCCGCAGTCGGCGGCCGGCGTCCATTTGGTGTCATCCAGCGCGGCGCCGTTGAACTCGTCGGACCAGACCAGCTTCCAGTCGTCCTGAGCCTGGACGGGTCCGCTGGCCAGCACGGCCGAGCAGAGGATGAGGGCGGCGAGGGGGCGTGACATGGGAGGACCCTAGCGGCATCGGCCGAGCTGCTCCAGTCGCGCCCTTGCCGATTCCCAATCGCGGCGAAGCGGCCTAAACAGCCGCCATGCCGACCGGACCCGACATGATGCTGGAGCTGGCCTGCGGACCAGGGCCGGTCTGCGGGGTGGACGAGGCCGGACGCGGGCCCTGGGCAGGGCCGGTCAGCGCCGGCGCGGTGATCCTGGACCCCGACCGCATCCCCAAGGGCCTCAACGACTCCAAGAAGCTCTCGGCCAAGGCCCGCGCGGCCCTGGAGGAGGAGATCAAGGACGTCGCCATCGCCTGGTGCGTGGGCCTGGCCTCGATCGAGGAGATCGCCCAGCTCAACATCCTGCACGCAGCGGGCCTCGCCATGCGGCGCGCGGTCGAAGGTCTGGCGGTGACGCCCGCCTTCGCCCTGGTCGACGGCAACTACAGGTTCGAGCTGCCTTGCCCGGTCAAGACCGTGGTCAAGGGCGACTCGCTGTCGTGCTCGATCGCGGCCGCCTCGATCCTGGCCAAGGAGGCCCGCGACCGGATCATGATCGAGATGGACGCGCTCTATCCCGGCTACGGCTTCGCCGGCCACAAGGGTTACCACGCGCCGATCCATGTCGAGGGCCTGCGACGCCTCGGCCCTTCCCCAATTCACCGTCTGGGCTGGGCGCCGGTGAAGGCGGCGCTGGCCGAGTTGGCCGTCAATGGCGAGCTAGATCTTTGATCGCTCACAGGTTTTGAGTCTGACCAGACTCAAAGGCGCCTGAAAGGCCTTGGTTAACAGCCCGCTAACCACGTCTTTCAACACCGGATTTACCAGAAAGACTCATGATTCCGCTCTCTTTCTTGAGGACGCGGGACCATGAAGTTCGGGCCGGAAACCATCATCCACGGCGATTGCATCGAGCAGATGAACGCCCTGCCCGAGAAGTCGGTCGACCTGATCTTCGCCGATCCGCCCTACAATCTGCAACTGGGCGGCGACCTGCTGCGGCCCGACAATTCCAAGGTCGACGCGGTCGACGACCACTGGGACCAGTTCGAGAGCTTCGCGGCCTATGACAAGTTCACGCGCGAGTGGCTGAAGGCCGCCCGCCGCGTCCTGAAGGACGACGGCGCGATCTGGGTGATCGGCAGCTATCACAACATCTTCCGCGTCGGCGTGGCCGTGCAGGACCTGGGCTTCTGGATCCTCAACGACATCGTCTGGCGCAAGTCCAACCCGATGCCCAACTTCAAGGGCACCCGCTTCGCCAACGCCCACGAGACCCTGATCTGGGCCTCGAAGAGCCAGAACGCCAAGCGCTACACCTTCAACTACGACGCCCTGAAGATGGCCAATGACGAGGTGCAGATGCGCTCGGACTGGACCATCCCGCTGTGCACCGGCGAGGAACGCATCAAGGGCGCCGACGGCCAAAAGGCGCACCCGACCCAGAAGCCCGAAGCCCTGCTGTACCGCGTCATCATGTCGACGACGAAGCCGGGCGACGTGATCCTGGACCCCTTTTTCGGCGTCGGCACCACCGGCGCGGCCGCCAAGCGCCTGGGCCGCAAGTTCATCGGCATCGAGCGGGAGGCCGAATACCTGGAACACGCTAAGGCCCGCATCGCCAAGGTGGTCCCGATCGCCCCCGAAGACCTGGAAGTCATGGGCTCCAAGCGCGCCGAGCCGCGCGTGCCTTTCGGCACGATCGTCGAGGCCGGTCTGCTGTCGCCGGGCGACACGCTCTACTGCTCCAAGGGCACCCACGTGGCCAAGGTGCGCCCCGACGGCTCGATCACCGTCGGCGACCTGTCAGGCTCGATCCACAAGATCGGCGCCCTGGTGCAGAGCGCCCCGGCGTGCAACGGTTGGACCTACTGGCACTTCAAGACCGACGCGGGCCTGGCCCCGATCGACGTGCTGCGAGCCCAGGTCCGCGCGGGGATGAACTGAGATTCGGCGGGTCCGCCCTCGCCCTTCGACAGGCTCAGGGTGAGGGCCAATCTCAACGCAGTGACTACTAGAAACCTCACCCTGAGCTTGTCAAAGGGCGAGGTTTCCGCACGTCAGAGCAGCCGCTGCGCCGCCTTCAGGAACACGCTCGGCAAGGCGCTCAACCCCTCGCGGGATGTCCAGACGAAATCGCCGTCATTGGCCCCGTCAGCGGCGAATACCCGCAAGGTCAGCGAGAAGTGCGTGAACACGTGCTCCACCGCACCGAGGTCCCGCCACACGCCGGCGACCGGCGCGGCCGAGATGGCTTCGGCGTCGTCATAGGGCGTCGCGCGCCAGTCCGACGTCGGCAATCCCAGCATCCCGCCCAGCAGGCCCTTCGGCGGCCGGCGAACCAGGGCGACCTCGTCGCCGCGCGAAAGCACATAGGCCACGCCGTGGCGGCGGGGGCGATCGGCCTTCTTGGTCTTTCGCGGATAGGTCTCGGGCGCGCCGCCACGATAGGCGTCGCACCAGGCAGACACCGGACAGCGGTCGCATAGCGGCCCCTTCGGCTTGCAGACCGTCGCGCCCAGGTCCATCAGCGCCTGGGCCCAGTCGCCGGGTCGGTCGTCGGTGACAAGCTCGCCCGCCAGGGCCTTCAGTTCGGGCTTGCTGTCAGGCAGTGGCGCCTCAACGGCGAACAGCCTCGACATCACCCGCTCGACATTGCCGTCGACGACATTGGCGGCGCGGTCGAAGGCGATCGCGGCTACGGCGGCGGCGGTGTAGGCGCCGACACCCGGCAGGGCCCGCAGACCCTCTTCGGTGTCGGGAAAGACGCCGCCGTGATCGTTGGCCACCGCCCGCGCGCAGGCCAAGAGGTTGCGGGCGCGGGCGTAGTAGCCAAGGCCCGCCCAGGCCGCCATCAGGTCGCCGTCCTCCACCGCCGCCAGATCCGAGACCGTCGGCCAGCGCTGGGTGAAGCTCAGGAAATAGGGCGTGGCGTGCGGCACAGTGGTCTGCTGCAGCATCACCTCCGACAGCCAGACGCGGTAGGGATCGCTGCGCACGCCGGCGCGGCGCTCAGCGGGCCCGACGCGCCACGCCAGATCACGCGCCTGGGCGTCGTACCAGGCCAGCAAGGCCGAGCGGAGAGCATCGCGGTCTTTCATGGTCCCTCGCCTACCCCGAACCGCCGGCTCCATGCTAGTTTCTTCCCATGCGTCGCCCCCTGCCCACGCCGGAAGAAGCCATCGCGATCCTGCGTAGCAAGCGGACCAAGCCCCAGCGCCGTCCGCCGCCGCCGGCCGGCAAGAACCTCGCGCCGCTTCTCAAGGACCTGGAAGACCGCTTCGGCAAAGGGCCCGCCGCCCTGCAGGCCCGCTGGAAAGAAATCGTCGGCGACACCCTGGCGCGCCGCACCGAACCGGTCCGCATCATCAGGGGGCGCAACGGCGAGGGCGGCGCTCTCGAACTGCGCGTCGACGGGCCGGTCGCCTCGCTGATCCAGCACCAGGCGCCGCAGATCACCGCCCGGCTCGACATGCTGCTGGGCAAGGGCGTGGTCACCCGGCTGCGGATCGTGCAGGGCCCGGTCAAGGCGCCCGCCGCCGCGCCGTCCACGCGCCTGCGCCGCAAGCCGCCTCTGGACGCCGCGCTGGAAAAGCAGCTCGCCGACAGCCTGTCCGAACAGCCCGACGGAGGGCTCAAGCAGGCTCTGCTGAAGCTGGGTCGCGGGGTCCTGTCCTCCGAGCGCTAGAGGCGGGATCGGACCATTGACAAGGCGGGCTGGCTCACGCTCATGACGCTGGTCACGGTTGCGCCTTTTTCGCTGCATAACGAGAATCGCGTTTAATCTCTCATTCGACCGCCAAGGGGCCATTTCATGCGTTCGCTGATCAGCCGAGTCACCATCGTCGCCGCCGTCGCGGCCAGCCTCGCGGCCTGTTCGCCGAAGAGCACGGCGGTCACGGCCGAGGACATGGTCCTGGGCGATCCGAACGCCAAGGTCACGGTCATCGAGTACGCCTCGGTCGCCTGCCCGCACTGCGCTGATTGGAACGCCGAAGTCTTCCCGGCTTTCAAGGCCAAGTACATCGACACAGGCAAGGTCAAGTACGTCCATCGCGACGCCCTGACCGGCGAACCGCGCCTGGCCAACGCCGGCGCCATGCTGGCCCGTTGCGCCGGCAAGGATAAGTACTTCCAGGTCACCGAGGCCCTGTACCGCGCTCAGACCAGCATCTTCACCAGCGGCGACATCCGCGGCGAACTGCTGACCATCGCCCAGGCCGCCGGCATGAACGAAGCTCAGTTCAACGCCTGCCTCAGCGACGAGAACGCCGCCAAGTCGGCCGAGCGTATCGAAAAGATGATGTCGGATAACAACATCCGCGGCACCCCGACCTTCGAGGTCAACGGCAAGCGCCTGGGCGGCGAAGAAGGCGGCGAGCAGACGCTGGCCCAGCTGGACGCCGCGATCGCGGAAGCCTCCAAGTAATGACCCTGGACCGGCGCATCCTGATCGCCAGCGGCCTCGCCCTCACGGCGGGGCCCTCGGTCGCGCGCGCCCGGTCGCTGCCGCCGGCGCCCGGTGACATGGTCCTGGGCGCAGCCACCGCGCCCGTCCAGTTCGTGGTCTACGCCTCGGCCAGCTGCAATCACTGCGCCCACTGGTGGACCACCGAGCAGCCGCAGATCCGCAAGACGTTCATCGACACCGGCAAGGTGCGCCTGGTCTTCCGCGAGTTCCTGACGCCGCCCAACGAGTTCGCCGCCGCCGGCTTCCTGCTGGCCCGGCGTGTGCCAGGCAAGTATTTCGAGGTTCTGACCACCGTCTTCCAGAAGCAGGCGGCGATCTTCGAAAGCGGGCGCCTGTGGGAAGGCCTGCTGGCGATCGGTCAGCAATACGGCCTGACCGAAGCCCAGTTCACCGCCGCCATGAACGACACCAAGGCGCTGGACGGGGTCAATACGCGCTTCCGCCGGGCGATCGGCGAGGATCAGGTCGAGGTGACCCCCACCTTCTTCGTCAATGGCGCGCCCTATGAGGGCGAGGCCGATGCCGCTGCGCTGTCCAAGATCTTCGCCCTGGCGGCGAAGGGCTAGGGACCGGAAGGGACCGCCTCCGTGCAGTTCCAGCGCCTCCGCCTCTCGGGCTTCAAGTCCTTTGTCGAGCCGACCGAGTTCCGGATCGAGCCGGGGCTGACCGGAATCGTCGGTCCGAACGGCTGCGGCAAGTCCAACCTCCTGGAAGCCCTGCGCTGGGTGATGGGAGCCAACTCCGCCAAGGCCATGCGGGCCGGCGGCATGGACGACGTGATCTTCGCGGGCAGCGGCGCACGCCCGGCCCGAAACCATGCCGATGTGACGCTCACCATCGACAACGCCGACCGCACCGCGCCGGCCCAGTTCAATGACGATCCCGTGCTGGAGGTGGTCCGCCGTATCGATCGCGGCGAGGGCTCGACCTACAAGATCAACGGCCGCGAGGTGCGGGCGCGCGACGTCCAGCTCCTGTTCGCCGACGCCTCGACCGGGGCCAACTCGCCGGCCTTGGTCCGCCAGGGCCAGATCAGCGAGCTGATCGGCGCCAAGCCTCAGAACCGTCGCCGCATCCTGGAAGAGGCCGCTGGGGTCTCGGGCCTGCACACCCGCCGCCACGAGGCCGAACTGCGCCTGCGGGCGGCCGAAACCAATCTCTCGCGTCTGGAGGACGTGGCCCGGGAACTGGAGACCGCGCTGAACCGCCTACGTCGCGAGGCGCGTCAGGCCGAGAAGTACAAGCGCCTGTCGGCCGAGATCCGCGCCGTGCAGGGCGCGGTGCTCTACGCCCGTTGGACCGAGGCCCGCGACCACCTGGAGCGCACCACCAGCGAGGCGACGGCCGCCGCGCGCCTGGTCGAGGAGACCGCTCGCGCCAGCGCCGCCGCCCAGGTGACGATCACCGAAGCCGAAGCCGCCATGCCGCCGTTGCGCGAAGAGGCCACCATCGCCCAGGCGATCCTCGGCCAGCTGGCGATCCAGAAAGACCGCGCCGAGCGTGAGGCCGAGGCCGCCGCCGCCGAGTTCGAGCGTCTGTCCAACGACCTGGCCCGCATCGACGCCGACCGCGCCCGCGAGGCGCAGGCCAAGGACGACGCCGCAGCCGCTCTCGCGCGGATCGAGCCTGAGCTGGAGGAGGTCCGCAGCCTTGTCGCCGCCGCGCCCGAGCGCGGTCCGGAGCTGGCCGCCGCCGCCAAGGCCGCTGAGGAGATCCGCGCCGCCGCCGAGGCCGCTGTCGAGCAACTGGCCGCCCGGGTCGCCGCCGAGGAGGCGCAGGGCCGCGCCGCCGCCGCGCGCCTGTCCGAGGCCGAGGCCCGCGCCAACCGCACCAACCGCGCCCTGGACCAGGCCCGCGCCGAGCGCGCAGCCGTCGGTCCCGAGGTCGATCCGGCCGCCGCCGACGCCCGCCAGCGCTTCGCCAACGCCGAGGCCGCCCTCGCCGCGGCCCGCACGGCGCTAGAAGAGGCCGAGACCGCGCGCGTGAAGGCCGCCGAACAGGAAGCCCAGGCCCGTCAGTTGGCGCGCAGCGTCGAGGACCAGCTGGGTCGCCTGCGCACCGAGGCCCGAGGCCTTGCGCAACTGACCGCGCCGCGCACCAAGAGCGGCCATGCTCCCGCGCTGGACAGCGTCTCGCCCGACAAGGGCTATGGCGCGGCCCTGGCCGCCGCCCTGGGCGATGACCTGGACGCCGCGCTCGACGCCAAGGCCCCCTCCTACTGGGGCGGCGCGGACGCGCCCGCGCCAGTCTGGCCCGAAGGCGCCGAGCCGCTGGCGCCGCTGGTCAAGGCCCCGCCAGCCCTGGCCGCCCGCCTCTCGCACGTGGCCGTGGTCACCCGCGCCAATGGCGATCGTCTGCAAAAAGAGCTGAAGCCGGGCATGCGCCTGGTCTCGAAAGACGGCGACCTGTGGCGCTGGGACGGCTTCGTCGCCCGCGCCGACGCGCCACGCCCCGCCGCCGTGCGACTGGAGCAGCGCACCCGCTTGGCCGAGGTCGAGGCCGAGATCGACGTGATGGCGCCGCGCGCCGAGGCCACCGCCATCGCCCTGAAGGCCGCCGCTGATCGCCTGCGCGCAGCCGAGGACCTGCTGCGCGACAAACGGCGCGGCCCGCCCGACGCCGAGCGCCTCTTGACCCAGGCGCGCGAGCAGGTCGCCAGGTTCGAACGCGAGCAGGCGCTTCGTGCGGCGCGCGCTCAATCGCTGGACGACACCATCGGCCGCTTCGAGGCCGAGAAGGTCGAGGCCGACACCGCTCTCGCCCAGGCCCAAGAGGCCCACGCCGCCGCCCAGACCTCAGGCGACCTGCAGCCGCAACTCGCCGAAGCCCGTCAGGCCGCCGCCCAGGCCCGCGAGGCCGCCGGCGCGGCGCGCACCGCCTTCGACGTCGAGACCCGCGAACGCGCCGGCCGCCAGCGACGGCTGGAAAGCCTGGAACGCGATCGCGCGGACTGGAGCAAGCGCGCCGAGGCCGCCGCCAAGCGGGCCGAGGCTCTTGACGGCGACCGGGTGAAGGCCTCCGCCGCCCTGGAAGCCGCCCGTGAGGCGCCGGCCGCGTTGCAGGAAAAGCTAGTGGCGCTGCTCGACGAGTTCGCCGCCGCCGAGGCGCGCCGCGCCAAGGCCAGCGACGCCCTCGAAACCGCTGAGACCATGCGCCTGAACGCCGACCGCTCCGCCCGCGCCGCCGAGCAGGCCGCCGGCGAAGCGCGTGAGAAGCGCGCGGCCCTCGTCGCGCACCTGGACGGCGCCCGCCAGCGCTTCACCGAGGTCGCCTCGGCCATCCGCGAGCAGGCCCGGATGGAGCCCGAGGAACTGGGTCGCCATGTCGCCGGCGAGGCCGTGGCTGTCCCGAAGGACGCCGCCGGGGTCGAGGCGCACCTCTTCGCCCTGGAACGGGAGCGGGACTCGATCGGTCCAGTGAACCTGCGCGCCGAGGAAGAGGCGCAGGAATATGCCGGCCGCCTGGAGACCATGCGCAGCGAGCGGGCCGATCTGTCGGGCGCCGTGACCAAACTGCGGGCCGGCATTGAGGAGCTGAACGCCGAGGGCCGCGAGCGCCTGCTGGCGGCCTTCGACGTCATCAACGCCAATTTCCAGACCCTCTTCCAGGCGCTGTTCGGCGGCGGTCAGGCCGAGCTGAAGCTGATCGAAAGCGATGATCCGCTTGAGGCTGGCCTGGAGATTTTCGCCTGCCCGCCGGGCAAGCGCATGGCCAGCATGAGCCTGATGAGCGGCGGCGAGCAGGCCCTCACGGCCAGCGCCCTGATCTTTGGCGTCTTCCTGGCCAATCCGGCCCCGATCTGCGTGCTGGACGAAGTTGACGCCCCGCTCGATGACGCCAATGTCGACCGCTACTGCAACATGCTGGACGAGATGCGCCGCCGCACCCAGACGCGCTTCATCGCCATCACCCACAATCCGGTGACCATGAGCCGCATGGACCGCCTGTTCGGCGTGACCATGGCCGAGCGCGGGGTGAGCCAGCTGGTCAGCGTGGATCTGAGCACGGCGGAGAAGCTGGTGGCGGCTTAGGCCAGCCACTTGCCCCCTCCGCGCTTCGCGCTCCTCCCCCGGAGGGGGAAGAAGGATCACCTTCCGCCCGCCTTTGGGGGCGGACGACCCGCGAAGCGGGTCAGGTGGGGGGAGTCTCAGCCGGCGATAAGGTGCGTCACCGCCATCCGCAGCGGATTGGCCGGATCGGCCAGCAGCTTTGCCGCCATGGCGCACGCAATCACCACCAGAAGCGGTCGGATCAGCTTGGGCCCAAAGCGCATGGCCAGGCGCGAACCCACCTGCGCGCCGAGGAACGCGCCGGCGGCCATGGCCAGGCCCACGGGCCAGACAACAGCGCCCTTCAGCGTGAACAGGACAAGGCTGCCCAGATTGCTGGCGGCGTTGGCCAGCTTGGTGTGCGCGGTGGCCTTCAGCGCGCCGTAGCCGAGCAGCGTCACGATGGCGACCATGTAGAAGGCGCCGGCCCCGGGTCCGAAGATCCCGTCATAGAAGCCGATCAGCGGCGCCACGAAACAGGCGAAGGGAACGAGCGCCATGCGCGGAGCGACGTCCTCGCCCTTGATGGCGCGGGAGAAGCCGAAATAGAGCGCGATGGCGATCAGCAGCAGCGGCACGACCGCGCGCAACAGCTCGGGCGACAGCAGGCTGGCGCACAGCGCGCCGGCAAGACCCGACAAGGCGGCCGCGCCGGCGACCGGCAGCGCCGTCTTCCAGTCGATCAGGCCACGGCGGGCGAAGGCGCTGGTCGAGGACAGGGCGCTGATCGCGCCTTGCAGCTTGTTTGTGCCCAGCGCCTGGACCGGCGAGAGTCCGGCCAGCAGCAAGGCGGGCAGAGTCACAAGACCGCCGCCGCCGGCGATGGCGTCGAGCGCGCCCGCGAGGGCGGCGACCACGAACAGGCTGGCGAGGACGTCGAGCGAAACCATCAGCGGCTCATGGTCTCGTTTCGCTACGGGCGCAAAGAAAAAGGGGCCCCGAAGGACCCCTGATCATCTTTAGCCCAGCAGGCTGGCCCACTGGTGGGCGCGAGACGCCTTGCTGTTGGTCGTCTTGCCCAGGGCGCGCAGTTCGTCGCGCTCCTTGGCCTTTTCTTCCTTGCGGACGCGCATCTCGGCGGCTTCGAGAGCCTTGCGCTCCTTACGCTCGGCGCGCTTGACGGCCATCAGCTCTTCCTGGCGCGCCAGGGCTTCGAGACGGGCCTTTTCCTTGGCTTCGGCGCGGGCGGCGCGGACGGCCTCGAGTTCGGCGGCGCGTTGCTCTTCGCGCTTGTCGAAATCGGGATCCTGGACCGTCGGCTTGGCCTTGAACTTGGCCAGCATGGCCTTTTTGGCTTCCTGCTGGGCAGAAATACGATCGGCGAATCCGGTGTTCTTCAGGTGCGACATGAATCTTCGTGTTGTTTGGAGGCGGCGGCTCTTAAGCCCAGATTGACGAAAAAATCAATGCGTCATCAGGCTCCGCCGCTCCTCGCGTAGGGGAAGCGACGTATAAAAGGCACACGTGAGATAGGGGCGGCGTGTGACATTTGATAGGGCCCCCGTCGAAATGACGCAGTTGAACGCGCCGCCGGGGGTTCAGGAGGGGGACTTCCGCAGAACGCGCCGCGCTTGACGAGCGCGATCAGGGGATGGTTTTGCCCCTCCCTGACCGAGGCGACGAAATCCTTAAGCATTACCGTCACTTGCCGGGAAAATCGCTCACCTTGACGCACCGCAGCGAGGTCTATAGGTTCCGCGCCGATCAAGCCGGCCGGAAAGCGCCTCGTTTTGGCGCGTCCTCGGCGTTTTCGGACCTGCCGCTTCCCATGCCCAAGGCCGACGAACCGAACGACAAGGCTCTCGAAAGCCTGGACGCTCGGCTCGACGCATTTGAGGCGCGGAAGGCGGCGGAAAAGCCCGCCAAGGCGACGTCCGAACAGGCCACACAGGACGGCTACCGTCTGCTGGCGGACTTGATCGGGGGCGTATTGGTGGGGGTCGGCTTTGGCTGGCTTCTCGATCGCTACGTTCACACGAGCCCCTGGGGCATGGTCGGCGGTCTGCTGATCGGTCTCGGGCTCGCGATTTTCTCCATCGTCCGCAAGGCGATGAAACTGAGCGCGCAGGCGTCGGCGCCGTCCCCCACCGGGAACGCCGACGAAGACACGGGAGGCGGGTCTACCGCCCCCAAGCAGAAGAGAGACTAGGGCCGATGGCCGATCCGATGCACCAGTTCCAGATCCAGAAGATCGTGGAACTGCCCACCGTGACCGTTCCTGGCCTCGGCGCCATTGACCTGTCGATCACGAACTCCGTGGCCGCCATGATGTCGGCCGCGCTGCTGATCATCGGCTTCTACGCCCTGTCGGCGAAGAAGGCCGTGGTCCCAGGCCGCCTGCAGGCGGTGGGCGAGATGCTCTATGGGCTGGTCGATGGACTCGCCGAGTCGATCATCGGTCACGACGGCAAGAAGTTCCTGCCCTTCATCTTCACGCTCTTCGCGTTCGTGCTGTTCATGAACGTCCAGGGCATGTTCCTAGTGTTCACCGCCACCTCGCAGCTGGCCGTGACCCTGACGCTGGGCCTGATGGTCATCCTGACTGTTGTCGCGGTCGGCTTCGCCAAGAACGGCATCAAGTTCTTCAAGCTGTTCGCCCCGTCGGGCGTGCCGTGGCCGCTGTATTTCCTGCTCGTGCCGATCGAGATCCTGTCGTTCCTGATCCGCCCGATCACCCTGGGCCTGCGTCTGTTCGGCAACATGCTGGGCGGTCACGTGGTGCTGAAGATCTTCGCCGGTTTCGTGGTCGCCCTCGGCGGTCTCGGCGTGCTGGGCTGGGCCGGTGCGGCCCTGGCCCTGACCTCGGTCGTCGCCCTGACGGCCCTCGAGTTCATGGTGGCCTTCCTGCAGGCCTTCGTGTTCGCGGTGCTTGCCTGCGTCTACATCAACGACGTCGTGCACCTCGACAGCCACTGATCAACCTTTAGTCTTTCAACCTACATACCCTTCCTAAGGAGTCTCAATCATGGACGCTGCTGCTGCTAAGTACATCGGCGCTGGTCTGGCGATGCTGGGCATGATCGGCGCGGGCGTTGGCCTGGGCGTGATGTTCGGTAACTACTTCCAAGGCGCTCTGCGTAACCCGACCGCCGCTGCTCAAGAGCGCCCGATGCTCTTCCTGGGCATGGCTCTGACGGAAGCCCTGGGCATCTTCGCCCTGGTTATCGCCTTCCTGATCCTGTTCTCGTAATCCGATCCCTGGGGCGCGGCGCTTCATCGGAAGCGACGCGCTCCATGCTTTTGTTTTCTCGCGCTTCCTGGAGCGGGTCGGAACACGGCCCGCTCCAAGCGCACTAGCTGAGAGGCGCCCTCGCCCATGGCGACGGAACATCACGGCACGACCGAGACGACGGAAGCCCCCCAGAAGCACGAAAGCGGCGGCCTTCCGCAGCTGCAGTTCGAGCACTGGGGTGGTCAGATCGTCTGGCTGCTCATCATCTTCGCCGTTCTCTATGCGGTGCTGTCCAAGGGCCTGCTGCCCCGGGTCAGCGGCGCGATCGACGAGCGCGGCGCCAAGATCGCCGGCGACATCGCCGACGCCCGTCGCATGAAGGACGAGGCTGAAGCCCAGGCTCGCGCCGCAGCGGCGGAAGTCGCCGAGGCCCGCGCCAAGGCCCAGAAGACCGCTGCGGACGCCAAGGCCAAGGCTTCGGCCGAAGCCGCCGAGCGTCAGGCCAAGGAAGAGGCCGCTCTGGCTGAGAAGCTGGCCGCGGCCGAGGCTTCGATCCAGACCGCTCGCGACCAGGCCATGAGCCAGGTCCGCGTGGTGGCCGAAGAGACGGCTGGCGCGATCGTCGAGAAGCTGACGGGCAAGGCGGCTACGGCCGCCGAGCTGAAGTCGGCTCTGGCCTAAGGAGCGAACGATGGAACACCAATCCCTGTTCAGCTTCTCGAACCCGGAGTTCTGGGTTCTGGCCGCCCTGGTGATCTTCTTCGGCCTGCTGGTCGTTCTGAAGGTCCTGCCCGGCGCGCTGTTCGGCGCTCTCGACGGCTACGCCGCCAAGATCAAGGCCGAGCTCGACGAGGCCCAGCAACTGCGTGAGGAGGCTCAAGGCCTGCTCGCGGAGGTGAAGGCCCAGCGCGAGGACGCCGAGCGTCAGGCCGCCAGCATGCTGGAAGCCGCCAAGGCCGACGCCAAGCGTCTGGCCGAGGAAGCCAAGGAAAAGCTCGAAGAGCAGATCAGGCGCCGCGCCGAAATGGCTGAGCGCAAGATCGCCCAGGCCGAAGCTCAAGCCGCCGCCGACGTGAAGGCCGCTGCGGTGGATCTCGCCGCCCAGGCCGCTGAAACCGTCCTGGCCGCCCGTCTGGCGGGCGCCAAGGGCGACGCCCTGGTGGACGCCGCGATCAGCCAGATGGGCGCCAAGCTGCAATAGCAGCGGGTCTCATCGGGTAGACAAGACAAGAGGCGCGGATCGCAAGGTCCGCGCCTTTTTTTCTTGGGCGGTGGGGGGGCTAGCGATAGCTGCCTGAAGGCGGACATCGCTAACGTCGGCGATGGGTGGGGAGCGGACATTGCGCCCTCTCCCATCGGGAGAGGGTCGGGGTGAGGGGGTACGGCGTCCGACGGAGTGCCGGCACGCCGTCAAACCTCGTAACCCCTCACCCTCCCACCGCTTCGCGGCGGGCCCCTCCCTCTCCCTTTGGAAGAGGGATTCTGTTTCGCCTGCAGTCCGCAACGGGTCGACAGCCGCCTCTAACCTAGCGTCAGAACCCGCTCCTTCGAGCGCGACGTCAATGCGGCGTCCGGATGGGGCCGCCACCTACCCCTCTTGGCCGTCCTTCTTGCGCTTGCCGGGCTTGAGGATGACCTTGTCGATCCGCGAGCCGTCCATGTCGACGATCTCGAGGTCGAAGCCGCCGATCGTGACATGCTCGCCCTCGGTCGGCAGGCGGCCCAGGCGGTCGAGGATCAGGCCGGCGACGGTGTGATAGCCGCCCTCGGCCTCGAAGTTTTCGCCCAGGTGGTCGTTGAGCTCCTGGATGTCGAGGCGCGCGTCGATCAGCCAACCGCCGTCTTCGCGGCGGATGATGCGCTTTTCGTCGTCGTCGTGATCTTCCGGGAAGTCGCCGGCGATCATTTCCAGCAGGTCCAGCGGCGTGATCGCCCCCTGCAGCGAGCCGAACTCGTCGACCACCAGGGCCATGTGCAGGCTGGTCGACTTGAAGAGCTGCAGCGCTTTCAGCAGCGACATGGTCTCGGGGATGGCCAGCGGCTGCTGGACGTGGGCCTTCAGGTCCAGCGGTTCGCCCGAGAGGCAGGCGTCCAGCAGGTCCTTCTTGAGCAGCACGCCGACATCGCCGTCGAGGTCGCCCTCGGTGGCGACCACGATGCGCGAATGGGCGCTGGCGCGGATCTCGGTGAGCACCGTCTCGGTGTCGTCGGCCAGCGAGACCCAGAAGAGGTCGCGGCGCGGGGTCATGGCCACGCGCACGGGACGATCGCCCAGGCGCAGCACCTCCTGGATCATCGAGCGCTCCTCGGGCTCGATCAGGCCGGCGTCGGCGCCTTCAGCCAGCACGGCCTCGACCTCTTCGGAGGTGACGCTGGTGTTGCGCTCATCGCGCACGCCCATCAGGCGCAGGACGGCGGCGGTCGAGACGGTGAGCAGGGTCACGAAGGGCCGCAGCACCGTGGCCACCACGGCCAAGAACGGCGCCATGCGGCGGGCGATGGCGTCCGGGAAGATCAGCGCCAAACGCTTGGGCACCAGTTCGCCGAGAATCACCGAGACATAGGTCAGGCCGATGACGACGATCGTCGTGGCGATGGCCTCGGAGTATTGGGCCAGGGCTGGGACGCTGGTCTCCAGCCAGGCGTCCAGCGCAGCGGCGATGGTGGCCTGGCCGTAGGCGCCGGCGAAGATGCCGATCAGCGTGATGCCGACCTGAACGGCCGAAAGGAACCGAGTCGGATGTTCCGACATCTCCAGCGCCAGCTTGGCCCCGCGATCGCCTCGCTCGGCGAAGCCCTGCAGGCGCGCCTTGCGCGCCGAGACAACGGCCAGTTCGGACATGGAAAAGACCCCGTTCAGCAGAACGAGGAAAAGAACGACGACGAGCGCGACGAGGATCATGGCCCTTCAGGGTCAGGGGCGCGTCGCCGGACGGCGACTGCGACCGGCGCATGGGGAGGTCCGGCGCGCCACTATACAAACAAAAACGCCGCGGCCCATAGAGCCGCGGCGTGATTGCCGAAACGTCGCTCTCTTACGAGGCGGGGCGCGTCATGGTCACCTTCTTGGCGACCACGTCCTTCTGGGCGTTGTGCTGGCCCGGGGGCAGCGGGATCAGGCCACGCCCCTGCAGGTAGCCGCCACGGCCCGACGCCGCATCCGAGGTGAACTCGCGCAGGAACTCGTCCAGGCCCGGGGTCACGCCGATGTTGGCCTTCTTGACGTAGATGTACAGCGAACGGGCCAGCGGGTAGCTGCCGTCCGAGATCGTCTGGGCCGAGGGACGCACGCCATTCACAGAGGCGCCCTTGATCTTGTCCATGTTCTCTTCGAGGTACGACCAGCCGAACACGCCCAGGGCGCCCGGGGTCTTGGTCAAGGTGCCAACGATGGCGTTGTCATTCTCACCCGCGTCGATCCAGCCGTCGCCGCGCAGCGGGTCGACCAGGGCCTTGAACTTCTTTTCGTTGTCCGAGCGGATCGCGTCGACCGTCGGATACTTGCGGGCGCCGGCCTCGATGGCCAGCTCGACGAAGGCGTCGCGGGTGCCCGAGGTCGGCGGCGGGCCGTAGACCTGAATGCGGTTGCCCGGCAGGCCGCCGGCGACGTCGTCCCAGGTATTGTGCGGGTTGGGAACGAACTTGCCGCCCTTCAGGACCTGCTTAGACAGGCCCTGATACAGGTGCTCGAGCTTGAAGTTGTAGTCGGCGCCGTCCTTGTCGGTGGCGACCACGATGCCGTCGAAGCCGATCTTGATCTGGATGATGTCCTTCACGCCCTTGGCGGCGCACTGGTCGAACTCGGACTTCTTCATCGGACGCGAAGCGTTGGCGATGTCGGGGAAGCCTTCGCCCGTACCCGAGCAGAACAGCTTGATGCCGCCGCCGGTGCCGAGGCTTTCAACCTTCGGAGCCTTCTTGCCGCTCTTCTTAGCGAAGTTTTCGGCAGTGCGGGTGGCGAACGGGAACACGGTCGAGGAGCCGGCGGCCCAGACATAGTCACGGGCGGCGTGGGCGGGGGCGGCGGCGAGGCCCGACAGGGCGACGGCGGCGGCCGCGCAGGACAGAAGCTTCTTCATGACGAACTCCGGAGGAGACGGATGTGAGGGTGCGGGCGGATCGGTCGACCCGCCCGGATCAGATCGAGATTAGAAGTCGAGCTGGGCGCGCAGCTGGAATTGCTTCACGTCGTAGTCGACGTTCGCGCCGTAATTGTCGGCCTTGCCGTCGGTGTAGTTCGCCTGGAAGCGGACATACGAGGTCGGATAGTAATTCACGCCCAGGGTCCAGCCGGTGTACTTGCCGGCCTGCGAGGTCGCCGGCTTCACCTTCAGGGTGTCGTAGGCGTCGGTCAGATCGGCGAAGTCGTAGCGAACGGCCAGTTCCAGGCCGCCCATGCCGCCGGCCGTGACCGGGTTGAGGATCTTCGGACGCTTGAACTCGCCAGCCATCGGATCGTAATTGCGCATCTCGCCGGTTGGCCAGAACGACACGAACGCATAGCCGACCTTCACCTTCGGATCCGCGCCGACGACGGCGGGGTTCTGACGGGTCACGTCGATGTTCGAGTACTCGGCCTGGACCGAGAACGGGCCGTGGACGTAGGCGCCTTCGAAGGCCAGCGTCTTGTCGCGGTTGCCGATGGCGCCCGTCTGGTACAGCGTCTGGGTGCTGTAGGCCGAGGTGGTGCGGCCGGTATAGTTGAAGGCCGCTTCGTCACCGCGGTTGCGGTACCGGTACGACGCCGCCAGGTGCAGCTTGTCAGTGTCGGTGTTGATCAGCGCATAGTGACCGCGCGCCGTGATCCCGAAGCGCTCCTTGGAGTCGGCCCCGGCATTGGCGACGTCGGCGCTGTTGATGCTGTTGCCCTGCACCGCCACCGTGGCCGAATAGTTGTAGCCCGTGTACTTGGCGACCGCGCTCAGCAGGTAGCTGTCAACGCCGAAGTCGCCGTAAGGACCACGATCCATGAACGTGGTGAAGCGGGTCGAGGTCAGGTTCTCAAGACCGGCGGCCTTGATGTTGCCGAACAGGACCGAGACCTGTTCATTCGGCTTGTACTCGATGACCACGTCATCCCACGAGGCCGCGCCACCGTTCACCCAGCCGCCTTCGGCCTTATACGCGAAGTAGTTGTTGAGCTTGCCTTCGACGCCCAGAAACACTTGGCGACCGCGCATGTTGCTGGTCTTGAAGTCACCGGCCGGACCCGCGCGCTCGACGTCCTGGTTGACGTAGTCGACCAGGATGCGACCGCGGAACTTGAACGAGGTGTCGTCATTGCTGAACTGCGGAGCGCCGCTCCACTTGTAAGCCATGTCTTGAGCTTGGGCGGCGACGCCCATGGTCAGAGCGAGCGCGACGCCCAGCGCCGAACCGGCGACCAGCGAGGTCTTGGTGCTCATGGTGAGAAATCCCCTTCTGCGCCCCTGTTCTCTCGCCCGTTCGTCGAGCGGAGCAGGAATGCTTGGGGGCTTACCGGTGGGACATGACGCTTCCGCCACAGCTTTGTGACGACCAGGCGACAAGCGTTTCCAGGGCGTTAAGCTGTGGCAAAGGGGCCACAAATCGCCGTTGAATCGGCGCGAGATTCTCCGTTCACCGATGACTTGGTCCCCAATGCGGGAACGCTGCTAACAAAGCCGCCTCCCCGGTGGACCGGAGAGGCGGCGATCTGTTGGCGATGTCGCTCGATCAGAGCAGGCGCGTACGGATGATCTGCGAGAGCAAGTCGATCATCGAGACGGCCACCACAATGACCAGCACGATGCAGCCGGTCTGGTCGAACTGGAACGCATTGATCGAGTCGTAGAGGATCTGGCCGATACCGCCCGCGCCGATGATGCCCAGCACCGTGGCGGCGCGGCTCGACGACTCGAAGCGATAGAGGGCGTAGCTGGTCCACAGCGGGGCCACCTGCGGGATTACGCCCCAGACGATCTCCTGCAGCTTGACCGCGCCGGTGGCGCGCACGCCCTCGACGGGACCCTTGTCGATCGACTCGACCGCCTCGGCGAACAGCTTGGCCAGGACGCCGCCGGTGTTGAACATGATCGACATGACCCCCGCGAAGGGCCCCAGGCCCACGGCGGTGATGAAGATCAGGGCCACGACGAGGTCAGGGATCGAGCGGATCAGGTCCAGCACCCGCCGAACCGGCTGCTGCACCCACACCGGCGCGATATTGCGCGCGCCCAAGAGACCCAGCGGGATGGCGACGATGATCGCCAGGGCCGTCCCCCACATGGCCATCTGGATGGTCTGCCACATCTTGCCGATGAACAGGCTCCAATCCATCGACATGAACAGCTCTGGATCGCCGAACGGCTTGAAGAACAGCTGGGCGAAGCCCTGCGTCTTCTCCGTGTCGGTGAACAGCTGCGGAAACTTGTCGATCTCGGCCGGCTTGAAGCTGATGATCAGCAGCAGGATCACCCCGCCCCAGAGCAGGGTGTCGAAGGCCAGGGCCGACGTCGAGCGCTTCGGCGGGGGCGGGATCGCCCCGTCCATCTTTGCGGCTTGGCTCATCGAGGACCTCAGTTGGTCGGCTGAGCGACGACGCCCGCCTTGCCCTCGGCGGCCACGCGCTCGGCCTTGACGCCGTCGAGGGTCTTCTGAGCGGCCGCAATCTTGGCCTGGTCGCCCGCCTCGCGGGCAAGACCGAGCTGCTCGGTCGCTTCCATCTCACGAACCACCAGCAGGTGGGTGTCATCGGCCGGCTTGAAGCCGCCGATCGACAGCTTCTTCAGATAGCCGCGCTGCTGCTCCGCCTCGGGCGTGTCGCCCTGCGCATAGGTCAGGAAGAACTGACGCAGCTTCTCCTTCACGACCGGGTCGATGTCCTTGCGCCAGACGATCGGGTCCTCCGGCAGCGTCGGAGATTCCCAGATAATCCGGATCTTGTCGGTGACGCCCTCGCCGCGCGCCTTGGACAGGTTGATGGCGGTGGAGTTGTTGGTCGAGGCGTCCAGCTTGCCGTTGGCCACCGCAAACAGGTTGGCCTGGTGGTTGGCGCTGATCACCGTCTTGAAGCACTCTTCGGGCTTCTTGTTGGCCGGGATGAACACATAGGTCATCGGTGCGAGGGTGCCCGAGGTCGACTTCTTGTCGCCAATCCCGAAGTCCAGGCTCTTGTCGCACTTGAGCAGGTCCTGGACCGACTGGATCTTGCTGTCGGCCGGAACGATGATCACCGACTTGTAGCCGTCCGTGCCCGACGGATCGAACGTGCGGGCGAACACTTCGCCATTCGCGCGGCGGACCGCTTCCAGGCCCGACTGGTTCGAGAACCAGCCCAGATCCGTCTGCTTGGCGCCCATGGCCACGATCAGCGACGAATAGTTGGACGAGAAGAAGGGCTTCACCTTGAGGCCCGTCTGCTTCTCCATGTCCTTCAGGATCGGCGTCCAGTAGCTCTCCATGTTCTGGGCCGACTCGGTCGACAGGATGGAGAAGGTCACCTCGTTGTTGGCCGCAGGCGCGTCGGACTTGCCCGAGCACGAGGCGAGCGCCAGGGCCGAGAGACCCACAAGCGAACAACGGGCGGCGATGACGAGAGCCGAACGACGGCTGATCATTGGGGAGCTCCTTCCCAGAACACGTCTTCGAATTCCGGGCCGTAGATATCGATGAGTTTTTCGCGCTTCAGTTCGGAGGCCGGGCCGTCATAGACCTTCTGGCCGGCTTTCAGGGCCACGACCCGGTCGCAGTAGCGCAGGGCGTAGTCCACTTGGTGCAAGGTGACGACGACCGTAAGGCCGTCGCTTTGATTCAGGTCACGAAGGATCTCCATGACCTTGCGCGCGGAAACGGGATCCAGCGAAGCGACCGGCTCATCGGCGAGGATGATCTTGGCCTTCTGCACCAACGCGCGAGCGATGGCGCCGCGCTGCTGCTGACCGCCTGACAGGGTGTTCGCGCGTTGAGCCGCATATTCGGAGACGCCAACACGATGTAGCGCCACCATGGCCGCCTCTCGCGTCTCTTTGGGCCACCAGCCCATGAGCCCCTGGAGCAGGGGGATCCGCCCCAGCGACCCGAGGGCGACGTTGCTGAACAGCGACAGGCGGCCGACCAGATTGAACTGCTGGGCGATGAAGCCGATGCGGACCCGCGCCTTGCGCACTTGGTCCGAGACCTTGCCCCGCGCTTGCACGGGACCGCCGAACGCGGTGATGACGCCGTCCCCTTCATCGATGGTCTGCAGACCGTCGATGGAGCGAAGGAGCGTGGATTTGCCCGACCCGGAAGGGCCAATGAGCGCGATCATCTCGCCCCGATTTACATCGAGCGAGACGGTGTCCAGCGCGCGGCGAGACCCGAAGGTCTTCGAGGCGGCGCGGATCGAAAGAACAGGGTCCGACGTCATGGTCGGGGCGAATCCTTAACGTGGTTTCACAGGTTGGGAAATGCGTTCTCCGGTTTGCGGGACGGACGCAACGGATTTGTGACAGTCGCCCGCGTTTTCTGAGCTCGTAAGGGACCGTCACCCACCCAGCAAAGCCCCTGTATTTTCAACCGTGGCGGGGCCTAAAACGGCGAAAACAGTCGCCCCAGACCCTGCGACCCGCGCCTTGATCAATTCGCCCCGAAACGGGGCCGCAAAAGGGTCTTTACATCCCGGATCAATGCCCCTATTTCGCACGGCTCCGGCGGACCCGAAGTCCTCTAAACGCTGCTAACGCCGGCCTGGGTTTAACTTCCAACAGGGGGTTACGTGAATTGCGCACGTACCATTCGCCCCTGGACCTGGTCCGTGAGCGGTCACCGGAACGTCCCGTCGCACTCGTGCGGCCTGACGCGGTTGCCGTAGCTGCGCGCTGGTTCCAGTCCGAATTTAAAGGCGACGTCTTCTACGCGGTGAAGGCCAATCCTTCGCCGTGGGTGATCCGCGAGCTGGCGCAGGCCGGCGTGCGATCCTTTGACGTCGCGTCGTTGAACGAAGTCGAGCTCGTGGCCAACGAGGCCCCGGGGTCGCGCATGGCCTTCATGCACCCCGTCAAGAGCCGGGCGGCGATCTCCGCCGCCTACTTCGACCACGGCGTGAAGACCTTCTCGTTCGACACCCATGAAGAGCTGGCCAAGATCCTCGACGCCACCGGCCAGGCCAAGGACCTCAACCTGATCGTCCGTATGGGCGTGCAGGCCGAGGGCGCGGCCTACAGCCTGTCGGGCAAGTTCGGGGTCGAGATGCACAACGCCCCAGACCTGTTGCTGGCCGCGCGCCGCGCGACCCAGGACCTGATGGGCGTCAGCTTCCACGTCGGCAGCCAGTGCATGCGCCCCACCGCTTTCCAGGCGGCGATGGCCCAGGCCTCGCGCGCGCTGGTGCGCGCCGGCGTTCTGGCCGACGTCGTCGACGTCGGCGGCGGCTTCCCGTCGATCTATCCGGGCATGGTCCCGCCGGATCTCTCCGAGTATCTGGCCGCCATCGACCGCGGCTTCGCCGAGATGATGGTCCATGAGACCACCGAGCTCTGGTGCGAGCCGGGCCGCGCCCTGGTGGCCGAAGCCTCCTCGCTCCTGGTCAAGGTCGAGCTGAAGAAGGGCGACGCGCTCTATCTGAACGACGGGTCGTACGGCTCGCTGTTCGACGCCGCGCACATGAAGTGGCCGTTCCCGGTCAAGCTGTACCGCAAGAGCGGCGAAGTGGTGGAAGAAGGCCTCAAGCCCTTCCGCTTCTACGGCCCGACCTGCGACAGCGTCGACCACATGCCCGGCCCCTTCTATCTGCCGGAGAGCGTGGACGAAGGCGACTACATCGAGATCGGCATGCTCGGCGCCTATGGCGTCGCCATGAACACCCGCTTCAACGGCTTCGGCGAAACCGACGCCGCAGAGGTGCAGGACGCGCCGATGGCCTCGATGTATGGCCTCGCCAAGCGCTCGATCCCGGTCGTTCGTCAGGAGACGGAAGAACGCAAGATCGTCCGCTTCTCGCGTCCGAAGGGCGCAGCCGGCAAGCGCAAGCGCCGTCGCTGATCCGACACGGTTCGTCAGTAGACCGTTTTTGAGTTAAACCGCGCGCCGCGCTCGACGTTTTGAGACGTCGAGCGCGGTTCGTATTTTCCGCTCCCGCCGGTCGCTCCGTCCCGGTGAAGAGCTTGCTTCCACGACGGGCGTCCAAAGTCAGGGAAACCGAAGCGATGAACGCTCCCGTTCCGAACAACCAAAAAGCCGAACTTCTGCAGAAGGTCGTCGAGCACGTCGACATCACGTCGTACGACGCTCGCCCGATCATCGACTCGATGCGCAAGATGTCGTTCAGCTCGCGCGACACCGCCCGCGCAGCCGACATCTTCAACATGGCGCTCGCCGACAAGGGCTGCTCGACCTGGCTGATCCTGGCTGGTTCGACCTCGGCCGGCGGCTGCATGCACGTCTACCGTGACATGGTGAAGAACGGCATGATCGACGCCGTGGTCGCCACCGGCGCCAGCATCGTCGACATGGATTTCTTCGAAGCCCTGGGCTTCAAGCACTATCAGGCCGCCGGCCCAGTCGACGACAATGTCCTGCGCGACAACTACATCGACCGCATCTACGACACCTATATCGACGAAGAAGAGCTGCAGGCCTGCGATCACACGATCCTGGAAATCTGCAACAAGCTGGAGCCGCGCGGCTATTCCTCGCGCGAGTTCATCTGGGAAATGGGCAAGTGGCTGGCGGAAGGCAACGCCAAGAAGGAAGGCTCGCTGATCCAGACCTGCTACGACGAAGGCGTGCCGATCTTCTGCCCGGCCTTCGTCGACAGCTCGGCCGGTTTTGGCCTGGTCAAGCACCAGAAGGAAAAGATCGCCGAGAAGAAGCCCTACCTGATGATCGACGCGGTCGCCGACTTCCGTGAACTGACGGACGTCAAGATCGCGGCCGGCACCACGGGCCTGTTCATGGTCGGCGGCGGCGTTCCGAAGAACTTCGCCCAGGACACCGTCGTCTGCGCCGAGATCCTCGGCGTCGAGGCCGACATGCACAAGTACGCCATCCAGATCACCGTCGCCGACGTGCGCGACGGCGCCTGCTCGTCGTCGACGCTGAAGGAAGCCGCCTCGTGGGGCAAGGTCTCGACCACCTACGAACAGATGGTGTTCGCCGAAGCCACCACCGTGGTCCCGCTGATCGCCTCGGACGCCTACTGGCGCAAGGCCTGGGAAGGCCGCGAGAAGCCGCGCTGGAACAAGCTGTTCGGCAAGTAAGGCTGACGGTCCGGCAGGCTTGATCGGCCGGACTTGAAAATGCAGGGTCTCCGAAAGCGATTTCGGGGACCCTTTTTCATGCGCGTTGTCTGGCTCGTCACCACCACCGCCCTGATGCTGACGGGCTGCGCCACCTTGGGCGGCGACGCGCCCTCCAACCGCTATCTGGCCAAGGGCGCCTTCGACGCGCGCGACCACCTGCCGCCGCCGCCGGCCAAGGGCTCAACGGCCGAGCAGCGAGACCGCGAGATTTTCCGCGCCACCCGCGCGATGAAGGACACGCCGCGCTGGTCTTTGGCCCAGGCCGACAACGTCGAGGAGAACGTGCTGGACGGCTACGCCTGCGCGCTGGGCGTCAGCCCGTCGTTCGAGCGCAATCCCAAGCTCGCCGCGACGCTGCTCCGCATGAGCCGCGACGTCCGCTCCGCGGTGGCCGGCCCCAAGCTGAAGTACCGTCGCCCCCGCCCCTATTTCAGCGAGGAAGGCCCCATCTGCATCAAGCGCAGCCTGGGTCTGGCGCTTTCGCCCGACTATCCTTCAGGCCACTCGACTTGGGGCTGGAGCGTCGGTCTCGTCCTGGCCGAACTGGCCCCCGACCGGCGCGAGGCGATCCTGGCCCGGGCCAAGGCCTACGGCGAAAGCCGCGTGGTCTGCGGCGTGCACAACATGAGCTCGGTCGAGGCGGGTCAGATGAATGCGGAAAATTTGCTGGCGGCGCTGAAATCGTCCGACACGTTCAAGGCTGATCTCGCCGCCGCCCGGGCCGAGCTCGACGCGGCGCGCGCGGCAGGTCCTGCTCCGGACGCCAAACGCTGCGAGGCCGAGGCAGCCGCCCTGTCCAAACCGCTGCTGTAGCCCCAAAGTCCGATTTCCCCGGCGAATGCCGGGGTCCAGATCGAACCCGTGAGCGTATGCCAGGAAACACCGGGCGATGGCGCGTTCACGCCACCCTCTCCGGATGAATCTGGGCCCCGGCATTCGCCGGGGAAATCGGGTCATTCGGCGCGCGCCAGCAAGGTTGCGCCCAGCTCTCAGGCCCTCTACCTCTTGATCATGGCCAACGCCCCTTCCTGCGGACACGACCACCACAATCACGGCGTCCTCGGCGCCGCTCTGGCGGCTGAACTCGATGCGGCCGAAGCGCGCTGCACGGCGGCCGACCAGCGCCTGACGGCGCCCCGCCGACGCGTGCTTGAACTGTTGCTGCAGGCTGGCCAACCGGTGAAGGCCTATGATCTGATCTCCACCTTCGGGGGCGATGGTCCGCCAGCCAAGCCGCCGACCGTCTATCGGGCGCTCGACTTCCTGGAAAAGCAGGGCTTCGCCCACCGGATCGAGAGCCTCAACGCCTACGTCGCCTGCCGCAAGGAAGCAGACGGCCACGCCGCAGCCTTCCTGATCTGCGACTGCTGCGGGGCCACCCGCGAGATCGAGCCCAAGGCCAGCGCCGAGATCATCGCCGCCGGCGAGGCCGCAGGCTATGCGCTGACGGGCGTGACGATCGAGGCCCACGGCCTCTGCGCCGATTGCAGAAGCTGACGAAAGCCCGCTAGACTCGAACAACCGTTCAATCGCGTTTGAGCATCTCCATGACCGCCCAGCCCTTCCCCGGCGTCGAAATCTGGCGCGGCGGGGTCAACACCTGGGACTGCGACGAGATGGGGCACATGAACGTGCGCCACTATGTGGTGCGCGCCCAGGAGGGCCTGATCGGCATGGCCGCCGAGCTTGGCTTGCCGCACGCCTTCTCGCCCCACGCCAATGCGACCCTGCTGGTCAAGGAGCAGCACATCCGCTTCCTGCGCGAGGCCCATGCCGGCGCGCCGCTCTATATGCTGGGCGGCGTGATCGAGATGAGCGAGTGCGAGGCGCGGATCCTACAGTTGCTGATCCATCCGGCCTCTGGAGAATTGGCGGCCACATTCCAGACCACGGTCGTTCACGCCACGCCGCGCGATGGCCAGCCCTTCCCCTGGCCCAAGGTCGCCCGCGAACGCGCTGAGGCCTTGAAGGTCGAGGTTCCGGAACGCGCTCAGGCCCGCAGCATCGACATCTCGCCGTTCACGCCCACCGCCAGCCTCGCCCGCGCTGACGCCTTGGGCTTGGCTCGGATCGGCCTTGGCGGCCTCTTGCCCTCCGATTGCGACGTGTTCGGACGGATGCGGACCGAGCAGTTCATCGGCCGGGTGTCGGACGGCATCGGCACATTCATCCATCCGTTCCGCGACGTCGTGGTCGAGCACGCCGAGCACAAGCCTCAACGGATGGGCGGCGCGGTGCTGGAGTACCGGATCGTCCATCTGGCCTGGCCCCGCGCCGGCGATCGCATCGAGATCCGCTCAGGCCTGCTCGGGACCGACGCCCGGACGATGCGCGTCGTCCACTGGATGCTGGACCCGGCCACTGGCGAGCCCTGGGGGACCTCCGAGGCGGTGGCGATCACCTTCGACCTCGACGCCCGCAAGGTGGTGCCGGTCACCGACGCGGCCCGGGCCGCGCTGTCCGCCCACGAGTTGAAGGGACTGGCGCTTTAAGCCGTCGCCATCTCGAACAGGGCGTCGCGCACCAGGTCGGGGCGCTCCATGGGCAGGAAGTGGCTCGTGCGCTCAACCGTCTCGATCCGCACGTCGCGGCCCCGCCGCGCGAAGCTGTCGCCGGCGCGGCAGGTCGAGTGCTTCTGAGCCTTCAGGATTCTCACCGGCGCCGTCACGCGCCGAACCGCGCGCCAGGGATCGTGCGCCTGGGCGGCGTAGTTCGAGGCTTCCCAGGCCGGCGCGCAGGCCAGGCGCACCTTGCCCTCGGGCGCATCGACCACACCCCCGGCGACATAGTCGGCCAGCATGGTCTCGGGCCAGGTCTTGAAGGCGCCGCGCCCCTTGTAGCCGGCGAAAACCGCCTCGCGATTGTCGAACACCTCGCGCCGCTTCAGCGCCGCCTGGGCGATCGGCAGTTGCATAAAACCCCGCCCCGAGGTCCAGGGCGCCTTGGCGTAGAGATTGGCCAGCCAGGGCATGATCACAGGGTCGAGGAGCAGCAGGCCCTTGACCCGGTCCGGGCGCTCGGCGGCGGCCAGCAGGCTGACGGTTCCCCCCATCGAGTGGCCGGCCAGCACGACCGGCGGTCCGTCCAAGGCGTCCAGTAGACCGACCAAGTCGTCGCGCAGATCCCGCCACGACCGGCGCCCCTTCGGGTCGGCCGGCAAGGTCGTGGCGCCGTGGCCGCGCTGGTCGATCGCCAGGATGCGCAGACCCGCCGCCAGCGGCGAAAGGAGCGTGCGGTAGGTCTGGGCGTTGAAACCGTTGGCGTGCACGAAGACGATGTCGATCGGCCGGTCCTCGGGACCGAACTCCAGGGCGGCGATTTCGCCGCCGGGCACGGCCACCACACGTCGGCGAGGTTCGCGAAAAACGGCCGCGTCCATGGCGTGGCTCCCTTCAAGTGATCGCGCGTAAGGTAGGCCGGTCGCCCCGCCGCGTCCATGGAGCTTGGCCCAAAGGCGGTGATTGGCGGATCGGCCTGGCCTCTCAGGGGCGCCCACCCGAATAAAAAAGGATCGCCCTTCCCGGCGAGAAGGGCGATCCGATTACAAACGGCTGGCTCCCGAAAGGATCCGCCCTTAGGCCTGGGTCAGCTGCCACTCGCCGCGATTGTCGCGGCAGGCGCTGTAGCGCTGGGTCGAGGTCGCCTGTCCGCCGCCCGAGACCGCCGCGTCGATGACCCGGCAGCTGGCCGCCATCTGGCCGGTGGGACGAACCAGCGAGGCGGCCGCATAGCCGACGCCGAAGCCGCTGCGGCCCACCAGCACCCAGCCGCCCGTCGTGGCCTGACCGAGGGCGTCGAACGTCTCGCCCGCCGCCAGCTTGCCAACCACGGCGGTCTTGGTCGACGGGCCCGCGCGCAGGTTCACCGTCGAGGCGGCCGTGTAGGCGCCGGCCGTGGCCGCCAGTGTGGGCAGGCTCTGGACGCCTTGGGCGTAGCGAATGTTGCGACCGTCGATCGGCGGGCCGTAGCTGGACGAGACCACGTTGATGCGGCCCGAGTTGCCCGTGCGGCTGTTGCTCCAGGTCTGGGCGACGCCCGTCTCGAGCGCCTTCTTGGTCGCCTGCTCGGCCAGGGCGGCGTCAGTCGACTGCATGCGGCAGCCGATGTAGGCGCCGGCGGCCGCGCCGGCCGCCGCGCCGACCAGCGCGCCCAGGGTCTTTTCGTTCTTGGAGACCTTGCTGCCCAGCAGGGCACCGGCGGCCGCGCCGATCAGGGCGCCGCCTTCCTGCTTCTTGCCCGAGCCTTCGCACCCGAAGATGCCACCGAGCGGCTTGGATTGTTGGGCCAGCAGGGGCGCGGGCGCGGCCGCCAGGCTGGCGCCCAGGACGGCGGCGATGGCCAGGGCGGTGGCGGGGGTCTTGCGCGTCGTCATGTCGTTTCCATTTTCCGTAGGGTCAGTGTTGTCGCCGCCCTCCCCCCGTTCGATAGTCACGAACAACACAAGGGAGGCCAGCATGAGCAACCAGGATCAGGCGAACTATAGCTGTTTCAAGGTCGAGATCGAGGCTGGCGTCGCGCACATCCAGTTGAAGCGCCCCGAAGCCATGAACACCATGACACGGCCGTTCTGGAACGAGCTTCCCGCGATTGTAAAAGATATTGATGACAATGCGCGGGCGCGCTGCATCGTCATCTCCTCGACCGGCAAGCATTTCTGCGCCGGCATGGACCTGTCGGTGTTCACCGACGACGAGGGCGTCACCGCCCGCCAGGACGCCGACCGCTGGGTGGCGGCCGAGAGCTTCCGCCGCTTCGTGCATCACCTGCAGGACACCTTCAGCTGCCTGGACAAGGCGCGGATGCCGGTCCTCGTCGCCATCCAGGGCGGCTGCATCGGCGGGGCGGTCGATTTCGTCAGCGCCTGCGACATCCGCTACGCCACGACCGACGCCTTCTTCTCGATCCAGGAGATCAATATCGGCATGACCGCCGACGTCGGCACCTTCCCACGCCTGTGCAAGCTGATCCCCGAGGGCTGGGTGCGGGAGCTGGCCTATACCGGCCGCCGCCTGCCCGCCCAGCGCGCGCGTGACATCGGTCTCGTCAACGAGGTGTTCGACACCCACGAGGAAGTGGTCGCCCACGCCCTGGCCACCGCCCGCGAGATCGCCGAGAAGTCGCCGCTGGCCGTGGCCGGCAGCAAGGTGATGATCAACTACGCCCGCGACCACACCATCGCCGACGGCCTGGACTACATCGCCACCTGGCAGACCGGCATGTTCTCCGGTCCCCACATGGCCGAAGCCTTCGCCGCCAAGGCCCAGAAGCGCGACGCGGTCTATCCGGATCTCTTGCCGCTGAAGAAAAAGATGTAGAGCCTATCGGGATCGGCGCTTCCCAGAAGCGCCGATCTGCTCATTCAGCGCCTGAAAGGATCGGACGAGGTCGTCGCAGGCGTGCTTCGACGCTTCGCAGAGCACCTGCATCCGCACATAGACCTTGCCGTCTGGCCCGGTGACGACCTCGCGTCGGACGGCGGCTGGATAGGCAGGATGCCGAGCGTCAGGAAAAGACCAGAGCGCTCGCGGCTGCTGCTGGACAATGATCGTCCAGCCCCCTTGGGCGGAGATCTGGACATCTGGCCGCCCCTTCAGGTCGGCCAGCGCGGCCGCCACTGAGGGATAGTCGATCGGGGACTCGCTAACCTCTGGCGCCGGCCCGCTATTCTGAGCTACGGCGGGGGCTACCGATCCCGCCGCCAGAGCGGCCGCCAACATGATCGCCTGCATCGCACGCCCCTTTACTCAACCAAAGGAGGCGTCATCGATCTGCTGACGTCAAGCCGCTCTTTGCGTTCAGTAGACGAACGTCATCGGCGCATCCGCCGCTGGCAGGCAGCTGCGGTCCACCGGTTTGGTCGGATCCTGGAAGAAGGCTCGGATCATCTTGCGGGCGCACGGATGACGGCTGACGCCGTGGGTGGCGTTGGTGACGATCACCACCTGCGAGCCCTGATAGCCCTTGGCGGCGGCGCGGGTCAGTTCCGGTGGGCAGCCCGGGTCTATCTCTGCGGCCAGGAACAGGGTCGGGATGGCGGTCTTGACCGGCTGCTGCTCGAGCTTGGAGATCGGCCCGAAATCCAGCGCGGCGCAGACGTCATGGATGCGCTGCATCGAGGCGACCATCAGGCGGGCGACGGGGTCCTTCTGCGTCCCGTCGGCCACGGCCGCGCGGCTCTCGAAGGGGATTTCCTCCTTGCACAGGTGGGTCATGAACTGACCCTCGCTGTAGTAGTCACGGCTCTCGACAAACTCGGCCACCGGCGAAACGTCCCCCTCGATGATCTTCCAGAGGTCACGCGGCAGGACGCTGGCGGTGAAGTAGCTGGCGTCCATCAGGTAGCCGCCGAGGTCATCAGCCGTATAGGTCTTGCCATTGATCGTCTGGGGCCCCGCCAGCCAGCGCTCGGCCACCACGGCGAGCTTGGCCTTCAGGTCGGGGTAGCGCTTGGCGCACTCGGCGACCTTCGCGCACTTGGCCATGACGATATCGATCGAGTTCGAGACCATGGCGGGCCCGCCGACCGTCCAGTCGGCCTCCGGCGGCCACGGCGAATCCTGCACCACCGCGCGGACGCCCTGCGGCGCATGAGCCTGGATCGCCGCCTCGATGCGGGTGCCGTAAGAGCCGCCATAGAGGTCGATCAACGGCAGCTTCAGAAGCTTGCGCAGGTCCTGGACGTCCTTGGCGACCTCGACGGCGTTGTAGCGCGACAGGTTCACGCCCTTGGCCTGGAAGGCCTTCATGCAGGCGATGATGGCCTTGGCGTCCTTCTCGGTAGGCGGCCCGGCGTCGGTGAGGTTCGCGCCCGGGCAATCCAGGTTCGGATTGGACTGTCCGCCGCCGCGCTGGTCGATGAAGATCCAGTCCTGGTCGACCGCGACGTACTCCAGCGCCGCCTTGCTCTTAAGCATGCGCGGCAGGCCGCTAACGGCCGAACCGCCCGGGCCGCCGTGCAAGTAGACGACCGGCGGCTGGCCGGCCTTGGGCTCGCTGGCCTTGACGATGGCCACGGCGACTTCGATCCGGCGACTCTTCGGGTCGCCGCGGGTCTCGTCGACGACCAGGGTCGCGCACCGCACCTGCCGCGCCGCGTCCTTGTAGTCGCCCTTGCAAGCCGACGGCTTGAACTGCGGCGCTGCGGCGTGAGCGGCTCCGCTGAGGCCGGCCAGCGCCAAGGCGCCGGCGGCGATCATCCAGGACAAACGCGACATCAAAGACTCCTACGGTTCGCGTGCATCAACACCAAGGTTAATGCGCACCGCAAGGCTCAGCGCGAAATTATGCCCGGATCACCCGCCGTTCGGGGCCAACGCGCCCAACAGCCTGTCTGGTTCAGATGGAACCATCTAAACCAGATAAACCGGCTCTGATTCATATACTTAGAGCGCGTTCGAGCGGTTTAACCGCCTACACTTAAACCCAACGCGCTCTAGCATGGGACTAGAAGCGATAGGCCACCGAGAGCACCGCCGAGGGCTGAGTGGCCTTCACGACGATCGGGCTCTGGCGCGCATCGCCGGTCAGACGGCTGAGGCTGGTGGTCGCGCCTAGGCTGACCTTGTCGTTCAAGCGGTAGTTGGCGCTGAGCGACATGGAGACGTCCTTGACGCCGCCGCCGGGGCGATAGACCGGCAGCTTCGAGGCTGCGGCCTGGGCGGCGCTGATCCCGAAATAGGCCCGGTTGTACTGGCTGTCAGCCCAAGTCGCCGAAACGCTGGGCGTCAGGCTCAGGCGATCAGAGACCCGGATCGGATAGGCCAGGCTGGCGTCCACCAGCGCCCCGTCAACATCGCCGGAGACCACCTTGGTCGCGCTCACCGTGGCCAGCACGTCGCCCAGCCGCATATCCGCCGCGACACGCAACCCGGCGCCGCCATCCAGACGTCCAACGCCGGTCGGCGCGTCGCGTCGGCGATAGCCCGGCACGTAGGTCGCGCCCGCGCTGACCTTCACCGGCGATCCGTCGATCACGGTGTAGCCGACGCCCTTGCGGCCGCTGGCGAAGAAGCGGCCATAGGTGACGTCGATCACCGGGAACGGCATCAGCCGATAGTCGTCCGCGCCCTGATAGGCGGGCGCGTAGACCGCCGCGATCCCGATCACAGCGCGATCCGGGGCGCGCGACTGCGCGGCGGCGTCGGTCGCGATCACCAAGGCGCCCAAGGCCATCAGGCCGCCCGCGGCGAACGTGGAAAGGGAAGTCATGGTGGGCGGACTCCTTGAGAACTACCCCGTGTATACGCGAACGCCGCCGACGCGGATGTGACGATAAAATTAAAAGTTGAGAGCCGGTCGCCAACAGCCGTCGCTAAAGCGAGGCGCCGACGGGCATCTCGGCGCCGCTCAGGTCGGCCCCATCGAGCCGCGCGCCGGAGAGATCAGCCTCGATGAACCTGGCGCGCTGCGCGCTGGCCCCGCGAAGATTGGCGCCGCGCAGCGCCGCACGGGTCAGGTCGGTGCGGACCACGCGATCCTCCGCGATCTTCAGGGGGCCAAGCTTGGCGTCCGTCAGGTCGGCTCTGGAAAGCTGGGCCCCCACCAGCCGAGCGCCGCGCAGGTCGGCGCCGCGCAACTTCACCCCGCGAAGATCCGCCCCAGTGAGATTGGCGCCCTGCAGTTGCGCGCCCTCAAGGTCCATGCCGAAAAAGACCGCTTTGGGGGCCGACAGACCGCTGAGGCGACGGTTTTTCAAGCGGCGCAGCGGACGAAAATCGACGTCAGCGACGCGGGCGATCGCACCCTCACGGCCGTCGGTCTTACAGAACAGCTCGTGCGCTTCCAGCACCTCGTTCAAGGGCAGATCATCGACATAGATGATCGGCGGCGGCGCGCGCAGCACCTCGGTCAGATCCGCGCCGGTGAAGTCCGCGCCGCTCAAGTCGGCGCCCGTCAGAACCGCCCGGCGAAGCGACACCCTGGACAGGTCTGCGTTGTGCAGTATGGCGCCGGTCAAGTTCGCCCCATCCATCACAGCGTTTGTCAGCCGGGATCCTTGCAGGGTGACGTTCGAGAGGTCGGCGTCGGTGAAGTCGGCCTGGCGCGCGAACGCGCCGGACATCTGGGCGCCGTTCAAGTTGGCGCCTTGCAGCATGGCGTAGTCCAGCTCGCCCGGGCGCTTGGAATGTTCGAGGATCCGAAGGCCCTTCTCGTCGTCCTGCACCGCAGTGACGCCTTCGCGCAGATCGCAGTTGGACAGGTTGGCCCCGCCAAGATTGGCGCCCCGCAGGCATGCGCCGCGCATGTCGCAGCGCGAGAGGTCCGCGTCGCGCAGATCGCAATCCCGAAGATCCGTTCCAAAGAGCGTGGCGCGGCTCAGCTTGGCGCCGCGCAACGACGCCCCGCCCAGCAAGGCGCCGGTAAGGTCGGCCTCGGAAAGATCAGCCCCGTCGAGCTCGTAGTTGTTGAGGTTCACGTACTGCAGCGCCGCGCGCCGGCCCTTGGGAACCCCCTTCAGATACCGGGCGTGCGCCTCCAGAACCTCGCGCACCACCGACGGATGCACGTTGCGGATGAGGCTCGGTCGTGACGGTGCGGCGGAAGGCATCGTGCGGGACGGACGCTCAAGGAGGGCGGAATGACGCGGAAACAGCCCCGAGCTTCCCACGACAGCCTTAAGCAACGGTTCAAATCGCGACAGAAAGTCGCATCGCCTCCATCGTCCTGTCTCTGGTGAGACGACGACAGGGACGCATGTTCAGAGGCGCTGGGCGCGAGGCGGACGACTTGATGGACGTAGCCCGAAATCCAGGCCTTAGCGCGGCGCGTTCGGCCTGTTGCTGGTGTCACTCGGCGGTGAACCACCCCCGGTGGCAGCCTCGATCAGGGCCGCGATGCGGTCGGTCGAGTCGGCGGCCTGGTTGATGATGTCCAGCGGCGAGGCGCGAACCGAGGCGGCCACCTGATTGGCGGCGGACTTGGCGGCCGAGACCACGGCGTTCTGAGCCATGGCGATCTTGCTGGTGGCCATGGCGATCTTCATCGCCTGTGCGTCCTGGTAGATGAAGCCGTTGGTCGGATAGACCGTGGTGCCCAGATCGCGGATCGGGTCGTACCAGACCTTGACCTGCGTCCAGTCGCCGTTGGGCGAAACGTCCACGACGGTCACGTCCTTCTCGATCTGGCCGCGGTCACCTTCGATGACCGACCAGTTCGCGTGGGTAACCTGAATGACGCGGTCGGTCAGCACCTGGCTGACGAACGCCACATGGCCAAGGTTCATACGGGCGGTGGGCTTGAAGGAAAGGACCGAACCGATTTTCGGTGCCGAGCCCGTATCGTACTTGCCGGCCGCCTGGCTCCACCAGGTGCGGGCGTCGCCGAAGATCTGGATGCCCGACATCAGACGCGCAAACGGAACGCACTGCCAGTAGCCGTCAGCGTTCGCGCCAGACACCGGCACAAGGCTGATCATGGCGGCAGCGGCCAGGGAACCCAGGAGGGTCCTCGTCCGTTTCGTCATGCTGTGGGTACTCCCCGCGTCACTGGGTGAAGGGATAACCCTACAGGCGATTGGTGAAAAGAGTATTTATCAGGCGCCCGCCTCCGCGAGGCGGCGGTTCCTCCACGTCGACGCCCAAGCTTTCATCCGCTCCCGGAATGGATTCTCAATGACGTGGTAGGAAATCGCGGACAGGGGGACCAGCGCTGAGACAATCAAGATCCAGACCAGCAGCGGCAACTTGTCGCTATCGGTATTCAGGATCTTCGTCGCGACGTTGATCGCCACGATCTTCCAGGGAATGCAGATCATATAGGTCGAGTAGCTGATCTCACCGAGATAGACGAAAATCTTCTGGCCAGCGAAGGCGGATCCCGCCGACGCCAGGCTGGCCAGCATGAAGATCAGCCCGCCCAAAAGCATGACAATGCCCAAATCCGGGGCGCCGGTCTGGATGGCGGCGAGGATCAGCAACGCCATAAGGCCCAGTCCGGGCAAAGTGAGTCGGCTTGGGAACCTTCCCGAGCGCCATAGGGCGTGCAGCGCGCACCCAAGGGCGAAGCACGGCACGATCCGCAGCGCGCCCCACCGGATCGTGGCTTCAGTCAGGGGAAAGCCCGCCAAGGTCTGGAACAGGGGATAGATCACGGCGATCAGCGCCAGGGCGGCCAGAACCGCAGTGATCGGCCGCTCCCGCAAACGCCATGCGAGGAAGGCGAAGCCCGGGAAGGTCAGATAGGCGAACCACTCGGCGGAGATCGACCACGAGGCGTGGTTCCAGCCCGCAACGGGCGCAAAGCCCCAAGCGTGAACCAACAAGAGGTTCGCCGGCAACGACGCCCAGGAGAGGATGTTCGGATCGACCGCCATCCCCGCGAGGGTTCCGACAATCGCCATGCCGCCGACGCCGATCAGCGTCGCCAGATGCAGCGGATAGACCCGCGCCAGTCGGTTCCACAGGAACTCGCCGTAGCGGAACCGCCCCTCGCCAAACCCGGCGAGATAGACGTGGCAAAGAATGAACCCCGACAATACGAAGAACGCCTCGACGCCCAGATAGCCCTTGGCCGCGACCGCCGGCGTGAAGCTCACATCGAGGTTGGGCCAATAGTGGTAGAGCACCACCCAGAACGCGGCAAAGAATCGCAGCGCCGTGAGCGGCTTGATGTGGGATGCTTCGGGCATAAAACGTCCTCCGGCGTCGCTTTTCGATACGCGAGGTCTCGACAAGCAGGGCGCTCGTCCCCCATTTGGTCGCTCTCACGGTTCCGTGCGGGGAGGCGCGGCGCCAGAACCCTATTGGGGACCCATGAACGAAATCCTTAGCCTTGCTGTTGATCCGGCCGCCTGGGCCGCTCTTGTCACGCTCGTCGTGATGGAGGTGGTGCTGGGCATCGACAACCTGATCTTCATCTCGATCCTGTCGAACAAGCTCCCTGAGGAGCATCGGCAGAAGGTCCGCCGGATCGGTATCTCGCTGGCGCTGATCATGCGTCTGGTGCTGTTGTCGACCATCGCCTTCATCGTCGGTCTCACCGCGCCCGTCTTCGATCTCGGGATCAGCGGTCCGGTCGGATCACACGGCGAACCTGGCTTCGAGACCGCCTTCTCCTGGCGCGATCTCATCCTGATCGCCGGCGGCGTCTTCCTGATCTGGAAGGCGACCAAGGAAATCCACCACGCGGTGGATCCCGGCAAGAGCGACGACGTGCTCGAAAAGGACAAGGCCACCGTTGTGATCAACAATGTCGGTTCGGCTATCTTCCAGATCATCCTGCTGGACCTGGTGTTCTCGATCGACTCGATCCTGACCGCCGTGGGCATGACCGAGCACCTGCCGATCATGGTCATCGCCGTGCTGGTGGCCGTGACCGTGATGCTGCTGGCCGCCGACCCGCTGGCCAACTTCATCAACGCCAACCCGACCGTGGTCATGTTGGCCCTGGGCTTCCTGCTGATGATCGGCACCGTACTGATCGCCGAGGGCTTCGGCGCCCACGTGCCTAAGGGCTACATCTATACGGCCATGGCCTTCTCGGCTGGGGTCGAAGGCCTGAACATGCTGTCTCGCAGACGCGACGCCAAGAAGTCGTCATAGCGGCGGCGCGTCTTCAGGAGACGGTCAAACAACAAACCCCCGGGGCGACGCCCCGGGGGTTTTCGTTTGCCGCGCCGCCTCGCAGACGCTCAGAGGAAGCTATAGGGATCGACGTCGATCACCACGCGCACCGAGTTCGGAACCTTGGCCCGCGCCCGCCAGGCGGCCATGAAGCCCTGCAGGTCGACATTGCGCGCGGCGCGCACCAGGAACCGCTTGCGGCGACGGCCGCGCACGAGGGCCAGCGGCGCATCGGCGGGGCCGAACACCTCCACGCCCTCGGCGTTGGGAATAACCGCCGCAAGCGCCTCGACATAGGCGTCCAGCGCCGCCCCGTCCGGCCCCGAGGCGATGACCGCCGCCAAACGCCCGAAAGGCGGAAGACCCGCGTCCTCGCGCATCGCCATCTCGGCCTCGATGAAGGCGTCACGGTCTTGCGCCGCCAGGGCCTGCATCACCGCGTGGTCGGGCGCATAGGTCTGCAACAGCGCGCGCCCGGGCTTCTCGTGCCGCCCCGCCCGTCCGGCCGCCTGGGCGAGAAGCTGGAACGTCCGCTCCCCTGCCCGCAGGTCGCCCCCGCGTAGCGACAGATCGGCGTCGACCACGCCCACCAGGGTCAGGTTCGGGAAGTTGTGGCCCTTGGCGGCGGCCTGGGTGGCCACCAGAATGTCGATCTCTCCGGCCGCCATGCTGGAGACGAGCGCCTTGGCCCCCTCCGCATCCATCACCGTATCGGACGAGAAGACCGCCACGCGCGCGTCGGGGAAGATATGCCGCGCCTCTTCCTCGACCCGCTCCACGCCAGGACCAATCGAGACCAGCGAGTCCTTGGCGCCGCAATGGGGGCAGGCCTCGGGCTTCTTCATCGAAAAGCCCGTCAGGTGACAGACCAGCCGCCCGGTGTAGCGGTGCTCGACCAGCCAGCTGTCGGTGTCGGGCGACTTCATCTTCTCACCGCAGGCCTTGCACAGAACGAGCGGCGCATAGCCCCGCCGGTTCAGAAACAGCATGGCCTGCTCGCCGCGCTGCAGCGTCACAGCCATCGCCTTGATCAGCGGCGGCGATAGCCAGCGCCCCGGTTCGGGCGGAGTCTGACGCATGTCGATCAAGCCGATATCCGGCAACTGCGCCGCCCCGTGCCGAGCCGACAGCCGCAGCCAGCGATAGCGGCCGGTCTGGGCGTTATAGAGGCTCTCCAGCGACGGCGTCGCCGAGGCCAGCAGGACGCTGGACCCCTCGATCTTGGCCCGGGCGACGGCCAGATCGCGGGCCTGGTAGATGAAGCCTTCTTCCTGCTTGAACGAGCTGTCGTGCTCCTCGTCCACGACGATCAGCCGCAGCTTGCGGAACGGCAGGAAAAGCGCCGAGCGGGCCCCGACCACGATGCGCGCGTTCCCGTTGGCGACGGCTTCCCAGACCTGCCGCCGACGCGGCGGCGACACGCCAGAGTGCCACTCGGCCGGGACCGCGCCGAATCGCTGCTCGAACCGCGCCATCACCGCCTGGGTCAGGGCGATCTCAGGCAGCAGCACCAGGACCTGCGCGTCAGGGTCCTTGAGCGCCTCCGCTACGGCTTCCAGATAGACCTCGGTCTTGCCCGAGCCCGTGACGCCGTCCAGCAGGGCGGCCTGGAAGCCGCCGCTGTCGACCATGTCCTTCAGCACCTCGACACAGGCGGCTTGACCCGGGTTCAGGGCGCGCGCCGGCAGCGAAAGATCGGGCTGCGGCAGGCCGCGTTCGGGCTCCACGAGCTCGATGGCCAGCACGCCTTCATCGACCAGGCCTTTGACGACGCCCGCGGAAACCCCCGCCACCGACGCCAGGGCCGCGCCGGAGAGCCGGGCGTTCTCTGCGGCGGCCATCACCTTCAGCCGGGCCGGTGTCACGCGGGCAGGCTGGACGCCCGTCAGCGTCAGCACCTTGTCGGGCTTGGGCGGCGGATGGCGCAGGCCGCGCAGAGCCATGGCCAGCGGCCAGCCGGGGACATCGACCGAATAGCGCGCCGCCCACTCCACAAACGCCAGTGCTCCAGGCGGGAGAGGCGGATCGTCGACCCGCTCCAGGATAGGTTTCAGCGGTCGATTGCCGCCCGCGCCGTCCCTAACCGCCGTCACCACGCCCCGGACCACGCGCGGTCCAAGCGGCACGGTCACATGATCGCCGACGGCCAGCGAGAGGCCTTCCGGTTCGGCGTAGTCAAAGGCCTCCGGCAACGGCATCGGCAGCAGGACGGAAGCAATGCGCGGCATGGCGAGAGCTTCTGCCGCGAAACCGTCCCCAGGTCGAGAGCGTCGGGCGCGGGCGGCATCAAGCCGCTGTTAACCGTCTTGGCGCTTCATCTGGTCGCCTTGAGTCTGTAGCCGGTGGGGACGAGATGAGCGACGCGACGCGAGCGACCAGAACGACGGTCGTGGATGCCGAGAGCGTGCGTGACTTCCTGCGCACCGAGCCGGAGTTCCTCCGTCAGGACGAAAACCTGCTGGGCGAGCTGGGCCTGCGGGTCGACGCGGCGAACGTCGTTGACTTCGGTCCGCGCGCCCTGGCCCGCGCCGCCGCCGCCCATCGCCGCGAAGCCAGCGTGCGACAGGCGATCGAAGCGAATGCGCGCGCCAACTACTCGGCCCAGGCCCAGACCCACGCCGCCGTCATCGACATGCTCGACGCCCGCAACCACTCCGACCTCGCGCGCCGCGTGGACGAGATGGCCCAGCTGCGGTTTGGACACGCCGCCGGCGTGATCGCGCTGGAAGGTCCCAGCCGGGTGCCAGCAGGATGGCGCGCCTTGGCCGAAAGCCAGGTCGACATGCTGTTGGGCGACGCGCCGATCGCGCGCATGGGCTTCTTCGCGCCGGCGCTGCCGCTGTTCGATGAAAAGGCCGAGACGATTCGCAGCATGGCCATCGTGCGCATGGCGATCTGGGAGCCCCGTCGCGAGGCGCTGATCGCGTTCGGCTCGACCGACCCTGAAGGCTTCACGCCGGACATGGGGACGGAGCTGGTCAATTTCCTGGCCCGCGTCGTCGAGCGCACGGCCGAACGCTGGCCCGTCCTGTGAGCGCCCGCCAGGCCTACGCCGCCTGGCTGGACCACCTGACGTTTGAGCGTCGGGCCTCGCCCCGCACGGTGCGGGCCTATGGCGACAACGTCCTGGCCTATCTGAACTTCCTCGAACGCCATCGGGGCGAGACGCTCAGCCTTGCCGCGATGGGTGAGATCTCGGCGGCCGACCTGCGCGGCTATCTGGCCGCCCGCCGCCAGGGCGAGAACGCCCTGGCCCCGCGTTCGCTGTCCCAGGCGCTGTCGTCGATCCGCGCGTTTCATCGCTATCTCGACCAGCGCTACGGCGTGTCTGACGCGGGCGTGGCGCTGGTGCGCGGCCCCCGGCTCAAGATCGGCCTCCCCCGACCGGTGTCCGAAGACCAGGCGCGTGACCTGATCACTGAGGCCGCCGTAGACACCGAGCGCGATCCTTGGGAGACGGCCCGCGATGAGGCCGTGCTGACCTTGCTCTGGGGATGCGGCTTGCGGATCAGCGAGGCCCTCTCCCTGCGCATGAGCGATGCGCCGTTGGCGGCGGCGCTGCGGATCACCGGCAAGGGCGGCAAGACCCGCATCGTGCCCGTGCTGGACGCCGTTCGCGACGCCATTGGGGTCTATCTGGACGAAATCCCGTTCGTGCTGGGCCCGGACGAGCTCCTGTTTCGCGCCAAGCGCGGCGGGCCGCTGTCGCCGCGCCACGTCCAGGGGTTGGTGCAGATCCTGCGCGGACGCCTGGGACTATCCGACCGCGTCACGCCCCACGCCTTTCGACACGCGTTCGCCACGCACCTTCTTGGGGCCGGCGCCGATCTCAGGGCTATCCAGGACCTCTTGGGGCACGCTTCGCTCTCCACGACACAGCGATACACCCAGGTAGACGCTGCAGGCCTTCTGACCGCCTATCAGGCCGCGCACCCAAAAGCTTGATGAAAAGCAAGGTCGCCATCGCGCCTAAGTTGATCGAAGGGCCCGATCCGGGTGCGGCAGACTGTCGCGACGCCTGTCTCAAGGGCGAGCGTTAACCGCGATTTTACCGCGCGAGAGCGTTCTGGAAACTGACATTTGCACGATTGCGCGTCCGCTCGTCGACGAGGCCCCTATGAACTTCGACAACTTGAAGATCTCAACCAAGGTGGCGCTGCCGGCCATCGTGTTGACCATAGTCGCCTTAGTGGTCGTCGGGATGGGGACCTACCAATCCCGTAAAGCTCAAGCGAACGAGAAGATTCTCGTCGAGCAACGGGCGCCGGCCGAACTGGCCACCGCGCGTTTTAATCGGCGGGTCGTGGCGATCGGCTATGCCGCCTACCGGACCGTTTCAAATCCCGGCAGTTCCGCCGAGGCCAAGGCGGCGAGCGAGGAAATCGACCACGCCTATAAGGAAGGCAAGGAGCAGCTAGCGAAGATCAAGGCGGCTGATCCGACTGCCGCAAAGAAGGTCGCCGATTTCGCCGCGCGGTTCGACAAGATCTATACGAGCGCGCGTCAGGGCGCGGACCTTGGCCTGCAGGACGCCAATGAGGCCGCCATCATGGTGATGGCCGTGATCGACCCTGAAATCGCCGCGCTCAACAAGGACGCGGCGGACTTCACCAATAGCCACGCCGACGAGACCGACGCCATGGTGATGGAGTCGCGCAAGGCGGCGGCCGCCAGCACGATCTTCTCGATTATATTCGGCTTGATCGCAGCAGGCGGGGCTCTGCTCTTCGCCCTGTGGATCGGCTCCAAGAAGATCGCCGCCCCGTTGATCGCCACCGCCAAGACCATGGACATCTTGGCCCAAGGCTCGGTCGACGTCGAAGTGCGCGGCGCCGATCGCAAGGACGAGGTCGGCGCCATGGCCCGCTCGGTCCAGGTGTTCAAGGACAACGCCGTGGCCCTGCGCACCGCCGAGGCCGCGCAGCAGCGCGCAAGCGCCGAGGTCGAAGCCGAGCGTCGCCGCAACCAGGAACTGGCCGAGGCCGCCGCCAAGGAGCAGGCGTTCGTGATGGAAGCCATCGCCGGCGGGCTGGCCCGCCTGTCGGACGGCGACCTGACCTATCGCCTGGATCAGCAATTCCCAGAGGCCTACAAGCGCCTACAGACCGACTTCAACGGCGCCATCGCCCAGCTGGAAGAGGCCATGGGCACCATCGTCCACGCCGCCAGCAGCATTGGCGCGGGCTCGGATGAGATCGCCTCGGCCGCCGACGACCTTTCGCGCCGCAGCGAGCAGCAGGCCGCCAGCCTGGAAGAAACCGCCGCGGCTCTGGATGAGATCACCGCCACCGTGCGGCGTTCGTCGACCGGAGCGCAGGAAGCTTCCAAGGTGGTCGGCTCCACCCGTTCGGACGCCGAGCGCTCCAGCGTCGTGGTGCGCAACGCCGTCGACGCGATGAACCAGATCGAGAAGTCCTCGCAGTCGATCAGCCAGATCATCGGCGTCATCGACGAGATCGCTTTCCAGACCAACCTTCTGGCCCTGAACGCCGGCGTCGAAGCCGCTCGCGCCGGCGAGGCCGGCCGTGGCTTCGCCGTGGTCGCCCAGGAAGTTCGCGCCCTGGCCCAACGCTCGGCCGACGCGGCCAAGGAGATCAAGACCCTGATCTCGACCTCGTCCCAGCAGGTCAATCAAGGCGTCGCCATGGTCGGCCAGACCGGCGAGGCCCTGCAGGCCATCGTGGTCAAGGTCGGCGAAATCGACGCCCTGGTCAGCGAGATCGCAGCCTCGGGCCAGGAACAGGCCACGGGCCTCAACCAGGTCAACGCCGCCGTCAACCAGATGGACCAGACCGTCCAGCAGAACGCCGCCATGGTCGAGCAATCGACGGCCGCCTCGCATGCACTCAAGAGCGAAGCCGGCAACCTGATGCAGATGATCTCGAAGTTCCGCGTCAAGGGCTCGGCGAGCATCGCCGCCGCCGGCGGTTCCAAGCGCGCTAGCCGCTCGGTCGCCCCGCCGCCTGCCGCACCGCGCGCTTCGGCCCCCGCCCCGGCGCCGTCCTCGTACTCGGCGTCGCCCGGCCCCGCCCTCGCCAGTTCGGCCAGCCGCCCGGGCGCTAACCCGGTCGCCGCCGCCCAGGCCAAGCTGGCCAAGGCCGTCGGCGCGTTGTCCAGCGACGACTGGGAAGAATTCTAAATCGTTTCAGTACGCGTAAGCCCCGCCGCCCCTCTGGCGGGGTTCCTCCCCTCGAAAAGCAGACTGGCCCCGCCTTCCCTGAAAGGCGGGGCCATTTTTCTGCGTGGAGGATCTGATCGTCGCGGCCAGACACAAAAATGGCGGGGCCCGTGCTCCGAGCCCCGCCATACTTGTCTCTAAACGATTGTCGCTCCCGCGAAGCCGGGGCGACCAGGCCTTAAGCCTGCATCGTCCATCCTTCGACGCCCATGGCCGCCTGGCGCAGGGCTTCCGAGCGGGTCGGGTGCGGGTGGCAGGTCCGGGCCACGTCTTCCGAAGCGCCGCCGAACTCCATGGCCACGCAGTACTCGGCGATCATGTCGCCGACGTTCGGGCCCACCATGTGGGCGCCCAGGATGCGGTCGGTCTTGGCGTCGGCCAGGATCTTCACGAAGCCGTCGGTCTCGTGGTTGATCTTGGCGCGGCTGTTGGCCAGGAACGGGAACTTGCCGACCTTGTAGGCGACGCCCGCGGCCTTCAGCTCGTCCTCGGTCTGGCCGACCGTGGCCACCTCGGGACTGGTATACACCACGCCCGGGATGATGCCGTAGTTCACGTGGCCGGCCTTGCCCGCGATCAGCTCGATGCAGGCCACGCCTTCGTCCTCGGCCTTGTGGGCCAGCATCGGACCCGAGGTCACGTCGCCGATCACCCACACGCCCGGGGCGCCGGTCTTGAAGTGGTCGTTGGCGATCACGCCGCGCTTGTCCGGCGTGATCCCGACCGTCTCCAGGCCAAGGCCCTGGGTGTAGGGACGACGGCCGATGGCGACCAGCACGTAGTCGGCCTCGATCGTCTGAGCGTCGCCGCCGGCGACCGGCTCGAAGCTCAGCTTGACGCCCTTGGCGCCGGCTTCAGCGCCCGTGACCTTTGCGCCCAGCTGGAACTTGAAGCCCTGCTTGACCAGGATCTTCTGGAAGGCGTTAGCCACTTCAGTGTCGGTGCCCGGCAGGATACGGTCCAGATACTCGACCACGGTGACCTCGGCGCCCAGGCGCTTCCAGACCGAGCCCAGCTCCAGGCCGATGACGCCGGCGCCGACGACCACCAGACGCTTGGGCACTTCCGGCAGCGACAAGGCGCCCGTGGAGTCGATGATGCGCTTGTTGTCGACGCTCACGCCCGGAAGCGGGGTGGGCTCCGAGCCGGTGGCGATGACGATGTTCTTGGTCTCGAGGGTGGCTTCCGAACCGTCCTCGGCCTTGACCACGACCTTGCCGGCGCCGGCGATCCGGCCCCAGCCCTTCACGTACTCGACCTTGTTCTTCTTCATCAGGAACTCGACGCCCTTGGTCAGGGCTTCGACGCTCTCGGCCTTCTGGGCCATCATCTGGGAGAGATTCAGCTTCGGCTTCACCTCAATGCCCAGCTTGGCGAACTCAGGGCCCGTCGCGGCGGCGTACAGCTCCGAGGCGTGCAGCAGGGCCTTGGAGGGCATGCAGCCGACGTTCAGGCAGGTGCCGCCCAGCTTGCCGCGTCCCTCGATGATCGCGACCTTCAGGCCAAGCTGGCCGGCGCGGATCGCCGCGTTGTAGCCACCAGGACCGCCACCGATGATGACGACGTCGTACTGAGCCATGGGTCTATCGCCTTCAGGACGCGCCATAAGCGGCGCCGGACAAATGTAGGGCCTCGCCGGCCGCTTTGTCAGACCTCTGGAGGCGCGTGTTCCTTAGAGGGAACCCGGCTAAAACGGAACCCGCTTTCGACGCGTGCGGCCTTGAATCGCAAGGGAAATGGCCGACTGCGCCGCCATCGCGCGCGCGTTCGGTCCGGCGCTTGTTACGAGAGTGGCGAAGCCAGCCCATGGCGCTCCGCCAGCCATCGCGTGATCGGCCGCGCGTCGGTCAAAAAGGACAAGCCTCTCGAAGACTGGATCTCGCCTTGCGGACCGCCGTCGGCCGAAGCCTCCGCCAGGATCAAGGTCGGGGCGTTCTGGTGATCTTCCCCCAGGCGCTCGACCAGTGCGGCGCGAGGACGGGCGTAGTCGACATAGACGATCTCCAACGCCTCGCGCAGCGCCGGATAGGTCGCCAAGTACCCTTCCATCATCGCGCAGTCCGGACAGAAGCGTTGCGCGCCGTCCTTCTCGAAAGCCGGCTTGAGCAGATACAGCGTGTCCTTGGCCATGGCGTGGGTCCCAGAAAGGCGAACGGCCCCGACGTAGGACGTCGGGGCCGCAAAAGCAAAGAAGCCCGCCGATGAAGGCGGGCTTCCCGAGTCTCTTAGAGCTCCAGCAGCAGCCGCTGCGGGTCTTCGATGGCTTCCTTGACCTTCACGAGGAAGGTCACGGCGCCGGCGCCGTCGACGATGCGGTGATCGTACGAGAGGGCCAGGTACATCATCGGGCGGATCTCGATCTTGCCGTTGATGACCATCGGGCGTTCCTTGATGGCGTGCATGCCCAGGATCCCCGACTGCGGCGCGTTGAGGATCGGGGTCGACATCAGCGAACCGTAGATGCCGCCGTTGGTGATCGTGAAGGTGCCGCCCTGCATGTCCTCGATGGCCAGCTGGCCGTTGCGGGCGCGCTTGCCAAGGTCGCCGATGGTCTTTTCGATACCGGCGAGGTTCAGGGCGTCAGCGTCACGGACGACCGGAACCACCAGACCCTTGTCGGTGCCGACGGCGACGCCGATGTCGTAGTGGTTCTTGTAGATGACGTCCTGACCGTCGATCTCGGCGTTGACGTCCGGGATCGCCTTCAGAGCGGCCACGCAGGCCTTCACGAAGAACGACATGAAGCCCAGCTTCACGCCGTGCTGCTTTTCGAAGACGTCCTTGTACTGGGCGCGCAGGGCCATCACCGCGCTCATGTCGACCTCGTTGAAGGTCGTCAGCATGGCGGCGGTGTTCTGGGCTTCCTTCAGGCGGCGGGCGATCGTCTGACGCAGGCGCGTCATCTTCACGCGCTCTTCGCGCTCGTGCAGGGCGCGCGGCGCGGCGGCGGCGGCGGCCGGAGCCGGGGCGGCGGCGCGGGCTTCCAGAGCAGCCAGGGCGTCGCCCTTGGTCACGCGGCCGTCCTTGCCCGTGCCCGCGACCTTAGAGAGGTCCAGACCGCTTTCGGCCGCGATGCGGGCCGGAGCCGGGCTGACCGGGGCGGCGGCGGGCGCAGCGGCCGGAGCCGGAGCAGCGGCGGGCGCAGGCGCCGGCTTGGGCGCTTCAGCCTTCGGAGCCGGGGCGGCGGCGGGCGCGGCCGAGGCGGTCGCGCCTTCGGCCACGACGCCCAGGACCGTGCCCGGAACGACCGTCGCGCCTTCCTCGGCGCCGATCGCCGATAGCACGCCGTCGGCGGGCGAGGCGACTTCGAGCGAAACCTTGTCGGTTTCCAGCTCGACGAGGATCTCGTCCTTCTTCACGGCCTCACCGACCTTCTTGGTCCAGCGCGCCACCGTGGCTTCGGTGACGGATTCGCCGAGGGCGGGCGTATTGATGTCGGCCATGGGGCTTTCCGAGTCTCTCTTGCTTGGTCCGGCGGGTTTGTTGGTAACGGGGCCTCGCTTACGCGAAGGCCTCGTTGAGGAAGGTTTCGAGCTCTTTCAGGTGGCGGCTCATCAGGCCTGCGGCCGTCGATGCCGAAGCCGGGCGGCCGACGTACTTGGCGCGCTTGGCCTTGATGTCCAGCTTGTCGAGCGTCATTTCCAGCCAGGGATCAACGAACGTCCAGCCGCCCATGTTCCGGGGCTCTTCCTGACACCAGATCAGGTCGGCGTTCTTGAAGCGTCCCAGCACGTTCATCAGCGACTTCATCGGCCACGGATAGAACTGCTCCAGACGCAGCAGATAGACGTCGTCACGGCCGAGCTTTGCGCGCTGGTCGACGAGGTCGAAATAGACCTTACCCGAGCAGACAATCACGCGCTTGATCTGATCGTCGCTCTTCAGCGTGATGCCACCCACGTCGCAGCCGGCCTCGGCGCCGTCCACCATCACGCGGTGGAAGGCCGAGCCTTCGGCGAAGTCCGACAGGTTCGAGACAGCCCGCTTGTGGCGCAGCAGGCTCTTGGGGGCCATGACGATCAGCGGCTTGCGGAATTCGCGGTGCATCTGACGACGCAGGGCGTGGAAGTAGTTGGCCGGGGTCGTGCAGTTGACGACCTGCATGTTGTCTTCCGCGCACGACTGCAGGAAGCGCTCCAGGCGCGCCGAGCTGTGCTCGGGGCCCTGGCCTTCGTAACCGTGCGGCAGCAGCATCACGAGGCCGCTCATCCGCAGCCACTTGCGCTCGCCCGAGCTGATAAACTGGTCGATGACGACCTGGGCGCCGTTCACGAAGTCGCCGAACTGGCCTTCCCACAGGGTCAGGGTGTTCGGATCGGCCAGCGAGAAGCCGTATTCGAAGCCCAGCACCGCCTCTTCCGACAGCGCCGAGTCGATCACTTCATAGTGCGCCTGACCGGGGCGGATGTTGTTGAGCGGCGTGTAGTGCTCTTCGGTCTTCTGGTCGATGATGTCCGAATGGCGCTGGGTGAACGTGCCGCGCACCGAGTCCTGACCCGACAGGCGGACCGGAATGCCTTCATCGAGCAGGGTGGCGAACGCCAGGTGCTCGGCCGCGCCCCAGTCGATGCCCTCGCCCTTCTCGAACGCGTCGCGACGGTTCTCGATGGCGCGGCGCACGGTCTTGTGCGCGTCGATGCGCTCGGGGATCGTCGTGATCTGGCGGCCCAGTTCGCGCAGCCGCGTCGCCGGGAAGGCCGTCTTGCCGCGACGATCCTCGTCGCCCGGCAGGGTCAGGCCGGCCCACTTGCCGTCCAGCCAATCAGCCTTGTTGGGCTTGTAGGTCTTGCCGGCGTCAAACTCGGCGTCGAGGAACTTCTCGAACTCCGAGACCCAGCCGTCGCTGTCGGCCTGGGTGATGACGCCCTCGGCGATCAGGCGGTTCGAGTAAAGCTCACGCGTCGGGGGGTGACCCTTGATCTTCGCGTACATCAGCGGCGACGTCATGGTCGGGTCGTCGCCTTCGTTGTGGCCGAAGCGACGGTAGCAGACCATGTCGATGACCACGTCCTTGCCGAACTTCTGCCGGTACTCGGTGGCGACCTTGGCGGCGAAGACAACGGCTTCGGGATCGTCGCCGTTCACGTGGAAGATCGGGGCCTCGACCATCAGCGCCATGTCGCTCGGATACGGCGAGCTGCGCGAATAGCGCGGGCTGGTGGTGAAACCGATCTGGTTGTTGACGATGAAGTGGATGGTGCCGCCCGTGCGGTAGCCCTTCAGGCCCGACAGGGTGAAGCACTCGGCCACCACGCCCTGGCCGGCGAAGGCGGCGTCGCCGTGCAGCAGCAGCGGCAGCACATGGCCACGGCCGGCGTCCGGCTGTTCGCGCAGGGTGAAGGCCTGCTTGGCGCGGGCCTTGCCGATCACGACCGGGTTGACGATTTCCAGGTGCGACGGGTTGGCGGTAAGCGACAGGTGGACCTTGTTGTCGTCGAACTCACGGTCCGACGAGGCGCCCATGTGATACTTCACGTCGCCCGAGCCCTCGACGTCCGAGGGCACCGACGAGCCGCCTTGGAACTCGTGGAAAATGACGTGGTAGGGCTTGCCCATAACGGCGGCCAGCACGTTCAGGCGGCCGCGGTGCGGCATGCCCAGGACGATGTCCTTCACGCCCAGCGCGCCGCCGCGCTTGATGATCTGCTCCAGCGCCGGAACCATCGCCTCGCCGCCGTCCAGGCCGAAGCGCTTGGTGCCGGGGAAGCGCTTGTGCAGGAACTTCTCGAAGCCCTCGGCCTCGATCAGCTTCTTCAGGATGGCGACCTTGCCCTCCTTGGAGAAGGTGATTTCCTTGTCGCGGCCCTCGATGCGCTCCTGCAGCCAGGCCTTCTCGGCCGGGTCGGAGATGTGCATGTACTGCACGCCGACATTGCCGCAGTAGGTGCGGCGGACGATCGACAGGATCTCGCGGACGGTGGCCGTCTCCAGGCCCAGCACGTAGTCCAGGAAGATCGGGCGGTCGTAGTCGGCTTCCGAGAAACCGTACGAGGCCGGGTCCAGCTCGCTGGCGTCCTTGGGCGGATCCAGGCCCAGCGGGTCGAGATTGGCGGCCAGGTGACCCCGCATCCGGTAGGCGCGGATCATCATGATGGCGCGCAGGCTGTCCAGCGTGGCGGCGCGGACGGCCTCGGCGTTGGCGCCGGGCGCCTTAGCCTCGATGGCCTTGGAAACCTTGGCTTCGACGGCGGGGGCGACGGTGGCCCACTGGCCATCCAGGGCCGACAGCCAGTCCGGACGGACGGTGGCGACCTTCTTGGGGGTCCAGGCCGGATCTTGCGCGGCGCGCTTAACCTGGTCGGCCTGTTCCTGCAGGCTGGCGAAGAAGGCGTTCCACGAGGGCTCGACCGAGGCGGGATTCTCCGCCCACTGGGCGTAGAGATCTTCCACGAACGCCGCATTGGCGCCGTAGAGGAAGCTGGTCTCGGTCAAGACCTGGTTGATGATGCCTGCGTCGTCCGCCATGGATTTGTCGCCTTCAGATCCGCTGCTTACGGGAGCGCTACCGCACAGCCCGTAAATATAGTCTCTCAATCACCCGGGCGCCCGTCGCTTAGCGGGGGCCCAGGTGATTTTTTCGGATCGTCGACTGGCGGTCGCAAAAAACCTGGGCCCCGCGCGAGGCGGGGTCTCGGTGTCTAGTTTAGCCCTTCAGGACTTCCAGCAGGGTCTCGCCCAGCTTGGCCGGCGACGGTGAGACGCGGATGCCCGCCTCTTCCATCGCCGCGATCTTGTGCTCGGCGCCGCCCTTGCCGCCCGACACGATGGCGCCGGCGTGGCCCATGTGACGACCGGGAGGAGCCGTGCGGCCGGCGATGAAGCCGACCATCGGCTTCTTGCGACCGCGTTTGGCTTCGTCCTTCAGGAACTGGGCCGCTTCTTCTTCGGCCGAGCCGCCGATTTCACCGATCATGACGATCGACTTGGTGGCTTCGTCGGCCAGGAACATTTCCAGGACGTCGATGAACTCGGTGCCCTTGACAGGGTCGCCGCCGATACCGACGGCGGTCGTCTGGCCAAGGCCCGCGTTCGTGGTCTGGAACACCGCTTCATAGGTCAGGGTGCCCGAACGCGACACGACGCCGACCGAGCCTTCCGAGAAGATCGAGCCCGGCATGATGCCGATCTTGCACTGCTTGGGCGTCAGCACGCCCGGGCAGTTCGGGCCGATCAGGCGCGACTTGGAGCCAGCCAGAGCCTTCTTGACCTTGACCATGTCCAGCACCGGGATGCCCTCGGTGATGCAGACGATCAGCGGGATCTCGGCTTCGATGGCTTCCAGGATCGAGTCGGCCGCGAAGGGCGGCGGGACATAGATCACCGAGGCGTCGGCGCCGGTGCGGTCCTTGGCTTCGGCGACGGTGTCGAACACCGGCAGGCCGATGTGGGTTTGACCGCCCTTGCCCGGGGTGACGCCGCCGACCATCTGCGTGCCGTACGCGATGGCCTGCTCGGTGTGGAACGTGCCTTGAGCGCCGGTGATGCCCTGGCAGATGACCTTGGTGTGGGAACCGATCAGAACCGACATTTAGCGGGCGCCCTTCACAGCGGCGACGATCTTCTCGGCGCCGTCAGACAGATCGTTGGCGGCGATGACGTTCAGGCCGCTTTCCGAGATGATTTTCTTGCCGAGTTCGACGTTGGTGCCTTCCAGACGGACGACCAGCGGAACCTGGAGACCGACTTCCTTCACGGCGGCGATGACGCCTTCCGCGATGATGTCGCAGCGCATGATGCCGCCGAAGATGTTGACCAGGATGCCCTTCACGGCCGGATCGGCGGTGATGATCTTGAAGGCCGCGGTGACCTTCTCCTTCGAAGCGCCGCCGCCGACATCAAGGAAGTTGGCCGGCTCGGCGCCGTACAGCTTGATGATGTCCATGGTGGCCATGGCCAGACCGGCGCCGTTGACCATGCACCCGATTTCGCCGTCGAGGGCGATATAGGCCAGGTCGTACTTGCTGGCTTCGATTTCCTTGGGGTCTTCTTCGCTCTCGTCGCGCAGCGCCTTGATGTCCGGGTGACGGAACAGGCTGTTGCCGTCGAACGACAGCTTGGCGTCGAGGACGCGCAGGTGATCATCCGCCGTCACGATCAGCGGGTTGATCTCCAGCATGGCCATGTCCTTGGCCATGAACGCCGTATAGAGCTGGTTCAGCAGCGAGGCGGCTTCCTTGGCCAGACCGCCGGTCAGGCCCAGAGCCTTGGCCAGGGCGCGCTGATGGGTCGGCCACACGCCCGTCGCCGGGTCGATGGTGAAGGTGTGGATCTTCTCGGGCGTCGAGTGAGCGACGTCTTCGATGTCCATGCCGCCTTCGGTCGAAGCGACCACCGAGACCTTGCTCGAGGCGCGGTCAACCAGCAGCGACAGATAGAATTCCTTGGCGATCGCCGCGCCTTCTTCGATGTAGAGGCGGTTGACCTGCTTGCCCTTGGGACCCGTCTGGTGCGTCACAAGGACGCGGCCCAGCATTTCCTCGGCGTTCGAACGGACTTCGTCGACCGACTTGACGACCCGGACGCCGCCCTTGGCGTCGGGGCCCAGGCCCTCAAACTTGCCCTTGCCACGGCCGCCGGCGTGGATCTGGCTCTTCACGACGAAGACCGGCCCGCCCAGCTTTTCGGCGGCGGCGGCGGCTTCATCGGGCGTGAACGCGGCGAAACCGCGCGGCACGGGGGCGCCGAACTCGGCGAGTACGGCTTTGGCTTGATGTTCGTGGATGTTCATGTGGGCCCGGTCTCGACGACGGCTTTCTGAAATGTGGCCGGGTTATAGGAGCGCTATTTCGCAGGCGCAACCGCGCGCGGACGATAAGGTGAAGGCTTGCGCGGTTATCTTGTCCGATAGGCCGCAGTCGCCGTCTGTTTGGGCGGGCGCGGCAAGGAAGCCCTTGACGGGGCGGCATTGTTACCGGTCCCATCCCTTTCACGCCACAGTGCTGGTCGAGCGACTTGAGAGCGTCCGCGCAATGGCAACGTTGTCATTGCGGGAATGCAGCCTCAGACGGTCGACGTAACGGCCCTGCGGGCCCTACTCAGCCCAGTCCTTTTGCAGGCGACGCGAGGCGATGATCAGCAGAGCGGCGGCGAGGACATAGAAGCCAAGCCCGTAGTAGAGCGCGTAGCGCATCGACTCCGCGCCATAGCGCGGGGTGAGCAGGTCCGACACAAAGCCGAAGAACCAGAGCCCGACCGCCAGGCCCAGTAGATTGTTGATCAGCAGGAAGAGCGCCGAAGTGGTCGTCCGCATCGACGCCGGCGCCAGATGCTGCACAGCCGCCACCACCGGACCCAGCCACGCCAGGTTCAGGCCCGTCGGGATCAGAAAGAGCAGGAACGCCACGACCATCGACTGGACGTTCATCGCCAGCAGGAAGCACGGCAGAGCCACCAGGAAGCAGATCGCCGGCGCCAGGGCGTAGGCGGCCTTGTTCTTGGCGCCGAAGCGGTCGGCCAGAACGCCGCCCAGCCAGATGCCCGCCACGCCGCCGATCAGCGACAGAGCGCTGTAGTAAAGCGCGCGGTCGGTCAGCGAGAGCCCGAAGCTGCGCTGGAAGAAGGTCGGCAGCCAGAACGCCACGCCATAGCCGCAGATCGACGAGCAAGCCGCGCCGAACGACAGCAGCCAGAAGCTGGGTTTGGGCATGATGGTGGCCAGCACCTGGCCGAACGCCGGCGCCTTGGGCGGCTCGATCGGCGCGACCTCGCCGGGCGCGCGGTCGAGACCGCCGCGCACAGGGTCCTTGACCACCCACTTGAAGATCGGCGCAAGCACGACGCCAGCCAGACCGACAGCGATGAAGGCGAAGCGCCAGTCGACATAGGCGGCGATCAGGCCGCCGAACAGCACGCCCAGCGCCGTGCCCAGCGGAATGCCGAAGGAATAGACCGCAAGCGCCCGGGCCCGCTGCTCCTTGGGGAAGTAGTCCGCAATCAGCGAGTAGGCCGGCGCCACGCCGCCCGCCTCACCGACGCCGACGCCCATGCGCGCCAGGAACAGACTCCAGAAGCCGCCGGCAAGGCCGCAGGCGACGGTGAAGCCGCTCCATACAGTCAGGGCCACGGTCATGATCCAGGTGCGGCTGACCCGGTCAGCCAGCCAAGCCAAAGGCACGCCCAGCGTCGTGTACAGCGCGGCGAAGGCGACCCCGCCCATCAGGCCCAGCTGGGTGTCCGTCAGATGCAGCTCGGCCTTGATCGACCCAGCCAGGATCCCGAGGATCTGCCGGTCGAGGAAGTTGAAGGTGTAGGCCAGGATCAGCATGGCCAGCACCACGTAGCGGTAGCGGCCGCCCCGCCCGGCCGTTTCGGCCTTGTTCACGTCCTCGCTCATGCTCGCCCTCCTCAACGCCCGTCCAGATACAAAAAGGGCGGGACCTGTTGCAGCAAGTCCCGCCCGAGCAGCTATCGCCTAGATTAGAACGCCACCTCGATGGAAGCGGCCACGGTGCGCGGCGGACCGTAGAAGCCAATCACCGCATTGTTGTAGGTCGGGACCCCGAAGTTGTAGCCACCGGTGCGGTACTTTTCGTTGGTCAGGTTCTTGCCGGTCAGGGCCAGCTTGTAGCGGCCGCCCGGAGCGGTCCACTGGGCCGTCAGGTCCACCAGGGTGAAGGCCTTCTGGTCCAGCAGCGGCAGGGGCTGCTCGAACTGCTGGTAGGCGTCGCGATAGCTGACCATCGGCGTGATCGCCAGATCACCGCCCGCCAGTTCGCCGCGCCAGGTCAGGCTGACATTGCCCGTCCACTCCGGCGTGTTCTGGAAGCCGTAGAGGTCGGCCACGTTGATGATCTGGCCGGTGGCCAGGGTCGTCGACGGGTTCAGCGGGTTCGGCGCGCCGGCCGGCACGAAGCGGCTGAAGGTGTCGTACTCGGCGTGGATGTAGCCCAGAGCGACATTGGCCGACAGGTTCGCGCTCAGCTTGGCGTTGGCTTCAAACTCGACGCCGTAAAGGGTCGAGGCGCCGGCGTTGTCGACAGAGCTGGCGATGCCCGAGGGCACCACGACCTGGGTCGTGACCTGCTGGTCGGTATATTTCGATAGGAAGGCCGCCGACGAGAACGAGACCCGGCGGTCGAGCATGTAGCCCTTCAAACCGGCTTCGTAGGTCTTCACGACCTCGGGTCGGTAGCCGTTGACCGTCTGCGGGGTGATGAACGCGTCGCCGCGCATGTCCCAGCCGCCCGACTTGTAGCCCTTCGAGAACGAGACGTAGGTCGTCAGGTCGTCGCTGAGGTCATACGAGGCCGAGATGCGCGGCGTGAACTGCTCGAAGGTCTTTTCGGCGTTGTAGTTGGTGCGCGTCTGCAGGATCGGACGGGGCGTGCCGCCCTGATAAGGCGTGCGCGTCGCGCCGAGATAGAAGAAGCGATAGGCGTTAACGCGCTTGGCGTCGCGGGTGGCGCGGGCGCCCAGCGAGACCTTGAACTTGTCGGTGAAGTTGGCGCTGAAGTCGAAGAACGCCGCGAAGCTCTGGGTGTTGACCTTGCCGCCGTTGGCGATGGCCACGCCGAGGTTTCCGGCGATGGTGTCGAACTCGCCCGAGGCCTGGCTGTTCATGTAGTAGAGGCCAAACACGCCCTGGACGGTGTCGTCCGAATAGACGGCTTGCAGTTCCTGCGAGAACGAACGGTCGTCATAGGTGGCCGGCACGTCCAGCGTCGGCAGCGGGGTGCCGTCGAAGTCGATGACGGTGTCGGTGTGGCCGCGACGGTTGGCGGTGATCGACTTGAGCGTGACTTTATCGGTGGCGTTCCACTGAGCGGTCAGCGATACGCCCTTGGTCATCACGTGGTTCTTGTCGCCCAGGCCACTCTGAGTGTCATAGATGTCCAGCACCTTATAGCCACCGACCAAGGCCGGCAGTTCACGGTGGCCGTGGCGGGCGTTGGAGTCGTCCACGACCTTGTCATAGGCCAGGCGGAAGAACAGGTCCTCGGTCGGCTGATACTCGGCGCTGAGACGGAAGGCCTCAACGTCCTTGTTGTAGTGCTCCGCGCCGGTCGTGATGTTCGCGCCATAGCCATCACGCTTGTAGAGCGCATAGGCGCCGCCGACCGACAGGCCGCCGCCGACCGGGGTCTGACCCGAGACCAGAACGTCGGTCTGATTGTAGCTGCCGTACGTGCCCTTGATCTTGGCGCCGGCTTCGTCACCAAGACGCTTGGTCACGTACTTGATCGCGCCGCCGATGGTGTTGCGGCCGTACAGCGTGCCCTGCGGGCCGCGCAGCACTTCGATACGCTCGACGTCGAAGATGTCGAGCACTGCGCCTTGCGGGCGATAGATGTAGACGTCGTCGACATAGAGGCCGACGCCGGGCTCAAAGCCCCAAAGCGGATCCTGCTGGCCGACGCCGCGGATATAGCTGATCAGGGTCGAGTTCGAACCGCGAGCGGTCTGCACCGTGATGTTTGGCGTCGTCTGCGACAGGACGGTGATGTCCGTGCCGCCCGAGCGCTCGAGCTTCTCGGCAGAGAAGGCCGAGACGGCGACAGGAACGTCCTTGAGATTTTCCTCGCGACGACGCGCGGTGACCGTCACCTCGTCGACCGAGACCGAGCTGTCAGCGGCCGGAGCCTGCTGAGCCGACGCAGCGCCGGCGATCGTGCTCCACGCAGCGCCAGCCAGCAGCGCAGCCTTCCACATCGAAGTCATGGGTTTCCCCTCCCTAGTGTTCCGCCCTCCCAAGCCGGATCCGTCTTTCGCGGACGCGAGCTCAGGGTTCGCCAATTCATCGAACAGCGAATTGCAGCCACCATCACCCGATCAGGCGCGGGACGCCAGCCCTTTTTCATCAAGTGATGAAAAATGGAGCGCGTGTGGCGGATCAGACGCGGGCCAGGGCCTTGTTCTGCTTGGCGATCACGGCCTCGAAGCCTGCTGCGCAATAGGCGAAGAGGCGCTGACGGACGGACTCAAGATCACTGGAGTGGCACTCGCCCTCAGACAGGGAGTCGATCCGTCCCGTTTCTGAAAGGGTCAGCATCATCGAGCCGGTGAGAAACTGGTAGCACCAGTAGAGGTCACGATAGGCCGCCTCGGGCCGCACCGCCTTGAGCGTCTCGACCAGTTGATGAACCACCGGATCGAAGAAGCGGGTCATGGTCTCCCCACCCCAGGCCGGGGTGTTGTTCACCTGGGCGACCAGGACGAAGTAGCTCTTCCAGCCCTGCCCCCCGTCCTGCGAGATCCGCAACAGCGGGTCGATGAAGGCCTCAATGACCCCCTCGACCGTCATCGCGCCGGCGTTGGCCTTCACATAGGCGTTCATCGAAGCTTCGCGGGCCTGGTTGAGGATCTCGGCGCGACGCAGGAACACCGCGTCGAACAGCTCGCGCTTGGCCCCGAAGTAGTAATGGATCAAGGCGGTGTCGACGCCAGCCTCGGCCGCCACCTGGCGCGTGGTGACGCCATAGAAGCCGTGACGCGCGAACAGCCCCTCGGCCGCATCGAGGATGGTTTCCTTCAGGTCCAGACCCTTGGCCTTGGACGGGCGCCCCCGTCCGCCGACGCGGGCGCGAGACTTGGTTGCGGTCATGGGAAGGGCCCGCCTTGATGAAGCTCCGCCCCCGGATAGGCGCAACCCAGCGGCCCTGGCAAGGACCGCTGTTCGCTCAAGCGCCGGCGAACACCCCATGGAACGTCACCGGCAAGGCCACCGGCGCGCGCCAGGTCGCCATCGGCCCCCGATCCACGTGGCGAGCGTCGAACACGTGCAGCTCGGTCGCGCGGGCGTCGAGGTTGATCGTCGTGCCGACCAGCCAGCCGTCCAGTTCCGCCGAAGATCCGGGGCGCGGTGCGAAGACCATCTCCTCGACAAGATGACGCGCGCCGAAATCGAAGACCTGATCGCGGTCCGTCTTCCAGTCGCGGACAGCCACGCCCTGGAAGAGCGGGCGATCGGGCCGTTCGTTGGTCAGGTGAACCGAATAGCGCCGGGCGAGACCCGCAAAACGCGGATCCGAGCGCGGGAACTCAGCGCTGACCGCCTCTGCGGCCAGCTCGGCCTGGCCGTTGGCGCGCAGCGTGATCATGGCCCGGCGCGGCGGCGGCGCCTTGAGGAACTCGCCGCGCACGATCGCCCCGCCGTTCGCCGCGGTTCCGGAAGGATCCTTGTCGATGCAGGCGTCGAAACGGATCGTCCCGTCCGCCTCTTCCCAGGCGTCGCCCAGATGGAAGAAGAAGAAGGGGGGCAGCTCGAACACGCGACGCTTGGAAAGATCGTCCTTGTCGAGCACCAGGACCTTGGTCCCCAGCTCCGGCCGCCAGACCATGTTGGTCGCGATCGGCATGCGCATGCCTTCCTGCACCCAGGGCTGGAGGATGATGACGAGACTGCGCGCGGTGGCGGTGAAGTCATGCATGTAGCCGGCGCGCGGCAGGGTGATGACCTCGGCCTTGCGCAGGGCGCCGTCGGCCGAGAGGTTCCATACCACCGCCCGCTTGCCCGCCAGGCCCAGGTTCCAGACCGTGCCATCCGGCTCGACGCGCGGATGGGCCAGGAACGGCATGCCCTTCATGTCGGGCCTCAGCGCCTTGAACCCGCGCGTCTCCAGGGAGACCGGATCCATCGCCGTCGGCGAGCCGGCTTCCCACAGCGCCCAGAGCTCGCCGCCCGCCATCATCACCGAAGTGTTGGCCGCGTTGGCGTCATCGGCCGACCCGACCCGCGCGCCCGCCCCTCCCGTCGTGCCATAGCCAGGAGTGATCACCGCATCAGCGGCGGTGTCTTGGCGGCGCTTGACGGTGTCGACGAAGCGAGCCGCCATGCGCGCCTGACCATCGCCCATCTGGAACTTGCGGACCATGCCGTCGCCGTCAAACCAGTGGCCGACCGAACCGCCGGGCCTACGGAACTTGGCCGGACCGTTGCGGAAGAGCGTGCCCTTCAGGTCGATGGGCGCACGACCGTGAACCAAGGTCATGCCCGTGGGGGCGATATCGGCCTCGACATCGGCCATGCCCAGGGTCCAGTCGCTGACGGCGGCCGCCCAAAGCGTTTCGGGGGTGAGGATAGCGGCGGCGCCCGTCAAGACTGCGCCGCGGAGGATGTCACGCCGGTTCATGGCTGGGCTCTCAGTTCAGGCGGAGGGATTGCGCGTTGGCGCCGGCCTTGACCTCAAAGGCGGCGGCGTCGAACGACGGCGGGCCCATGTTCGGTTGAGCGTCGCGCGAGAATCCGTAGGGCTCGGTCGGCATACCGAAGGGGTTGGTCCCCATCTTGCCGTCGCCATCGACGTCCTGGAAGGCGCGTACGGCGTAGAAGCCTGGCGGCAGAGCCAGGATCTTGGCGGCGGCGGGATCGGCGGCGGCGGACGCCATGGCGACCCGGACGGGTTTGCCCGCCGCCCAGCCCTGGGCGCTGTCGAACACGGCGATCATGATCTGGCCCTGCTTGGCCTTCAGGCCGGGGAAGGTGAGCGTCACCTCGCCCATAGCGTCCTGAGCGCGGGCGGCGGGAACCAGAAGGGCGGCAGCGGCCAAGGCCAGGCCAAGGGTGCGAGCGAAGGTCATGTCAGAGGTCCTTTGTGGAAGCGAAAAGGGAGAGGGTTCAGCCCAGGAACACCGTCCAGAGCAGGCGACCAGGGAGGAAGGTGAAGAGACCAGCCACCAGCAGGCCGCCGACGAACATGCCGGTCATGGCGCGGCGGTGCGCCGAGACCTTGCCGCGCTTGATGGCGTAGACCGCGCCGGGCAGGCCCACGATCGTCCAGCCCGACAACAGGTGGATGAAGCTGAAGGCGCCGTGGTTGATCTCGCGGATGAACAGCGAACTGAGCGCCGTCGAGCCCATCGCCAGCACCCAGGTCCACCCCAGGAGCTTGTGCAGGGTCGTGCCCTTCACCCGCATCATCAGGACGACGCCGATGGCCAGAGCGGTCAGCGCCGAGAACAGGTGCAGTTGGACCACCGCCGGCGCGGCGGCGATGCGCGAGAGATCGGGCGCGTGAGGCTGGAGCCGTTCGGCAAGAGCGCCAATGTCGGTGAACACGCCCGGCGCCGTCAGCGCGACGATCAGTGTCGCCGCGCCGACGCCCAGGGCGGCGTTGCGCAGACCGCTCCAGCGATCCGAAGCCTGCGAGATTGACTTGCCATGCGCGGCCATCTTCCTTCACTCCCGGTTCGAGCGGGGCGGTGGATCGCCTCGCTGTCGAAAGCCTTGGTGGAGTGGTCGGGTTCGTGTCTCAATCGTCGTTGCGCCAGTCACCGGCCTCGTTTCGTGAACGGCTCGCCGGCGCCGTTCACGCTTCGCGAACGGCCATGGTCCGGCAGGACAGTCTTCGAGGCTTTGGCGTCTCGGCGGCCGCCGGCGTGTTCCTGGCGCTGATCGGCGCGTTCGGCAGCGACGCCGCGCCCGTTGGTGTCCGCCTGGCGTATTGGGTCGGTTTGTGTCTGGCCGGCGCCGTGGTCGGCACGGGGATCACGCATCTGATCGGCCGTGAAGGCCGAGCCGATGCGCGGCCTTGGCTTTACGGCGCGCTGACGGCGATCAGCATCACCTTGCCCTTCACAGTGGTGGTCTGGCTGGTCAGTGAGCTGGCCTTTCACGGCCCGCCCCGACCACGCACCTTGCCCTTCTATCTCGGGCCTGTGTTCATCGTCACCGTGGCGATGACGGCGCTGAACTTCATGGTTCAACGGCGCCCCGTGGAGACCCACGCCGCGCCGACCGGGGCCTCGCCCCCCCGCTTCCTCGAACGGCTGCCGCCCAAGCTGCGCGGCGCCGAACTCTACGCCGTCGAGGCGCAAGACCACTATCTGCGCCTGCACACCTCGCGCGGTCAGGACCTGATCCTGATGCGCCTCTCCGACGCCGTGGCTGAGTTGGAGGGGATCGAGGGCGCCCAGACGCACCGCTCGTGGTGGGTCGCCAAGAGCGCCGTCGAGGACGCCCGTCGCGGCGATGGTCGGGCGACGCTAAAGCTCAAGGGCGAGATCGAGGCGCCCGTCAGCCGGGCCTACGCCAAGGCGCTGCGCGAGGCGGGCTGGTTCTGATCGGTCAAGCGGTCGCCGCGCCTCAAGCCCGCGTACGCAGCACGATCTTCGACCGCGCCTCCAGCGCCAGCAGGACGAACAGCACCAGGAACGCGAAGGCCAGCAGCAGCAGCGACAGGCGGTGAGCCTCGCCCCATTCCAGCGCCTCGACCAGGCGGTAGATCTCGGTCGACAGCATCGTGGTCTCGCCCGGGATGTTTCCGCCCAGCATCATCACCACGCCGAACTCGCCAACCGTGTGGGCGAAGGTCAGGATCGCGGCGGCGACATATCCCGGAACCGCCAAGGGCAGCGCCACCCGCCAGAAGGTCTGCGCGCGCGAGGCTCCGAGGCTAGCGGCGGCTTCGAGCGGCTCGTCGCCGATGGCCAGGAACGCGTTGCGCAGCGGCTGAACGGCGAACGGCAGCGAATAGATCAGCGAACCAATCACCAGCCCTTCGAAGGTGAAGGCCAGGGTCCGCACCCCGAACGGCTGCAGCAGCGCCATCAGCGGGCTGTTGGGTCCCAGAGCGATCAGCAGATAGAAGCCCAGCACGGTCGGCGGCAGGACGATCGGCAGTGCGACGATGGCGGTGACGGGCGTGCGCAGCGGTGAACGGCCTCGGGCCAGCCACCAGGAAAGCGGCGTGGCCAGCAACAGCAGAAGCAGGGTGGTGATCCCCGCCAGCTTCGCCGTCAGCCATAACACCTCGGCCATCCTCAACGCACCTCGTAGCCGTAACGGCGGATGATGGCCTTGGCCTCGGCGCTCTTCAGGAACGCCAGAAAAGCCTTGGCGGCGTCGCTGTTCGCGCCGATCTTGAGCAGCACCGCCTGCTGCTCGATCGGGGTGTGGTTCGCGGCCGGCACGATCCAGCGCGAACCGCTCTTGTCGTCAACGACCTGCGACAGCGCCACGAAACCCAGCTCCGCCGCCCCGGTCTGGGCGAACTGATAGGCCTGAGTGATCGATGCGCCTGTGACGATCTTCGGCTTCAGAACGTCGTAGAGCTTGAGCTTGTTCAGGGTTTCGAGCGCCGCCTGGCCATAGGGCGCGGCCTTGGGGTCGGCGATGGCCAGCTTGTCGAACCGGCCGCTCTTCAGCACCGCGCCCCCGCCGTCGACAAGGCCCGGCGTCCGGCTGAACAGCACAAGACGCCCGGTCGCGTAGGTAAAGCGCGTTCCAGCCACGGCCAGCCCCGCCGCCTCGGCCTTCTGGGGGCGTTCGACGTCCGCCGACAGGAACACCTCGTACGGCGCGCCGTTGGCGATCTGGGTGTAGAACTGGCCCGACGAGCCGAAGCTGAGCACGACCTCATGACCGGTCCTGGCCTTGAAGCGCGCGGCGATCGCCTTGGCGGGCTCGGTGAAGTTGGCCGCGACCGCGACCTTGGTCTCGCCGGCCAGGGCCGCACCGGCCACCGCCAGCGACCATAGGCCAGCCAGAGCGGCGATCAGCGTCGGACGGCGAGCGATCATCTGATATGCCTTGAGGTCAGCGCTACGGTTATGCAGTCAGACTACATAACGACGAATTCGAGATCCGACCAGTGAGCAACGCCGCCGATTTCAGCGCCTCCTTGATCCTCAAGCGCGAGGGGCTGGCGCGGGTGGGGCTGGAGCGCATCGCCCTTCTGGAAGCGGTGGCGCGGCATGGCTCGATCACGGCGGCCGCCAAGGATGTCGGTCTCTCCTACAAGGGCGCCTGGGACGGCGTGCAGGCGCTGAACAATCTGTTCGAGACGCCGCTGGTCAGCGCCGCGCCGGGCGGGCGCGCCGGCGGCGCGGCGCAGGTGACCGCCCGGGGTCACGCGGTGATCCGCGCCTTTCGCGCCGCCGAGCGAGAGATAAGCGCCGCCTTCGCGCGGCTGGAAGCCGACCTGACCAGCGACGCCGAGCTGCTCTGGGGCCTTGGCCTGCGCACCAGCGCCCGCAACGCCCTGCGCGGCCTCGTGACGAAGGTCAGCGCAGACGATGTCACCGCCGCCGTCACCCTGGACGTCGGCGAGGGTCTGGCGGTGATCGCCCGGGTCACCCGGCGCAGCGTGGAGGACCTTGGCCTCGCACCAGGTCACCCGGCCATCGCCTTGATCAAGTCCAGCTTCATCCGGCTGGACGGGGCGCCGGCGGAAAACAGGCTGGAGGGGCGGATTCTCGACCGCGAGGGCGGTCAGGCCGCCGCCGAAGTGACGATCGGTCTGTCCGCGGGGAAGTCGCTGGTGGCCACGGTCGCAGCCGGCGCGCCCGGCTGGGCGCTTGCCGCCGGCGATCCTGTTATCGCCTCGATCGCCGCAGCCGACATCATCCTGGCGGTGGATTGAGCGTCCGCACTACCTCTTGCGACGGGCTCGCCATTGGTCGGCGGTCTGCCCCCAGATCTCGATGACATGATCCTCGAAGGGCGGCGGCAGACGCCCCAGCCCGCGATTGACCGAACCCAGTCGCGCAGCCACCGCCTGGGAGGGCGTGTTCTCAGGACCGATGCAGTGGATGACGTCGGTCCAGCCTAGGTGATCCACGACCCAGTCGATCGTGGCGGTGGCGGCCTCGACCGCATAGCCTCGACCCCAGGCCTCAGGATGCAGACCCCAGCCGACCTCGGTCCCCGGCCAACCCTCAGGCCGCCAGGGCCCGATGCGGCCAAGCCATTGGTCAGAGGCCTTCTCGATGACCGAGAACATGCCAAATCCGTTGAGGGCCCACGAGCCGGCCATGGTCGCCATGAACCGCCAGGCCGTGGCGCGGGGTTGCTGGCCACCAATAAAGCGCGCCGCGACCGGATCGGCCATCATCTGCGCCCAGCGGTCCAGATCCGCGTCAGCCGGCGGTCGCAGGATCAGGCGTTCGGTCTCAAGCGTCGGGCCGGGGGCGACAGGCATGGCGATCTCCGTCTCAGGCCACGCAGTCAGCCAGACCGTCGCGCCGCACCGCGCCCGAGGCCTTGCCGATCTTCTTGGTGCGCTTGGCGACGTACTTGCCCGGCTTGATCACCTTCCACTTCAGGGGGCTGGGCAGGATGGCGGCCAGACGCGCGGACTGGGCCTGGGTCAGCTTGGCGGCGCTGACGCCGAAATAGCGCTGGGCGGCGGCCTCGGCCCCGTAGATGCCCGAGCCGTACTCGATGGAGTTCATATAGACCTCCATGATCCGCTTCTTGCCCCAGAAGGTCTCGATCAGCACCGTGAACCAAGCCTCCAAGCCCTTGCGGACATAAGAGCGCCCCGGCCACAGGAAGACGTTCTTAGCCGTCTGCTGGCTGATCGTGGAGCCGCCCCGGATCTTCCGGCCCGACTCGTTGTTCTCGTAGGCCTTCTGCAGCGCTTCGAAATCGAACCCGCGGTGGTCGCAGAACTTGGCGTCTTCCGCCGCGATCAGCGCTCGCGGCAGGGCGGGTGAGATCTTGTCCATCGGTCGCCAGCGATGATCCAGCCCGCGTCCCTCGACAGCGCGGATCACCATCAGCGGGGTCACCGGCGGCGGAATGAAGCGATAGAGAATGACCGCCACCACGGGCCCGGCGACCAGCACCAGGAACACCGCCAGCAGAAGATTGCGCAAAAGCCGCCGCACGAAACGCCCCACTTGTCTTGACGCAGCGGACGGATGCTAACCACAGCCAACGCCGCTGTCGCGCGGGATAAATCTATTCGGTTAAGGGAGCCTTCGATGGACGTGATCGACGCCGTGAACCGCCGCATGTCGGTGCGCGCCTTCAAGCCCGATCCGGTGGACGCCGGACTGATCCGCGACCTTTTGGAAGCGGCCGCGCGGGCCCCGTCGGGTGGCAATCTCCAGCCCTGGCGGGTGCAGGTCGTGGGCGGCGCGCCGCTGGAGGCGCTGAAGGCCGCCATGCTGCAGCGTGTGGCCTCGCCCGATCCCACCGAATATGACGTCTATCCGGCCAACCTCTGGGAGCCGCTGCGCAGTCGCCGCTTCCAGGTCGGCGAGGACATGTACGGGGCGCTAGGCATACCACGCGAGGACAAGCTGCAGCGCCTGCAATGGTTCGCCAACAACGGCCAGGGCTTCGGCGCGCCGGTGCAGCTGTTCTTCTCGATCGATCGCCGCTGCGGTCCGCCGCAGTGGAGCGATGTCGGCATGCTGATGCAGACCTTCATGCTGCTGGCCGTCGAGCGCGGCCTCGACACCTGCCCGCAGGAGTTCTGGTCGCATTACAACAAGCTGGTCGACGAGCATGTCGGCCTGCCCGAGGGCCACATGCTGTTCTCGGGCATGGCGCTGGGCTACCGCGACGCTGACGCCCCCGTGAACAATTTCCGTTCACGCCGAGCGCCGTTCGAAGAGTGGGCGGAGATCAAGGGGTTCTGAGGGCCTTACTTCCGATCCCCCGGCGAACGCCGGGGCCCAGATCCAAAGGCATCCGGGTGATTGGAAGAGCGCCGAGCTCGTGGCGGACACGTCAGCGCTTTTCCATCTTGGTCCCGGCATTCGCCGGGAAGGTCGGATGGACGTTACCCCACGAACTGGCGCGGACCGGAAAGGTCGGGGATCTCGATGACCCCGGCCTCGCCGCTCTCGTCGCCCCACGCCATGCGCTGGCCGTCGGCGCTAACCGACAGGGCGCTGATCGGCGCGCCCTTCTCGGCCTTGAGGGTCTCGATCCGGCCGTTGCGCATGTGGGCGGCCCAGATCTTGCCGTTGTCCTGGCCGGCGATGCAGACGGGCTGAGGGTCGATCCCCGCCACCCGAACCACCATCGAATCGCGGGAAAAGCCGATCTCGGCGGCTTCCTTGCCCATCGGACCGTTAGCGCCCGCGAACGGCCAGATCACCGCGCCCGAAGCGCCGGCCGTCGCCAGGAGATTGCCCTTGTCGAAGAAGGCCACGCTCTTGATCTTGGACGGATAGCCGCCCATCCGCATGTCCTTGCCGTCGGACAGCCGCCAGCCGTGCAGTTGGTTTTCCTGCATCGACGAGATCAGGAACTTGCCGTCCGGACTGAACGACACCGCGATATGGCTGCCGGCCCATTTGAGGATCGTCGGCTTCTGATCGGCGATGCGCGCATACCAGAGATAGGCGCCGCCATAGGTCGCCGAGGCCAGGCGGCGGCCCTTGGGTTCGAACGTCAGGCCCGACACCGTCTTCTCGTGCGCGAACACCCGCGCGAAGGCCGGGTCGGCTGCGTCGCGGACATGGACCTCCTTGCCGGCGGTGAAGGCGATCAGACCCGAAGCGGCGCTCGTCGCCACGTGCTCGATCCACCTGTTTTTCACCTCGGCGATCAGGGTGGCGGCGACCTCGCCCCCTTCGATTCGGCTCCAGACCACGCGGCCGTCGTCGCCACCGGTGACGATCCCGATCCCGCTAGGGTGAACAGCCGCCGCCAGGACGGCGCCGCCGAGCGGGCCGCCGTGCGCCTCGACCGTGACGAATCCCTCCTCGGTCTGCAGGCGCACCGTGCCGTCTCCGAGAGCAAACATGGCCCGGCCGGAGCGGTCGAACAGGGCGTTGGTGACGAAGGCGTCGAACGAAAAGATCATGCGCGCGAGATAAGACAGGAGGATCGCGACGACTAGACTCTTTCGAAAAGCGTCACATTCGCGCGTCGCGCGAACCCCGGTGCGGCCAGGCGCCCATTCGAACGGCGTTCCGCCAAAAAGAGTCAAAAAGGGGGTTGCTATTGCGCCGCGTCGTCGGGCTTTACTTCCGCGCCCGTCTGCGCCAGACGTGGCGAGGTAACGACATTTCAGGCCTGTGCGACGCGCGCGGCCTTCTGGGAGACAGTGCAGGCTATGGCGGCTAAACTTGCTGGCGGCGGTGGTGGCCGTTACGATCTGGGCCAGAACTCCGAAATCAACGTCACGCCCTTCGTGGACATTCTGTTGGTTCTGCTGATCATCTTCATGGTCGCCGTGCCGATGGCCGTGACCTCCATCAAGATCGACCTGCCGCCGGCGGTTCCGCCGCCGCCGAACGCGCCGAAGCCGAAGGAGCCGGTCTTCATCTCGATCCAGAAGTCGGGCGCGATCTTCATCGCTGACAAGCAGAGCAGCCTCGACAACCTCGAGTACGATCTGAACGCCAAGTTCACGGCCACCGGTCAAGCCGGCCCGAAGGACGAGCAGCGCATCATGATCCGCGCCGACGCCGACGTGCTGTACGCCGACTTCATGGGCGTGCTGAACCAGCTGCAGACCTCGGGCTGGTTCAAGGTCGGCCTGATCAACGAGGACATCCACTAAGGATCCTCAGGCGGAAGCCAGAAACACGAAAGCCCCGGAGCTTAAGGCTCCGGGGCTTTTTGTTTGTCCGAAATCCTCTCCCAAGGGAGAGGTGTCGGCTCGAAGAGACGACGGAGAGGGAAGAACCAAGGCCCAGGAAAACTCCCCCTCCGGTCGCTTCGCGCCCACCCTCCCCGCTGGGGGAGGATTTAAGCACTTAGGCCGCCGTCGCCTCGAAACCCGCGCGCAGCTCGGCCTCGTCGAGATCGCGGCCGATGAAGACCATGCGGCTGTAGCGCTTGTCCTTGTCGGTCCACGGGCGCTGGAAGTCGCCTTCCAGGATCATGTGCACGGCCTGGAAAACGAGGCGCTTGTCCTCGCCCTTCACGTCGATGATGCCCTTGGCGCGCAGGATGTCGGGGCCGCGACGGGCCAAGAGGTCGTTGAGCCAGGCGGTGATCTTCTGGCCATCCACCGGCTTGTCCAGCGTCAGCGAGATCCCTTTGACGCCGTCATCGTGGACGTCGCTCTTGTGGTCGTGATGATGATGATGGTGGTGGTCGTGGCCGCAATGCTCGTCATGCACATGGCCATGATCATGGTGGTGATGATGGTCGTGGTCGCAGTGCTCATCGTGCACGTGGCCGGGTTCGACGTGAGCGGGATTGAGGAAGTCCGGCTCTAGGTCGGTGATCCGCTCCAGGTCGAAGCTGTGCTTGCCCAGGATGGCGTCCAGCGGGACGTTCGAGCGCTGGGCGCGATGGATCGGGGCCAGCGGGTTGATCCGACGGATACGCGCCTCGACGTGGCGCAGATCGTCCTCGGACACGAGGTCGGTCTTGTTCAGCACGATCTGGTCGGCGAAGGCGATCTGCTCGACGGCCTCCTTGCTGTCCGACAGGCGCAGCAGGATGTGCTTGGCGTCGACCACGGCGGTGACCGAGTCGAGCGCCGTGCGCGCCTTGACGTCGTCATCGACAAAGAAGGTCTGGGCCACGGGGCCGGGATCGGCCAGGCCCGTCGTCTCGACGATGATCGCGTCGAAGCCGCCCTTGCGCTTCATCAGGCCCTGGAGAACCCGGATCAGGTCGCCGCGCACCGTGCAGCACACGCAGCCGTTGTTCATCTCGAAGACTTCTTCGTCGGCGCCGACCACAAGGTCGTTGTCGATGCCGACCTCGCCGAACTCGTTGACGATCACGGCGTAGCGCTTGCCGTGCTCCTCGGTGAGGATGCGGTTGAGCAATGTGGTCTTGCCGGCGCCGAGGTAGCCGGTGAGCACGGTGACAGGGATCTTGCCGGAGGTCGGAACAGTCTGGGTCATGGCCGCTATTTAGGCGCCCTGACCGCCGAACGAAAGCGGGCTTTACGTCTTGAGGAACGCGACGGCCAGGCCGACCAGAACAAGGGCGACGCCTAGGATGGTTTCCTCGTAGCGCTCGACCCATTGCAGGCCCAGGCGCTTGAAGCCGGCCAGGCTCAGGCTGGTGAAGATCAGCATGCCGGCTGCGGTGGCGGCCATCAGAACGCCGCTCAGCACCAGGAAGGCGACCCAGCCGTGCTCCATGCCCGCCAGATAGTAGGGCAGAAAAGCCTCACAGGGCGACAGCGTCAGGAGCGTCACCAAGGCGGCGACCGCCGCGCGGTCTGAAGCGTAGACCCGGCGACTGGCCTCAGGCAGCGCATGGTTGTGCCGCCCCCGAATAATATAAAAGACGCCGACCGCGATCATCAGTCCGCCCACGATCAGGTGGAACAGCCCGCCTAGCGACGGCTGCAGGGCCATCCCCGCCAGCACCAGCGCCAAGCCCAACGCGATCGTCAGGCCGACGTGGCCGACACCGGCCAGCAAGGTCACGCCCAGCGTGCGGCCGGTGGACCATTTCTGCGCGCGCCCGACCAGCACGAACGGCAGCCAGTGTGTCGGCAGCGCGGCGTGCAGGAAGGCGACCGCGAAGGCGGTCACAGCGATCGAGGCGAAGAAGGGCGAGGTCACGGAAGGGCATATAGCGTGTTATAAAGTAACATTCCAGAGGCTTCCCACCCACTTGCGTGCTTTCGTCGCGCGCCGCGGCTGAATCCTCCGCTACGCCGTTGACTCCCGGGCCTTGGGCTGTATAAGTCGCGCCCTCTTCGCCCGCCGGGTTTCCGAGCGGGCGTTCCCTATTTTGCGAACGCACGTTTTTAAGGCGCTAACCTATGTACGCGGTGATCAAAACCGGCGGCAAGCAGTACCGGGTTCAAGCCGGCGACCTGCTGGTGGTCGAAAAGCTCGAAGGTGAACCCGGCGCGGCCGTGGCCTTCGGTGAAGTCCTGATGCTTGGCGAAGGCGAGGCCGTGACGGTCGGCGCCCCCACCGTGGACGGCGCTGTCGTCTCCGGAACCCTGCTCGAAACCCGCAAGGGCGAGAAGGTGAAGATCTTCAAGAAGATCCGCCGCCAAGGCTACCGCCGCACGCGCGGTCACCGCCAGTTCGAATCCGTCGTGCGCGTCACGTCGGTCGCCGGCGCTGGCAAGGAAGCCAAGTGGGAAGGGTCGATTGACCTGACCCCGAAGGTCATCCTGAACGCTCGCGCCCGCGGTCTCGGCGACGCCGCCGTTCCGGCGACGATCCCCGCCCCGGTCGAAGCGGCTCCGGCCAAGGCCGAAGCCGCCCCGAAGAAGAAGGCCGCCCCTAAGAAGGCCGCCGCCAAGACGGAGGAAGGCGAAGCCTAAGGGCGACGCCTTCTAAGGTAGGAGAGCAAGATGGCTCACAAGAAATCAGGCGGCTCGTCCAGCAACGGTCGCGACTCAGAGTCGAAGCGCCTTGGCGTAAAGAAGTTCGGCGGCGAGAAGGTTCTTGCCGGCAACATCCTCGTGCGTCAGCGCGGCACCAAGTTCTACCCGGGTTCGGGCGTGGGCATTGGCAAGGATCACACCCTCTTCGCGCTCGTGCAGGGCGCGGTGGGCTTCGTGACCAAGAAGCACAATCGCACCTACGTGACCGTGACCCCGGCCGCTCAGCCGGCCGAGTAAGCACGATCCAAGGTTCTTTCGGGTCGTGCTTCGCAAGAAGACGATCCGGACAGACGATCTCTAGCGGGGAGTCCGGAACGCCGGGCTCCCCGCTTTTGTTTTGTCTCGTCGCCAAACAGGCTTCGCCATGGCGGCGTCACGGTCCCGAATGAAAGAGGACCGGAGGAACTCTGGGAGGCGCCGATGTGCGTCAAAAGCGAAAGTCCTGTCGTCGAAACCCAGCGCCTGACGCTGCGCGCGCCGGCTAGAGCCGACATCGAGCGCGTGGCGGCGTTTTGCACCGATCATGACGTGGCGCGCATGACCACGCGCATGCCTTCGCCCTATACCCGCGCCCATGCTGAGGACTTCGTGGCCCGGTGCGGGACCCAGGATCGCTCCCGAGACAACACCTTCGCCATCGAACTGGCGGACGAGGGCCTGATCGGCGTCGTCGGCCTGTTCACCAATCCCGATGGACCGGTGGAAATGGGCTACTGGATCGGCCGGCCCTACTGGGGCCGCGGCTACGCCACTGAAGCTGCGCGCGGCGCGCTGGACTGGGCGCGTTCGGCCTGGCGAAAGCGGTATGTCACGGCGGGCCATTTCGCCGACAACGAGGCCTCAGGGCGCGTGCTGGTCAAAGCCGGCTTTCTCTATACCGGCGTCGTGGAGCATAAGCCGTCGATCGCGCGGGGCGAGCCGGCGGCGACGCGAATGATGGTCTGGTTAGCTTGAAGCCGAACCTCAGGCCGCGCGGTGGGTGTGGATCACCTTCTGCGGACCTTCACGGAAACGCTTCTCGGCGGTGACGATCCGCTCGCAAAGGGCGTCCAGGTCGCTGAGCAGCGAATAGGTCGCGTAGATGGGGATCTCCATCATCGCCACCTGAGCGCGCGGCATGAACTCGGTGTACTTCTTCCACGCCGGGTGATTGTCGCGCGCGTTCAGCGCACGCTGGCCCAGCGGATTCCACAAATCCAGATCCATCAGTTCGTCGCGGCACTGCTTCATGACCGGCAGGGCGATGTAGAGGAAGAGGAACGTCGGCGTCGCGGCGCGGCCGAACTGCGGCTGAACCTGCAGGTGCCAGATGCGGTAGGCCTCGAAGAAGCCGGCCTTGCGGACCGGGTCTGGCGGGAGCCAGGTAGCATTCTCATTGATCAGATCAGCCGACGTCGCGGCCCGCTTGACCAGTTCATCGGCGCTGGAGCCCGGGGGCATGGTCTTGGAAAGCGCATTGACCGGAATGGCCAGACGCTTGGCCACATCAGGATAGGTGACCAGCTTGCCGCCCATCGGCGTCCATTGGCCAAACGACGGCGCGCCCGGCGTGCTGGCGCGCTTGGTGGCGGCGGCCTTGTGCAGGAGCAGTTGCTCTTCGCGCATCTGTTCGGCGCGGAGGCGATCGAACTCGGCTTCGTGCGCGGCCTGTTCCTCGGCGGTCATCCAGCGGGCGCGGCCCGGGCCATACGTGCGCTCGTATCGATTGAGCAGGACGAGCGTGTGATCGGCGGACGGCTTGGGGCCTACTTCACCGATGAAGACCTTGAAATCGCGCCACTGCGGCGCGACGCCGGTGCCTCGCCCGATCAAGATGTTGCGATGCGCAGAGGCCTCAGCGCTATACTTGCGGTGGAGTTCCTGCGTCGACAGATCGCGCAGATCCTTCGCCAGCAACGCCATGCCCTCTTCTTCGCTCGCCAAGGTCAGCCTCCTGCTCCGCCGTAGCAAAAACCACGGTTTTGCTGCCAAGACTCTTTGTCGCACTCTGTGGTTTAACATTTCGTCACGACGGCGAACGTCGATCGCGGTTTCAGGGCAACCCGGCCCGTGACCAAGCGACACAGGCCCTGAAGCGTCGGAACGGCGTTTGGGCTCGACGCGCGGGACGCCTTGGGACAAAAGAGCCCCATGAAATTCTTGGACCAATGCAAGATCTATATCCGCTCCGGAAACGGCGGCGGCGGATCGGTGTCGTTCCGTCGTGAAAAGTACATCGAGTACGGCGGCCCGGACGGCGGCGACGGCGGTCGCGGCGGCGATGTGTGGATCGAGGCCGTGGAAGGCCTCAACACCCTGATCGACTATCGCTACCAGCAACACTTCAAGGCCGGGACCGGGGTCCATGGCATGGGCCGCGCGCGCCACGGCGCCGCTGGTGAAGACGTCGTCCTGAAGGTTCCCGTCGGCACCGAGGTGCTGGAGGAGGACAAGGAAACCCTGATCGCCGACCTCGACCACGCCGGCATGCGCATCCTGCTGGCCAAGGGCGGCAACGGCGGCTGGGGCAATCTGCACTTCAAGGGGCCGGTCAACCAGGCGCCGAAATACGCCAATCCCGGCCAGGACGGCGAGGAACGCTGGATCTGGCTGCGACTGAAGCTGATCGCCGATGTCGGCCTGGTGGGCCTGCCCAACGCCGGCAAGTCGACCTTCCTGGCCGCAGCCAGCGCCGCCAAGCCGAAGATCGCCGACTATCCGTTCACCACCCTCACGCCGAATCTCGGCGTCGTAGATCTGTCGAGCAGCGAACGCTTCGTCCTGGCCGACATCCCCGGCTTGATCGAAGGCGCCTCCGAAGGCGCCGGCCTTGGCACCCGCTTCCTCGGCCACGTCGAACGGTCGGCCACGTTGATCCACCTGATCGACGCGACACAGGAGGATGTGGCGGGGGCTTACGAGACGATCCGAGGCGAGCTTGAGGCCTATGGCGACGAACTGGCCGACAAGGCCGAGATCCTGGCCCTGAACAAGATCGACGCCCTCGACGAAGAAACCCTCGCGGAAAAGGTCGCCGAACTGGAAGCCGTCTCGGGGATTAAGCCTCGGCTGGTTTCGGGCGTCTCCGGTCAAGGCGTGACGGAATTGCTGCGCGCGGCCTACAAGCAAGTGCGCATCCGCCGCGGAGATCTTGAGGAAGAGATCGACGACGACGAGGATCACGTGGACGAGACGCCCGGAGGCTGGACGCCGTGACATCGGGCTCCCGGGAGGCCTTCGAGACCGCCTGTCGCATCGTATTCAAGGTCGGCTCGGCCCTGTTGGTCGACGCCGAGACGGGCGCGGCCAACCGCGCCTGGCTGGAAGCCTTCTGCGCGGACGCCGCCGCCCTGCGGGCCGCCGGGAAGCAGGTTCTCGTGGTCTCGTCGGGCGCAGTCGCGCTGGGTCGCCGTCGCCTTGGCCTCAGCAGCCAGCGCGCCACTCTTCCTGAGAAGCAGGCCGCCGCAGCGGCGGGTCAAAGTCTTCTGATGCGGGCCTGGGAAGAGGCTTTCGAGCCTCACGGGATCAGTGTCGCCCAGATCCTGCTGACCCGCGACGACACCGAGATGCGTCGCCGCTGGCTCAACGCTCGGGCGACGACCGAGACCTTGATGGGTCTTGGGGTCGTGCCGGTGGTCAACGAGAACGATACGGTCGTGACCGAGGAGATCCGCTACGGCGACAATGATCGGCTCGCCGCCCGCGTCGCCCAAATGGCCGGCGCCGACCTGCTGGTCCTGCTGTCGGACATCGACGGCCTCTACACCGCCGACCCGCGCAAGAACCCGAAGGCGGCGCATATCGCGCTCGTGTCGGAGATTACGCCGGAGATCGCCGGCATGGCGGACGGCGCCAACGCCGCAGCCGGAGTCGGCACCGGCGGCATGGCCACCAAGATCGCCGCCGCCCGCATCGCCCGCGCCGCCGGCTGCGCCACCTTGATCACCCTGGGCTCGCGCCCGCGTCCGCTGGCCGCCATCGCCGAGGGCGAGAAGGCCACCCTGATCGAGGCGGGGGCCTCCCCGGCCGCTGCCTATAAAGCCTGGATCGCCGGATCGCTCGCGCCTCAAGGCTGGGTGACGGTCGACACCGGAGCCGCCGCCGCCCTGGTGTCGGGCAAGAGCCTGCTCGCTGCAGGGGTCCGCGCCGTCGAGGGCCCGTTCGACAAGGGCGACGCGGTGCGCGTTCGCGACGAGACTGGCCGCGAAGTGGCGCGGGGTCTTATCCGCTACGACAGCGCCGACGCTCAGCGGATCGCGGGTCTGCGCTCGGACGCGATTGAGGCAGAACTCGGCTTCACCGAAGGCCCGATGATCCACGCAGACGATCTCGCCGTATCGGCTTAGCGCTTGAACTGCCGATCTCCCCGGCGAGCGCCGGGGCCCAGATCGAATTCGCAAGCGTCTGAATAGACTGGCTCGGCGGTTGGCGCGATCGCGCCGGAAGCTCCAGATGAATCTGGGTCCCGGCGTTCGCCGGGAAATTCGGATGAATTGGGTGATTCCGCTCAGCGTTCCGCCGGTCTAGTTTCCGCGCGTTCCCAGGAGTCTCCATGGCTTACCGATCCCTTCGTGAATTCATCGACGTCCTGGAGGCCAAGGGCGAGCTGGTGCGCGTCAAGGAGCCGGTCTCGAGCGTCCTGGAGATGACCGAGATCCAGACCCGCCTCCTGGCGACCGGCGGACCGGCGGTGCTGTTCGAGCATGTGCTGCTGCCCGATGGCTCGCGCTCGGCGATGCCGGCGCTCGCCAACCTCTTCGGTACGGTCAAGCGCGTGGCCATGGGCGTGACCCTGGGCGGCGAGCCGCGCGAGACGGCCGGCGAACTGCGCGAAGTCGGCGAACTGCTGGCCTTCCTGCGCCAGCCCCAGCCGCCCAAGGGCCTCAAGGACGCCCTCGACATGCTGCCATTGGCCAAGACGGTCATGAGCATGCGCCCTGGCACGGTGAAGAAAGCGCCCGTGCAGGAGGTTGTCCTGACCGGCGACCAGATCGATCTCTCCAAGCTGCCGGTCCAGACCTGCTGGCCGGGCGAGCCCGCGCCGCTGATCACCTGGCCGCTGGTCGTCACCAAGGGCCCGAGCAAGGACCGCGAGGACGACTTCAACCTCGGCATCTACCGCATGCAGGTCCTGTCGAAAGACAAGTGCGTCATGCGCTGGCTGGCCCATCGCGGCGGCGCCCAGCACTACGCCCGCCACAAGAAAGCCGGCTCCAAAGAGCCCCTGCCCGCCTGCGCCGTCCTGGGTGCGGACCCCGGCACGATCCTGGCCGCTGTGACGCCGGTGCCCGACACCCTGTCGGAGTATCAGTTCGCCGGCCTGCTGCGCGGCGCCAAGGTCGATCTCGTGCCGGCCAAGACCGTACCGCTGATGGTCCCGGCCCACGCCGAGATCGTCATCGAGGGCCATGTCCTGCTGGACGAGTACGCCGACGAGGGCCCCTACGGCGACCACACCGGCTACTACAACAGCGTCGAGAAGTTCCCGGTCTTCCAGGTGACGGCGATCACCATGCGCAAGGACCCGATCTACCTGACCACCTTCACCGGCCGCCCGCCGGACGAGCCTTCTGTGCTGGGCGAGGCGCTCAACGAGGTGTTCATTCCGCTGATCCGCCAGCAGTTCCCCGAGATCGTCGACTTCTGGCTGCCGCCCGAAGGCTGCAGCTACCGCATCGCCGTGGTGTCGATGAAGAAGGCCTATCCCGGCCACGCCAAGCGCGTGATGCTGGGCGTCTGGAGCTACCTGCGCCAGTTCATGTACACCAAGTGGGTGATCGTCGTGGATCACGACATCAACGCCCGCGACTGGAAGGACGTGATGTGGGCGATCAGCACCAAGATGGACCCGGCAAGGGACATCACGGTGATCGAGCACACGCCGATCGACTATCTCGACTTCGCCAGCCCCGAGAGCGGCCTCGGCTCCAAGATCGGCCTCGACGCCACCGACAAGTGGCCGCCCGAGACCAAACGCGAATGGGGCGAGGAGATCCGCATGGACCAGGCCGTGGTCGACAAGGTCAGCGACATGTGGGGCCGGCTGGGCCTGCCGGGTGACGGTAAGCCGATCTGGAAGTAGCTTGAGCTAGAAGTCGCGGTCGGGGGGCCATCGATGAGCGCGTTCGAGTATATCTTCGCCTTCTACAGCCTGATCCTCGGCCTGGCGGCGGCCGAGGTCGTCCAGGGCTTCGCCGAGATGTGGCGGGACCGTCAGAAAGTCAGGGTTGGTGTTGCAACCCCGATTTTCGCCCTGTGCGTCCTGCTGGGCGTGATGAACGCCTGGATCACCTTTTGGGCCCGTCGCGACACCCTCGATGTGGGGGCGGAAGCCATGTTGCTCGCGGTGAGCATGGCGCTGCCCTATGTCTTCGTCAGCCGGCTGATGTTTCCACGCGTCGGCGAGTCGGCGACGCTTGAAGAACACTTTCTTATGCACCGCCGCCTTCTTCTGGTGGGCTTGGCCGGACCGCCGCTGATTGGCCGCCTGTACGGATTTATCGCCGGCGCCGGCTTTCCGACTGGCTTCGCGGGCGTCTATTTCGCCGCCCGCATCCTGCTGCCCTTCGCGCTGGTTTTCGTGACTGACCCGCGCTGGATACGCGTCGGTCTCATAATAATGGCGCTTCTAATGATCGCAGGCCTGTTCCGATGAGCGCCTTCGAGTTCTTTTTCTCGCTTTACGGGCTGGTTCTGGGCCTTTCGGTCGTCGAGATCATCGGCGGCGTCGCCCGACTGACCCATGACGCCAAGGGTGTCCAGATCGGGCTGCTGACACCCGTCCTGATCGCGGTGTTGCTGACGGATTTGTGCGGCTTCTGGGTCACCGCCTACCTGCTCTACAATGACAAGCACCTGAACTATCTGGTTATCGTTCTGAGCCTCTTTGCGGCGTCGCTCTACTATCTGGCGGCCTCGATCGTCCTGCCGCGCGACCTGGCGCAAGAGCCCGACCTCGACGCCGTCTATTTGCGACACCGCAGGCTGATCATGGCCTGTATCGCCGTCGCTGGGTTGGTGATGTTCGAGCTTATCCCCTCGCTGACGCCTGCGGGCTTCGCCCAGCGGCTGGCGTTCTGGTCGAACCTTTCTCAGAGCTGGCAGCCCCTCACCTTTTTCCTCTGCGTCGGCGCGATCATGCTGACGCGAAGCAAGGCGGTGAACCTTGCGCTGATGGTGTTGATGCTCTCGACGAACGTCGCATCGTTCCTCAGATTGCCGTCCATCTGAGGGGAATTGGAAGGCCGCCGCCGAGCAGACCCGCACGCTCTCGATGACGCCCGCTCGCCAAGCCGCTAATCTGTGACTCGCCGCCCGGGGGACACATGGACGCGATCGAGATCTTCTTCACCGTCTACGGCGCGTTGCTGGCCCTGGCTGTCGCCAAGCTGCTGTCCAACGTGGCCCGTATCGCTCGGGCGCGGGACAGGGTGCGGATCGGCTGGTCGATGCCCCTGTTCACGCTGTTATTGCTGCTGGACATCTGCAGCCTGATCAACAACGGCGGTCGGATCCTCGGCCTCGCCGACTTGAGCCTCAGACTCGTCACGAACGGGGTGATCACTGCCAGCCTTTACTATTTGCTGGCGACGCTGACAGCGCCGGACGACGGAGGCCAGACCACCGATCTGGACGACTACTATGATCGGCATCGCCCCCTTCTGATCGGCGGGATGGCCTTGGGCAGCGTTCTCGGCTTCGAGGTCAATTCTGTTCTGATCCGAGGCTTCAGCGAGACGCTCGAAGCGCGCTGGATGGGATTGAACGCGGCGCTGATGCTCGCCTTCTACCTCCTGATCGCGGTGCTTCTGTTCGTCCGCAACCGAGCGGTCAATCGCGTCGCGCTGGCGGTCCTAAACGCGATCTTCCTGGTGGTTCTCTTTACCTTCTAGCCGCCCACGCCCCAACGGCTCTTGCCAGGGCGGCCCGAAGGCGCGACGACAGCGGCCATGCGCCGCTCGATGCTTATCGCCGCCTCCGCCCTGTTCGCCTTCGGAGCCCCTGTCATGGCCCAGACGCCCTCGCCTCCATCCGTCGGCGCAGCGCCGTGGGACCAGCCATTTTTGCCGCCCGCGCCGCATTGGCAGGGGGCCAGCCAGGCGCTGATCCGCGACAAGGCCGACCCATGGGTGACGCCGTTCGAGGCCGACCCCGAGCACAATTTCTCGCCGACCTACGCCGACACCCGCGCCTGGTTCCAGAAGCTGGACAAGGCCAGCCCCCTGATCCGCGTCGAGGACTTCGGGGTCTCGCCGCAGGGCCGTGAGATCTTCGCGGTGATCGCGTCCAAGGACGGCGAGAAACTCGATCCCAAGAAGCCGCTGCTGCTGGTCCAGGCGGGCATTCACCCCGGCGAGATCGACGGCAAGGACGCCGGCATGATGCTGCTGCGGGACATGGCGTTCCACGGCAAGGATGAGCTGCTCGACAAGGTCAACCTCGTCCTGATCCCGATCCTGTCGGTCGACGGCCACGAGCGCGCCAGCGCCTATTCGCGTCCCAACCAGCGCGGACCGCGCATCCAAGGTTGGCGCAACACCGCGACCAACCAGAACCTCAACCGCGACTTCATGAAGCTGGACCAGCCGGAGATGCGGGCGCTGAAGCGCCTGCAAGCCAAGTACAAGGCTGATCTCTATGTCGACGTCCACGTGACCGACGGCATGGACTACCAGTACGACGTCACCTACGGATTCAACGGTGAGAACGGCGTCTGGAACCGCTCGCCGGCGATCGCCCAATGGCTGGACAGGGTGCTGAAGCCCGCCATGAACAAGAGCCTGGAGGCCGAGGGCCATATTCCGGGCGAACTGGTCTTCGGCATTGACGAGCACAATCCCAAGGCCGGCTTCTCGGACGGTGGCCTGGGCGAGCGTTTTTCGAACGGCTGGGGCGCAGCCGCCCACGTCCCGACCATCCTGATCGAGAACCATAGCCTCAAACCCCACGCCCAGCGCGTGCTGGGAACCTATGTGTTCATCGAGACGTCCCTGAAGCTGCTGGCCGACAAGGGTGGCGACCTGCGCACCGCCATCGCCGCCGACAGCGCCCTGCGCCCGGCGGAGATCCCGGCCAACTTCGTCGCTGATCCCAAGCCCGCCTACACGCGCGCCTTCAAGGGCATCAAGTACGAGTACTACGACAGCCCGGCCTCGGGCCGGAAGGAAGTGCGCTGGCTGGGCGAGGCTGATCCGGAGATCTGGAACGTCCCGTTCTATGGCTCCAAGCCTTCGCTGACGCTCAAGCGTCCTGCCGCCTACTATGTGCCCAGCCACCGCGCCGACATCATCGAGCGCCTGAAGCTGCACGGCGTCGCGCTGGAGCCCCTGACCACCGACCAGACGCTCAAGGTCGAGATGATCCGCCTGGTCGAGCCCAAGATCGCCCCGCGCGCCAATGAGGGCCACGTGCAGATCAGCGTCGAGAAGGTGACGACCGAGGCCCGCGACTGGACCTTCCCGAAAGGCTCGGTACGCGTGCCCACTGACCAGCCGCTCGGCGATCTTGTCGTGCTGCTGCTGGAGCCGCAGTCCAGCGAAAGCCTCTTCGCCTGGGGCATGGTTCCCGAGGTGCTGAGCCGCGTGGAGTACATCGAGCCCTATGCGATCGCCCCGCTGGCCGAGAAGATGATGGCCGCCGATCCCGCCCTGAAGGCCGAATTCGACGCTAAGCTGTCGGCCGAGCCCAAGTTCGCCGCCGATCCCGCTGCGCGCCTGGCCTGGTTCTACAAGCGCACCCCGTTCTACGACGACCATCACCTGCTCTATCCGATCGCTCGCGAACTCGCGCGATAAGGTCGCCGGGTTGCCGAGCCCGGGCGGAAGGCCTCATATGGCGCTCCGCTCGGGGGGAGCGGGCGCAAGGACGACGAGAAGACCATGGATACGATCGTTTCGGGCCACGCCGCCGCCCTATGGGCCGGCCTCAACCTTTTCCTGCTGCTGATCCTCTCGCTGCTGGTCGTTCGCTTGCGCCAGAAGCACAAGGTGGCGCTGGGCGACGAGGGCATCCCGGAGCTCGCCCGCGCCATCCGCGCCTTTGGCAATGCGTCGGAGTATATCCCGTCCGGCGTCGCCGCCCTGGCTGTGCTGGCCGTCGCCGGCGCCGCGCCCTTGGCCATCCACGTCGTCGGCTTCATTTTGTTTGCTGGCCGTGTGGTTCACGCGATCGGCCTATCCAACAGCGGCGGCGCCTCGATCCCGCGCGCGATCGGCATGGTCGCCACCTGGCTGGCCTACATCTTCGCCGGCGTAGCGCTGCTGCTGTCGGCGATCGGCTAGCTACGAATTGTCCTCCCCCGTTGCACGGGGGAGGAGATCACGTCCATAAGACCCCATGGACGATAATCTGCTGCATGACGTGGTCGCCGCCGCGCGCAAGGCCGGGGCCGACGCGGCCGAGGCTGTCTTCGCCGAGCGCCAATCCCTTTCGGTTTCGGTTCGCCTGGGCGAGCTTGAGGAGGTCGAACGCGAAGAGGCCCGCGATCTGGGCCTCCGGGTGTTCATCGGCCAGCGCAGCGCCACCGTTTCCGGCTCCGACATCTCGCCCGAGGCCCGCGCCAAACTGGTCGAGCGCGCCGTCGCCATGGCGCGCCTGGCGCCGGAAGATCCCTACGCCAGCCTCGCGCCCCAGGATCGTCTTGCGCGAGGTCCGTTCCCGGATCTTGATCTGATCGACGCCTACGAGCCCTCGGCCGAGACGCTGGAAACCCAGGCCCGCATCGCCGAGGAGCACGCCCGCGCGGTCAAGGGCGTCACCAATTCCGATGGCGGCTCGGCCACCTGGTCATCGTCGCGCTGGGCCCTGGCCACGAGCGACGGCTTCCACGGCGCGCATGCCGCCACGGGTCACTCGATCTCGGCCTCGGCCATCGCCGGCGAAGGCGCGGGCATGGAGCGCGGCGGCGAGGGTCGGTCGGCGCGGCACTTCGGCGACCTGCCCGCCGCCGGCGACATCGGCATGGAGGCCGGCCGCATGGCGGTCGCCCGCCTGAACCCCCGCAAGATCGCCTCGACCACCGCGCCCGTGATCTTCGAAAATCGCCTGGCCATGAGCCTGATCGGTCCGCTGCTGGGCGCGATCTCCGGCCCGTCGATCGCACGCGGCACCTCGTTCCTGAAGGACAAGCTGGGTCAGGCGATCTTCGCCAAGGGCGTCAACCTGCTGGAAGACCCGCACCGAGTGCGGGGTCTTGGCTCGGCGCCGTTCGACGACGAGGGCGTGGCCACGCAGGCGCGCGCCCTGATCGAGGACGGCGTCCTCACCACATGGCTTCTGAACACGAGCGCAGCCAAGCAACTGGGCCTCGCGACGACCGGCCATGCCTCGCGCGGCCTGGCGGGTCCGTCCGGGGTCTCGACCCACAACCTGACGCTTCAGCCCGGCGCCAAGGATCTGCAGGGCCTGATGAAGGACGCTGGGACCGGCCTCGTGGTCACCTCGATGTTCGGACCCTCCCTGAACGGCAACACCGGCGACTGGTCGGTGGGCTGCTCGGGCTACTGGTTCGAGAACGGCGAGAGCACCGGCCCGGTCACCGAGATCACCGTGGCCGGTAACCTGATCGACATCTACGCCCGTCTCGTGCCGGGCTCGGACCTGCAGTTCCGGGGCGCCAGCAATAGCCCGTCCCTCTTGGTCGACGCCCTGGCGATCGCGGGCAAATGAACGATCTGGACCTGATCATCGCCGCGGCGCGGGAGGCGGGCGAACTGGCGCTCAGCGCCCGCGAGAACGGCCTGAAGATCTGGTCCAAGTCGGGCGGCTCGCCGGTCACGGACGCCGACCTCGCGGTCGACACCCTGTTGCGTACGGAGCTGCGCGCCGAACGCCCCGACTATGGATGGCTGTCGGAAGAGACCGCCGACGATCCGGCCCGCCTCTCCACCGGTCGACAGTTCGTGGTCGACCCGATCGACGGCACCGTCGCCTTCATGAAGGGTAAGCCCTGGTTTGCGGTGTCGATCGCCGTGGTCGAGAACGGCAAACCCGTCGCGGGCGTGGTCCACGCCCCGGCCCTGGACGAGACCTACGCTGCGACCTTCGATGGTCCCGCGACGCTGAACGGCGCGCTGATCGCCCCGAGCGCAACCGAGGTTCTAGAAGGCTCGGCGATGCTGGGCGACGCCAAGATGTTCGCCCACCCCGCGTGGCGCGAGCCCTGGCCGACGATGCGGATCGAAACCCGAAACTCCATCGCCTACCGAGCCTGTCTTGTGGCGGCGGGGGCCTTCGATGCGGCGGTGGCGCTATCACCGAAGAGCGAGTGGGATGTCGCGGCCGCCGACCTGATCTGCCAGCGCGCCGGCGCGGCGCTCAGTGATCACAAGGGCCGCCCCTACGCCTATAATCGGCCCGTTCCACTGGTTCCGAGCCTAGTTTGCGCCAATCAGGCGCTTGCGCCATTGATCCTTAACCGTGTCGGGCATATCGAGCTGCCATAATTACAATTCCTCGCAGGAACGTGCTCCAAATGCCTGACAAGCAGCTTCTTCATATCGTGGTCGGCGGTGAACTGAAGGACGTCGCGGGCGTCGAATTCCGCGATCTCTCGAAAGTCGAATTCGTCGGCGCCTATCCGAGCTACGACGAGGCCCACAAGGCCTGGAAGGCCAAGGCCCAGGCCACGGTCGATAACGCCCACGCCCGCTACTTCATCATCCACGCCCACAAGCTGCTGGATCCGAGCGAGGGCTGATCTGGTCTGAAATCCTCCCCCTAGCGGGGGAGGTGTCGGCGAAGTCGACGGAGGGGGAAGAGGCCGGATAGCCGGTTACGCCCCCCTCCGGCCTTCGGCCGCCTCCCCCACGGGGGGAGGATTTGGATCACTCCCGCCGCAAAATCTTGTCCGTCAGCACCTTGCCCAGCATGCCCGCCCGGAAGGTCTTCTTCATCTCGACCGGGTCGTAGTCGTCGCTCTCGACCCATTCGCTGAAGGTCAGGCCCTTGGGCTCACCCTTCTCGAGATACTGCTCGAACACATAGTCCAGCACGCCCGTGTTGCCGTGCTTGATGTGCAGGTAGCGCGGGCCCAGCTGCTGCATCGCCTCGCGGATCGGCTGACCCAGCCGATAGTGGGCGTAAAAGACGCTCATGATGCCCGCCCGGTCCGCGCCGGACTTGCAGTGCATGAGGGCCGGATATTCGATCCGCTCAAACAGTTCCTTGGCGCCGCGCACCCGCTCGCGGATCGGGACCTCGCGCGAGGTGATCACGAAGTCGACGAAGTTCAGGCCCAGGCGCTCGCAGGCGTCCTTCTCCAGCGCATAGAAGCTGCCGTCAAAGCCGCCGCGCAGGTTCACGATCGTCTTGATCCCGCGCCTCTTCCACCACGCCAGCTGGAACGGCCAGGGCTGGTTGGCGCGGACCAGCTCCGGGCTGATCCAGTGGGCGTTCGAAAAGCCCAGGCGCAGATAGGCGTGATCGTTCCACAGATAGTGGAGATAGGTCTTGAACCGGCCCCAGCGGGTGGTCAGGTCGAACTTGGCCAAGGCGGCGCGATCCTTCGGAAACTCGGGGTCTAAGTAAGGACATAGGCCACGAAAGGCAAAATCCCGCGACGATCCGCCTTCAGAGCGTCGCTTTTCGCCGCCATTGCGTCCCACGCGTCCTTGACAGCCTCCTCCCGAAATCCGACCCCTCGCCCATGACCGCACAGGATCCTCCGCAGCCCTCGAACCGCGCCCTGATGGGCCGGATGTGGCGCGAGTTCCTCCAGCCCCGCTGGAAGGGCTTTCTGGTCTCGATGATCAGCGCCGTGATCGTGGCGCGGCTGACAGTGATGCTGGGCGAATATGTCGAGCCGGCCGTCGATCAGCTGATCGCCCATCCCAAGCCGGGCGCCCTGATCTGGGTGCCGCTGACCATCGCCGCCCTCGCGGTCGCGCGGGGCGTCTTCCAGGTGATCCAGGCCAGCCTGATCAACCGCATCGGCAACGGCGTGGTCGGCGACATGCAGACGCGCCTGTTCGGTCGCCTGATCCGGGCGGATTTGGCCCGCCTGCGCGGCGCGCATTCGGGCTCCTATGTGGCCTCGGTGCTCTACGACGCCGGCCTGATCCGCGAGGCGGCGACCACCGGCGTCATCAACTATGTCCGCGAAGCCCTGATCGTCGCCATCACCCTGTGGGCGCTGTTCAACAGCGATCCGATCCTGGCCGCCGGCGTGCTGATCATCGTGCCGGGCGTCAGCGGCGTGATCCGTCACTTTTCCAAGCGCACGACCAAAGCCGCCAAGGGCGCCATGGGCGAGACCTCGAACCTCTCCACCGCGATCATGGAGAGCCTGGACGGGGTCAAGATCGTCAAGATGGAGAACCGCGAGGCCTACGAGGAGGCCCGCGTCGCCGCCGTGGTCGAGCGCCGCCAGCGGCACTTAATCAAGGGCAGCAACGCTCGCGCCATGGCCGCTCCGGCGACCGAGCTGTTCTCGCAGCTGGTTATCGCCGCCGTCTTCGCCTACGCCGGCTGGCGGGCGATCACCGGCGCGCTGGTCGTCGGCCCCTTCACTCTGCCGCCGATCACGCCCGGCGGTTTCCTCAAGTTCGTGATCCTGCTGGGCATCGCGGCCCAGTCTCTGCGCCAGGTCGCCAACTTGCAGACCGTGTTCAGCGAGGGCCTGACCGCCGCCCGCCGCCTGTTCGAGGCGCTCGATGTGGCCCCAACCATCGTCGATCCCGCCGACGCCAAGGCGCTGCCGCCAGGCGAGAGCATGATCGCCCTGGCCGACGTGACCTTCTCGTACGGCGCGGACGTTCCGGCCCTGTCGAACGTCAATCTGCAGGCGCGCAAGGGAGAGACGGTAGCCCTGGTCGGCCCCTCGGGCGGCGGCAAGAGCTCGATCCTGAACCTGATCCCGCGCTTCTACGACGTGAACGCAGGCGCGGTGACCATCGACGGCCACGACGTGCGTTCTGTGACCCTGGCCTCGCTGCGCGACCGCATCGCCCTGGTGACCCAGGAGCCGTTCCTGTTCGATGACAGCATCCGCGCCAACATCGCCTACGCCCGTCCCGGCGCCAGCCAGCTGGAGATCGAGGGCGCCGCCCGCCAGGCCGCAGCTCACGACTTCATCCTGGCCCTGCCAGAGGGCTATGACACACCTGTCGGCGAAGCCGGCGCCCGCCTGTCGGGTGGCCAGCGCCAGCGCATCGCCATCGCCCGCGCCTTTTTGAAGGACGCCCCGATCCTGCTGCTCGACGAAGCGACCAGTGCGCTCGACACCGAGAGCGAGGCCCAGGTCCAGGCCGCGCTGGAGCGCCTGATGGCGGGGCGCACGACCATCCTGATCGCTCACCGCCTGTCGACGGTGAAGAACGCCGGTCGCATCTATGTGATCGACAAGGGACGGGTCGTGGAGACGGGCTCGCATGCCGAACTGGTCCGCGCCGGCGGCCTCTATGCCCGCCTCGCCAAGGCCCAGGATCTGGACCACCCGGCGCCCGGCCACGACGGGGAGATCACGGCGTGAGACCGCTCCGTTCGCCCTGGGTGATGGGCGCGCTGACCCGCGTCTTCTCGGGCTACATCGCGCTGACCTACAAGACCCTGCGCTGGACGCGCGAGGGCCAAGAGATCGCCGACCGCGTTCAGGCCGAGGCCCTGGCCAGCGGAAGCGGCGCGATCCTGGCGTTGTGGCACTCGCGGGTCCCCGTGGGGCCGGCGACCTGGCCGCAAGGACCAGACAAGCCGGAGATCCGGGTTCTGGTCAGCCAGTCGCGCGACGGCGAGTTCATCGCTCGGGTGATCGCGCGCCTGGGCCTGCCGTCGATCCGAGGCTCGTCCCTGAAGAAGACCGCCGACACCAGCAAGAACAAGGGCGGCGAGCAGGCCTTCCGCGACATGGTAAAGTGGGTGAAGGACGGCGGGGCCATGGCCATTACGCCCGACGGCCCAAGAGGTCCCGTCGAGGTCATGCAGAAGGGCGCGGTCGCCCTGGCCCGGGTCAGCGGCGCGCCGGTGCTGTTCGTCGGCGTCGCGGTCAATCCCTGCATCCGCCTGAAGACCTGGGACCGCACCATCATTCCCCTGCCCTTCGCCAAGGCGGCGATGGTCTGGGACGGCCCGGTTCACGCGGGTCGAGACGATGACCCCGACGTTTTGGTCGAGACGTGGGGCGCGCGGCTGAGCGCCGTTTCGCGACGCGCGGAAGCTATTGTCGGCGAAGCCGCGCCCAAAGATTGATCCTCGCCCGCCTTGGTGGGATGTAAGCCCCATGCCTCACGACGCCCACGGACACGCTCACGATCATGGCCACAGTCATGGCCACCATGGTCATGACCACGCGCATGAGCATGGGCATCATCACCACGGCCATGGGCATCACGGCCACCATCATCACGCCCCCAAGGACTTCGGCCGAGCGTTCGCGATCGGCACGGCGCTGAACCTAGGCTTCGTCGTGGTCGAGGCCGGCGCGGGCATTTTCACCCATTCGCTGGCGCTGCTGGCCGACGCCGGTCACAACCTCTCAGACGTTCTGGGCCTGCTGATGGCGTGGGGCGCGACGATCCTGGCCAAGCGCGCACCCAGCGCGCGGCGCACCTATGGCCTGCGCAAGGGCACGATCCTCGCCTCGCTGGCCAACGCCGCCCTGCTGCTGGTGGCGGTGGGCGCCATCGCCTGGGAGGCCATTCGTCGCTTCGCCGCGCCTCAACCCATCGAGACCGGCCCGGTGATGATCGTCGCCGCCATTGGCATCCTCATCAACACCGCTACGGCGCTGATGTTCATGAAGGGCTCGAAGGAGGATCTGAACGTCCGGGGGGCTTTCCTCCACATGGCGGCCGACGCCGCCGTCTCGGCCGGGGTGGTGATCGCGGCCCTGGCCATGACCTTCACCGGCTGGCTGTGGCTGGACCCCGTGGTGAGCCTCGTCATCGTGGCGGTGATCGTGCTAGGCACCTGGGGCCTGCTGCGCGACTCTCTGGACTTAGCCCTCGACGCGACGCCGCGCGGTATCGACACCCATGCCGTCCGCGAGTGGCTGGTCGCCCGCCCCGGCGTCAGCGAGGTGCATGACCTGCACATCTGGGCGATGAGTACGACCGAAACGGCCCTGACCGCCCACGTCGTTCGCCCGCTCGACGCCGACCACGACGCGTTCCTGCACGACGCCTGCGCCGGACTGGCCAGCCAGTTCAATATCGGCCACGTGACCATCCAGGTGGAAAGCGGCCACGGCGGGCATGCGTGCCGCCTCGCGCCGGCGGACGTCGTGTGATCCGGCCCGACGCGCTGAACCTCTACCGGGCCGCCACGGGCCTGCTCGAACCGGTCGCCCCGGCCCTGCTGAGCCACCGCGCCCGCAGGGGCAAGGAGGATCCCGCCCGTCTGGCCGAACGACTGGCGCGGGCCGATACGACGCTGCGGCCTGACGGCCCGCTCGTCTGGCTGCACGGCGCCAGCGTCGGCGAAAGCCTTTCGATCCTGCCGTTGGTCGAACGTCTGCGCGCCGAGAAGCCCAAGGTCACCGTGCTGGTGACGTCCGGCACCACCACCTCGGCCGCCCTCCTGGCCAAGCGCCTGCCGCCCGGCGCCATCCACCAGTACGCGCCCATCGATGCGCCCGGCGCCGCCAGACGCTTCATCGCGCGGTGGAAACCTGACCTCGCCGTCTTCGTCGAGAGCGAGCTGTGGCCAAATCTGTTGCTGGAGGCCAAGGCGGCCGGGACGCGCCTCGCGCTGGTCTCCGCCAAGCTGTCGGATCGCAGCTTCGCCAGTTGGTCCACGCGTCCGCAGGCCGCGCATCGGCTGCTATCGGTCTTCGACCTGATCCTGGCCCAGGACGCCCGCGCCCATCAGCGTTTCGAAAGTCTAGGCGGCAAGGTCGCGGGCGAGGCCGACCTGAAGTTTGGCGCTGCGCCGCTGCCTGTTGATCCAGCGACCCTGACGATCGAGCAGGAGCGGTTCCCGACCGCGCCCTGGCTGATCGCCAGCACGCACCCCGGCGAAGACGAGATCACGCTGGACGCCATCGCCGCCCTGCCGCATCGCCCCCCCGTGATCCTGGCGCCACGGCACGTTGAGCGAGGCTCCGCCATCGTAGCCCAGGCCCAAGCGCGGGGCCTGTCGGCGTCGCTTCGCAGTCAGTCGCCCGGACAGCCCGCCGACGTGGTGGTCGCCGACACCCTGGGCGAAATGGGCCTGTGGTTCCGCTTGGCGCGCACCAGCGTGATCGCCGGTAGCCTCGTTCCCGACATCGGCGGTCACAATCCGCTGGAAGCCGCGCGGCTGGACTGCCCGGCGATCAGCGGTCCCTTTGTCGAGAACTGGACCTCGGCCTATGCAGGTCTCGAAGCGGTCGCCGGCGTGGTCATGACCGGGCCAGGCGACCTAGCCACGGCCATCGCGGCCGATCTGGCCGATCCTGACGCAGCGAAGGCGCGCGCGACCCGCGCCCGCGACTTCGTCGATCGTCGCGACCGCGAGGCGCGCGATGGTCTCTCCCGCATCCTAGAGCTGGCGCCATGAAACTCGGCACGCCACGCTGGTGGTACGTCAAGAGCGGCGCGCCTGCGCCGATCGCCCGCGCGCTGCTGACGCCGCTGTCCTGGCTGTGGGCCGGGGCCACCCGCCGCCGCATCGCCCGCGCTACGCCGGCGATCGTCGGCGCGCCGGTGATCTGTGTGGGCAATGTCACCATGGGCGGCGCCGGCAAGACGCCGATCGTGCGGGAACTGCTGCTGACCCTGACCCAGCGGGGCGTCGCCGCCCATGGCCTGTCGCGCGGCTATGGCGGCAAGCTCAAGGGGCCAGTACAGGTCGACACCGCTCGCCACACCGCCGCCGATGTCGGCGACGAGCCGCTGATGCTGGCGCAGGATTTCCCGATGTGGATCGCCGCCGACCGCGTCGCCGGCGCCAAGGCGGCGGTTCGGACCGGCGCGCAGACGATCGTTATGGACGACGGTCACCAGAACCCCAGCATCAGGAAGGCGCTGTCGCTGGTCGTGGTCGACGGCGAGACGCGGGGCGGCGAATGGCCGTTCGGCGATGGTCGGGTGTTCCCCGCCGGACCAATGCGCGAACCGCTAAAGGTCGGCCTGTCCCGTGCGGATGCGGTGATCGTGTTACTGCCCGTCGAGATGGAGCAGCCGGACATCGAGCTCCTGACCGCGTTGGGCGACATCCCCGTGCTGGTCGCTCGACTGGAAGCCGCAGCGCCGGTCCCAAAGGGGCCGCAGGTGGGCTTCGCGGGCATCGCCAAGCCCTGGAAGGTCGAGAAGGCCCTGACCGCCGCCGGCTGTCAGCTGGTCGACTTCGCGCCGTTTCCTGACCACGGCGCCTATAGCGAAGCGACGCTCGCTTTCCTGGAAGACCGCGCCAAGGTCTATGATGCGGGGCTGGTGACGACCGAAAAGGACTGGGTCCGACTTCCCCCGGCCTGGCGCGACAAGGTCACGCCCTGGCCGGTGCGCGCCCGGTTCGATGACCCGGAGGCGCTGGACAAACTGCTCAACAGCATCGGTCTGTAGGGAGCCAAACCCTCCCCCTCGAGGGGGAGGATCGGACTACTTGTAGACCACGCCGCCCTTGATGACCGCAGTCACGCGCTCAAGCTCGGTCACGTCCTTCAGCGGATCGCCCTTCACTGCAATCAGATCGGCGGCCTTGCCGGGCGTCAGGCTGCCGATCTCGCTGCTGAGCGAGAAGTGATCGGCGGCGTTGACAGTGGCGGTCTGGATGGCCTCCAGCGGGGTCAGGCCCGCCTTGACCAGCAGGGCGAACTCACCGGCGTTGTCGCCGTGGGCGGAAACGCCGCTGTCGGTGCCGAAGGCGATCTTGACGCCGCCGGCGTGAGCGCGGCGAACCATGTCCAGCATCTTTGGCCCCGCCTCAAGCGCCTTGGCCGTCTGGGCGGGGGTGAAGTAGTTGTTCGGCCCCAAGGCGATGCGGGTGACGAAATCGCCGGCCATCAGGGTGGGCACCAGATAGCCGCCGGACTTCTTCAGCAAGGCGATGCCTTCGTTGTCGAGATAGGTGCCGTGCTCGATCGAGTCCCCGCCCGCCTTGAGGAAGGCGTTGATGCCGTCGCCGCCGTGGGCGTGGGCGGTCACCTTTCGGCCCATGCTGTGCGCAGCCTCGACGATCGCGGCCAGTTCGGCGTCAGAAAACTGCTTGGCCAGACCCGCAGCGGTGTTGGACAGCACGCCGCCCGTCGCCGTGATCTTGATGAGGTCGGCGCCCAGCCAGATCTGCTCGCGCACGGCGCGGCGACAGTCATCCGCGCCCGAGCAGACCGATTCCGGCCGCAAGGCGTGCATGACGTCCTCGCTGTAGCCGTTGATGTCGCCATGGCCGCCATGGACGGAGATCGACGAGCCCGACGCCAGGATGCGGGGCCCGGGCACATCACCGCGCCTGACGCCTTCGCGCAGGGCGAAGATCGCCTGGCTGTGGGCGCCCAGATTGGCCACGGTTGTAAACCCGGCCATCAGGGTCTTACGAGCGAAGCCGGCTCCGACCATGGCGCTGTCGGACGGCGACTGCGTTACCGCCTGAAGCCGTCCGTTCGGGTTCTGCTGGCCGGTCAGGTGGACGTGGCTATCGATCAGGCCAGGCAGCACGAAGCTGTCTTTCAGGTCGACGACCTTGCCGGCAGGCTCGGCGACATAGCCGTCGAGGACGCGCGTCACCTTGCCGTTCTCGAGGACCAGGGTCTTGGCGGTCTCGACCTTGCCCGTCGCGGGATCGGCGAGCAGGCGTCCCGCCTGGACGAACGTCGCCTGAGCGTTGGCCGCGCCGGCCAGCGCGCTCGTCACAACCAGGGCGCATGCGCCCGCCATCAGTTTCCGCATCACGTCCTTACGCCCCCGCTTTGCGCGCGAAGTCCCAGGCCCCCTTGGCCAGGACCGGCACGCGCGCCTCCATCAACTGCGCGTGAGCGCTGGCGGCGGTTCCGTCACGGACGCGGCCGACGATGCCCTGGCAGATGCCGGCCAGTCTGAAGAGGTTGTAGCTGAAATACCAGTCGAGTTCCGGCAAACCGTCGCGACCGGTGGCCTTGCAGTAGCGGGCCACGGCCTCAGGGATCGTCGGGATCCCGTAGGCGGTCAGATCGTCGATGCCCGACAAGCCGCCGCGCTGGTCGGACGGCATCACCCAGTTCATCAGGAAATAGCTGAAGTCGGCCAGTGGATTGCCCAGAGTCGACAGCTCCCAGTCCAGAACCGCGATCACGCGCGAGTCCGTCGGGTGTAGGATCATGTTGTCGAGGCGATAGTCGCCGTGGACGATCGAGGTCTGGTCGTCCGCCGGTACGGTGGCGGGCAGCCATTCCATCAGGCGGTCCATCTCCTCGATGGTCTTGGTTTCGCTGGCCTTATATTGCTTGGTCCAGCGGTCGATCTGGCGCGCGAAATAGTTGCCGGGCTTGCCGTAGTCGGCAAGGCCGACGGCCGCGTAGTCGACATTGTGCAGAGCCGCGAGCGTGTCGATCTGGGCCTCGTAGATGGCCCGCCGCTCAGCCGGCTGATAGTCGGGCAGCGTGCCGTCCCAGAGGATCCGTCCCTCGACGTTCTCCATCACGTAGAAGATCGTGCCGATAACGTCCTCGTCCATGCACAGCGCATAGGCCTTGGCGACGGGGAAGTCGGCCTTATTCAGACCCGAGATCACCTTGTACTCGCGGTCAACAGCGTGGGCGCTGGGCAGCAGCTTGCCGGGCGGCTTGCGGCGCAGGACATACTTTCTGGCCGGGGTGACCAGCTGGTAGGTCGGGTTGGACTGGCCGCCTTTGAACTGACGCACTTCCAACGGGCCGGCGTAGCCTTCCACATTAGCCTCGAGCCAGGCGGCCAGCTTGGCCTCATCGATGGCATGGCGGGGGTCGACGGGCTTGGTGCCGGAGTTCAGGTCCTGAGCGGACAGTTCGGCGGCTTCGGCCATGGCGCTTTCTCCCCAACGCTTGTTTGAATGGGGAGTTTAGAGACCACGTCGGCGGAGGCAAGCCTTCGCCTGCGGACTCAGGACTGGGAAAGCGCCCGCCAGCCGATATCGCATCGATAAAAGCCGCCTTCCAGGCTGATGCTCTCCAGCGCCGAATAGGCGGCCTCACGCGCCTCCGCCAGGGTCTCACCTAGGGCGCACACATTCAGCACCCGGCCGCCAGAAGCCACCAGCCGCCCCTCAAACTCGCGCGTCGTGCCGGCGTGGAACACCACGACACCGTCCCCGAAGTCGGCGTCGGCGCCCTGGATGCGGCCGCCGGTCTTGGGCGCGTCGGGATAGCCCTCGGCGGCCAGCACCACGCAGATAGCGGCCTCCCCGCGCCACTTGGGCGGTTCAGCCGAGGCCAGCTCGCCCTTCGCCGCCGCCAGCAGGATCGGTACGATGTCGCTCTCCAGACGCAGCATCAGGGTCTGGCACTCGGGATCGCCGAAGCGGGCGTTGTACTCGACGAGCTTCGGGCCCGTCGGGGTCAGCATCAGGCCAGCATAGAGCACGCCGATATACGGGTTGCCCTCGGTCGCCATGCCCTCGACGGTAGGAACGATCAGCTCGCGCCAGGCCTGCTCGATCAGGTCCTTCGTCAGCACCGGGGGCGGGGAGTAGGTGCCCATGCCGCCGGTGTTGGGACCCTTGTCACCGTCATAGGCGCGCTTGTGGTCCCGGGCCGCGCCGAACAGCACCGCTGTCTTGCCGTCGCAGATCGCGAACAGCGAAGCTTCCTCACCGTGCATGAACTCCTCGATCACCACCCGCGCGCCGGCCGAGCCGAAGCGGCCGCCCAGCATGTCGAGCACGGCCGCATCGGCCTCGGCACGCGTCCCGGCGATGACCACGCCTTTGCCCGCCGCCAGGCCGTCGGCCTTGATCACGAACGGCGCGTCCAGCGTATCGAGGAAGGCCCCCGCTGAAGCCGCGTCCTCGAACACGCCGTAGGCCGCCGTCGGCAGCCCGTGGCGCTGGCAGAAGTCCTTGGTGAAGGCTTTGGAAGTCTCCAGCTGAGCCGCGCGCTGGCTACCGCCGAAGCAGGGAATGCCGACCACGGCCAGCTTGTCAGCGAGGCCGACCTCCAGCGCCGATTCCGGGCCGACCACCACGAGGTCGGCGCCGATCTCCTGGGCTAGGGCGACGAGGCCGTTGGCGTCGGTCGCCTTGACAGAGCGCAGCTCGGCCACGGCCTCGACGCCCGGATTGCCCGGCGCCGCGACAAGACGCCCGCAAAGCGGCGACTGGGCGATCTTCCAGGCCAGGGCGTGCTCGCGCCCGCCGGACCCGACGAGGAGAATGGTCAGCTTTTCCATGAGCGCGGGGTGTCGCTTGGTAAGCTCCGGCGGTCAAGTCGTCGTCTCGCCCCGAGGGCCCTCCATTCGCCCCCGTACGATGGCGAGAAGGCGATCATCCCGGCTCCCTGGTCGCCATGGACAAGCTCTTCTCCCCGACCCTGGCCTTACACATCGGCTGCGGCTTCGCCTTGGTCGCTGTTGGCCTGATTCCGATGCTGACCCGCAAGGGTTCCCGGCTGCACCGCCTGTCGGGGCGGATCTTCGTCGCCTTGATGAGCGTGCGGCGCGGAGGTCGTGACCAGCCGCACCTATCGGCGGGAGCTGCTGGAGCGGCTGGGACTTTGAGGCCCGCAGCTTCGCCAACGAGCGCCCTCTAGGCCGCGTCCATATCCAGCGAATAACCCGCCGATCGCACGGTGCGGATGGGATCGGCGTCAGTCGTCCCGTTCAAAGCCTTGCGCAGACGGCCGATGTGGACATCGACGGTACGCGCCTCGACATAGACGTCCGAACCCCAGACTGCGTCTAGCAGCTGCTCGCGGCTGAAAACCCGTCCCGGATGCTGCATCAGATAGTCGAGCAGACGGAACTCGGTCGGACCAAGGTGGATCTCTTTGCCGCTGCGCTTCACGCGGTGGGCGACGCGGTCGATGATGATGTCGCCGACCGTGATGCGGTCGTCGGCCAGGCCCGGGCGGATGCGGCGCAGCACCGCGCGGACGCGAGCTGTCAGCTCGACCATCGAGAAGGGCTTGACCACATAGTCGTCCGCGCCCGTGTCGAGGCCCCGAATACGATCGGTTTCTTCGCCGCGCGCCGTCAGCATGATGATCGGCACGTTGCGCGTCTCGGCCCGGCCGCGCAGGCGACGGCAGACCTCGATGCCCGAGACTTTGGGCAGCATCCAGTCGAGGATCACCAGGTCCGGGGCCCGCTCGTTGGCCATGATCAGGGCTTCTTCGCCGTCGCCAGCGACGCCGACGCGGTAGCCCTCCTTGTCGAGATTGTAGTGCAGCAGGGTGGCCAGGGCGTCTTCGTCTTCGACCACCAGAACGTAGGGAGTCACTTCAGGCCGCCTTTTCCAGACTACTGCGAGAGCACGTCAAGCTTGGGACGTTGCGAGGTCAGCTCCTCGCCCGTCAGCTCGAAGTGGATGATTTCGGCGATGTTGGTGGCGTGGTCGCCGATCCGCTCGAGGTTCTTGGCCACGAAGAGCAGGTGCGTGCACGCGTTGATCGTACGCGGATCGCCCATCATGTAGGTGAGCAGCTCGCGGAAGATGGCGTTGTAGTGCTCGTCCACCTCTTCGTCCCGGCTCCAGACGCCGATGGCGCGCTGCAGGTCCGAGGTCGTGTAGGCGTCGAGCACGTCTTTCAGACGGCCCTGGACCAGCTTGCCCATCCGTTCGATCGACCGGGTCAGGGCGCTCATCGGATCAGCTTCGGTCAGGATCAGCGCACGCTTGCCAATGTTCTTGGCCATGTCGCCACAGCGCTCGAGGCTCATGGAGATCTTGAGCGCAGCCACCGCATGGCGCAGGTCCACCGCCATCGGCTGGCGCAGCGCGATGAGGCGGAAGGCCTTGCGCTCGATCTCCGACTGCAGCGTGTCGAGACGCTCGTCGCCCGCCACCACAGCCTGGGCCAGCGGCCCGTCGCGACGGGCGATGGCGGCGATGCAGTCGGCGACCTGGCTCTCGGCGATGCCGCCCATGCGGGTGACTTCGGCCGTCAGGTGGGCCAGCTCTTCGCCGTAGGATTTGACGGTATGTTCGGTCATGTCAGCTTCCTCCCGCGCGCTTAGCCGAAGCGGCCGGTGATGTAGTCCTGGGTGCGGCTGTCGCGAGGGTTTGTGAACATCTCCTCGGTCGGGCCGCTCTCGACCAGCTTGCCGAGGTGGAAGAACGCCGTGCGCTGCGAAACCCGGGCGGCCTGGGCCATCGAGTGGGTGACGATGACGATGCAGAACTGGCTGCGCAGCTCGTCGATCAGCTCTTCGATCTTGGCGGTCGCGATCGGGTCAAGAGCCGAGCAGGGCTCGTCCATCAGGATCACTTCCGGCGAAACCGCGATGGCGCGGGCGATGACCAGGCGCTGCTGCTGACCGCCCGAGAGGCCGGTGCCAGGCTGATGCAGACGATCGGCGACTTCATTCCACAGACCAGCCTTCTTGAGGCTGCTCTCGACGATGGCTTCCAACTCCGCCTTGCCCGTCGCCAGTCCGTGAATGCGCGGACCGTAGGCGACGTTCTCGAAGATCGTCTTCGGGAAGGGATTGGGCTTCTGGAACACCATGCCGACGCGCGAGCGCAGCACCACCGGGTCGACGCTCTTGGCGTTGACGTCAGCGCCGTCGATCTCGATCGAGCCCTCGACGCGCGCCGACGGGATCGTGTCGTTCATGCGGTTGATGCAGCGCAGGAAGGTCGACTTGCCACAGCCCGACGGGCCGATGAAGGCGGTGACCGACTTGGCCGGGATGTCGAGGTCGACGTCGAACAGGGCCTGTTTGTCGCCATAGAAAACCTTGACGCCACGCGCCTTGATCTTCGGATCAGCGCTCGCCGGAGCGGCGGGGACCGCGCCGGAGGTCAGCGGCGCGCGGGTGGAGTCGTCGGGGCTTTGGACGGTCATGGCGTGTCCCTGGAGGAGGGGCGAAGCAAGGGGGTTCAGGATCGAGGTCATGGACGGTCTCACCAGCGGCGCTCGAAGCGGCGGCGCAGGATCACGGCCGCGGCGTTCATGACGATCATGAAGACGAGAAGGACGATAATCGCTGCGGCGGTGCGCTCATGGAAGGCGCGTTCCGATGCGTTCTCCCAGATGAACACCTGCACCGGCAGCACCGTGGCGGCGCTGGTGAAGCCCTCCGGAACGCCTGGCACGAACGAGACCATGCCGATCATCAGCAACGGAGCGGTCTCGCCGAGAGCGTGGGCCAGCGACAGGATGGCGCCGGTCATCACGCCGGGCATGGCCAGCGGCAGCACGTGGTGGAACACCGTTTGGGTCTTGCTCGCGCCGACGCCCAGGGCGGCCTCCCGGATCGACGGCGGCACAGCCTTCAGCGCCGAGCGGGTGGCGATGATCACTGTGGGCAGGGCCATAAGCGCCAGCACCAGGCCGCCGACCAGCGGCGAGCCGCGCGGCACGTTCAGCCAGTTGATGAACAGCGCGAGACCCAGCAGGCCGTAGACGATCGAGGGCACGGCCGCGAGGTTGTTGATGTTGACCTCGATGATGTCGGTCCAGCGGTTCTTCGGCGCGAACTCTTCCAGGTAGACGGCGGCCATAACACCGACCGGCACCGAGATCAGGGCAGTGATCAGCAGCATCATGGCCGACCCGACCACCGCGCCCAACACCCCGGCCTGCTCTGGCTCAGTCGAGTCGGAGTGGGTGAAGAAACCGACATTGAAGCCCGAGGTAATCGCGCCGTCCTTCTTCAACTTGTCGAGCCAGTCCAGCTGCTGGTTGTCGAGCTTGCGATCCGCCTCATCGGTCGAGCGCTTGAGCTCGCCCTTGAAATAGAGGTCGGCGTCCGCCTTCAGCGGGCCGGTGAGCGTGATCGTCTGGCCGATAAGCTTCTGGTCAGCCTTCAGCTTGTTCAAGATCTGGAAGCCGAAGTCCCGCGAAACCAGGTCCTGGACCTTGAGCGAGACCGAGCCGAGATCGTCGTCCTGCACGCCCAGCTTCTTCATCACCGCCTCGGCGACAATGTAGTCGTAGTTGACGCCGGTCAGGTCGGACGTGTCGATCCGGTCCGGGTTCAGATAGACCGGCACGGACAAGGTGTGGGTCTCGAAGGTCGAGTAGCCCTGGGTCACGATCCGGCCAACCAGCACCACCAGGAAGATCATCGCGACGATGATCGCGGCGACCCCTTGCGCCTTGAACAGGCGCTCGGCGCGGTGGCGCTTCTTCAGGCGGGCGTCGGCGGCCGAGAGGGCCGGGCGCGGGGCGGCCGCGCCGAGGGTCGCGTCAGTCATATTGTTCCCGGTACTTCTGGACGATGCGCAGGGCGACGATGTTCAGCGTCAGGGTCACCACGAAGAGGGTCAGACCCAGGCCGAAGGCCGACAGCGTCTTGGGGCTGTCGAATTCCTGGTCGCCGGTGAGCAAGGTGACGATCTGGACGGTGACCGTGGTCACGGTGTCGAGCGGGTTGGCGGTGAGCTTGGCCTGCAGGCCGGCGGCCATGGTCACGATCATGGTTTCACCGACCGCCCGCGACACGGCCAGCAGCATGGCGGCCATGATGCCGGGCAGAGCGGCCGGCAGAACGACCTTCTTGACCGTTTCCGACTTCGTGGCGCCCATCGCGTAGCTGCCGTCACGCAAGCTCTGCGGCACGGCGTTGATGATGTCGTCCGACAGAGACGACACGAACGGGATCAGCATGATCCCCATCACCACACCGGCGACCAGCGCCATCTGGTTCTGGACTTCCATCAGATAGGTGGCCAACGGCCCCGGCGGCAGCGCCGCGCCGATGGCGTTGAAGCCGGCGCGGAACAACGGACCGACGGTCAGGGCTGCGAAGAAGCCGTAAACGACGGTCGGCACGCCGGCCAGAATCTCGAGCAGCGGCTTGACGACCCCGCGCACGGTGCGCCCGGCGTACTCCGACAGATAGATCGCTGAGTAGAGACCGATCGGAGCCGCCACCAGCATGGCGATCAGCATGATCAGGAAGGTGCCGGCGAACAGCGGCACCGCGCCGAAAGCTCCCGCCGAGGCGACCTGGTCGGCGCGCATGGCGATCTGTGGGCTCCACTCGGTTCCAAGCAGGAACGAAAGCGGGCTCACGCTCTGGAAGAAGCGCCAGCTTTCCCAGACCAGCGACATCACAATGCCCAAGGTGGTGAGCACCGCCGCGACAGAACAGGCGATCAGCAGTGCGCTGGTCCAGCCTTCGACGCGATTGCGGGCGCGAAACTCGGGGTTGATGCGCGGAAAAGCCAGCAGAAAGCCCGCCAGAGCCAGAACGCCGACGCCGGCCAGCATGCCCGTATTCAGCACCGTCTCGATCCGCCGGGCTTCGGCGACCTTGGCGTCGAGAGCGACCTTCAGTTCGCCCTCATAGGTGACTTCCGACGGCGCTTTCTTGGCAGCGATCGCGCGGGCGTCACTGTAGAAGACCGCCTGACGATCAGCCTCCAGCGCCTGTACGGCGGCGGGCCGCGTCGATTGCAGGATGGCGTCCTCAGCGCGGCCGCCGAACATCACGCCCAACAGCAGCAACAGAGCCGCCGGAATGCCGGCCCACAACGCCACGTAGGCGCCGTAGTAGTCCGGCAGGGAGTGAAGGACGCGTGCGCGCCCGTCGGCGGTTTTGGCGGCGCGACGGCGGCCGGCCACGAAGGCCGCGCCGGAGAACAGCGCCAGGACGAGAAGCGAGAGCCAGGTCAGCATGCGTGAGGCTAATCTTGCGCGAGTTGTCGAGAGCCGCGCAGGATCGCGGGCCCTCCCCCGGCCCGTCTATGCCGGTCCGGCGCCGCGCTTATGCGACACTTACATGACAGTTTGACGACAACGCCCGAAGCGCCGACGACTCTCTGGGGTGAAACACCGCTTTCAGGCGTCGACAGCCGTCATCGCATTGGCGGTGGCTTCGGCTTTAGCCATCGGCAGATAGACGCCGAAAGTCGCCCCTTGGCCCTGAACGCTCTCGACCGTCAGGCCGCCGCGATGGCGGTTCATGATGTGCTTGACGATCGCCAGCCCCAGGCCCGTTCCTGACCTGTCGCCGCTCTTCTGGCCCTCGACGCGATAAAACCGCTCGGTCAGGCGTGGCAGGTGTTCGCGCGCCAATCCGGGACCACGATCGGTGACGCGAAGCACCGCATAGCGCTCGGCCGGATCATGATCCGGCGTCAGCAACGACATCCTTGAGGCCGCCGGATCGCGCGGCGCGGAGGCCGCCTCAACCGCCAAGCTGGGAAACACCTCGACCCGCACCACGCCCTCGCGCGGCGTATACTTGATGGCGTTGTCGACCAAGTTCTGGATGACCTGGATGATCTGGTCGCGGTCACCCTCGACCACGGCGCCGCCGCGCGGCGGCAACACCGGATCAAACGTCACCGCCTTGTCGCGGGCCTGCGGACCAAGCGCGTCGATCACGTCGATCACGGCCATGGCCAGATCGACGCGGCCTAACGGCGCGATGTGTTCGTTCAGCTCAATTCGCGAGAGACTCATCAGGTCGTCAATCAAGCGCGACATGCGCTCGGCCTGGGCCAGCATGATGGCCAGGAACTTGTCGCGCGCGCCGGGGTCGTCCTTGGCATGGCCGCGCAAGGTTTCGATGAAACCTGACAATGACGCGAGCGGCGTTCTCAATTCATGACTGGCGCTGGCCAGGAAGTCGGCGCGCGTGCGCTCGCTCCGGCGCGCGTCGGTCTCGTCCCGCAAGGCCAGAAGGGCGAGGCGGGAGCGGCCGATCGTCTCCTTGAGCGGACGGGCGTAGGCTAGCCACGAGCGTCCCTGGACGCCGCCCGTTTCAAACTCGGCCATGCCCTCGATCCCGCCGAACAACGCCTCGTCGACAGCCTCCAGCACCCGCGGATGTCGCACGGCCGTCACAAGCAGCGCGCCATCGTGCTGGATCTTGAACAGCTCCCGCGCCGCGGCGTTGGCGAACAAGAAACGACGTCCCGTAAGGTCATCGGCTTCTTCGGCGGCGATCACCATCAGCGGGTCGGGCAGGCGATCCAGAATCGCGGCGAACGGCGGCGGCTCGACAGATTTGGCGGCCGGTTGGGCCAGCGCGCTGGGCGCGACGCCTGCGGGCTCGATCTCGCTGCGGCGGTTCAGCAGAACGCCCGCGCCTACGACCGCCAGGGCGGCGAGAACCGCAGGCAGGGGTTCGGCGAAACCGCCGGCGGCCAGGCCCAGCAGGGCTGCTGGTCCAAGCAAAACAGGCCAGAGCGCTCGCTTCGATACGCGCTGAGGACCGGCCTGGGGCGTTTTCGCCAGCGACATCGTGGGCTTCACCGATTCAAGCGAGAGGCGATTCGACGAAGCAGATATGGCGCCCCGCCAAGCCATGCGATAGACGATTGACGCCCTAGTGCGCGTCGCGAGCGGAACTCACCGTATTTTCGCCGCATCGTGACCTGAATTAGTGGCCCGGGTTCTATCGAGGTGTCGTTCGTAATGCAGCGCAAGGTCCTGGTCGCGACGGTCGCGGCCGCTCCTCTCCTGGCCATCGGTTTCGCCGCCTCGGCCGAGACCCCGGTCTCCAACGCGCGCACGACGCCGATCGCCACCAGCACGGCGACCGGAACGGCTGCGGACGATATTCGCATCACCGCCGACGGCTCGATCAAGCCGACCACGGCCGGACCGATCGTGACCATCGACAGCAATCACAAGGTGACGAACCTCGGCACGCTGTCGACCACCGGCGTCAACGACGGCGTCGGCGTGCTGATCATCGGCGGCCGGACTGGCGGGCTGACCAACTCGGCCACGATTTCACTGCTTGAGGACTACACCGCCGCCGACAGCGACTCGGACGGCGACCTCGACGGCGTGTTCGCCCAAGGCGCCAACCGCTTCGGCGTTCGCCTGACCAACGCCGGGACCTTCACCGGCGACATCGTCAATGACGCAACCGGCCTCATCAGCATTGAGGGCAACAACTCCGCCGGCGTTCTGCTGGAAGGTCCCGTCATCGGGAACGTCACCAACCTCGGCTCGATCAGCGTCATCGGCGACAACGCCTATGGCGTGAGGATCGCCGCGCCCGTGACCGGCAAGGTGACGTTGGGCGGCCAGATCAACGTGCAAGGCGTGAACGCCGTCGCCGAGGCCGTAGACGCGAACATCACCGGCGCGCTCGTGCTGCAGGGCGCGGCTAGCGCCACAGGTTACCGCTATACGTCCCGCGCCTCGAGCGTGGACGCCTTGAACAAGCTGGACGCCGACGACCTGCTGCAGGGCGGGCCAGCCGTGCGCATCGCCGGCGATGTCACCGGCGGCGTATTGCTGCAAGGCCTGAACTACTCGTCCAAGGTCAACAGCGACGGAACCACCACGATCTCGACCGTGTCGTCGAGCAACACCGGGACGTCCAGCATCAACGTTTTCGGCGCGGCGCCGGCGTTGCAGATCGGCTCGGCCAGCCAGAACGTGACCCTGGGCGCGGTTGGAACCGGCGACAACGCCTACGGCCTGATCGCAAAGGGGGCCATCTCTGCGGCGGGCGTCTACAACGGCGTCTCGGCCACGGGCGTCTCCATCGGCGCCGGCGGCGGCCGCACGACCACCGTTTCAGGCGGCCTGCGGAACGACGGGCAGATCACCGCGACGGCCTACGAGGCGAGCGCGACGGCCTTGGCGCTGAATTCGGGCGCCAATGTCGCGGCGATCCTCAATCGCGGCGCAATGACCGCCAACAGCGCGTCGTACGCCGGATCCGGTGTCACCGCTGACGCCCGCGCTCTGGTGATCGCCGGCGGCGCTTCGGCCACCAGCTTCAGCAACACGGGAAGCATCACTGTTACGCGGACGGGCGAAACCGGCGATGCGATCGCCGTACTGGACCAGGCCGGAACGCTTCGCACCATCTCAAACACCGGCTCGATCCGGACGACGGTTTCCGCACCCGCATACAAGGCCGACGGCACGCTGGCGACCGTGACCGCCACGGGACGAACGATCGCGCTGGATCTGCGCGCCAACACCTCCGGCGTGACCTTCACCCAGTCGGGTCCGGCGGATTTCACCTCGACCAGCACCTTCCCCAGCACCGACACCACCACCAGCTCGAGCTCGACGTCGACCACGGTGGCGCCGTCCACCATCGGCGACGTGCTGTTCGGCGCGGGCGCCGACACTTTGAACCTCTGGAGCGGCACGCTGCTGGGCGAGATGTCGTTCGGCGCCGGCCAGGACCGCCTGTCGATCGATGGCGGCGGCGTCGCCGTCGGCAAGCTCTATGACAGCGATGGGAAGTTGGATCTGTCGATCGCCAATGGCAGCCTGGCCATCGCGAACAGCGACACCATCAATGTTAGCAGCGTGACCTTGGGCAGCAAGGCCAAGCTCCTGTTCTCCGCGGATCCGGCGGCGGGAACGAACACCAAGCTTGTCGTGTCGGGCGCCACCTCGATCGCCTCGGGCGCCGAACTGGGCATCCGCATGGCCAACCTGGTCAAGCAGCCGACCACCTTCACCGTCATTCAAGGCTCGAACATCAACGTCGGGACGATTGGCAATAGCCTGCTCGCCTCGTCGCCCTATCTTTACGTCGCCACCAGCCGCGCCGACGCCAACAATGTCTATATCGACGTGCGTCGCCGCTCCTCGGCGGAAATCGGCTTCAATCAAGCCGAAGCCTCGGCCTATGACGCCGTGTTCAGCGCGCTTGGCGCCGATACGACGCTGGCCGCGACCTTCTTGAACCAGACGACGCGCGATGGTTTCCGCGACCTCTACGACCAGATGCTGCCGGATCAGGGCGAAGGCCTCTTCGCGGCGCTGCAGACGGTCAATCAGCAGGTTTCCGCCGCCACCATGTTCCGTCCCGATCCGGGCGATCGCTATGGTCCCGATAGCGTTTGGGTGCAGGAGATCAACTCCCTGACCCGTCGCGACACCGACCAGACCCTCGGTTCCGACACCCAGGCCTTCGGCTTCGTGGGCGGCTACGAAGCGATGGGCGACGCCGGTGGCGCGCTGGGCCTGACGCTGGCCTATGTCAGCATCGAAGAACACGACACGGTCGCCAAGGTCGGCGAACAGACGACCGCCTCATTCGTTCAGAGCGGCGCCTATTGGCGGCGCTCGGTCGGCGGCTGGCGCTTCAACGCCGGCGGCGGCCTGGGCTACGCCTTCTTCCAGGGCGATCGTCGTTTCATCGCCCCGGACGCCAGCGGCGACGGCGTGGCGGACCTGCTCTTGCAGAACAGCGCCGACTGGAATGGCGTGACCGCCAACGCCTATGCCGGCATGGCTTACGAACAAAAGTTCGGCCGGTTCTTCGCTCGCCCAGAGGGTCGTCTCGACTATGTCTGGCTCCGCGAAGGCAAGCGCACCGAAAAGGGCGGCGGCGATGCGTTCGACCTGACCGTCGACAAGCGTACGTCCAACAATCTCAGCGGCGAGCTGGGCGTGGTGATGGGCGCGGACTTCGGCAAGCAGGTCTGGTGGCGCCCGGAAGTCCGCGTCGGCTATCGCCAGACGCTGGCCGGGTCGGTGGGCGACACCGTCGCGCGCTTCAAGGGCGGCAACGCCTTCTCGTTGGCGGCCATGGACGACAAGCAGGGCGCGCTCACCGCCGGCTTCGCTCTGCGAGCGGGCACGCCCATGTCGTACCTCGCCCTGGAGGGCGGCGTCGAAGCCGCCAAGAAGCAGAAGCGTTACAATCTGCGCCTCTCCGGCCGGGCGATGTTCTAACCGCGTCAAATCGTCCCAACACACCGTATTCGTTGGAGAGGCCGCTTCGGGAGACCGGGGCGGCCTTTTTCGTGAACGGCTTGTTAATGGCTTCAACCATTTGATTCCGTGGAAGATTCGCGGCCTTTTTCGCGACACTTCGCCGCGCCTCCAGAAAATCTCGGGGCCGGCTCCCTTAATCTCTATTCCCGAACTAGGAATAATCGTCTTCCTTGAGTTCGGCAGGTCGGCCCGCGCAGCGGCGCCGAGAGGGGACTAACGATGATCACCACCAAGACCGCCTTCCGCGCCGCCCTGATCGCTGGCGTTTCCCTGCTCGCAACCGCCGGCGCCGCTTCGGCTCAAACCGCCTCACCCGACGCCGCCGCGCGTATCGCCGCTTTGGAGGCGCAGCTCGAGGCCCTGCAGAAACAGGTTTCGGACCTGAAGGCCGCAACCGCCGCCAGCGTCAAGGACGTCCGGACCGCGCAAAGCGCGACGACCGTCAGCCTCGCCAACGCGCGTCCGACCTTCTCGACGGGCGACGGCGCGTTTTCCGCCTCGATCCGGGGCATCTTCCAGGCCGACGCTGCGCTCTACGACCAGAAGAGCGCAGGTCCGCTCAGCACGGACTTCCGCCGGGGCTCCTTCGGCGACGCCACCGAAAACGATCGCGCCCGTGATCTTTCGGACGGCGCGAACGTGCGCCGCGCCCGTCTGGGCATCGAGGGCAAGGCCTTCGGCGTCTTCGACTACAACATGATCTACGACTTTGGCGGTTCGGGCACGGAGGAGGCCGGCAAGATCTCTTCGGCCTGGGTGCAGTACAGCGGCTTGCCGCTCAAAATCCGCGCCGGCGTCTATGCGCCGGTGACCAGCCTTGAGGACGCGGCCAACAACACAGGCTCGCTGTTTGTCGAACGCGCCTCGGTCGCCGAGACCGTCCGCGGCGTCGCCGGAGGCGACGGCCGCGCAGCCATCGGCGTCTTGGGCAACGGCGATCGTTGGAATTTCTCGGCCGCCGTGACCGGCAACACCGTCACCACCCAGACCTTCGATGAGCAGTTGGGCTTCGTGGGGCGCTTCGCCTATGTGCCGCTGAAGGGCGACGGGTGGCTGGTCCATACCGGGGTTAACACCAACCTGGTCATCAGTCCCGCGAAGAGCGGACCGGACGTCGCGGCCACCGGCGGCGCGATCAGCAACCTTCGACTGCGCGACCGGCCGGAGCTTCGCGTCGATGGGACGCGGCTGATCGATACGGGCAACATCGACGCCGACGGCCTGACCGCCATCGGCTTGGAACTCGGCGCCCAGCGCAAAAACGTGTTTGTTCAGGCCGAGTACTTCGACATCCAGGTCAAGCGCCGCAACAGCACCTCGCCGGACCCGAAGTTCAACGGCTGGTACGTTCAAGCAGGCTGGACGCTGACGGGCGAACCCCGCCGCTACAGCACAGCAACCGCCGGCTTCGACGCGCCCCGTCCCGCGAAGCCCTTTGACCTGAAGAAGGGCAACTGGGGCGCGGTCGAACTGGCCGCGCGCTACTCAACCTTCGATCTCGACTACCTGGCGGGTCCGGGGGGCTCGGCCCCCGTCACGGGCGCCATCCGTGGCGGCGAGCAGAACATCCTGTCGCTGGGCGTGAACTGGTACCTCAATCCGGTTGTTTCGCTGTCTGCCGCCTACCGTAATGTCGAGGTCAAGCGCCTCTCGCCGGGCGGCACGGCCTTCGTCGCCGGCTCGACCCCTGTCGCCGGGGCGCAAGTCGGACAGGACCTCGATATCTGGTCTGTCCGAACACAATACGCGTTCTAACCCTTCACAAGCTCCGAGGACACTTCATGGCTCGTCACTCTGACAAACCCACACGTCGAGGTGTCCTCGGCGCCGCCACCGCCGGCCTTGGCGCGCTCGCCGCCCCCGCCGTGCTTGGCGGTGTCGCCCATGCCCAAGCCAAGCCTGTCACGCTGCTGAATGTCAGCTACGATCCGACGCGCGAACTCTACAAGGAGGTCAATGCGGCGTTCGCGGCGTATTGGAAGTCGCGTGTCGGCCAGACCCTGACCATCAACCAGAGTCACGGCGGCTCGGGCAAACAGGCCCGGTCGGTGATCGACGGCTTGCAGGCCGATGTCGTCACCTTGGCGCTGGCGTATGATATCGACGAGATCGCCGCCAAGGGTCGGCTGCTGCCCGCCAACTGGCAGTCACGCCTGCCGCAGAACTCCACGCCCTACACCTCGACGATCGTGTTCCTGGTGCGCAAGGGCAATCCCTGGAAGATTCGGGATTGGAGCGACCTGATCAAGCCGGGCATCGACGTGATCACGCCCAACCCCAAGACCTCGGGCGGCGCGCGCTGGAACTATCTGGCGGCCTGGGCCTGGGCCCTGAAGCAGCCCGGCGGCAATCCGGCCAAGGCCGAAGCGTACGTCAAGGCGCTGTTCGACCACGTGCCGATCCTGGACACCGGCGCGCGCGGCGCGACGACCACCTTCACCCAGCGCGGCATCGGCGACGTTCTGCTGGCTTGGGAGAACGAAGCCTACCTCGCGCAGGAGGAACTGCCGGGCAAGTTCGACATCGTCTATCCCTCCTTGTCGATCCTCGCCGAGCCGCCGGTCGCGCTGGTCGACAAGAACGTTGATCGCCGCAAGACGCGCACCGTGGCGGAGGGATATCTGAACTTCCTCTACAGCCCGCTGGCGCAGGAGCTCATCGGCAAGCACTACTACCGCCCGCGCAACGCGGCGGTCGCCGCCAAGTACGCCAGCCGTTTCAAGCAGATTCCGCTGGTGACGATCGACGACACCTTCGGGGGCTGGAAGAAGGCGCAAGCGACCCACTTCGCCGACGGCGGCGTCTTCGACCGGATCTACCAGCCCAAGTGACCAGTCTGAGGACTCATCCAGTCCGGGAAGTCCGGATGGGTCCTTGAGCATCGCGGCGACCGGCCCAGCCGGCCATTCCTCCCCAGGTTCGCCGCGTTCTGACGGCGGGAGTCCTTCGCGGCTCCCGCCGTTTCTTCATCCGCTATAACCTCTGTTGGGAACTCGACAGGATCGGGTACGTTGAGCGTCCACGGGGAGGTGGGAGCTTAGCCTTGGAAGACTATTCGGAATCGCGCCGAGCCGGCGAACGGCTCGCCGCCGGACATGGCGTCGACGACCCCTTCGCCGCCGCGATCCGCGCCACGCGGATGGCCATGATCGTTTCGGACGCCACCCAAGCTGACAACCCGATCATCTTCGCCAACGACGCCTTCCTGAAGCTGACCGGCTACGCGCGGGACGAGGTGATCGGCCGCAACTGCCGTTTCCTGCAAGGACCCGACACGGACCCCGAAACTGTCAAGACAGTGCGTGACGCCGTGGCGGCGGGGGATGATGTCGCCGTCGACCTCCTCAACTATCGTAAGGACGGATCGTCGTTCTGGAACGCGCTCTACCTCTCGCCCGTACGGAATGACGCGGGTCAGATCGTCTATTTCTTCGGCTCCCAGCTGGATGTCACCGACAAGAAAGCCGTCGAGGTTCGCGCCCGAGACCACAGTGACGGCCTTCAGCAGATGGTGGATGAGCGGACACGCGAACTCACCCAAGCGCTGGAGCAGAAGACCGTGCTTCTTCACGAGGTGGACCACCGCGTGAAGAATAACCTTCAGCTCATCTCCAGCCTGCTTTTGCTGCAAAACCGGCGCGTGCCTGATCCTGCGATCAAGGCGTCATTGAAGGGAATGTTGGGCCGCGTGAACGCGATCGCGACGGTCCACCGACGCCTGTTCCAAAGCGAGGACGTGGAGCGCTTCGACGTCTCAGCGTTCATTCGGGACATGGTCGCCGACCTGATGGGCTCAGCCATGCGTGACGACATCCGGGTGGAGCTGGATCTCGAACGCGTCGAAATCCCCGCCGCCAAGGCGGCCCCGCTCGCCCTGGTGGTCAACGAACTTCTGACCAACGCCCTTCGGCACGGCTTTCCAGAAGGACGCGGGGGTCGCATCTTCGTCGGCGTTTCCCGCCTCAACGGCGACTTCCGGATCGAAATCGCCGATGACGGCGTTGGTTCGACTAGCGAAACGAAGACATCCGGCTTTGGCCTGACCATCGTCCAACTGCTCTGCCAGCAATTGAAGGCGAAATGGGAGACCACCGACGCGGAACCTGGGACCCGTGTGGTCGTTCTGTTGCCCGTCAATGGGGCGCACTGAGTAAGGACTTGTCTTGGTAATGAGCCGGCCAGCGCTCGATGTTCTGATCGTCGAAGACGAGATGCTTCTCGCCATCGAGTTGGAACATCTGATCGAGGAGGCTGGCTGCCACCCCCTCGGCTGCGCCATGAGTTCAGACGAAGCCGTCGCGCTCGCCGAGCAGCTCAAACCTGACCTTGCCCTCGTGGACGTCCATCTCAGCGATGGCCCGACCGGCGTCGACGTGGCGCGCAAGATCGCCGACGACTGCGGCGGCGTCGCTTTGTTCATGACCGCCAACGTCAAACGTCTGCCCGACGACTTCGCCGGCGCCTGCGGCGTGATCGGCAAGCCCTATTCGGAGCATGGTGTAAAGACCGCCCTGGCCTTTCTCGCCGTCTGCCTCACCGAGGGGCGCGCGCCGGGTCCGATCCCCGTTGGCCTGACCCTGGCGCCAGCCTACGCCCAGCGCTGGGAGGCCGAGGACCCGCTGGCGAGATCCGCCTGATGGACGGGTCGCCTCTCGCCGTTGTGATCGGAACACTGGCGGCCTTGCTGTCGATCGGCAGCTTTGCGCCACAGATCATCAAGACTTGGCGCGAGCGTGATGCTTCAACCGTCTCATTGCGGATGTACCTCGTTACGGTGACGGGATTTGCGTGCTGGCTGGCCTATGGCCTGATGATCCAGTCTTGGCCGGTCATCGCGTCAAATCTCGCCTGCCTTGTGATGTCCGGCGCGATGCTGGCGCTCAAGCTGCGGTTCGGTCGCGTGGGTTAAAGGCCGGGGTTCGTTTTTGGTGACAGGGGGGGCGGGGTCCGCTATCGAGGCGCCGCTCTTTTCCGCATCGAGGACCGCCGCCTTGACCGACGTCGCCGAGGAAGCTGGCTGGGCCACCGCCAAGACTTTGGCTGAGGCTCTGCCCTATATCCAGATCTACGACCGCGAAACGGTCGTGATCAAATACGGCGGCCACGCGATGGGCCAGGAAGAGGTCGCCAAGGTCTTCGCCGCCGATGCGGTCCTGCTGAAGCTTTTGGGTGTCCACCCGGTGGTGATCCACGGCGGCGGCCCGCAGATCAGCCGCATGCTGGACAAGGCGGGCGTGAAGTCCACCTTCGTCGACGGGCTGCGCGTCACTGACGAGGCGACGATGGAAGTCGCCGAGATGGTCCTGTCGGGCGCGATCAACAAGGAGATCGCCAACTGGATCACGCTGGCCGGCGCCGAGGCGGACGTGCGCGGCGTAGGTTTGTCAGGCAAGGACGCGCGCCTGATCACCGCCGAAAAGGTGACGCGGACCAAAAAGGATCCGGACAGCAACATCGAACAGGCGGTGGACCTTGGCTTCGTCGGCGAGCCGACTAAGGTCGACCCGCAGCTGATCGAGGCGCTGCTGACTTCGGAGCATGACTACATCCCGGTCGTCGCGCCGATTGGCGTTTCGCCTGACGGCGACACCTTCAACATCAACGCCGACACCGTGGCGGGCGCCCTGGCGGGCGCGCTCAAGGCCAAGCGCATGTTGATGCTGACCGACATCAAAGGCGTGCTCGACGGGAACGGCGAACTGATCCGTGAGATGACAATCGAACAGGCTCGCGCGCTGATCGAGACGGGCGTGGCCACCGGCGGCATGATTCCGAAGCTGGAAAACGCCATCCACGCGATCGAGTCCGGCGTCGAAGCCGTCGTCATCCTGGACGGCCGCCGCCCGCACGCCATGCTGGTTGAGCTGTTCAGCGAGCACGGCGCGGGCACCCTCATCAAGCGATGAGCGCGGACCTTTCCCACGTCGACACCTGGCTGTTCGACCTCGACAACACGCTCTACCCGATCGAGACCCAGTTCATGGGCCTCATCGAGGCCAAGATGACGGATTTCGTGGCCCGCGAGACCGGCTTGCCGCGCGACGAGGCGCGCGTACTGCAGCACAGCTACTTCACCGAGCATGGCACCACCTTGGCAGGGCTGATGGCCAACCACGGGATAGAGCCCTCGCGTTTTCTCGACGAGGTGCACGACGTCTCGCTGGACTGCCTGTCGCCCGATCCAGCCCTCCGCGCGGCGATCGCCGCCCTGCCCGGTCGCCGACTGATCTTCACCAATGGCTCGATCGGCCACGCCGAGCGGGTTCTGGCGCATCTGCAACTGCGCGACCTGTTCTCCGAGGTTTTCGCCATCGAGACGGCCGACTATGTGCCAAAGCCCGCCCTGACGACCTTCGACAAGATCTGCAAGCTTCATGCGATCGATCCGCCGATGACGGCCTTCTTCGAGGATAGCGAGAAGAACCTCGTTCCCGCCTCGCGCCTGGGCATGACGACCGTCCTGGTCGGCCCGCACGCGGCGGCCTCGACTTCCGAACACGTTCATTTCCGCACCAAAGATCTCGCCGAGTTCCTAAGCTCGGCGCGCCTGCAAGGAAGCCCCGCATGACCGCCATTTCTTTGGCCGACCTCCAAACCGAGATCGAAGCCGCCTGGGAAGCCCGCGCCGACGTCTCGGCTACCACCACTGGCCCGGTCCGCACCGCCGTCGACGAAGCCTTGCGCCTGCTCGACAGCGGCGAGGCCCGCGTCGCCGAGAAGATCGACGGTGAGTGGTTCACGCATCAGTGGCTGAAGAAGGCGGTGCTGCTCTCGTTCCGCCTGAACCCCAACACCGTGATGCGCTCAGGCGCGCTGGGCGGCGGCGTTGGTCCGTGGTGGGACAAGGTGCCGAACAAGTTCGACGGCTGGGACGCCCCGCAGTTCGAGGCCGGCGGCTTCCGCGCGGTGCCCGGCGCGATCGTCCGTCGCGGCGCCCACATCGGCAAGAACGTGATCCTGATGCCGTCGTTCGTGAACATCGGCGGCTATGTCGATGAAGGCACGATGGTCGACACTTGGGTGACCGTGGGCTCGTGCGCCCAGATCGGCAAGAACGTCCACCTGTCCGGCGGCGTCGGCATCGGCGGCGTGCTGGAGCCCCTGCAGGCCAACCCGACCATCATCGAAGACAACTGCTTCATCGGCGCCCGTTCGGAAGTCGTCGAAGGCGTCGTGGTCGGCGAGGGCTCGGTCCTGTCGATGGGCGTGTTCATCAGCGCCTCGACCAAGATCGTCGACCGCAAGACGGGCCAGGTCCACATCGGCAAGGTGCCGCCCTACAGCGTCGTGGTCCCCGGCAACCTGCCGGATCCGAATGGCGGGCCCGGCCTCTACTGCGCGGTGATCGTCAAGACGGTCGACGCCCAGACGCGGTCGAAGACTTCGATCAACGACCTGCTGCGGGATTGATGGGGCTTAGTTCCTCCCTCGCCTCGCGGGGGAGGAATTGGGAACTGCGGGCTACCGGGTCGCCTCATTCAGTTGCTTCTTGCTCTCGGCCGCGCCTTCCTTGGCGTCCTGCTTCAGGTCCCGGCCGGCTTCCTTGAGCTCCTGTCCGGCCTCGCCGGCGGCCTCCTTCAGCTCCGCACCGGTCTCCTTGGCGCTTTCCTTTATCGCCGTCCCAGCCTCCTTGACGTCCGGATCGTTGGCGATGTCGCGGGCCGCGTCCTTGATGTCAGCGGCGGCGGCCTTGGCGCCTTCCTTGACCTCCTGGGCGTGCTGGTCCGAACAAGCGGCGAGAGACAGGGCGGCGCCGGCGGCGGCGATCAGAAGCAATTTCGAGCGCATGGTCAGGCTCCCGGCTGGGTTCATGGGGCAGGTGGATAACGAAAGGCCATGGCGCAGGTTCCGCGTCGGCTTTGCGTCCGGGCGTCGAGACCGCTAAACCCCCGCCATGCGCATCGCCTTTCTCGGCACCCCCGATTTCGCCGTCACCTGCCTCGCCGAACTCGTCGCCTCGGGCCACGAGATCGTCGCCGTCTATTCCCAGCCCCCGGCTCCGCGCGGACGCGGACAGGAGCTGAAGCCCTCGCCGGTCCACGCCTTCGCCGAGGGCCTGGGCCTGCCCGTCCGCACGCCGGTGTCGATGAAGACCCTCGAAGAGATCGACGCCTTCAAGGCGCTGGACCTCGACGCTGCTGTCGTGGTCGCCTTCGGCCAGATCCTGGTGAAGGAGGTGCTGGAGGCCCCGACCCATGGCTGCTTCAACCTGCACGCCAGTCTGCTGCCCCGCTGGCGGGGCGCCGCGCCCATTCAGCGCGCGATCATGGCCGGCGATGCGGTCACCGGCGTTCAGGTCATGCGGATGAGCGAAGGCCTCGACGAAGGACCGATCCTGATGTCCGAGCAGGTCGCGATCGCGGCCGACGACACCGCCGCCTCCCTGCACGACAAGCTAGCCGCCGTCGGCGCGCGCCTGCTGCCCGTGGCCTTGGCCGCGATCGAGCGGGGCGGGGCGGTCGAGACCCCGCAGGCCGAGGACGGCGTCACCTATGCCAAGAAGATCAAGTCCGCTGAAGCTCGCATCGACTGGAGCCGGCCGGCCGGCGAGATCGACTGTCACATCCGGGGTCTGTCGCCCTTCCCCGGCGCCTGGTTCGAGGCGCCGTCCGAGAAGGGTCCCGTCCGGGTGAAGGCGCTGCTGTCACGGGTCGAGGCCGCCTCGGGCACGCCCGGAACCGCCTTGGACGACGCCCTTCTGATCGCCTGCGGTGAAGGCTCGGTCCGTCTGCTCAAGGCCCAGCGCGAGGGCAAGGGCGTCCAGGATGCCGAGACCTTCACGCGCGGCTTCCCGATCGCAGCTGGGACCGTGCTGGCCTGATGCCCCGCTACCGCCTCCTCGTCGAGTATGACGGCCGTCCCTATGCCGGATTCCAGGCCCAGGCCACCCTGCCCAGCGTGCAGGGCGCGATCGAGGCGGCGGTGAAGGCCTTCTGCGGCGAAGAGGTGCGCATCGCCGCCGCCGGCCGCACCGACACCGGCGTTCACGCTACCGGCCAGGTGGTCCATGTCGATCTTGAAAAGGACTGGCCGGCCCAGACGGTGTTCAACGCCCTCAACGCCCACCTGACCCGCGAGGCGGTGTCGATCCTGTCCGCCGAGGTGGCCGAAGGCGATTGGCACGCCCGCTTCTCGGCCAACGAGCGCCGTTACCTCTACCGGATCCTCAACCGCCGCGCCCCGCCAGCCCTCGACAAGGGCCGGGTCTGGCACATGAAGAAGGACCTCGACCACGAGGCCATGCACGCGGCCGCGCAGCATCTTGTCGGCCTGCACGACTTCACGACCTTCCGCGACATGCACTGCCAGTCCAAGAGCCCGGTGAAGACCCTGGACGTCGCCCGCGTGCGCCGGGTCGGCGAGGAGATCCACCTGGACTTCGAGGCCCGCAGCTTCCTGCACCGCCAAGTGCGTTCGATGACGGGGACGCTGGTCGAGGTCGGCGCGGGCCGCTGGAGCCCCGACGACGTAAAGGCCGCGCTGGAGGCCAAGGACCGCCGCGAGTGCGGTCCGGTCGCGCCGGCGGACGGGCTCTATCTGGTGGGCGTTGGGTACGGCCCGATAAATCCTCCCCCCAGCGGGGGAGGTGTCGACGCGTAGCGGCGACGGAGGGGGAAGAGGCGGGGTCTCCAAGACTTCCCCCTCCGTCGCTACGCGCCACCTCCCCCACTGGGGGGGAGGATTTATCGCCCCTAAAGCACCGAGCAGTTCGTGATCTGGCTGAACGCCTCCAGCGCCGCGGCGCCGACCACGCTCGTGCCGAACCGATCCAACTCCGGCGACCAAACCGCGACCGTGGCCTTGCCGGGAATGACCGCGACAATGCCGCCGCCGACGCCGCTCTTGGCCGGCAAGCCGACGCGATAAGCGAAGCTGCCGACGCTGTCATAGATGCCGCAGGTCAGCAGCAGGGCGTTCAGGCGTCGGGTCAGACGTTCGGGGAACACCGTCTCCTGCGCGATCGGCGAAAAGCCGCCAGCCGCCAGCGGCAGGAAGGCGCGGGCGAGCTGACGACAGCTCATGGTCAGCGCGCACTGGCGGCAATAGGCGGCGACCACCGCCTCGGGCTCATGGGTGATCGTGCCCTTGCCCCGCATCAGGCTGGCGATCGCGCGGTTCTGCCAGGCGTGCGCCAGTTCGGACGTTGCAACGGTCGGATCGATCTCGAGCCGCTCTTCGCAAAGGAAGCCGGCGAAGTCGCGCACCAAGGCGGCCGGATCGCGGGTCACGTCCATCAGGATGTCGGTGACCGCCAGGGCGCCGGCGTTGATGAACGGATTGCGCGGCACACCTTGCTCGGCCTCAAGCAGGGACAAGTGATTGAACGGCGTGCCGGACGGCTCTTTACCCACCCGTGTCCAGGTCTCGTCACCCAGACGGTTCAGGGCCAGCCCCAGGGCGAAGACCTTGGTGATGCTCTGGACCGAGAAGCCTTCGTCGGCGTCGCCGATGACGTGTTCGTCGCCATCGACCATCCGCACGGCCATGCCGAACTTGCTCCCAGGCACGGTGGCCAGCTGCGGGATGTAGTCCGCCGGTTTGCCCTTGCCGAAATGCGGCTTTACCAGAACCGCCACCTCAGCCAGCACGTCGGGGATCGAGAGCGCCTTCATCCTCGTCCCCGCTCGGCTCAGGCGAACGCTTGGAAGTAGCGGGTGATCAGGGCCTGGTAGGCGCTCGCCAACTGACGGACCTCTTCGACCGGCACGCGCTCATCGACCTGGTGCATGGTCGAGCCGACCAGGCCGAACTCGACGACGGGGCACAGGGCGCGAATGAAGCGGGCGTCGCTGGTGCCGCCAGTCGTCGACAGCTCCGGCGCACGGCCGGTGGCGTCGGTGATGGCGGCGACGATCACGTCCGTGAAGTCGCCAGGCTCGGTCAGGAAGGCCTCGCCGCTGATCTTGCACAGCGCGCTGGCCGTTCCGTCGAACCCTTCCGCGGCCTTGGCGCACTCGCCCTCGATCCAGGCGGCCAGGTCCTTGCCCTTATGGGCCGGATTAAAGCGGATGTTCACGCGCGCCTTAGCCGAGGCAGGGATGACGTTGGTGGCGGTGTTCCCCACGTCGATCGTGGTGATCTCCAGGTTCGACGGCTGGAAGCCTGTATAGCCACCGTCCAGCACCCGCGCCTTCAGGGCCGACAGGATGTCGACCAGCACCGGAACCGGATTGGCCGCGCGGTGCGGATAAGCCACGTGGCCCTGGCGCCCCTCGACCGTGATCCAGGCGTTGATGCTGCCGCGCCGGCCGATCTTGACCATGTCGCCCAGCAGGTTCGCCGAAGTCGGCTCGCCGACGATGCAGTGGTCGATGATCTCACCCTCTGCGGCCAGGGCCTCGACGACCTTGACGGTGCCGTCCTCGGCCACGCCTTCCTCGTCGCCGGTGATCAGGAAGCTGATCGAACCGGGATGCTCGGGGATCTGGGCGACAGCGGCGACGAAGGCGGCGATGGCCGACTTCATGTCGACTGCGCCACGCCCGAACAGCACCCCGTCCTTGATCTCGGCCTCGAACGGCCCAGCGGTCCAGGCCGCGTCATCGCCCGCCGGCACCACGTCGGTATGACCCGCGAAACACAGGTTTGGCCGCGCCGTCCCACGCCGGGCGTAGAGGTTCTCGATCTCGCCGAACTTCATGCGGCGGCAAGTAAAGCCGAGCGCTTCCAGTTGGCGCTGCAGAGTGTCCATCGCGCCGGCGTCGGCCGGGGTCACGGACGGACGGCGGATCAGGGCCTGGGCGAGCTCAACAACGTCGATGCTGACGGAAACGGGCGCGGGACTGGTCATGGTGCAGGCTTTAGGCTTCCCTCCGGGCCGACGCAAATTCGGCACGCTTGTTCCAAGGTAGGTCATGCCCAAGATCGATCTCGCCACCGCCCCCACCCGTGTCGGCACGGCCTATCCCGCGCCGTTCAACCAGCCTTGCCTGCAGCGCCACCGCACCAAGCTGGGCGACGCGGTCGGGCTCGATCAGTTCGGCGTCAACCTGCTGCGCCTGCCGCCTGGCGCCTGGTCCAGCCAGCGCCACTGGCACACGGCCGAGGACGAGTTCACCTGGGTCGTCGAGGGCGAAGTCGTGCTGGTCGACAATGACGGCGAGACGGTGCTGCGCGCCGGCGATTGCGCAGGCTTCAAGGCCGGCGTCGCCAACGGTCACTGCTTCCAGAACCGGTCAGACAAGGACGTTCTGCTGCTGGAGGTGGGGTCACGCAGGCCGGATGAGGACGGCTGCGACTATCCGGATATCGATCTGATGCTGCGGGAGGGGGAGAGCATATACCGACACCGGGATGGGACGCCCTACGAGACCGACGAGGGGCGAAAGCGATAGCCCGCCCTAAGCCGCCCGGCGCGCCTTCTTCACCTTTGCCATGGCGCGGTCGCGGCGCAGGCGCGAGAGGTGATCGATGAACAGCACCCCTTCCAGGTGATCCATCTCGTGCTGGATGCAGACCGCGAACAGGCCCTCGGCCTCTTCGACGACCGTCTCGCCCTGGTAGTTCATGTAGCGCAGGGTGACCTTGGCCGGGCGCTCGACCTCGTCATAGTACTCGGGCACCGACAGGCAGCCTTCTTCGTAGCCGAGGGTGTCTTCCGAGCTGGCCAGGATCTCCGGATTGACGAAGTAGCGCGGCGCCGGCTCCTCGCCCTCGCGGGCCAGGTCCATGACGATGACGCGGACGGGCTCGCCGATCTGTACGGCGGCCAGACCAATGCCGGGGGCGTCGTACATGGTCTCCAGCATGTCATCCATCAGGATGCGCAGCTCGTCGGTGACGGCCTCCACCGGGGTGGAAACCTTCTTCAGAACCGCCAGGTCGGCGGCGTTATCGACGGTGAGGATGCGACGGATGGCCATGATGCTGGTCAGGTAGGCGTGTCATTCCCGAGGGTCAAGGTGGGAGATTGTCCCACAGCCTTCAGCTTGGTCAAAGGGCGAACGGCCTGATCGACCATAGCGGGCTCGGCAATCTCTTTGCCCTCGTGATCAACCGACAGGTCCTCGAAGCGGCGCGCCTGGGTCAGGACCTGGCTCTCCAGCGAGCCGACAAACTGGTTGTACTTGCCCACGGCGCTCTCCAGCGCCTTGCCCACGGCGCCGGCGTGCGCCCCCATGACCGAGACGCGCTTATAGAGTTCGCGGCCCACCTCGACGATATGGGCGGCGTTCTTGGCCTGGTCCTCGGCCCGCCAGCCATAGGCGACGGCCTTGCAGAGGGCGAAGAGGGTCGTCGGCGTGACCAGCACCACCCGACGATCCATGGCCTCGGCCATCAGCTCAGGAAGGCGGTCCAGGGCTGCGGCCAGGAAGCCGTCGCCCGGCACGAACATGGCCACGAAGTCAGGCGAGCCCTCGCCCGCGAACTGGTCCCAATAGGCCTTGGACGACAGGCCCTGCATGTGGGTGCGGACGCTCTGGGCGTGACGGGCCATGGCAGCTTCGCGCAGGACCTCGTCAGTCGCCTCCTGGGCTTCGAGGAAGGCGTTGAGCGAGCACTTGGCGTCAATCACGAACACCCCGCCGCCCGGCAGCGTGACCTTCACGTCCGGTCGGCGACGCCCCTCGTCGCTGTCGACGCTGAACTGCTCCTGGAAGTCGAAGCGGCTGTTGAGACCGGCGGCTTCCAGCACGTTGCGCAGAGTCTGCTCGCCCCAGCGGCCCTGCACGCCTGCGCCCCGACGCAGGGCGGCCGACAGCTTGCGGGCCTCGGCCTGGGTGGCGGTCGAGGCCTCCATCAGGGCCGCGATCTGGGCCTTGAGGCCGCCGGTCTCCTCGGCGCGGACCTTCTCGACGGCGTTCACCTGGGCCTCGAACTTGGCCAGGGTTTCGGCGACCGGCTTGAGCTGAGCTTCCAGCCGGGCCTCTGCGAGGCGCTCGCGGCTCTTGGCGTTCTCGTCGGCGCGCTTGATCAGCTGTTCGGCGATGGCGTTGGCGCTCTGGGCGGCCTGGGCCTTGATCAGCTCGATCTGGGTGGCGCTCTGGTCCTCGAGCAGGCGATGGCGCTCTTCGGCCTGGGTCAGGCGTTCGGTGAGCAGCCAGGCCTGGGCCTCGGCCTTGGCGGCCCGGCGCTGAGCGGCGACGGCCCACAGTCCCAAGGCCACAGCGGCCAGGGCGAAGACGAGGGCCAGGATCAGATAAGGATCGGAGAAGTTCATGCTCCGTTCCTACCCGAAGTCGGCGGCGGCATAAAGACCGCCGCCGCTTCCCATCACTCGTCGCCGTCAGCAATGTCGGCGATCAGGCCGTTGATGGGCTCATCGTTGAAGCTCGTCACGTTATGACCCTTGTCGTGGACGCCGACCTTGGCGACGTGCGGGGTTTCGATCTCGACCTCAGGGGCCTTGTCGTCTGGCGTGCTCATGAAAATCGTCCCTCTACAGACGCACCGGCGCTCCCGACGCGACAACGGGGAGCTTGGCTTTTGAAAGCGGAGCTGTCAGCCGGTTTCCCGAAGCGCTCCCCGGTTTTTCTCAAGCCGGCCGCCGGGCGCGCAACGCTTGGGCGATCGTGCCGTCGTCTAGCCAATCCAGGTCGCCGCCGACCGGTACGCCGCGCGCCAGCATCGTGACGGGCACGTTGGTCTGGGCCAGGCGGTCGGCGATGTAGTGGGCGGTCGTCTGGCCATCGACCGTGGCTGGCAGGGCCAGGATCACCTCCGCGACCTGCCCCTCCCCGACCCGCGCCACCAGTTCGCCGATCCGCAAGGCCTCAGGGCCGACGCCATCCAGCGCCGAGAGCAGGCCGCCCAGCACGTGGTAGCGCCCCTTGAACGACCCGCCGCGCTCCATCGCCCAGACCGAGCCGACCTCCTCGACCACGCACAGCAGGCGGCCGTCACGCGAGCCGTCCGCACAGACGGCGCAGGGCTCGGTGACGTCCAGCGAGCCGCAGGTCCCACAGGTGCGAACCTTGGCCTGCGCCTCGGCCATGGCCAGCGCCAACGGCGCCAGCAGGGTGTCGCGCTTCTTCAGCAGGGCCAAGGCCGCCCGCCGGCCCGAGCGCGGGCCCAGCCCCGGCAGCTTGGACAGCAGGGCGATCAGGCGCTCAATCTCGGGTCCGGCGGAGGCGGCCATGGTGTCCTTTTTTCTCTGAGCATCAGGATCAGAGACTATTCCGTCGTCATCCCGGCCGTAGCGCAGCGGAGAGCCGGGACCCAGGGGCCACTTCACTGCGCTGGACACCTGGGTCCCGGATAGCCTCTTCGAGGCTTCCGGGATGACGCGCTTTTTGTGGGTGCTTGTCCTAGAACTTCATCCCGGGCAGGCCGCCCATCAGGCCAGCCATCGGACCGGCGGCGTCCTGCATCATCTGGGCCTGCTTGGCGTCGAGCTTCTTCTTGGCGTCGGCGTGGGCGGCGACGATCAGGTCGGCGATCACCTCGCCCTCGCCAGGCTCGATCAGGCTCTCGTCCAGCACCACCTTGGCCAGCTCGCCCGTGCCCTTCAGCGTCACCGTCACCATGCCCCCGCCCGAGGTCCCCTCGACGGTGCTCTCGGCTAGACGCGCCTGGGCGTCCTGGAGCTTCTGTTGCATGGCCTGGGCCTGCTTCATCAGGCCGCCGAGATCTTTCATGGTCTTGTCTCCAAACCTACTTGTCATCCCGGCGAAAGCCGGGACCGCCGGATACGCCGGCGCTCGCCGTGGTCCCGGGTCTGCGCTGCGCTGGCCCGGGATGACAGCTTCCTTTGTCAGCCCTCTTCCTCGTCCGGCTCCAGCGGGGCCGCCTCGGGCGTGAGGATCTTGCGGATTTCGACGATCTCGGCGCCGGGGAAGGCCGACAGCACCGAGGCGACGAAGGGGTCCTGCTTGATGGCTTCCAACGCCTCGCGCTCCTCGCGCTTCTGGCGCTCCATCAGGCTTTCAGCCCCGCCGCCGCCTTCGGCCGCCACCAGCCAGGGCTGGCCAGTGTGTTCCTTCAGGAAGCGGACCAGGCGCCCCGCCAGGTTGCCGGGCGCGCCGGGCGCGGCCTCAAAGGTGAGCGCGCCGGGGCGGAAGTTGATCGGGCGGACGTACTGCTCGACGTCAAGCCGCAAGCCGATATCGCGCTTGGCGGCGATCAGGGCCATGACGTCGTCGAACGAAGCCAGCACCGGCATGGCCAGAGCGCCAGGCGCAGCCATCATCACCGGCGACTGGGCCGAGGCCGTCGCCCCGCCCGAACCGCCGCCGATCGAAACGCCGCCGCCGGGACCACCGCTCCCGAGCGGCGCGCCGTCGCGCAGGGCCTTCAAGGCCTCCTCCGGACCGGGCAGGTCGGCGGCGTAGCACAGGCGGATCAGCGCCATCTCCGCTGCGGCCATGGCGTCTGGGGCGCGTCGCACCTCGTCATGGGCCTTCAGCAGCATCTGCCACAAACGCGACAGCGTGCCGGCCGAGGTATGGGCGCCGATCGCAGCCAGACGCGCGGCCTGCTCCTTGGGCATCGACAGGGCGTCGGGACCCAGCGCCTTGGACACCGCCGAGGCGTGGCAGTGGTCCAGAACATCCAGCATCACCACCGCCGGATCAGCGCCGAAGCCCCACAGGGCGCGGAAGCCTTCCAGGGCCTCCTTGGTCTTGCCGGCCATCACATGTTCGTAGAGGGCGATGGTCTGGCTACGGTCGGCTAGGCCCAGCATGTCGCGGACGACCGTCGAGGTGACCGTCTGACCACGCTCTGTCTGGACGATGGCCTGGTCCAGCAAGGAGAGACCATCACGCACCGAGCCCTCGGCCGCGCGGGCGATCAAGGCCAGGGCGTCCATCTCGATCCGCGCGCCTTCCTTGGCCGAGATGCGGTCGAAGTGCTTGACCAGCACGTCCGGCTCGACCCGGCGCAGGTCAAAGCGCTGGCAGCGCGACAGGATCGTCACCGGAACTTTTCGGATCTCGGTGGTGGCGAAGATGAACTTCGCGTGCGGCGGCGGCTCTTCCAGCGTCTTCAGCAGCGCGTTGAACGCCGCCGTCGACAGCATGTGCACTTCGTCGATGATGTAGACCTTGTAGCGCGCCTCGACCGGGGCGTAGCGCACCCCGTCCAAAAGCTCGCGCATCTCGTCGACCTTGGTGCGCGACGCGGCGTCCAGTTCCAGCACATCCATGTGCCGGCCCTCGATGATCGAGCGGCAGTGGTAGCCTTCGGTGGTCAGGTCCACCGAGGGGCCCTTGGCCGTGTCGGTCTCGTAGTTCAGCGCCCGGGCCAGCAGGCGGGCCGTCGTGGTCTTGCCGACGCCCCGGACGCCGGTGAGCATGAAAGCGTGGGCGATGCGGCCGGTCGAGAAGGCGTTGGCCAGGGTGCGGACCATGGCCTCCTGGCCGATCAGGTCCTCGAAGGTGCGCGGCCGGTACTTCCGCGCCAGAACCGTATAGGCGTCGCCCTTCTCGCCCTCGGGCGGGGTTTCGACCACGGGGCGCGCCTCGACGGCCGACGCCGGCGCGTCACCGAAGATGTCGGCGGTGTTCACGTCCCGCTCGGCCAAGTCTTCCTTGGGGGGCGCCTCGTCCCACGGCGGCGCGGAATCGGGCGAGAGGTCGTCGTGGTCGGCCATGGCGCTGAGTGTAGTGGGGCGGAGGGCGCAGCAAAAGCCTCGCGCCCAACCGAGCGCGCATCTGCTGACAGAATTTCGAGGGAAATGAGGTGGAGACCGGCAGACGACTCAGAGGTGATCTCGTTGTGGCTGCTGCCTCTCGGCCCTGACCAGGTTGGCGAGGACTCCGTCCGCGCCGATCTCCGAGGCCTATATCGCGACTCATCGCGCAGGATGCAAGGCTGACGAGTCATTCCGCTCACGCTACAGAGTGGCGCATGCCTCTTTCGATCATCACCAACACCTTCGCCGGCAACCCTCTGGACCGTGATAGCGAGCGTCGCGGCGACGAAGCCTTCCTCGCCGAAAAGCTGGCCGATCCCGAATCCCTGGCCGTCGCGCTGTGGAACGGCAAGCCGCTGGTCGAGGACATCCTCGGCGAGGACGGCAAGCCGACAGGCGTGCAGATCGCCTATCTGCGGGCCGACATGGCCCAGGACCTGGCGGGCGGGAACGAGAAGCTGCTCTATATGGGCCTGTGGAAGGACATCGCGGTCTTCGCGGTCGACATCGAGGGCGCGGCCGATCCGGCCGAAGGCCCCCTGCAGGGCCTGGGCCGCTTCGAGGAGTTGCGCGGCGCGGCCGCCTCCATGCCGCCCGCCGACGCCGGCATCCTGGCGACCGCCAAGTCGATGTTCGAATGGCGCCGTCGACACCGCTGGTGCAGCGCCTGCGGCCAGAAAACAGAAGTCTCGGACGGCGGCTGGAAGCGCGTCTGCCCGTCCTGCGAGGCGGAGCACTTCCCGCGCACCGATCCCGTCGCGATCATGCTGGCGATCCATGACGGCAAGTGCCTGCTGGGCCGCCAGGCGATGTGGCCCAAGGGCATGTTCTCGGCCCTGGCCGGCTTCATCGAGCCCGGCGAGACCATCGAAGAGGCCTGCGCCCGCGAACTACAGGAAGAGGCCGGCCTCAAGGCGACGGCGGTCCGCTATCACTCCAGCCAGCCCTGGCCGTGGCCAAGCTCGCTGATGATGGGTCTGATGGCCGACGTCGACAGCGCTGACGCCGCCCCCGACCAGACCGAGCTCGAGGAAGTGCGCTGGTTCAGCCGCGAGGAAGCCCAGCAGCTGATCAAGGGCGAACTCGATGGCCTGTTCGCCCCGCCCCCCCTGGCCATCGCCCACCAGCTGATCAAGGCCTGGGCCGAGGAGGCGTAAAACCTCTGGACTGCCCCAGCGGCGCCTCCCGTTCAGTTCGTATCGAGCCCGGCCAGCAAGACCGGCGATGTGAACTGAACATGGGAGGGCCCAATGGCCGAAGCCTATATCATCGACGCCTGCCGCACCCCGCGCGGCATCGGCAAGGTCGGCAAGGGAGCCCTGGCCGACTTCCATCCCCAGCACCTCGCCGCCACGGTCCTCAAGGCCCTGGCCGAGCGCAACGGGCTGAACACGGCCGAGGTCGACGACATCATCTGGGGCACCTCCAGCCAGCGCGGGTCGCAGGCCGGGGACCTGGGCCGCATGGCCGCGCTGGACGCCGGCTATGACGTGCGCGCCAGCGGCGTGACCCTGGACCGCTTCTGCGGCTCGGGCATCACCACGGTGAACCTGGCGGCGGCCTCGATCATGTCGGGCATGGAGGACCTGGTCATCGCCGGCGGGACCGAGATGATGTCCTACACCTCAGCCACCGCGAACGTGACCTCGCCGCCGATGCTGGACAGCGGAAACCTGCGCCTGCGCGCCCGTCATCCGCAGTCGCACCAGGGCGTCTGCGCCGACGCCATCGCCACGCTGGAAGGCATCACCCGCGCCGATGTCGACGCCCTGGCGCTGGAAAGCCAGCGCCGCGCCGACCTCGCCATCAAGGGCGGCCACTTCGACAAGAGCCTGATCCCGGTGCTGCGCGATGACGGCTCGGTGGCGCTGGACCACGAGGAGTTTCCGCGCCCGCAGACCACGGCCGAAGGACTGGCCAGCCTGAAGGCCTCGTTCGCGGCCCTGGCCGAGATCCCGGTCGACGAGGCGGGCAACACCTATGGCGGACTGATCCGCAAGGTCTACCCGGACCTGAAGATCGAGCACATGCACCACGCCGGCAATTCGTCGGGCGTCGTGGACGGCGCGGCGGCGGTGCTGCTGGCCTCCCCCGCCTACGCCCAGCGCAATGGCCTCAAGCCCCGCGCCAAGGTGATCGCCATGGCCAATGTCGGCGACAGCCCGACCCTCATGCTGAACGCCCCGGTCCCCGCCGCGCGCAAGGCCCTGGCCAAGGCCGGCCTGACCGTTGACGACATCGACCTTTGGGAAATCAACGAGGCCTTCGCGGTCGTAGCCGAGAAGTTCATCCGCGACCTGAAGCTGGACCGCGACAAGGTCAATGTGAACGGCGGCGCCATGGCCCTGGGCCACCCGATCGGCGCGACCGGGTCGATCCTGATCGGTACGATCCTGGACGAACTGGAGCGTCGCGACCTTAAGCGCGGCCTGGTGACGATGTGCGCCGCCGGCGGCATGGCGCCGGCGATCATCATCGAGCGGGTGTAAAATAGATGCTCCCCCGCGCTGCGGGGGAGCTCTCACGTAGTGACTGAGGGGGCGAGCTGGGCGAACGCCGCGTTAGCCCCCTCCGCCCCCCCTGGTCCACCTCGCCCGAACCGCGGGGGAGGATCTGTCGTCAACGGAACGGCGGCTCGTCGAAGGCTCGCAGCTTGCGTGAGTGCAGGTTCGGGCCTTCGGCGTGCAGCAGCTTGCAGGCCAGGATGCCGATCTGCAGGTGCTGGCTGATCGCCCGCTCGTAGAAGGCGTTGGCCTGGCCGGGCAGCTTGATCTCGCCGTGCAGCGGCTTGTCAGAGACGCACAGCAGCGTCCCGTAAGGCACCCGGAAGCGATAGCCCTGGGCCGAGATGGTCGCCGACTCCATGTCGATCGCCACCGCGCGGCTCTGGTTGAAGCGCAGGGCTGAGAGGCTGTGGCGAAGCTCCCAGTTGCGGTCGTCGGTTGTGACGACCGTGCCGGTGCGCAGGCGCTTCTTCAGCTGGTCACCGCTGTCGCCGCTGATCGCCTTGGCCGCGTCGTAGAGGGCGCGTTGCACCTCGGCGATCGAGGGGACCGGGATTTCCGGCGGCAGCACCGCGTCCAGCACGTGGTCGTCACGCAGATAGGCGTGGGCCAGGACGTAGTCGCCGATGGTCTGGGTGTCGCGCAGGCCGCCGCAGTGGCCGATCATCAGCCAGGCCTGCGGCCGCAGCACCGCCAGGTGATCGCAGATCGTCTTGGCGTTCGAGGGGCCGACGCCGATATTGACCAGGGTCACGCCTGAGCCGCCCGGCGCCATCAGGTGGTAGGCCGGCATCTGGTGCTTGCGCCAGGTCGACTCCGCCACCGCCAGCTCTGGATTGACCGTGTTGGCGGTGATGGTCAGGCCGCCCGCGCACGACAGCGCGGTGTAGGGGCTATCGGGTTGCTGCAGCTGCTCGATGCCCCAGCGGACGAACTCGTCGACATAGCGATTGTAGTTCGTGAACAGGATGAACTGCTGCACGTCCTCGGCCGGGGCCCCGGTGTAGTGCTTCAGGCGCGCCAGCGAGAAGTCGGTACGCAGGCCGTCGAACAGTGACAGCGGATGGGTGTCCTCCAGCACCGAGTTCCACAGGCCGTCGGCGATCTCGTCGCCGATGAAGGCCAGGTCCGTGGTCGGGAAGAAGCGGGCGATGTCCTCGCTGCGCACATCGGCCTGGTTCAGGTCGATCGTGGCGTCCAGGACGTAGGGATAGGGGATTTCCTGGCGCGAGCGGTCGATTTCGATCTCGACCTCGAAGTCGTCCATCAGCAGCGTCAGTTGCTCGACCAGATAGTCGCGGAACTGGGCCGGGCGGGTCACCGTGGTCGCATAGACGCCCGGACGGCTCACCCGGGCGTAGGAGCGGGCCAGCTTCGGCGGCAGCGCTTCTGGATCGTAGGTCAGCCGCAGCTCGGGATAGGCGAACGTCCCGTCAAAGCGGGCGGCCGGATCCGGGCGGGCTCCATCTTCGAGATAGGCGCGGAGCGCGTCGCGCAGAGCGCCGACGGCGCGTTCGTATTCGTCATTGAGCCGTTCGACGACGGCGATTGCTTTTTCTTGGTTTGACATGGCGCCTTATAGCGACGTTTTGCGACCTTGGCGAGGCAGCGGCGCCGTTCGGATAATAATTTTATTACTTCCGATCTCGCCGAGCGGGTAGCTTTCGCCCTTTGCCACTTCTGCTAGGCTCGCCCCGGGGATTGTGGGGGCGATCAGATGACAGACGGCAAGGCGGCCAGTTCGGCGCCGCGCAAGCGCCGAAGGGCGCTTAAGGCTCAGCCCGCGACAGCCTCTGATCCGACCACGCCCGACGCCATCGAGATCGCCATGGACCTCGCCGCGACGGGCCAGGCGCCCAGTCCAGCCGCCCGCGCCATCCTGGAACGGCAGGCCCAGCTAATCGGCTGGCAAATCGCCAGCGAGCGCGCCGGCTTTGCGCTCAAGGTGCTGACGGGACTGGCGGGCGTGGCCGTAGCGGTGGCGATCGGCCTCATCCTATGGGCGGCCAGCCAGTATCGCGGCGTGACCGTACAGCCCTTCTCCACCCCGCCCGACCTGCAGGCCCGCGGCCTGACCGGCGCGGCGATCTCGGCGCGGCTGCTGGACAAGCTCAGCGACCTGCAGGCGCGGACGAACTCCATCCGAGCAGCCAGCAGTTATGACAACAGCTGGTCCGACGCGCTGCAGGTCGAGATCCCCCAGACCGGCGTCTCGGTCGGCGAAGCCTGGCGCTTCCTGCGGGCTCGACTGGGCAAGGAAACCCAGATCAGCGGCGAGATCATCCGCACGAACGCCGGGCTCAGGATCAGCGCGAGAAGCGATGGCCAATCCGCGCCGCTGGTCTCGGGGGATGAAGCAGATCTTGAGACCCTGTTGGATCAAGTCGCCGACGCGATCTACGCCAAGAACCAGCCCTATCGCTATTCGGTCTTGCTCACCCAAACCAATCGGCGAGCCGAAGGCGACGCTATCCTAGATCAACTCACCCACTCACCGTTGGCGAACGAACGAAAGTGGGCGTTTTCCGGGTTGAGCGTGTCATTGCGCGCGGTCGGACGCTACGAAGAAGCCTATGAAAAGGCCTTGGCCAGCCAAGGCGTAGATGATCGCTTTGCGCCGGCCTTCTTCAACAGGAGTCGAACCGCCGCCGCTCTAGCTGGATGGAGCGCGCATACCGCACGAACGATCAGGGCATTCGGTTCATTCGCGACACCCGTGATCTAGACGTCAGTACGGCCCAGATCCGCGCAGTGTCCGCCCGAGGCGAAGGCTTGGCCATGCTTCATGACCACGTGGGCGCCCTCCCGCTTTTTCGGGCGCGCATGGCGTCGAACTACAACTTCAATACGCTCACCAGCGCGAACGCCGTGGCGTCGCTGATCGCTCTCCACGAGCCAACCGCCGCAATCACACTGATCGGACGCCAGACCCTCGCCTACGAGGGCATCGACTATGGGCGTGAAACCTCCGCCACGCGCCATCTGGCGCTGGAGGATTGGCCCGCAGCGGTCACGGCCTATGCCCAGATCGAGACAGCCTGGGAAACCTCGCCGTCCTTCCCGGAACAGCGCCGCTGGCGACGGCGACGGGCGCCGGACGCGGCCTACGCCCTCGCGCGGACCGGCCGACTGCAAGACGCCAAGGCCCTGGTCGCCGACCTGCCGCTCGACTCCTATTGGGTCGTCATCGGCAAGGGACAGGTCGCGGCCCTGGCCGGCGATGTCCCAGGCTCCGAGCGCTGGTTCGCCACGGCGGCGCAGCAGGCGCCCAGCCTCGCCGACGCCGAGCTGGCCTGGGGGCGGGCGCGGTTGGATCGCGGCGACGTCGACGGCGCGATCGACCGGTTCAAGGCCGCCCGCAAGAAGGCGCCCCGCTGGGCCGATCCGCTGAAGCTGTGGGGCGACGCCCTGATGGCCGGGGGAGACCGCGCCGGCGCGATACGAAAGTACAAGGCCGCCGAGCCCTTCGCGCCGCGCTGGGGCGGACTGCACCTGGCCTGGGGCAAGGCGTTGTTGGCCGAGGGCAAATCCAGCGAGGCGGCCAACCGCCTGCGCCTGGCGCAAGGCCTGGACTTGTCAGCGGCCGATCGCGTCTTGCTTGATCGCCTGATGACTTCGGCGCAGCGTTAACGCCTCCAAGCCCGGCTCGCCGCGCGAAGAGCATGGACGAACCCGCCCATGTCGGCCACAAGGGCTGAAATGCTCCAGGAAAGAGCGACTGGCGGCGCGGGCGTGCTCGCGCGTCGTTCCTTCCGACAACCAGAACAAGCCGTCGACGCCCAAGTGAGGCGCCAGGGGGACTAGATGAATAAACGCTTCGCCTATCTGATCATCGCCTCGATGATCCTAGGGGTGCTGGTCGGCTGGGCCTGCAACCAGTTCCTCGATCCGGCCGGGGCCAAGGCGGCCGCCGGCAACCTGTCGATCATCACCGACATCTTCCTGCGCCTGATCAAGATGATCATCGCGCCGCTGGTCTTCACCACCCTGGTGGCCGGCGTCGCGCACATGGAAGACGCCGCCGCCGTGGGCCGCATCGGCGCCAAGACCATGACCTGGTTCATCGGCGCCTCGGCCGTGTCGCTGCTGCTGGGCCTGCTGATGGTCCACCTGCTGGATCCCGGCGCGGGCCTGAACATGGCCCATGTCGACGTGGCGATGAAGACCACCGCCTCGACCGAAGCCTTCACCCTGAAGGGGTTCATCACCCACCTGGTGCCGACCTCGATCTTCGACGCCATGGCCAAGAACGAGATCCTGCAGATCGTGGTGTTCTCGCTGTTCGTCGGCACTGCGGTCGCGGCCCTGGACGACAAGGCCCCCCAGATCCTGGAGCTGGTCGAGCAGGCCGCCCAGATCATGCTGAAGGTCACGGGCTTTGTGATGAAGCTGGCCCCGCTGGCCATCTTCGCGGCCCTGGCCTCGACGATCGCCACCCAGGGCCTGGGCATGCTGGCCACCTACAGCAAGTTCGTGCTCGGCTTCTACCTGACCATGGGCGTGCTGTGGGCGTTGCTGTTCGTCGCCGGCCTGGCGGTGCTGGGCAAGCGGGTGGTGCCGCTGTTCGGCGTGATCCGCGACCCGACCCTGCTGGCCTTCTCGACCGCCAGCTCGGAAGCCGCCTATCCGCGTATCCTCGACAGCCTGCCCAAGGTGGGCGTGCGCCGCCGGATCGTGTCGTTCGTGCTGCCGCTGGGCTATTCGTTCAACCTCGACGGCTCGATGCTGTACTGCACCTTCGCCACGATGTTCATCGTCCAGGCGCACGGCGTCGAACTGACGGTCCAGCAGCAGATCTTCATGCTGCTGCTGTTGATGGTGACCTCCAAGGGCATCGCCGGCGTGCCGCGCGCGTCGCTGGTGGTGATCATGGCCACCCTCACCTATTTCGGCCTGCCGGAAGCGTGGATCGCGCTCGTTCTGGGCGTCGATCACCTGCTGGACATGGGCCGCAGCGCCACCAACGTGGTCGGCAACAGCGTCGCCGCCGCAGTCGTGGCCAAGTGGGAGGGCGAACTGGACGACATGCCGCCCGAGGGCGAAGCCGCCAAGGTCTGACGCCCCCCTTCGGCCGCCTGAGATCGCCCGCTCCGCCTCGGCGGAGCGGGCTTTTTCGTGTCCAGTTTCAAATGTACAGTAAAAACTTGACAAGAACCGCGCGAGGTCCAATCTCGTTGGGCGAGGGACTATGAGGATGACGTCATGAGCAAGATCTCCCCCATCGCGCGCGGCGCGCTGATCGGGCTGGCCATAGCGGGCTTCTCGGCTTCGGCCGCCCTGGCCCAGGCTCCGGGCGAGGCCCCCAAGGCCGCCAAGCCGACACGGCAGTGCTTCTACCTTTCCGACTGGCGCGGCTGGTCGGCGCCGGACAAGAACACGCTCTACATGAAGGTTCGCGGCCGCGACGTCTATCGCGTCGATCTGGCTTACGGCTCCAACCAGCTGACCTGGCCGGGCACGCATCTGGTCTCGGTGGTGCGCGGGCCCGACAGCGTCTGCCATCCGCTGGACCTGGACCTGCGGGTCTCGGACGGCTTTGGCATGCCGCTGCCGATCCGCGCCAAGACGATCACCAAACTGACACCCGAAGAGGTGCAGGCGCTGCCGAAGAAGTATCGGCCTTAGATCCGGTCGGCGGCGCGCCCAAGCTAACAACCGATGTCGAGCGGCTGCGCGTACAACGCAGCCGCTTTGCGGGTCAGTTCCTCCAACTCCGCCAAAAGCGCTGGATCAGGGCTCTTGAGGTTGAAGCACGACTTGCCCTGCTGTCGCTTCTTCAGCGCAGGCGAGATGTCGGCCAGCAGCGCCGGATGGCTGTAGACCGGCATCAGGTGGATCGACACATAAGCCTTCTTGCGCGCTGCAGCGCCGAACCACATCCGCTCCTTGGGCTTGGCCGGGTTGGCCCAGTCGGCCAGCAGGGTCACCCCATCCGGCCGCTCATTGACCGCCTCCATACCCGTCGCCGCGCGCGCCAGCATCGCCCTGACGGCGGCATAGGTCTCATCCAGAACCTCTGTCGTCATGGCGTCCCCCTCCGCCGTCAGCTTAACCTCGCGCTGCGGCGTTGAGCAAAGCCACGATCATGGCGTTGGCCGGCGTGGCGATGCCGTGGATCGCGCCCCGACGAACAATGACGCCGTTGCGGGCGTCCAGTTCCATGGCGCGCCCCGCCGCGCGGTCGGCGTGCAGCGAGTTGACCGAGCCCGGATCGGCGGCGCGATAGCCGGCGATCACCTGGTCGGGCAGGTCGTCGGAGAGGTCCGCGCCCTCGGCCCGGCCGACGGCCACGCACTCGCGCACCAGGGACCGCATGACCTGCGCCGCGCCCTCGTCCTGGGCGATGCCGGCGGGCTTGAGCACCAGAGCATTGACCGCCCCGGCGCAGTTGAGGGCGAGCTTCTTCCAGGCCTGCGTGGTGAAGTCGGCGACGGTTTCGACCGCGATCGGCGTGTGGGCGAAGAGCGCGACGAAGGCCTCACCAGCCGCGCCCGCCGGAACCTTCATCCAGCCGTTGCGTCGCTGCAGCATCCGTCCCGGCGCCGAACGCTCGGCCGGGATGTCGACGACGGCCGGGACCAGGTTCCCCTTCGCGATCCGGCCCGCGAAGGGCTCGATGTGCTCGACCCCGTTGCGCAGAATGGCCACGCGGGTCTGCGGCCCGACCAACGCTTCGAGCCAGGTCCAGGTGGCGTCAGTGTCATAGGTCTTGGTGGTGACCAGCACCCAGTCGATGGGCGACAGGCCCTCCGGCGAGGTCGCCACGCGCGGCGTCGCGGTGATCGCGCCTTCCGGCGTCTCGATCGCCAAGGTCTCGAAAGGCGTGCGGACACAGACGGTCACCGCATGGTCGGCGTTCTGCGCCAGCCAGGCGGCGAGCGTTCCCCCCACGGCGCCCGGTCCGATCACGGCGATGGTGGTCATGGGAAACACCGAAGACTCAAAAATAAATCTACCGATTATTTTCCATAGGCGCTGAACTGTATCGATTAGGCCAAGTATCGATAATCAACCGCTGAGCCATCGCAAACGCACAGTCTCGATGGATCAGTGCGCTCCTGTATTTACCACCAACTACTAAGTCGTATCTAACTGTAGGACCTTCTACCTCTTTCCCGCAGCACAGACATTCGCGAATTTTCTCGAAGGGAGCATCTTCGCCGGCCACCGCTGCGGTTGGGAAAAAGGTCATAGGAAATCACTCCGCCGGGGTCAGGTCGGCCGAGCGCTTCTTCATCATCTCGTCGAAGCTGGTCCAGACGCCGTCCGAGCCGTGCCACTGGCCCTTGGTGGCGGCCTTGGAGTACTCAGTGGCGCGGGCTTCGAAGAAGTTGGCGTGCTCGACGCCCGACAGCAGCGACTGCAGCCAGGGCAGCGGGTTTTCCTTCACGCCGTACACCTCGGGCAGCTGCAGCTGGCGCAGGCGCCAGTCGGCGATGAAGCGGATGTACGACTTGATGTCGTCCGGGGTCATGCCCTGGATGTCGCCGGCCTCGAAGGCGAGATCGATGAAGCGGTCTTCCAAGCCCACCACGTGCTTGCAGCAGTCGACGATGTCGTCGGCCACCGCCTTGGTCACCGCGCCGGTTTCCTTGTTGAAGGCGTGGTACAGCTTGATGATGCCGTCGCAGTGCAGGCTCTCGTCGCGGATCGACCACGAGACGATCTGGCCCATGCCCTTCATCTTGTTGAAGCGCGGGAAGTTCATCAGCATCGCGAACGAGGCGAACAGCTGCAGCCCCTCCGTGAAGCCGCCGAACATGGCCAGGGTGCGGCAGATGTCGGCGTTGGTCTCGACGCCGAAGGTCTGCATGTAGTCATGCTTGGCCTTCATGGCCTCGTATTCCATGAACGCCGAGAACTCGGTCTCGGGCATGCCGATGGTCTCGAGGAGCAGAGCGTAGGCCGCGATATGGATCGTCTCCATGTTCGCGAACGAGGCCAGCATCATCTTCACTTCGGTGGGTTTGAACACCCGACCGTAGCGCTCCATGTAGTTGTCCTGCACCTCGACGTCGGACTGGGTGAAGAAGCGGAAGATCTGCGTCAGCAGGTTCCGTTCCTTGTCGTTCAGCTTGACGGCCCAGTCCTTGAGGTCCTCGCCCAGCGGCACCTCTTCGGGCATCCAGTGGACCTGCTGCTGCTTCTTCCAGAAGTCATAGGCCCACGGATAGCGGAACGGCTTGTAGCCGCCCGAAGGGGTCATAAGGCCAGGCAGGATCAGCGATGACGGAGCGGACATGACAGAGCCTCGGGCAGAATCGAGCGGACGCGGTAAGGTGCTTTACCCTACCAAAGCCGCTGGGTTCATCTAGTGGCGCCAGCGTCGCACCCCCACAAGATGTTGTGAGCAGGTGTGGATAACCCCGGAGCCGCCCATGGCCGCCTATCGCCTGTTCAGCGCCCTCGGATCGGGCGGCGTGCCCATCGAGGCGGCCATGACCCTGATCGGCCTGCCCTATGAGATCATCGAGGCCCCGACCTGGGAGGGCGAGGTCGAACAGGCCAAGGTCGCGGCGGTCAATCCGCTGAGGCAGATCCCCGCCCTGGTCACGCCCGAGGGCGAAACCCTGACCGAAAGCGCTGCCATCCTGATCTGGCTGGCCGACCACTTTCCCGAAGCGAAGCTCGGTCCCGCGATCGCCGATCCGATACGCGGCCAGTTCCTGCGCTGGATGACCTTCATCCCGGCCTCGATCTATTCGCTGTTCTGGGTGCGCGACGATCCCTCGCGCCTGGGCGGGCCTGATCGGGAGGTGCAGGCGCGGATCAAGGCGGCGACGGCCGACCGCATCGCCGACTGCTGGGCGATGATGGAAAGCCAGCTCGCGCCGCTGATGGACCGCCACGGCGGCCGCTACCTGCTGGGCGATGCGCTGGGCGTGCTGGATCTCTATGTCGCGGTCGTCAGCCGCTGGGGGCCAAGGCGCGTGCGGTTCTACGAGGCCGCGCCGAGGATGGCGGAGGCGGTGCGGCGAGTGGACGCCGACCCGAGGCTGGCGGCGTTCTGGGCGGAGCGGTTTCCGTTCTTTGACGGGTGGGAGCGGCTTGGGCAGCAGGGGTGAGGCTCACACCCCAATTCTCTGCCCTAAGGGTAGATCCTTATTCCGTGGTCTAAGATCGCCGGCCAAACCCTCGCATCGGTCGGCTCCGCTAGCTGAAGGTCGAGGCGAACAGCTATTCCAGCCTGTAGTTGCTCCTGTGCGCCGCCCAACTCATCGATCGCGTAGGCTAGCCGCTCACCGGCATCGTCGCCGACCAGCGTATATCCGACGTCGAGGTCCGGCTCTTCTGCAAGCGTTGATTTGGGACTGCGGAACCCCTTCGCCCGTGAACCGAACACCCAAAGGCCTTCAATGTTTGGATCGCTAGCCGCCCAAACTTTTAGCACCTCTAGCCATTCGGGCTTCGTATCGAAGAAAAGCCTCAATGACACCTCGTGGACCATCCGACCGCCCCCGGTCGGGTGCGATCCTTAAATCTCTTGGAGGCTGCAGCGTGCAGGGCTGGGCAGGTCAGTCAAGGACGACGCTCGCGCGTCGCCGCGCAGCGGCCGCCCGGAGGGCGGTCCTTGAGTGACCTGCCCAGCCCTGCGATCGTCTCGCCGTGAGATGTAAGGATGGCCCCTTCTCAGTGGCGAGAAGGACGCAAACTCAGAGCGCCACCCCTGACATAAAGATATCTTTATGCGTTAATTGCTCGGAAGGGGTCTCGCGCGTATAAGGTCGGCAAAATCCCCACCCGACCGCAGGAGCCGACCGTGGCTGACTATATCGTCAAGGACATCTCGCTCGCCGATTTCGGCCGCAAGGAAATCGCCATCGCCGAGACCGAAATGCCGGGCCTGATGGCCACGCGCGCCGAGTACGGTCCCCAGCAGATCCTCAAGGGCGCCCGCATCGCCGGCAGCCTGCACATGACCATCCAGACCGCCGTGCTGATCGAGACGCTGACGGCCCTGGGCGCTGAGGTCCGCTGGGCCTCGTGCAACATCTTCTCGACCCAGGACCACGCTGCGGCCGCCATCGCCGCCGCCGGCATTCCGGTCTTCGCCTTCAAGGGCGAGAACCTGGTCGAGTACTGGGAATACGCCCACAAGATCTTCGAGTGGCACGACGGCGGCTATCCGAACCTGATCCTCGACGACGGCGGCGACGCCACCCTGCTCTGCGTGCTGGGCCCCAAGGCCGAGAAGGATCCCTCGATCCTCGACAACCCGCAGAACGAGGAAGAAGAAGCCCTCTACGCCGTGATGAAGAAGTACCTGGCCGAAAAGCCGGGCTTCTATTCGGCGATCCGCGCGGCCATCGGCGGCGTGTCGGAAGAGACCACCACGGGCGTCCACCGCCTGTACCACATGGCCCAGAAGGGCGAACTGCCGTTCCCGGCCATCAACGTCAACGACAGCGTCACCAAGTCCAAGTTCGACAACCTGTATGGCTGCCGTGAAAGCCTGGTCGACGCCATCCGTCGCGGCACCGACGTCATGCTGTCGGGCAAGGTCGCCGTGGTCTGCGGCTATGGCGACGTGGGCAAGGGCTCGGCCGCCTCGCTGCGCCAAGGCGGCGCCCGCGTGATCGTCACCGAGATCGACCCGATCTGCGCTCTGCAGGCGGCGATGGAAGGCTATGAGGTCCAGACGCTGGCCGACGTCGCTGACAAGGCTGACATCTTCGTCACCGCGACCGGCAACAAGGACGTCATCACGGTCGACGACATGCGCCGGATGAAGAACAACGCCATCGTCTGCAATATCGGGCACTTCGACTCGGAAATTCAGGTCGCCGGCCTGAAGAACTTCAAGTGGGACGAGATCAAGCCTCAGGTCCACCACGTGGAATTCCCGGACGGCAAGAAGCTGATCCTGCTGTCGGAAGGCCGCCTGGTGAACCTCGGCAACGCCACGGGCCACCCCTCGTTCGTGATGTCGGCCTCGTTCACCAACCAGACCCTGGCCCAGATCGAACTGTGGACCAACAAGGCCAAGTACGAGAACCAGGTCTACACCCTGCCCAAGCACCTCGACGAAAAGGTCGCCTTCCTGCACCTGGAAAAACTGGGCGCGAAGCTGACCACGCTGCGCAAGGACCAGGCCGATTACATCGGCGTGCCTGAAGCCGGTCCGTTCAAGCCGGATCACTACCGGTACTAGGATCGGACAAAGTCTGATTTCCCATGGGGAAGGCCCGCCGCTCGGCGGGCCTTTTCTTTTTTCACCATAGGCGACGACGCTCTATTCAAGCCCGCGATGCTCGGCTAATCGCTTTTCTTATGCCGCTAGCCTTGATCATCTCCAGCCATGTCGCAGGCAGCCAAGTGGGCGCAACCGCCCAGGCCACCGCCCTGGCGCAGTTCAAGATCGACTCGATGGTGGTGCCGACCGTGTTGTTCGGCCGCCACCCAGGCTGGGGCATCCCCGGCGGCGCGCCCGTGCCGATCGAGGTGTTCGAGGGCATGCTGGACGGCATCGAGGCCAACGGCCTGTTCGGCCTCGTCGACCTCGTCATCACCGGCTATTTCGCCACCGCCGCGCAGGCGCGCGCGGCCGCGCGGGTGATCGACGCGGTGCGCGAGTCGCCGCGCCCGAACGGCGCGGCCATGCGCCGGCCGACCGTCATCGTCGACCCCACCATGGGCGACGCCGGCAAGGGCCTCTACATTCCGGCCGAGACCGCCGACGAGATCATCGCCGACCTGATCCCCCGCGCCGATATCGTGGCCTGCAATTCCTGGGAGCTGCAGAAGCTGACCGGGACCGACGCCCGTGATCCGCAGTCGGCCATGCGCGCCGCCCGCCTGCTGGGCAAGACCACCCTGGTCTCCTCGGTGCATCGCGGGGCCGAGATCGGCGCGGTGCTGGCCGACAAGAAGGAAGCCTGGCTGGCCGCTCACGCCAAGTCCGACCGCTCGCCCAACGGCACCGGCGACCTTTTGACCGCGCTCTACGCCGCCTCGATCCTGGAGGGGCAGACCTTCTCGTACGGCCTGGCCCGCGCCGTCGGCGGCGTGGCCGAAACCGTGACCGCCGCCAACATCTGGAACGCGCCGGAACTGCCGATCGTGGCCATGGGCGCGCGCATCAAACAGACCTCGCCGACCGTTCGGATCGAACGGCTGGCCTAAAGCCCGCAAGGCCCGACCATGACCGACATCACCGGCGTCTGCCCCGACCGCTTCGCAGCGGTGCGCGAAGTCTTCGAACAGAACTTCGCCGACGGCGGCGAGCTGGGCGCGCGCTTCGCCTTTGCGATCGAGGGCGAAATCGTCATCGACCTGATGGGCGGCTTCGCCGACCGCAAGCGCGAGACGCCGTTCGGGCGCGACACCCTGACCGCCCTGTTCTCGACCACCAAGGCCGTCGCGGCCCTGCTGATCGCGCGTCTGGTCGATGAAGGCCGCCTCGCCTACGATCAGCCCGTCGCCGACGTCTGGCCCGAGTTCGCGCAAGCCGGCAAGGAAGCGGTCACCGTCGAGCAGGCGCTGTCGCACCAGGCCGGCCTGTCAGGCTTCCCGGACGAGACCGATCCGGCCATCTGGTTCGACTGGGACGCCACCTGCGCCAAGCTGGCGGCCATGGCGCCGCTGTTCCCCATAGGCTCGGCCAGCGGCTACCATCCGGTGACCTACGGCTATCTGGCCGGCGAGATCTTCCGCCGTGTCGATGGCCGCACCATGGGCACGGCCCTGCGCGAGGACATCTGCCAGCCCCTGGACCTGGATCTCTGGATCGGCCTGCCCGACAGCGAACACGGCCGTGTCGCCGACCTGATGCGCCCGACGGCCATGCCCCAGTTCGGCGAGATCAACCCGGCGGTCGAGGCCGCCTTCTTCAAGCCATGGTCCTCGCCCGGTGGGCGCGGCGCGGCCGAGTGGCGGCGAGTCGAGATCCCTTCGGCCAACGGCCACGCCACGGCTCCTGCCCTGGCGCGCCTGATGGGCGCGATGGCCAACGGCGGGTCGCTAGACGGCCGCTCGCTGATCACCCCCGCCGGGATCAAGGCCGCCACCGCCGAGCGCCTTCGCGGCCGCGACCTTGTGCTGCCCTACGAGATCAGCTGGGGCGCGGGCTTCATGCGCAATGAGCCGAACTTCTACTATGGCCCCACCGCCGAGGCGTTCGGCCACTCGGGCTGGGGCGGCTCGTGCGCCTTCGCCGATCCGACGCGCGGCGTCTCCGGCGCCTATGTGATGAACAAGCAGGGCAACGCGCTGATCGGCGATCCGCGCGCCGTGCGCCTGATCGAGGCGGCGTACGCTTCGCTCTAGGCCGGAGCCAGGGCGCGGGATTTGCGCCACGCCCCGTAGGCAAAGGTCGCCACGCCCAGCCAGATGAACACGAACGACAGCGCCCGCAGCGGGGTGAACGGCTCGCCAAACGCCACGCCCAGCAGGAACTGGATCGTCGGCGCGATGAACTGCAGGAAGCCCACCGCGCTCAGCGGCAAACGCCGCGCCGACCAGGCGAACAGGGCCAGCGGAACCACCGTCGCCGGGCCCGCGAGAGCCAGCAGCACCGTCACCCCGGCCCCGCCACCGAAATGACCTTGGCCGCTCGACTGCAGGAACCAGACATAGGCTAGGCCCGGCAGCGCCAGATAGGCGCACTCGATGAAGAGGCCAGTCTGGGCGTCGGCTTTCACCTGTTTGCGCAGGATGGCGTAGACACAGAAGCTGAGCGCCAGACCGAGCGAGACGACCGGCAGGTGGCCCAGCGCTACGGTCTGGATCGCCACGCCCACGGCGGCGAAGCCGATCGCCACCTTACCCTCAGTGGACATCCGCTCGCGGAATAGCAGCGCCCCGGCGGCCATGTTCATCAACGGATTAATGTAATAGCCGAGACTGGCCTCGATCACGTGGCCCGCGTTCACGGCGAAGACATAGATCGTCCAGTTGCTGAAGATGGCCAGGGTGGACAAGGCCAGCACGCCGAGCGTCTTCGGTTGACGCAACACCTCGGCGACCTGCCCCGCCTGCTTGGCGATCAAAACGAGGCCCAGCGCCCAGAGCACCGACCAGAGCGAGCGGTGAGCGATCATCTCCCAGGAGGTGACGCCCAGCTTGGCCAGCAGGTGGAAATAGAGGGGCAGGAAACCCCAAAGCAGGTAGCAGCCGACGCCGGCGAAATAGGCTGACCGGCTCTCGGCCGCAGAACTGGGAGGCATGTCACCGAACCTTTCGGGAGGCTTCTCGCAAATAGGAAGCCCGCCGTCCGCCGACATCTTGCGGTGGTTCGGGAAAATCTGGGCCCGCGCCCAGGAAATCCGGATCGGAACCCCACCCGACCTTCCCGGCGAAGGCCGGGATCCAGATCTCATGACGCTGGGGTGGGTGGGAAGAGCGCGGAATCCCTAGAGACGACTCGGCGCTCTTCCATCTGGGCCCCGGCGTTCGCCGGGGAAGTCGGTGTTTCTAAACTTAAGCCTTGCGCTTCAGCAGGCCTTTGTCGTGCAGAAGCTGGGCGATCTGCACCGCGTTCAGGGCCGCGCCCTTTCGCAGGTTGTCGGAGACGCACCAGAACGCCAGACCGTTCTCGACGGTGGGATCCTTGCGGATGCGAGAGATGTAGACCGGGAACTCGCCCTGCGATTCCTTGGGCGTGATGTAGCCGCCGTCCTCGCGCTTATCGACCACGACGACGCCGTCGGCCTCACGCAGGATCTCGCGGGCCTCATCCTCGTCCAGCGGGGTTTCGAACTCGACGTTCACCGACTCCGAGTGGCCGACCATGACGGGGACGCGCACGCAGGTGGCGGTCAGCTTGATCGCCGGATCCAGGATTTTCTGGGTCTCGACCGCCATCTTCCACTCTTCCTTGGTGAAGCCGTCCTCCATGAAGACGTCGATGTGGGGGATGACGTTGAAGGCGATCTGCTTGGTGAACTTCTTGGGCGGCGGCGCGCCCAGGACATAGACGCCCTTGGTCTGGTCCCACAGCTCGTCCATGCCCTCCTTGCCCGCGCCGGAAACCGACTGGTAGGTCGACACGACCACCCGCTTGATCTTGGCCTCGTCATGCAGCGGCTTCAGCGCCACGACCAGCTGCGCCGTCGAGCAGTTCGGGTTGGCGATGATGTTCTTGGGGATGCTGTTGACGGCTTCCGGGTTCACCTCCGGCACCACCAGCGGGACTTCCGGATCCATGCGGAAGTGGCTGGAGTTGTCGATGACGATCGGACCGGCCGCGCCGATCTTCTCACCCCAGGCCTTGGAGATCGACCCGCCGGCGCTCATCAGCACGAGATCGACCTTGGAGAAGTCGAACTGCTCCAGGTCCTCACACTTGAGGATCTCGTTGCCGAACGAGACCTCGACGCCGATGGATTTGCGGCTGGCGATGGCGTGCATCTTGTCCACGGGGAATTTGACTTCCTCGAGGATGTTGAACATCTCGCGGCCCACATTGCCCGTGGCGCCGACCACGGCGACCCGGTAACCCATCGCGCTCTCCTGAAGACTGTCGCCCGCTGACCTCGCAGGGCGCGGTTCCGTTACGCCTCATACCCACGGCGCGCAAGCCGAGGGTTTCTCTCAGGCCCGCCAGGGAAACGCCGTCGTGTCGGGGATCGCGCCCGAAAAGCGCCGCGTTCATGTCTCGTCAATCTTGTCGCGCGTTTTGTGGGCTTCGGCTAAACCGAACGCGCCCCCAAGGGGCGTGATCCAGACGTCTGCGCGGTAGGAACGATACGATCATGGCGAACGGACCCTTCGGCGGGAACAGGCCGGCGAAGCCGCAGCGCACACCGCTGCAGGCCCTGGTCTATTGGGGCTCGGTCGTCGGCGTCTGGGGCCTGATCTTTGTCGTGGCCTTCTTCGCGGTGTTCGCCAGCGACCTGCCCGACACGTCCAAGCTCTATGACGTCAAGCGTCAGCCCTCGATCAACTATCTGGATCGCTCCGGCGCCCTTCTGGCGGTGCGCGGCAGTCAGTACGCGCCGCCGGTCGATCTGGACGCCCTGCCGAAGTATGTGCCGGCGGCCTTCATCGCCATCGAGGACCGGCAGTTCTACCATCACTTCGGTTTCAACCCCTGGGGCATCGTGCGGTCGATGGCCTGGAACCTGACCCATGACGGCCCGCAACGCGGCGGCTCGACGATCACGCAGCAGCTGGCCCGTAATCTGTTCCTGAGCCCGGCCCAGAACTATCGCCGCAAGGCGCAGGAACTGATCCTGGCCATTTGGCTGGAGCTGAAGTTCTCCAAGAAGCAGATCCTGGCGCTGTATATGAACCGGGTCTATTTCGGGGCCGGCGCCTACGGGATCGAGGCCGCCTCGCAGCGCTATTTCAACAAGCCCGCCCAACAGTTGACCATCGGCGAGGCCGCCTTGCTGGCCGGTATGATGAAGGGCCCCGCCCGCTACTCGCCCGTATCGGCCAAGGAGCGCGCCGCCCGCCGCGCCACCATCGTTCTGGACGAGATGGTGCGCATCAAGGCGATCACCGCCGAAGAGCGCGACGAGGCCTTCCGCACGCCGGTTCAGGTGTCGGCCACCCTCGCCAACCAGCGCGCCCAATACTTCACCGACTATATCGACGCCCAGGTCCGCTCGCTGGTGGGCGAACCCACCGAGGATCTCGTCGTCGAAACCACGATGGACCTGCCGATCCAGGTCTCCGCCGAGCGCGCCGTGAAGCTGGGCGTCGAGGGCCATATCAAGCAGGGCGTGCAGCAGGCGGCGCTGGTGGCGATCGACGGCGAGGGCCGCATCCGCGCCTATGTCGGCGGCGCCGACTACACCGACAGCCAGTTCGACCGCGCCACGACAGCCCGCCGCCAGGCCGGCTCAGCTTTCAAGCCGTTCGTTTACCTGACCGCCATGGAAGCCGGCCGCACGCCGAACGTGATGGTGGTCGACGAACCGGTGAAGATCGGCAATTGGGAGCCGAAGAACTACACCAACAAGTATCTCGGGCCGATCACGCTGCAGACCGCCCTGGCGCAGTCGATCAACACGGTCGCCGCGCGCCTGGCCAATGAGGTGGGCACCAGCAACGTCGCCAATACGGCCCGCCGCCTGGGGATCACCAGCAAGATCCAGCTCGACCCGTCGATGGCCCTGGGCGCGGTGGAAGTCTCGCCGATGGAAATGGCCCAGGCCTATGCGCCGTTCGCGAACGGCGGCTTCCTGGCCAAGGGCTACGGCATCGAACGTATTCGCACCGCCAGCGGCAAGGTTCTGTACGACCACAGCGTCGACAAGCAGGCGCGCGCGGCGGTCATCGGCTCGCCGAGCCTGCAGTACATGAACCAGATGATGCGTGAGGTCGTCTCGACCGGGACCGGCACCCGCGCGCGCGTCGCCGGCTACGACATCGCCGGCAAAACCGGCACGACCAGCGACTACAAGGACGCCTGGTTCGTCGGCTACACGGGCGGCTTCGTGACAGCGGTCTGGACGGGCAAGGACGACGCCACGCCGATGAAGCGCGTCACCGGCGGCGGCGCGCCGGCGGAAGTCTGGCGGGTGTTCATGGCCGCAGCGCTTCCGCGCTTGAAGGCGACACCGATCCCCGGCGGGGTCATCGAACCGCCGCCGGTCGCGCCTGTCGATCCGATCGGCGATCTGATGAACACGCCGCTTGCGCCCGAAGGCCCCGCCGCCGAGGCGCCAGCCGGCGAGCCGCCGCCTGCGGATCAGCTGCCTTACTAGGCCACGTCAGGCGCCGATCGCGTGCAACTCCGCCGCATGAGCGCGGAGCCAGGCGCGATGAGGCGCAGGGTCGCCGATCAGCTGCTCGCACAGCGCCCAGAATCGCGGCCCGTGATTGGCCTCGATCAGGTGCGCGCATTCGTGGGCGGCGACATAGTCCGCGACGGCCGCTGGCGCGAGGATCAGACGCCAGCTGTAGCGGATCGCCGCCGGCGTTCGCGAGGTCGCCGGGCGGCAGGAGCCCCAGCGCGCCTTCGGGTCAGCAATCGCTACCGACGGCATGGGGCGGCCCAAGGCGGCCGCGTGGATCGCTGTCCGTTCGGTCAGGACGGCCAGGGCCTCCCGCTTGGCTAAGCGAATGACCTTCAACCCCCAATTGGCGTCATCGGGCGCGATGATGCGATCGCCGTCGATCTTGGCGCGGCCAGGACCGACCTCCAGGCGATAGGGAACATCGTTGAGAAGCAGCACGCCGCCCGGCGCCAGGCTCATCCGCTCGGGCAGGGCGGCCAGTTGCTTGGCGATCCAGCCAGCCTTCTCCTGGGCGAAGGCGACGGCCTCGTTCAGACGGCGCGGGTTGGGCGACAGCGCGACGACCTCGGATTTGGCGCGATCGACCCGCAGCGAGATCCGGCGCGCCCGACCGTCGACCTTGAGCCGCACCGGCCAGCCGCCGACCTCGAGGCGATCACCATCGGAAAAACGTTGGGCGGTCAGCGCGAACATCGCCTCTAAATCGCGTGCGCGTGCGTTCGCCGCAAGGGCGACCCTGCCTTAGACTTCTTCGCCGAAGTTCGGATCGCACTTCCGAATGAACTTGCGGACACGCGGATAGATTTCCTCGCGGAACCGGCGCCCGTTGAACACCCCGTAGTGGCCGACGCTGGGCTGGACATAGTCCAGCTTCATGTCCTCGGGGATGTTCGAGCACAGGCCATGCGCCGCCTGGGTCTGGCCGATGCCGGAAATGTCGTCGTTCTCGCCCTCGACGGTCATCAAGCCGATGTCGGTGATCACCTCGGGCTTAACCCGCGTTCCGCGATGCATCAACTCGCCCTTAGGTAGCAGATATTGCTGGAACACGATGTCGATGGTCTGAAGGTAGAACTCTTCGGTCAGGTCCAGGACCGACAGATACTCGTCATAGAACTCCAGGTGCTTGTCGGCGCTGTCGCCGTCACCGCTGACCAGATGGTTGAAGTAGCGGCGATGGGCCTCCTGGTGGCGCTCGGCGTTCATGCTCATGAAGCTGGCCAGCTGGACGAAGCCTGGATAGACGCGCCGGCCCGCGCCCGCATAGGGCGGCGGCACGGTGTAGATCATGTTCGACTGGAACCAGGTGAACGGCTTTTCCTCGGCCAGCTGGTTGGTCACGGTCGGCGACAGGCGCGCATCGATCGGCGAACCCATGAAGGTCATGCTGGCCGGACGCGAAGGATGGTTCTGCTCGGCCATCAGGGCGGCGGCGGCCAGGACCGGCGGGCCGGGCTGGCAGACGGCCACCACGTTCGGACGCGGCCCCAGCACTTCCAGCATCTGGATGACGTGGTCGATGTAGTCGTGGAAGTCGAAACGCCCCTCAAGGACCGAGACCTCGCGGGCGTTGACCCAATCGACGATGAAGACAGCGTGGTCGGGCAGGAAAGCCTCGACCGTGCCCCGCAGCAAGGTCGCGTAGTGGCCCGACAGCGGCGCGACGATCAGCACGGCCGGGTCCAGCGAGAACTTGCCCGCCCGGCGCATGTCGGCCATGTCGCGGTCGAACTGGACGAGGCGCGCCCAAGGGCTTTCCCAGACCACCGTCGGACGGACGCGGACGTCGACCTGACCGATCTTGACCGTGTCGATGTTCCATTTCGGCTTGCCGTAGCGCCGGGTGACGTTCGCGAACAGGTCCGCGCCGGCGTGCATGCGCCGGCCAAACGGCGAGTCGGCGGCGGGATTCAATGGCGATCCCCAGAAATCCCGAGCCGCTAGCGCCATTTGGCGCATCGGAGTGGAGGCGTAGTAAGCCGCCTCATGCAGGGCGTAGAGCATGGCGCATCCGCTATATTGCATCGCAACATAACACGCCGAAGCCTAATAAAGTCCAGTCGATCGCCAAATTTTGCGCCGCGACGCAACGTCACCCGTTGTCGTCGCCCTGCGGGCCGAGAAGGCGAACGGCTTGAAGCCGTGGCCGGGAACCTTTGGCCCGCCGAGACGTAGCTGCATCGGCGATCAAGCCAAGCCGTTCAGAAGGGGAAAGCCATGCCTCGAGACGCCATCCAGACGACCTCCCGGCCAACTTCGGCGCGCGAAGCCAAGGCCTTCGCCGTGGCCAAGGCCAAGGCGATCGCGCCGGACCTCGCGGCGCGGATCGGCAGCACGCCCAAGACCACCTTCCGCGGCGATCCCGATATCTTCGGACGTCTTGTGGAGGACCATGACCGCCATCGCGCGCTCTTGGCCATGATCGAGGAAACCCAAGGCGATAGTGATGATCGCCGCGCCCTGTTCGAGGAGTTGACGCGCGAGCTCAAGGCGCACGCCGCCGCAGAGGAGCAGGCGTTGTGGTCCAGCGTTCTGCGGGATCCGGAGACAACCGACTTCGCTCGCCACGCCATCGCCGAACACAAGGAGATCGACGACCTGCTCGCCGACCTCGCCGCCCGCGATATGGGCTCGTCAGGTTGGCTCCAGCGCTTCGCTGGGCTCAAGGCGGAATACCTGCATCACATCCGCGAGGAGGAGCAGGAGCAGTTCGTCGCCGCCGAACAGCACCTTAGCCCCACCGACCTGCGCCATATGCGGCGCGTCTTCGAGCAGCGGAAGAAGGCCGAGAAAGCCGCCGCTCAGATCGAGAAGAAAATCCGGCTCAAGGACTGAGACGGGCCCCATCAGCCCTCGCGAATGGCGTCCTTGATGCGCCGGGCGATCTCGTCAGGCGGCAGATTGTAGGGAATCACCGTCTTGAAGCGCCCTTTGGGGTCCATCAGGTAGATCGCGGTCGAGTGGTCCATGGTGTAGTCCTGCCCGTCCCCGACCTTGGCGTAGTAGACGCGGTAGGCCTTTGCCGCCGCGTCGACCTGCGCCTGGGTTCCAGTCAGGCCGATGGTGGCCTTAGGGACGTAGGGGGCCGAGAGATAGGCCTTCATCTGCTTCACGGTGTCGCGGGCCGGATCGATGGAGATGAAGACGATCTGGAAGTCCTTGGCCTTCGGGCCGAGCTGGTCGGTCGCGGCCGCCAGACCCTGCAGCGTGCCAGGGCAAACATCCGGACAGTAGGTAAAGCCGAAAAAGACCGCGCTCCACTTGCCTTTCAGCGCCTTTTCCGTCGTTGGCGCGCCATTTTGATCGACCAGTTCGAACGGGCCTCCGACCGTTACGGCGGGCTGAGACCGGAACACGCCGACGTTCCAGGCGAGGCCGGCGGCGACCGCAAGTCCGACGACGCAGGCCAGAATGAGCACGAGACGATGGCGTGGCATGGGCGGTTCATCCTTTTACTCTCGCCACGCGCGCAATTCTGGACAATCCTGCGGTCATGGCTGACGCTTCGTTTGCGAGAGCGCCCGACGATCAACGTTCCAAGGGGCTCGATAAGCTGGCCGAGGAGCCGGCGCAAGACGACGCCTGGTCTTGGACCGCGCCGGGTCTTCGCCGAGGCCGCTTGCGGGTGCGAACCCTGCTGGCCCAGCGTTGGGCTTGGGTCGTAGGTCAGACCGCCGTCCTCATCTTCGCGGGCCTTATTCTGAAGCTGCAGGTGCCCTGGGCGCTGTGCTTCACCCTGATCGCGCTTTCAGCCTGGCTGAACGTCCTTTTGGGCCTGGCGTCCACCGGCCAGAGGCTGGCGCGTGATGGTGAGGCCACCGCCCAGATCGCCTTCGACATCCTGCAGCTTTCCGGTCTGTTCTATCTGACCGGCGGCGCTCAGAACCCGTTCTCGCTGCTTCTCATCGCGCCCGTCACCCTGGCGGCGGCCACCCTGCCGGCGCGCTACGCCCTGGCGCTCGGGGCCATGGCTATTCTGTCGTCGATCCTGCTGGCCATCTTCCATCTGCCACTACCGACCGTCGACGGCAGGCCCCTGCCCGATCTCTCCAATAGCAACCTGCTGTGGTCCATCGTGATCGCGAGGATCGTCGGCATCGTCTTCACCGGACTCTACGCCTGGCAGGCCGCGAGCGAATCCGCGCGGATGGAGCTGGCCCTGAACGTCACCGAGACGGTTCTGGCGCGAGAGCAACGCCTGTCGGCGCTCGGCGCCCTGGCCGCCGCCGCCGCTCATGAACTGGGCACGCCGCTCGCTACAATCTCAGTAGTGGCGCGCGAGATGGCGCGGAACGCGCCCAACGACGAAGTGCGCGAAGACGCGGAGCTGATGATCGGCCAGGCTGCGCGCTGCCGCGAAATCCTGCAGCGCCTGACCGAAATGCCTGAGGCGACCGACGCGGTTCACGAGCGCATGAGCCTCGTGCAACTGGTCCAGGACGTGATCGAGCCGCACCTCGTGCACGGCATCCGCGTCGAGGCGGTCGTCAACGGCCCCTCCGGCGACACGGCGCCGGATATCTGGCGCAGGCCGGAGATCATTCACGCCATGACCTCGATCGTGGAGAACGCGGTGGACTTCGCCCGTAGCGAAGTGATCGTCATCGCGCGCTTTGACGCCCGTCACATCGTGATCGAGGCCCGCGACGATGGGCCCGGCTTCTCGCCGGAGGTGCTGGCGAAACTTGGCGAGCCCTATGTCACGACTCGTCCAGGGGCCGAGGGCTCCCGTACCGGTCATATCGGCATGGGTCTTGGCTTCTTTATCGCCAAGACTTTGCTGGAGCGGACAGGCGCGACCGTGGACTTTCGCAATGGTCGTCGCGGCGGCGCAGTGGTTTCTGCGCGCTGGCCTAGACCCGCTCTCGAGGCGCCCGGTCATACGGGGGCTTGAGTTGTGATGCGGAAACGCGAAAGTATGGTTTGTTACTAGAACTGCTTGAGAATTAGCGCGGGGAGGCGCTGACTTCATGGCGGATATCGGAGAACTGGTTTCGGCCCTGCCGGACAAGTCGCTGCTGCTATTGGACGATGACGCGCCGTTGCGGACCCGGCTTGGCCGTGCGCTCGAGCAACGAGGCTTCGAGGTGACCCTCGCCGCCTCCGTCGCCGAGGCCTTGACGATTCTCCGCACGCAAGCGCCTGCGCACGCCGTCCTGGACATGCGGCTTGAGGATGGCTCAGGTCTGAAGGTTGTTGAGGCCGTGCGTGACGCCCGCGCCGACGCCAAGGTCATCATGCTGACCGGCTACGGGAACATCGCCACCGCCGTGGCGGCGGTGAAGGCGGGGGTCGTCGACTATCTGTCCAAGCCGGCCGACGCCGATGACGTGGCCCGCGCGCTTCTGGCCGCCAAGGACGCCGCGCCCGCGCCGCCGGAAAATCCGATGAGCGCCGACCGCGTGCGGTGGGAGCACATCCAGCGCGTCTACGAGATGTGCGGTCACAACGTCTCGGAAACGGCGCGACGCCTGAACATGCACCGCCGCACCCTGCAACGGATCCTGGCGAAAAGGGCGCCGCGGTAAGAAATCTCCAGTCATCCCGGACGGCTTCAAGGGCCGACCCGGGACCACGGCATGCGCGGGCGCTTCCTGCGGTCCCGGCTCGGCGCGCTGGCGCGCTGGGCCGGGATGACAGTTTGAAGGTCACATCGCCGAGATGCCGCCGTCGACCTTGATCTCGGCGCCGGTCATGAACTTGCTTTCGTCGCTGGCCAGATAGAGCACCGCATTGGCGATGTCGGTCGGCTCGCCGATGCGCCCCATCGGCACCTGGCGCGCCAGCTTGGCGAAGGCCTCCTCCTTGCCGAACCGGTTCGAGAAGCCGTCCAGGATCGGGGTGTCGATAAAGGTTGGGTGGATCGAGTTCGAACGGATGTCGAGCTTCATCTTGGCGCAGTAGAGCGCGATGTTCTTGCTCAGCAGCCAGACCGCCGCCTTGGAGGCGTTGTAGGCTGGCGAATTGCCATTGGCGATCAGGCCGGCGATCGAGGACAGGTTGATGATCGACCCAGGTTGATGAGCGCGCATGTGCGTCAGGGCGTGCTTGGCGCCTAGGAAGACCGAGTCGACATTGACCGACATGACCTTCTTCCAGAGCCCGAAGTCGAGGCTCTCGATCGGGCCGTCGCCGCCGATGCCGGCGTTGTTGACCAGAACCGAAAGGCCGCCCATCGCCGCCGTCGCCTTCTCCAGCACGTCGATCCACTGATCTTCCTGGGTGACGTCCAGTTCGAAGGCGAAGGCCGTTCCGGCGCCATGAGCGGCGTTGATCTCGTCGGCCACAGCCTGGGCGCCCGCCAGGTTGATATCCGCCAGGGCGACCTTGGCGCCCTCCTTGGCCAGCATCCGCCCCGCCGCCGCGCCCAAGCCTTGGGCCCCGCCGGTGATGAAAGCCTTCTTGCCGGCGACCCGGCCTGTCGTCTGCGCCATTTCGGCGTCCTCCCGATTATTCAAACATCAGTTTGAAATTTTCAGGCGGCGCTGTCCATGAACTTCGCGAGGGTGACGTCCAGATCAGTCACGCCGTCAGCATCGTGGGTAGTCAGCAGCACCTCGACACGGTTGTAGACGTTGAACCACTCGGGGTGGTGGTCGAGCTTGTCGGCCATCAGCGCAGCGCGGGTCATAAAGCCGAACGCCTGGTTGAAGTCGTCGAACTTGAACGTCTTGACGATGGCGTCCTTGTGGTTCGGGGCGATACTCCAACCCGCAAGCTGGGTGATCGCGGCGGCGGCGCCGATCCTGGGACGGGACATGGGATTCTCCGAAAGAGCCTTGCCCCCTCAGAACGCCAATCCGGTCGCCTTCGCAAGGTCGCTCAGCAACTGGTCCTCGGACGACACCTTGATCGCGGTCATGCCCAGGGCGGCGGCCGGCTTGCAGTTGATCCCGAGGTCATCGAGATAGACACAGGCCTCCGGCGCGACGCCGAGTAATTCGCACATCATCTGATAGATGCGCGGGTCAGGTTTGCGGACGCCGGCCTTCGAGCTTTCGATCACCGCGTCGAACAGCGCCATGATCTCGCCGACCGCCAGCGCCTTTTCGGCGCTCTGCGCCATGCCCGGACCATGGCCGGTCGGGACGTTGTTGGTGATGCAGCCCACCTTGAAACGCCCCTTGCAGGCCTTCAACGCATCCATCACCCGGGGACGAAGGTCGCCGTAGAGCAAGGGCAGCACCTCGGCGCCGCGCACATCTTGGCCTAGGCGCAGCGCCTCGTCCCGAAACAGGCCATCGAAGGCGGCCGGGTCGATCTCGGCGCGCTCAAACCGCGCCCAGGCGTTGGTGTCGGGGTCGGTGGCGTTGACCGTGCGGATGAAGTCCTTGGGCAAGCCGCGCTCAGTCTCGTAGCGCCGGAACGCCTCGAACGGCGAAGTCGTGAAGACACCGCCGAAATCCCAGATCACCGCCTCGATCGCCATGGCCACCTCAAACGCTTGTTTGACCCCAGGCTAGCGAGCGATGCGCGCGAGGGGAAGTCCGCGAATGAGCAAGCTCGCGCGTCGGGTGAAGGGCGATGACGGACGCTTTGGAAAGGTTTTGTTAACAATTCAGGAGTCGCCCATGAGCTTTGTACGTCGCGTTTCAGTGCTAGTCCTTGCTGGCGTCAGTCTGGCGTCCGCCCCCGCCTACGCGGGCTCGCCGCGCGGTGGCCATGTCGATCCGCGCCTGCCGTCGCCCGACGCCTCGGCCGGGGGCTGCGAGACGCGCCGCGTTACGGGCCCGGGCGGCGCTTATCATTGGGAACGTGTCGAGTGCGCCGCCGATCGCGGCTGGTCCGACTACGACCGATGGGGTTACGGCCATGGACCCTTGGCGGTGGAGACGCGCGACGACCGCTATGGCGCGCGCGAGACCTATACCGAGGATCGTTACGGCCCTTCGCCGGAAGCCTATGGGCCAAACTACGCTTCGGCCGGGCGCGACCGGATCGGCTACCTGATCTGGCCCGGGAAAAGACCCTGAAAGAGGTGGCGCCACCCTTGCGCCGGACACGTTCACGTGCACCAAATTGGGACGGGGGAAACAGTAAATGCGTACACCGAATAAACCGCTCTTCAAGGCCTACGAACTCGTCGCCATCGCCGTGTTCGTCGTCGCAGCCGCTGCTGTCAGCAGCATCGGCCTCGTCTACTAGGCCAAGCTTCAGAGTACGGATCGAAGCGTAAAGTCTCGCTCCGACTGGAACAGGATCGCCGGCCCCGCGCGTTATGTGGGAGCAACCGGAGCCGCGATCCTGTCGACCCAAGACGCCATTCCAGACCCTTCGCCACCGCAGAGACCTGCTCGTCGGCCGTCGCGGCGCGCGCTGACCGGCGTCGGATCGGCGCTCGCGCTGCTCGCGGCGATCATCGCGTTCCTAGTGATTTTCGACTGGAACTGGTTGCGCGGGCCAGTCGCCAGATACGCCTCAGCGCAATTGAAGCGCGAGGTCGTGATCACCGGGGATCTGCGCGTTCACCCCTGGTCGCTGGCCCCCAAGGTTGAGGCGTACGGGCTCCGGATCGGTCAGCCGAGCTGGACCCGTGAGCTGGAACCAAACGCCGCGCCCATGGCCAGGGTCCAGCGGGTGGCGGTTCAGATCAAGCTTCTGCCGCTGCTGCGTGGCCAGACGGTGCTGCCGTTCCTGGCGATCGACCGCCCAGACCTTCGCTTGCTGCGCGCCAGGGACGGCCGCGCGAACTGGACTTTCGGGACGGCGCGCAGCGACAAGCCGCTGAAATTGCCCACCGTCCAACACCTGATCATCAACGACGGCGCGCTTCGGATCGACGACCGCCAGCGCGGCGCGCTATTCGTGGGCGAGGTCAGTGCGCGCGAACGCGCAGACGATCGTCAGGGGCGGTTTGTCCTGGAAGGCAGCGGAACCTTGAACCGCTCGCCGTTCAGGGCTGAGATCACTGGAGGGCCGCTGCTCAATATCTCGCCCAGTCGCCCCTACCCCTTTCAAGCGGATGTCCGAGCCGGCGCGACGCGTATCCGAGCGCAAGGCCAGATTACGCGCCCGTTTGACCTTTCTCGTTTTGAAACGCAGCTCAGTGTCGCCGGGGCGGATCTCAATCGGCTGCACGACCTTACCGGTCTCACCCTCCCCAACACGCCGCCTTATCAGATCTCAGGTCGGCTGGTTCGCAAGGGCTCCCGATATGACTTCCAGAGGCTCGAGGGACGTATTGGGGACAGCGATATCGGCGGCGACCTGTTCGTCCTGACCGGACGAGAGCGCCCCTATCTGGAAGCTCAACTGCGATCGCGGCGCCTCGACTTCGACGACCTCGGCAGCCTGGTGGGCGCGGCCCCCGCCACGGGACGCGGCGAGACCGCTTCGGCGGGCCAGAAGGTCGAGGCCGCTCAACGCGATGCGACCCGGCGCCTGCTTCCGGACGCCACCCTGCAGGTCGAACGCGTACGGGCGATGGACGCGAAGGTCTCCTATCAGGCCGAAACCGTGAACGCACCGAATTTGCCGCTGCGCAAGGTCAGTCTGGACATGACGCTGGACGCGGGCGTCCTGACGCTTGACCCACTGGCCTTCACGTTCTCGCGCGGCGATCTTCGCGGAAAGGTGCGACTAGACGCGCGACCAGCCACGCCACGCACCGATATCGATGTTCGCCTGACCAATGGTCGGCTCGAGGAATTCATCCCCATCCAGAGCGCGGGCAAGCCCGTGATCACCGGCCCTGTCATGGCGCGCGCCAAACTCACCGGCGTGGGCGACAGCGTGCGCCGCGCGGCCTCCACCGCCAACGGCGTGGTCACCGTCGTCGCTCCCAAGGGTGAAATCCGCCAAGCTTTCGCCGAACTGCTTGGGGTCAACGCCTCCAAAGGGCTGCTACTTCTGCTGTCGGACAGCGACAAGCAGACATCGGTCCGGTGCGCGGTGGCCGATTTCAGCGTCAAGGGTGGCGTGATGACCACCAATCATCTCGTCGCCGACACCGGGGTAGTGCTGGCCCGAGGGCGCGGGACGATCAATCTGGCGACCGAGCAAATGGCGTTCCGCATCGAGGGCGACAGCAAGAAGCCCAGACTGGTTCGCGTGTTCGTGCCGATCTCGATCAAGGGTCCGTTCATGGAGCCCAGGGTCAGCTTGCAGCCGGGCAAGGCGGTCGGTCAGGGCGGGGTCGCCGCCGCCCTGGGATCGCTGATAAACCCGGTCGCGGCCCTGTTGCCCTTCCTCACCGCTGGCGAAGCCAAGGACGCCGATTGCGCAGGTCTGGTCGGAGAAGCCCGCCGCCAAGGCGCACCCGTTCGGGTGACCCAAACCACGCCAGCCAAGGATCGCTGAGCTAGGCTTCAGAACGCCTTACCCGTTGAGCGGCCCTACCGCTCCTCGTCGAACCGGTTGCCCACCAGTTCGCACAGGGCTTCAACCGCAGCCTCGGCTTCAGGACCCTCAGCGCTGATGTCGATGGTGGATCCGATACCGGCGGCCAGCATCATCAGCCCCATGATCGATCGTGCGTCGACGGACGAACCTTCGCGGCTGACGGTCACTTCGGCGTCGAAGCCCGACGCCATCTTCACGAACTTGGCCGAAGCCCGGGCGTGCAATCCCCGCTCGTTGATGATCTCGACCGTTCTTGAAGCCATGCGCGTCACTTTTCTCCGGCGAGCACGTAGGAGGCCACGGAGATGTACTTGCGTCCAGCCTCCTGGGCGTGCGCGACGCAGGCCTGGAGGGTCTCGCGCTGGCGCACGCTGGCCAGCTTGATGAGCATCGGCAGGTTGAGGCCCGCGATGACCTCGGCCCTGGTCTGCTCCATCACCGAGATGGCCAGATTGCTGGGCGTCCCGCCGAACATGTCGGTCAGCAGGATCACGCCGTCGCCGCTTTCGTCGACCGCGGCGCACGCCTTCAGAATATCCGCACGGCGACGTTCCATGTCGTCTTCAGGACCGATGCAGATCGCCTTCACGGCGGCCTGCGGCCCCACGACATGCTCCATGGCGGAAACGAATTCTTCCGCCAGACGCCCGTGCGTCACGATCACGAGCCCGATCATGCCTTGTATCTCAAACGGGATCCCCATTCCCGCCGCGACCGGGAGAGCGTCGCGCGGGCGGTCTTGATACGCTCGTTAGGATTGGACTCCAAGAGACTGCATCATGCGTCTGATTTTCGCTGGAGCGGCGGGTTCTCGCGGCCACAGGTCGAAAACGGGAACATCCACGCCCGAAATCCGCTCGAAACGCGACTCCGGCAGCCTCTCGACGCCTTCCGGAGCCTCAACGCAACGGACAACCAAGGCGACCTCCGCAAAAGACACCGCAGCGGCGGTGACCACCCCGAGCCCGCGAACCTCGATCAACCCCGCCAAGGTCTCGGGCGCCCGTCCGTAGAGCCGGCCGCCCGCAGCGAAGGTTACGACACGATCATCGGCGACGAGACGAAAGCCCTGGTCCAAGGCGCGCAACGCCAGATCGCTCTTGCCCACCCCAGAGGCGCCCTCGATCAAGGCGCCGCGCCAGACCCCTCCCAGGCGGAGGGCGATCAAACCGCCGTGGCGGATCATTCGCGGGCGTCCGGCAATTCGACGACGAACCGGGCGCCGATCACCGCTCCGGCCTCGTCTTTGCGGTTCTCCGCGTGAATCTTGCCGCCATGGGTCTCCACGATCTGCCGGGCGATCGACAGACCCAGGCCCGAATTCCCGCCGAACGCGCGTCCCTTGGGCCGGGACGTATAGAAGCGCTCGAAGATGGTCTCCAGATTGTCGGGCGGCATGCCCGGCCCGTCATCCTCGACCGTCGTGATCAAGGCGCCGCGCGCCCGAGACAGGCTGATGCGCACCTCACCGTCAGCTGGACTGAATGACCGCGCATTGTCGATCAGGTTGCGGAACACCTGCCCGATCGGCGTCTCGCGCCCCAGGATCATCGCAGGTTGCGACGGATCGTTCACGCGGAGCGATACGCGCACGCTTCCCGGGGCGTCGCCCGGCCGCAACTGGCTCTCATAGAGGCTCACGACCTCGGTCAGCAGACGCCCCAGGTCTACCGCCTTCGGATGCTCACGCGAAAGCTCGGCATCGAGGCGCGAGGCGTTGGAGATATCGGTGACCAGACGATCCAGACGATTGACGTCGTTCTGCAGAATTGCCAGCAGCCGTGCGCGCGCCGCCGGTTCGGTGACGAGATCCAGCGTCTCGATCGCCGACCGGATCGAGGTCAGCGGGTTCTTGATCTCGTGCGCGACGTCGGCGGCGAAGCGCTCGATGGCGTCCATCCGCTCGGACAGCGAATGGGTCATGTCCTCCAGCGAACGCGAGAGATCCCCCAGTTCGTCTTTCCGCTCAGAGAGATCGGGGAGCGAGATCGCGCGGGCGCCCTGAAGTCGGACATGGTCGGCGGCGCGAGCCAACCTCAGCACCGGCACAGCGATCAGCCGGTGCAGTAGAACGCTAGACGTCAGGATCGCCAGCATGGCGACCGCGATGAACGGCAACAGGGCCTTTCGCTGCGCAGCGATGATCTCGTCGACGTCACTGGCCTCAAGGGTGAGGACGCCGAGCACAGCCTTCACATGCTGAATGGGAATGGACACCGAAACGACCCGCTCACCGTTCTCGGCGATGCGGGTCCCGGCGACCGTTCGCCCTTGCATGGCCTGGGCGATCTCGCTGGCCAAGGCCTCCTGGGCGCGTTTGGCCTTCGCATCGCCTGCGGGCGTCGACGGAGCGTCCGCGTCCTTCTGGTCGGGCTTTCGCGCCGGCGGAAGAACCTTCCAGTCAACCCGATCGGCGACCACGAAGGAGTCGGCGAGCGCCTTGCCCTGGGCGTCAAATAGCCGCGCGCGCTGCGAGCGGGGGATGAATAGCAGCTGGAAGATTTGGCTGGCCGTGTACGGGTCAAGCGCGGGTTCCGGCTCCCCGACGGTCGCCGATTGGTCGATCACATTGGCGATCAGTTCGCCCTGGGTCGACAGACTGTCGATCCGCGCGTTGACGAGACCGTTTCTCAGCTCATTGAGGATCAGGGCCCCCACGATGACGATCGCCAGGGCCACGACATTCAGGACAACAATCAGCCGCCCCAGCCGCGAGCCGCGCGGCCAGGCAAACCGCCGCCGGGGTGCAGGCGGCTCGTCGTCAGGCTTCGCGGTAACGGTAGCCAACGCCGTACAGGGTCTCGATGGAGTCGAATTCCGGGTCGACCTGACGGAACTTCTTGCGCATCCGCTTGATGTGGCTGTCGATCGTGCGGTCGTCGACATAGACCTGATCGTCGTAGGCGGCGTCCATCAGGTTGTCGCGGCTCTTCACGAAGCCTGGGCGCTGGGCCAGGGCCTGCAGCAGCAGAAACTCGGTGACGGTGAGGCGGACAGGCTTTCCGTCCCATAGGCTGTCGTGACGAGCGGGGTCGAGCGTGAGCTTGCCACGCTTCATCATCTTGGAGCCCGCCGCGCCGCCGGCGGAGGGCGTCTCGTCCTCCTCAGGGCGCGCGCGCCGCAGAACAGCCTTCACTCGCTCCAGCAGCAGCCTCTGGCTGAAGGGCTTGTGCATGTAGTCATCGGCCCCGAGGTTGAAGCCGAGGATCTCATCGATCTCGTCATCCTTGGACGTCAGCATGATCACCGGGATCTCGGACGTCTGACGCAGCCGGCGAAGCACCTCCATGCCGTCCATGCGCGGCATCTTCACATCAAGGATCACCAGATCCGGAGGGCTCGCCTCCACCGCTTCCAGCCCGGAAGCGCCGTCGTAGTAGGCTTTCACGGTGTGGCCATGGCTCTCCAGGGCCAACGAGACCGAAGCAACGATGTTTTCGTCGTCGTCAATGAGCGTGATCGCGGCCATCGGGTCGATACGTGTCCTTCACCTTCCGTGTTCGCCCGATCCTATCGGTCGGGCGTCACAGCTTCAACGCACGGCGCGGCGAAGCTTTCCCTGCTTGTGTCGGCGCTTTGCGGCTCGAGAAAGGCGCGATTGCGGCGCTACGGTCACCGGCAAGTATCCTCAACTTCGCCTTAAGGTCTCATACGCCATAGTTACTGCTCTTGGAGCGGGTAGGACATGAGCCAGGTCCATTACGAGCTTTTTGTCCGGCGCAAAGTCGGCGCGCAGTGGACGCTCGAGATCGCCACGGAAAACCGCGCGCACGCCTTGCAGGTGGCCGAAGACGTCCTGACTCAAAACCGCGCGGTCGCCTCGCGGGTCACCAAGGAAACCCTCGATCCGTCGACGGGCGAATACAAGTCGATCTCCATCTTCACCAAGGGTCTTGTCGACGGCGGCAAGCCCAAGAAGGAGGTTGAGGACCGCGATCCGCTCTGCGTCCAGCCCGCCGACCTCTACACCGCCCACGCCCGTGACCGGATCGGCCGCCTGCTCGAAAGCTGGCTGTCACGCCACAAGGCGACGCCGTTCGAGCTGCTGCACCGTCCCGACCTTGTCGAGAAGCTGGAAGCCTCGGGCACGGACCTGCAGCACGCGCTGCAGAAGATCGCCATCCCCGAGGCCGAGGCGCGCGGACAGTCGGTGCACGAGGTCATGCGCCACTTCCACGGGCTGGTCGAGCGCACCATCGCCAACCTGATGAAAGCGTTCAAGAAGGGTTCGCTTCCCGACCTTGACAAGGAAGGCTTCGCCAGGGCGGCCGAACGTCTGGTCGCCGACCCCGACCGCGCCTTCCTGCTCGGCGCCGGCGTCGCCGCGTCGATCGCTCCCGCCACCAACTGGTCGGACAAGATCGCGCGCCTGCTTGACCTCGCCGATGCAGCGCCTGCGGAAGCCCGCGCCCGCGCCGCCGCGCTCCAGGCGATCGAAGCGCCGCTGGCCGAGATCATCGGCTCACGGGCCGGCATGGCGGATCTGCTAGACACCAAGGACGACCTTGGCGCCACCCTCGCCGCCATGACCCGCCTGACCGGCGGCGCGGCCGTGGAAGCCCTGATCCGCATCGAACCCAGCGTGCGCGCCTGCATGCCCGAGCTGTCGGGCACCGCGCGCCGTCTCGGCGAGTGGCTCGCTAGCGACAACTTCCCCAGCGTACGCAAGGCCATCGCCCAGCGCGTGCTGACCGAGCTCAATGGCGTCCGCCGTCTGAAACCCAATGACGCCGAGGCCGAGATCGAGTTCCTTCGCTCGCTGGCCATGGGGCTGACCGCCGCCGCCGGGCGCATTCTGCAGGGCGAGGACATCCAGGTCGCCTTCACGACCCGGTCGAAAACCCTCCTGAACGGCGACTTCATCGAGTCCCTGCTCGGCCGCGATCGCTCCGCCCATGAAGAGATCAAGATGCTGATCCGCCTGGCGGAGAACGTCATGGGCGCGGTCAACAAGCGAAACGCCTCGCGGTGGCTCAACGCCAATATCAGCGCCATGCGCTTCGAGAAGGAGATGCGGCAGGGGCCGGACTCGCCTGTCGCCAAGCTCAGCCATCTGGCCATGCTGCAGCGGTCGCTGACCCGGTCAGGCCTCGTCCGCGAGGACTATGAGCCGCTATGCGCCAAGCTGGGCGAGATCGGCGCGCTGATCGAGGCAGATACGCGCCTGCTGACCATGCTCGTGCGCGCGCCAGCGCCCCTGCCCCACCGCCTGCAACTCTTGGCCAAGCTGGCCATGGGGGAGGCTGGTCCCACCGGGCCGGTGGCCGACAAGGCGCGGTTCGAGGCCCTGAAGCTGGCCAAGGACCCAAGCTCCCGCGAGCAGCTGGCGAGCTCGCCCCAGACCATGGACCTGATCAAGAGCTTGCTAACCCAGGCGGCCTGATCGGACGTTCAGCGCAGCACGGTCCGAGCGTCGACCAGCCGCACGTCGTGCATCTGGTTGAGATAAGCCTCGTAGTAGCCCTTGTGGGACGCTCCAACGATGGCCAGGAGGCGCATGCCTGGATAGCGTCCCAGCACGTCGCGGATATTCCCGACCATCCGCAGGTTGCGCGTCTCCCAATAGCCGACATAGCGACGCCCGAACCCTTCTGGCGAGAGCTCGGCGAGCGCCGCGCCGAAGTCCCCCTTGTAGGCCATCATCTGAGCCTCCGCGCTATTGTAGGCGCGGTAGAGGTTCAGGACGCCATCGAGCTTGGCCAGATCCGCTGTCAGCGCCTGATCCTGAGCGCGGCGGGCGTGGGAGACAGGATTGTCCCACGCCGCCATGATCGCCGTCTCGAAGGCCTTCAGTTCTGCGGCGTCCGTCGGCTCCGGCCAATCCGCCGTATGGTCATCGACGCTCCACAGGCGCTCATGGCCCAGGCGCGCCGCGAGAACGGCCGCGATCTGGTCGGTCTCGTTGCGACGGACCCTGCGCTTCTCCAGCGTCTCGACCAGGGCGTCCGTGAGGCCGTCAGCCGCCTTGCGCTCGGCTTCGGGCAGCCGGAGCCATTGCACGAGCGCCGAGCCGCGCTCGCCCGCCGCCAGAAACACCGCCGCCAGACGCCGACGCTGCGCCGCCGTCGGCGCGTCGGGCCATGCGGCCAACAGACGCTCCGCCTCCGCATTGGCTGCGGGCACGTCCAGACCCAGGACGGCGCCGGCTATGGAGGGGTCGGCGCAATAGGTCTTCACGGTCTCGGCGTAGCGGCTGGGGTAGCGCCGCAGCGCATCGCACTGCATCCCCGACAGGTCCTCGGTGGCGACGCCCTCCGGCTTCCAGGTCGCCAGGCGGTCAAGCAGGGGCGCCAGCAGGCCCATATCGAACGTTTTGGGCAAACCCGACAGGTGGGTTGTGCCCAGGACCATGACCTCATTGGCCTTGCGCCCCGCCGGCCCCTTCAGCGTGTCGGGATGAAAGCTCGGACGATAGTCCTGCGCCTTGGCGGCGCCGACGGCCAGGGCCATAGCCCCCATACCAGCAACAAGGAGGCGAACTTGGAGACGCACGGCGCAACCTCTCGAACGAGTGTCGAGCTTGTAGAGGCTCGGAGACTCCCAAACAGAGGCGCCTGAATTTTATTTAATGGCGACGCCCGCCGCACGGCTCAGTCTGACGGAGCCCCGCCGCCCTACCCCAGAATCCTGGCCAGGGCGTTGACCACGCGCTCGACGTCGCTGTCCGTCATCGCCGGGTACAGCGGCAGGGTCAGGCAACGCGCGTACCAGGCGTCTGCGCCGGGCAGCCGGTCCACCCCGTAGCGCTTGGCGTAGTAAGGCTGCCGGTGGACCGGAATATAGTGGACCTGTGTTCCGACCCCCTGGGTCTTGAGGCTCTCGACCACGGTGCGCCGCGAGATGCCTTCGGCCTCGAAGTCGATCAGGACGGTCAACAGGTGCAGGGCGGGATCCGAATGGTCGGGGCTGGTCGCCAACCGGACGCGCGGCGCGCGCTCCGGTAGAAGCCGGGCATAGAGCGCCGTCAGTTCGCGCCGCCGCGCCACAAACCGGTCCAGCTTCGCCAGCTGCGACAGGCCCAAGGCGCACAGGACGTCCGGAATGCGGTAGTTGAAGCCCAGCTCCGGCATCTCGTACCACCAAGGGTCACCGCCCGGCGTGCGGACCATGCCGTGCGAGCGGAGCAGGCGAGCCTTGGCCGCCAGCGCCGGATCGTTGGTGGTCAACATACCGCCCTCGCCGGTGGCGAGCGTCTTGACCGGATGGAACGAAAAGCTCGCGAAGCTGGAATAGGCGCCGTCGCCGACCGGGTGAGCGACACCACCGAAGGTTCCGATCGAGCCCAGGGCGTGCGGCGCATCCTCGACCAGAACCGCGCCCGAGGCGCTGGCCATCGCCTTGAGCGCCGGAAGATCGCAGACGTCGCCGCGCAGGTGCACAGGCAGCACCGCCTTCACCCGCTTGTCGCGCGCGCCGGCCAAGGCCCTGCCCAGGGTGTCTGGCGTCATCAGGCCGCTGTCGGGATCGACGTCGGCGAACACCACCTCGGCGCCGACATAGCGCGCGCAGTTGGCGGTGGCCAAGAAGGTGACGGATGGGACGACGCAGACATCGCCCTCGCCGACTCCCAAAGCCAGCATCGCCAGATGCAGAGTCGCCGTGCCGTTGGAAACGGCGATCGCGTGATCAGCGCCGACCTTGGCGGCGAAAGCGGTCTCGAAGGCTTCGACCGTCGGCCCGGTCGTCAGGAAGTCCCCGCGCAGGGCCTCCGTCACGGCCGCGATGTCGTCGTCCTCGATCGTCTGCCGGCCATAGGGAAGAAAGCCGCTCATCGCGCGGCCTTCTCCTCCAGCATGGCCAAGAGGCCCTCGGGGCTGAGCCAGTCGTGGTTGTTGTCGCTGCTGTACGAGAAGTCCTCTGCGACCGGCTTGGCGCCGTCCGAAACGGCGTAGGGCTCGCGGCCGAACTCCGCGAAGTTCGGCTCGATGGCGTAACGGTCGTCGAACTCGACGGTCGAGCGGGCGTCGTCGGCGCTGATCATGATCTCGTGCAGCTTCTCGCCCGGACGGATGCCGATCACCTTCATCGCAGCCGTCGGCGACATCGCCTTCACGAGGTCGGGCATCGCCATCGAGGGGATCTTGGGCACGAAGATTTCGCCGCCGCGCATCATGGTCAGCGACGAAAGCACGAATTCGACGCCCTCGTTCAGGGTGATCCAGAAGCGGGTCATGCGCGGATCGGTCACCGGTAGTTCCGTCGCGCCCTGGCTCAGCAGGCGGCGATACAGCGGCACAACGCTGCCGCGCGAGCCCACGACATTGCCGTAACGAACCACGCAGAACCGCGTGCCGATGTCGCCCGACAGGTTGTTGGCCGCGACAAACGTCTTGTCCGACGCCAGCTTCGTCGCGCCGTAGAGATTGGTCGGATTGCAGGCCTTGTCTGTGGACAGGGCGACCACCTGCTTCACAGCATTGGCCAGGCTGGCCCAAACCACGTTCTCAGCCCCCAGAACGTTGGTGTGGATGCATTCGGAGGGATTGTACTCGGCCGCAGGCACCTGCTTCAGCGCGGCCGCGTGGATGACGATATCGACACCGCGCAAGGCCAGGGTCAGACGCTCGCGATCACGCACGTCGCCGAGGAAGAAGCGCATCTTGGCGACCTTCGCCTCGTCGAACTGCTCGCGCAGCTCGATCTGCATGTCGCTCTGCTTCAATTCGTCGCGGGAGTAGACGATGACCTTCCGGGGATCATAGCGGCGGAGCACGGTCTCGATGAAGCGCCGCCCGAATGAGCCGGTGCCGCCGGTGACCAGGATCACCTTGCCGTCCAGATCGAGGGATTTCGGGGAAAAACGACCCAATTTCAGCCTCCTGCGACACTGCCGACGACCGATCCGGTTCGGAAGCGTGGCGACGAATCGTGGTTAACGCCCCTTGATGCGCCCGCAGACGTAAAGAGGACGTCAACCACGGCGCGCTAGAACACCGGCATGCGCCGACACCGCCTTCTCTCGTTCGCTCTGGTGACCGCCCTTTCGGCGGCTCCGCTTGTCACGCCCACACAGGCGCTCGCCAGCAAAGGCAAGGACGAGAAGAAGGAGCAGGTCACCTATTTCGCGCTGGCGCCGATCAACGCCGTGGTCCTGCGTCGCGACGGCCGCCGGGGCGTGATGACGGTCGAGACGGGCTTGGAGATCAAGGACGCCAAGCTGATGGAGCGCGCCCAAGCATCGACACCGCGTCTGCGCGCCGCCTTCGCCCAGACCCTGATGGTCTACGCCGCCGGCCTGCGCGGTGGTTCGCCGCCGGACATCGACCATATGAGCCGCGAACTGCAGAAGTCCGCCGACCAGGTTCTGGGCAAGCCGGGCTCGAAGGTTCTGCTGACCTCGGCGATGATCAACTAGCCCCTGGCCTTGCGCCGGGCGCGGAAAAAGCCGCGCAGCAGCGCGGCGCTCTCATCGGCCAGCACCCCGCCGGCCACCTCGGGCCGCCAATGGCAGGTCGGCTGGGCGAAGAATTTCGGGCCGTGGACCACCGCCCCGCCCTTGGGATCTTCGGCGCCGAACACCACGCGCCCGATCCGCGCATGACTGATGGCCCCGGCGCACATGGCGCAGGGCTCCAGGGTCACCACCAGAGTCAGGTCCGTCAGGCGGTAGTTGCCGAGCTTGGCCGCCGCCGACCGCAGAGCGGCGATCTCGGCGTGGGCGGTCGGATCGTGGGCCGCGATGGGACCATTGCCGGCGGTCGCGATCACCTCGCCCGTGCGGGCGTCGAGGATCACCGCGCCGACGGGCGTCTCCCCCGCCTCGGCCGCCGCGCGGGCGGCGTCGAGCGCGAGCCGCATCATGCGGTGGTCTTGATCCTCGCTCGCATCAGTGCGCATTAGAAACCGAAAGCCCATCGAGAGATGCGCCCAGCCCAAGAAGGACGCGCCATGACCAACCCCCACGATCCCCTGTACGAGCCTCACCTCGACGGTCAAGACGGAGATCTTGACGGCGGGCCGGGCGAGCGGGTCGCCAAGGCCCTGGCGCGCGCCGGCGTCGCGTCGCGACGCGAGGTCGAGCGGCTGATCGAGGCCGGCCGCGTCGCCATCAACGGTAAGGTCCTGACGACACCGGCGGTCAAGGTCGCGCCGGGCGACTTTTTGACCGTCGACGGCCAGCTGGTGGCCGAGCGCGAGCCGACGCGGATCTTCCGCTATCACAAGCCCACCGGCCTGATGACCACGCACCATGACCCCAAGGGCCGCCCGACGGTGTTCGGCGCGCTGCCCAAGGATCTGCCCCGCCTGATCTCGGTGGGCCGCCTGGACTTGAACTCCGAAGGTCTCTTGCTGCTGACCAATGACGGTGAGCTGTCGCGCGCGCTCGAAACGCCCAGCAACGCCTGGGTCCGCCGCTATCGCGCCCGGGCCTTTGGCGACACGACCCAGGCCAAGCTCGACAAGCTGAAGGACGGCGTCACCATCGAGGGCGTCAAGTACGGCGCGATCGAGGCCAAGCTCGACAAGGCTCACGAAAAGGCCGGCGGCGGCAAGAACGTCTGGATCACGGTCAGCCTCTCGGAAGGCAAGAACCGCGAAGTCCGCAAGGTGCTGGAGTCTATCGGCCTGAAGGTCAATCGGCTGATCCGCCTGTCCTACGGTCCGTTCGCCTTGGGGACTCTGGCGGCCGGCCAGATCGAGGAGGTCGGCCCCCGCGTCATCCGCGAGCTTCTCGAAGGCGTCGTCTCGCCCGAGAACATGCCGACGGGCGACCGGCCCAAGTTCGCGGGGATCGCCAACCCCACCAAGGCGCCGGGCACCGAGGGCGGCGGCGAACTGCAGCGTCGCGGCGCGCCGCGCGCCGACCGGGCGGTGGTCCTAGACAAGCCGGAGAAACCCGAAAAGCCCGCCTACAAGCCCGGCTGGGCCAAGCCCAAGAAGAAGCTGTCGCCGCACGGTCCGCCCAAGAGCGCCGCAAAAGGGCCGGCGAAGGGCCCCGCCAAGGCCAAGCGCCCGACCAAATCGATCGAAAGCAAGTTCATCGACATCGGCAAACCCGCCGCACGCGGCAAGCCGGCGGCCGCCCGTCCCAGCGCTAAGCCCGCCGATGGGGCGGCCAGGCGCCTATCCGAGCGCCCAGGCAAACCTACGGCGCGTCCGGGCCCGTCTCGCGGCCCCAAACGCTGATCAGGCGGCGGCCGGATCGGGTAGGCCGGTCCAACGCCGCAGCGCGGGCCAGCGCATCCACAGCTCCGCAACGCCGACAAAGCCGACCAGCATCACGACGGCGCTCGCGACGAGTCCGAGATGGAACTCACGCGGGGCGTCGGGCTGCAAGGTGATCGGCCGCAGGAGCAACACGATCACCACGTTGTTGGCCGCGTGGACGCCGACGCCGAGCTCGACGCCGCCCAGGCGCAGCGCCATCCAGGTCAGGCCCGCGCCCATGGCCGCGCGGAACAGGAAGGCGTCGAGATTGGGGTCCAGGTGAATGGCGGCGAAGAGGAGGCCGTTCAGCGCCATCAGGGCGATCGGATTTCGGATATAGGCCGCGCTCTGTTTCAACAGCCACCCGCGAAACAGGAGTTCCTCGGCGGCGGAGGCGAGGATCAGCAGACCAATGGCGATGAGGGCGTAAAGCGATCGCCCCACCAGATTGGGCGAAACCCGAAGGACCACGGGATCCAGCGGGCGACCGGAAACCACGGCGACGCCGCTGATGATCACAGCCATCACGACGCCGACCAAGGCGAGACCTCCCACCACCAACCGCCAACGCAGGGGCTGTCCGTCATTGACGTAGCCACGGACTTGCCGCTTGTGGATCGCGCCGCTGGCCATGACGAATCCGACGGCCGCGCCGAGATTGAGACCCGCCAGCACGGCGAGAATGAAGAGCGACTGACGTCCTGTCAGGTCGCCCGCCTCGGTGTTGGAAAAGACGTCGAACAGCGCTCCGGCCGCAGCGGCGCCATCCAGGCCGCCAACAACCAGCATGAAGGCGAGGGTCGCCGCCAGCGCGCCAAGAAGACCCGTAACGGCGCCGGTCAAAATCCCGGCGGGGATCACGAGCGCCGTCCGTTTCAGATCGCGATCCAGGGGCGAGAGGTCGGCCAGGAAGCGCGAGCGCTTCACGGTCTCCATTAGCTCGCTCATCGATCTTGTCCGCCCGTCATCACCCACGAGCGACTAAGACGGGGCCGTCGCGATCTTGTAAAGCGCCCGCTTGCCGCACGACGCGGACGGCGGCACACATCCGGTTACGACTTGTAAGGGGCTAGTATGGGCGATCAGAATCCGGGCGCGGGACGCCAACGCCACACGATCGTCCGGTCGGCTCAAGGCGCGATCGCCTGATGCGGATCGTTTCTGGCCAGTTTCGCGGCAAGGCCATCGCCGCCCCGCCCGGCGACGCGACGCGTCCCACGTCTGACCGCGCCCGTCAGGCGGTGTTCAACATCCTGGAGCACGCCGCCTGGGCGCCCGAACTGCACGGCGCGCGGGTGATCGACGTGTTCGCGGGCTCAGGAGCCCTGGGCCTGGAAGCCCTGTCGCGTGGGGCGTCCTTCTGTCTGTTCGTCGAAACCGACGACGCCGCGCGTGGCGCGATCCGCGAAAACATCGACGCGATGCACCTGTTCGGCGTGACCCGCGTGCATCGCCGCGACGCGACCGATCTTGGGCCCCGTCCCGCCAGCGCCGGCGAACCGTTCGACATCGTCTTCCTCGATCCGCCCTACGCCAAAGGTCTTGGCGAGAAGGCTGTCGCCGAACTGCGCACGCACGGTTGGTTAGCCCCCGGCGCGATCCTGATGTTCGAGCGCGGACGCGGCGAGGTCGATCCGGCGCTGGAAGGTTTCGAACAGATCGACGCGCGCGACTATGGCGCCGCGCGCGTCCTGTTCTTCAAGCTCGAGGACTGATCACCAGGCCCTCGCGCCGACCCGGTTGTCGAGTTGCGCGCGAAGATTGGCGAGACCCAGCCGGGTGATCCGGTAGGGGCCGCCGTCCTGGCTGGCGATCAGCCGCTTTCGCCTCAACGATTGAAAGACGGCGACCGTGCAGTCGGTCAGCGCCCAGCCATCGCGGGTAATGCAGTCGGCCGAGATCACCCGACCTTTGTCGTCGCGTTCAAGTTCGATGCGGCCGCCCTGGGCCAGCGCGTGCAGCGTGCGTTGCTGCGGCTTTGAGATGTTCAAGGGATTGTCCGAGAGATCGAGGCGTACGATCGCGCTTCCACCGGGCGGAGAGCGCGGGCGGAGCGGGCCTAGCGACGTTCGAACCGAGGTTCGGAGCCTCTTAGGCCCGGGCCTCGCACACAATCTCGGACATGAACCACACAGGATCAGTTTCAGGCGACAGCATGATCCAAGAGCTCGACGAGCTCAAGCTGACCACACCCGTCGCGCCTCGATTTCGCCCTGCGCGATAAGGAGCGCTGGCCAGCATCAATGCCGCGCTGCTTATGTTTACAGTGGTTACATGAAGTAGATACCAGTCAGAACGTGAAAATCATTAGACCTACGCCAATTCATTAAGATGAAAATCCTGTAATGCTTTCTAACATGTAATGCACATGTCGAGCTTGTAACTTGAGATGAATGGCGTCGGCGTCCAGACCTCTCGTCATTGAGGGGAAACAGTGATGACCAAGACCATGCTTCTGGCCAGCGCGGCCGCCATTCTGCTGGCCGGCGCCGCCCAGGCCGCCGACCTGACGCCCGAGCAAGTCGCCGCCCAGGCCGAAGCCGCCCAGGCCGAAGCCGCCCAGCGGGGCGTGCTGATCTTCCAGCCCGATTTCTTCGCCGCTCAACGTCCCAACACCGCACTGGAGATGGTGCAACGCGTACCCGGCTTTTCGGTGCAGGACGGCAGCGGCGCGCGGGGCTTCGAGGGCGCGGTCGGCAACATCCTGATCAATGGGGCTCGCCCGGCCTCCAAGAACGATACGGGCAGCAACGTGTTGTCGCGGACCCAGGCCAATCGGGTCGAGCGGATCGAGTTGATCCGTGGCGGCGCCCCGGGCGTCGACATGCAGGGCTACTCGGTCGTCGTGAACGTAATCCTGAAGAAGGGCGCCAACCGTCAGTCGATCCTGACCTGGAACACTAGCCAGTTCGATGGCGGTCGTGATCTCTACGGCGGCAGCTATCAGTTCACCGCCACGAACGGCGACAAGAGCTGGGGCGTGACGCTGAGCGACGGCATTGGCAGCAGCGACTCCAATGGTCCAGGGACGAACATTCGTCGTGACGGGACCGGCAAGATCCTTCGCGACGAGAAATTCCTGAACGACAGCTGGGGCGGCGGACGCAGCGTTCGGGGCAACTACTCGGCGCCTCTGGCCGGCGGCAAGATCGAAGCGACGGCTCGCTTTGGCGTCAACGACTGGAATCAGTGGCAGACCCTGACCTCGGCGACCGCCGAACGTCGCAGCAACTATGTCGATGACGAGCAGTCGGGAGAGCTGGGCCTGACCTACACCCGCCCGCTGGCGCCCAATTGGGCCCTAGAGACGCGGGCCATCCACAGCTTCGAAAACTTCGAAAGCGCCTCGACCAGCGACGAAACGCTGAACGGGGTCAAGGCGGCGCAGCAGCGCTTCACCGCCGAGGGCGACAGCGGCGAGTCGATCTTCCGCGCCCAGGTCCGTCACGATTGGAGCAAGGCCATCACCGTGGAGACTGGCGGCGAGGTGGCCTACAACATGCTGGATGTGAAACAGGCCTATTCGGTCGGCGGGACCGCTGTGCCGTTGCCCAGCGCGTCGGTCAAGGTCGAGGAACTGCGCGGCGAGGCCTTCTCCAAGGCCACCTGGCGGGTCAATCCGCGCCTGACCCTGGAAGGCGGCCTGCGCCTGGAGACCTCGACGATCAAGCAGTCGGGCGACGCTGACAACGAGAAGAGCTTCTTCTACGCCAAGCCCCGCTTCCTCGCGACCTGGACGCCTGTGGCCAACAACCAGCTCCGCTTCCGCTTCGAGCGGGAGCTGGGTCAGCTGGACTTCGAGGACTTCGCCGCCTCATCGGACCTGGAGGACGGCAATGTCTATGGCGGCAATGTCGAGCTGAAGCCCGAGCAGCGTTGGATCACCGAGATCGGCTATGAGCGCCGCTTCTGGGGCGAAGGGATCGTCGCCGTAACCTACCGCCATGACGAAATCATCGGCGTGATCGACCGCCTTCCCCTGCCCGGCGGCCTGTCGGCGGTCGGCAATATCGGCGACGCCACTCTGGACCGCCTGTCGCTGAACATCGTGGTGCCGACCGACAAGCTCGGGATCAAGGGCGGTCGCTTCACGTTCCGGAACGACTGGAATGAGACCCACGTGAAGGATCCCACGACCGGCAAGGATCGTCCGATCTCTGGCGTGCGCCCGACCCAGGCCAATATCGGCTTCCAGCAGGACCTGACCCAGTACAAGACCCAGTGGGGGATCAACTGGCTGCCGCTGCTAGGCCAGGGCACCTATGACGTCGACCAGACCAGCGTCTGGCGCGGCGCCCAGTACTATGAGGCGTTCGCCGAATACAAGCCGACCCCGACCCTGGCGATCCGCGCCCAGCTGAACCTGTGGGACGACTTCAGCATCCGCCGCACCGTCTTCGCCAATCGCGGCCCCAACCGCGCAGTGGCCTTTGTCGAGGATCGTGCGATCAATCCCCGCACCTTCATGAGCTTCCGGGTGCGGAAGACGTTTTAGTCGCCCTCCACCCGATGGGGAAAGGGCTTGAATAGACTACTTTTTGAGGCGGGAGATCAACGCGGCGGTCGACGGATCATGCCCGCCGGCCGCGCCGTTCTCCAGCTCCGGCAGGATGCGATTGGCCATCACCTTGCCCAGCTCGACGCCCCACTGGTCGAAGGAGTTGATCCCCCAGATCACGCCCTCGACGAAGGTCTTGTGCTCGTAGAGCGCGATCAGGGCGCCGAAGGTCTGGGGCGTCAGGCGGTCCAGTAGCACCAGGGTGGAGGGCCGGTTACCGGCGAAGGTGCGCTGTGGGGCCAAGGTGGCGATCTCGTCTGCTGACACTCCCTTGGCCCTCAGCTCGGCCACCACGTCCTCGGTCGTCCGCCCCACCATGAAGGCCTCGGCCTGAGCCAGCAGGTTCGACAGCAGCTTCTCGTGCATGCCGGCCGGCCCCTCGTCCGACTGGGCCACGCCGATCAGCTCCATCGGCGTGATGTCAGTCCCTTGGTGCATGCATTGGAAATAGGCGTGCTGGACATTCGTGCCCTCGTCGCCGAACACCACCGTGGCCGTACCGCGCTGGACGGGCTGGCCGTCGGCACCAACCGACTTGCCGTTGCTCTCCATCTCCAGCTGCTGGAGGAAGGCGGCCAGGCGGCGCAGGCGGTGCGAGTAAGGCACGACCGAGCGCGCCCGGCGGTCCAGGCCATTGCGATTGAAGATCTGAGCCAGGGCCACCAGCACCGGCGCGTTCTTTTCCAGCGACGCCGTGCGGAAGTGCTCGTCCATGGCCGCGCCGCCATCGAGGAAGCCCTGGAACACGTCCCAGCCACAGGCGACGGCCACCGACAGGCTGACCGAAGACCACAGCGAGTAGCGACCGCCCACCCAGTCCCAGAAGCCAAACACCCGCTCGTCCGGCACGCCGAAGGCGGCGGTCTTGTCCAGCGCCGTCGAGATGGCGGCCAGATGCTGGTTGGCCCCCTGCTCGCCCAGGGCCGCGACCAGCCAGGCCCGCGCCGCGCCGGCGTTGGCCATGGTCTCCTGGGTCGTGAAGGTCTTGGAGACCACCATGACCAAGGTCTCTTCAGGGTTCATGTCCGCGGTCGTCAGGGCGAACTCGGCCCCGTCCACATTAGCCACGAAGCGTAGGTTGATCTCGGGTCGCACCGGACGCAAGGCGTCCCACAGCAGGCGGGGACCCAGGTCCGACCCGCCGATGCCGATATGCAGGATCGCCTTGAACGGCTTGCCGGTCGCGCCCTTGATCGCACCCGAGCGGACAGCCTGCGCGAAAGCCTTCATCCGCTGGCGGACGGCCTCGACCTCGGCCATGACTGGCTGACCCAGCGCCTTCACATCGGCGCCCGCCGGGGCGCGCAGGGCCGTGTGCAGCACGGCGCGGCCCTCGGAGGAATTGATCGCCTCGCCGCCGAACATACGGGCGCGGGCGCCCTCGACATTGGCCGCGTGGGCGAGATCGAGGGCGGCCTCGAGACCCGCCTCGTCCCAGGCCTGCTTGGAAAGATCCAGGTGAAGACCCGCAACGTCCAGGGTCAGAGCTTCAAGCCGACCCGGCTCGGCATCGAAGAACTCGACGATACGCTTGTCGCCCGCGGCCTTGGCGGCGGCTTCCAGGCGGGTCCAGGCGGCGTCGAGATCGGCCATGTCGTCCTCACAGGTTTGGTAAATCGCTGTTTACGGACCCGGGCTTATCAAACAGGCGCCGCCGCGTCATGGCAGACCAATGACGTTTTTTGCGGGAGTCCCCCATGTCCTGTGACGCCGTCGCCTTTTCCGCCATGCTCTGGATGGCGTCGTTCAATCCAGGGCAGAGCGCGAGCCCTATGCCGGCCATCGCGCAGGCGCCTCCGGTTCCCGCCTCCGTCGCGGGCGAGCCTCTGTTTATCGACATCGTCAAGCGGGCGCGCCAGCTAAAGGCGCAGACAGAGGCCTACCGCGCGCAACTGGCCAAGGCCGAGCCAACCAGCGCAGCCGCGCCGCTGAAGGCCTTTGACGCCTTCTCGGGCAAAATCAGCGATCTCGCGGCGCTGGACATGAAGGGCCACGTCACCCTGAAGGAGCGCGGCGCGGTCGACGACCTCAAGTGCATCCTGCGCGGGATCAGCCAGGACCTACCCGAGAAGCTCGCCGCCGTGCGCGCCGCCACGACCATCAAGGCCCAGGACCTTGCGCTCCGCGACATGGTCTATCTGCTTAACGACAATGTCGAGGTCATCACCGCGCCGCCTCAGCCGGCCGCCTAAGCGGCGCGGGGTGGTTAGGCGTCCTTGTATTTCACCGCGCAGCCGTAGGGCGTGACGAACGGCGTGGCGACCTTACGGCCAGCCTTCAGATCGCCGAGCGTTGCGACCACCAGGTTCTTGGAGCCCTGGATATCCTCGACCTTGTTGGTCGGCTTGTCGTCGATCGCACCCTCGTAGACCACCGCGCCGGTCTTATCGATGACGAACATGTGAGGCGTGGTCTTGGCTTTGTAGAGCGTGGCCACCTTGTTGTCGGCGTCGAGCAGCAAGGCGGTGGGCTTGGCTCCCTTGGCGTTCATCCAGGCCTTGGCGGCGGCGCCATCGGCGAAGTGGCCCTGCTTACCCGGCGCGGACGAGGCGATGGTCAGCCAGATCACGCCGTCGGCGCGCGCAGCCTGCTGCAGGCCCTGCATGTTCCCGGAATAGTGCTTGCGGACATAGGGGCAACCTTCGTTGGTCCATTCGAGGACCACGGTCTTGCCGCGAAACTCCGACAGCGAGCGGGTCTTGCCGTCGGCGTCGATCGCCGTGAAGTCGGGCGCGGGGCGAGCATGGGCGAGCGCGGGAACAAGAGCGGTCAGCGGCAGGGCGGCGGCCACAAGGCGGCGCGTGATCGACATGTCAGGTCTCCAGCAACGGCTACTCTGAGCAGCCTCTCACAAACCGATGATCTGCGGAAGATTCGCAGTCGCAATCCTGTGGGGGTCGAAACTTGGCCATAGTGACTTGATCCTTGGGCTCACGCCGCTCAGAAGTGCCCATCCCGCCTTGAAGATCCTGCGCCGATGCCTCGTTCGAGAACCGCCCTTGCCCTGACCGGCGCCGCTCTGTTGGCGAGCGCCTGCGCGACACAGACGAGCACGACGGTCTTCGTACCCGTGGTGGCGCCGACGCCGCCGAGCTCGCTGACGCCGCAGCCGATCATGCTGTTCAACCAGACCAAGGACGGCCGCAAGCTGTTCACGCTGGACGCCGAGTTCCCCTATTGCGACGTGGAGACCGGCAAGGTGATCGTGGTGCCGCGCTGGTACGTCACCGACTTCGCCAGCGTGCCCTGGTACGGTCAGGCCTTCATCGATCCGCAGGGCCCGACGGCGCGCGCCGCCATCGTCCACGACTGGCTCTATACGATCGGCGAGCCGGGCAAGCGCGAGGAAGCCGACCAGATTTTCCTGCGCGCGATGCTGAAGTATGGGGTTCAGCCCTTCCAGGCGAACATCGCCTATCAGGCGGTCCGCCTCGGCGGCGAGAAGGGCTATGGCCTGCCGACCGACTGGCGGTTCGTGGACCCCAAGCGGCAGGATCTGGTCCAGCCGCCGCCGTTCGCCAAGCCGCGCGCGGGCATGGTGCGCTACCTGCCCAAGTGCCAGGGATTCAACGCGTTGATCCAGACCGGCTGGCGCGCCTACCCGATCAAGACTGCGCCGGTGAACGTGCCGCCCCCGGTGGTCGTGACCAAGACACCTCTGGATCAGGTGAAGGCCAAGCTGCCGTTCGGCGGCGACAAGAAGAAGTAGGTTTAGACCCCCGCCTTCTCGATCGCCTCGATGACCATGCCCTCGGTCAGCAGCTGGGGCAGAATGACTGGCGCGCCGCCGTTCTTTGGATAGACGAGGTACAGGGGCACGCCGACACGATTGAACTCGGCCAGCGCCTGGGCGATGACCGGATCGCGATTGGTCCAGTCAGCCTTCAACAGCACAGCGTTCTGGGCCTTGAAGGCCTCGGCGACCTTGGGACCGGACAGGGCGACCTTCTCGTTAACCTGGCAGGTCACGCACCAGGCGGCGGTGAAGTCGACAAGAATCGGACGACCTTCGGCCTGCAGAGCCCTCACCCGCTCGGGCGACCAGGCCTCGGCCGTCAGGCCAGGACCGCTGGGCGTCGAGACTTCAGCAGCGGCGGCCGCCGTCGGAGGCTTGGCGGACAAGGCTGCGGCGGCGCCAAGGCCGAGTGCGCCGATCACCGCCAGCGGGCCCAGGATCATCGACACCACCGAACCCTTGCCTGCGGCGCGGCGCGCCTGCCCCAGGCCGTAGAGCCAAGCGCCGAACGCCGCCAGGACACCCGCGACCAGCAGCTGTCCCAGCGCAATCGGCCCCGCCTGTTGGGCGAACACCCAGACCAGCCACAAGGCCGCGCCATACATCGGGAAGGCCAGGCCCTTCTTCAGCACGTCCATCCAACCGCCGGGGCGTGGCAAGAGCTTCAGCGCGCCAGGGATGAAGGTGACGGCCACGAACGGGGCGGCGAAGCCCAGCGCCAAGGCCAGGAAGACACCCAGGGCGACGACAGTCGGTTGGGTGAGCGCGTAGCCCAGGGCGCCGGCCATGAACGGCGCCGTGCAGGGCGCGGCCACCACAACCGCGAGGGCGCCGGTGAAGAAGGCTCCGGTGACGCCACCCCGCGCAGAGGCGCCGGCGCCGAGGCCCTGGACGGACGTCCCGATCTCGAAAACGCTCGACATATTCAGGGCCACCAGAAGCATCAGCAGCGCCAGACCGGCGATAACCAGCGGCGACTGCAGCTGGAAGCCCCAGCCCACCGCCGCGCCGCCGGCGCGAACCGCCAGCAGCGCGCCGGCCAGGGCGAGGAAGGTGGCGACGACGCCGACCAGGAAGGCCAGGCCCTGGACGCGCGCCTTGCTCGCCTCATGCGCGTGCCCCGCCAGGCTCGCGGCCTTCATCGACAGCACCGGGAAGACGCACGGCATCAGGTTCAGGATCAGCCCGCCCAGGAAGGCGAACAGCAGCGCGCCCGCGAGGCCGCCGGCCAGACCCGTGGCGGGCGCGGCTTCCGCTGGCGGCGGGCCTAGTCCCGAGGCTTCGGGCGGCGGGTCGCCGGCCGTTGCCGTGACTTCCCATGCGCCGGCCTTGGTCGCCAGGACTCCGGCGAGTTCAACCGGCGGCGTACCGCCGCCCACGAAGTCGTATCCGGGCTTGAGGGTGAGGGTCAGCCCGTCGGGACCCCGCTCGATGACCTGCTCGGCGGCGTGTTCGATCACTTTCGAGGAGTACGGATAGAAATAGGCGCCCGCCATGTCGGCGCCCTTCAGCGGACCGCCCGTCACGGCCAGCTTCAGGGCCTGCTCCTCGAGCTTGAAGACCGCCTTCAGGCCGGCGGGCTTGGGAGCCTCAGCCAGCACCTTGCCGATGACGGCGCCCCATTTGGGGTCCGGCGACGGCGCGCCGGCGACCACCGGCAACAGGAGCGAAAGCTTGGCTTCCTCGGGAATGCAGATCTGCTCGCAGACGAGATAGAAGACGTCGGCGGTCAGGCTCAGCGTCGTGCCTGGTTGAGCGTCGGCCGACGCCGTGATCGGGACCGGGATCAGCACCTCACCCTTGTAGGCGTAGTCAAGCAGCGGCCCGAGCTTGGCCTTCTGCGGCGTCGGCCAAACCATGTCGCCGGCGCGCCAGCCCTCCGGCAGGGTCCAATTGATCTTGGTCGGCTCGCCCGCGTCGCCGGGGTTGCGCCAGTAGGTATGCCAGCCGGGCGTGATCTTTTGCCGTAGAGCGACATAGATCGTGCCCCCCGGCGCGATGCCGGTCTCCTGGGCCACCAGTTCCGACTCGATATGACCAGAGTTGACGACCGGACCTGCCAGGGCGTGACCGCCGAGCAGTGCCGCCATCAGCAAGGCTTGCAGGGCGAAGACGGCTTTCTTCAGAAACATGCGCAGGCCCGGACACGGAAAAGAACGTGGCGTACACATGGACCGCCGAGGGGCTCTCGACAATGGCCAAGCCCCAACCGACAGTTGGGCGAGGAATCATCCTGGAGACGCCCATGCCCGCCGCCTTCGACGATATCGAGATCGGCCAGGTCGTCTCCTTGGGCACGCGCGCGGTCGACGGCAAGGCGCTGGACGCCTTCATTGCCGCCTTCACCCCAGGCTGGCCCGTCGAGAACGGCGCGCCCGACGGCATGATCTTCGCGATCTGGACCAGGCTCGACACCGAAGCCAGCGCGGCCTGGCCTCAGACCAAGCGCCTGGGCGTCGACGCCCTGCGGTGGATGCGCAATCCGCCCGTGGGCGAACTGCTGCGCGGCCGGATGACGGTGATGGGCAAGGACCCGGTCGGTGAGGGCAAGGGCATCGTCATCGCCCAGCACGACCTTCTCGACGAGGCAGGTCGCCTCGTCTTTTCGTGCCTCACGCGCAGCATCTTCGCCCGCTAAGCCAACCAAAGAAAAAGGGCGGCGGGTTCAACCCGCCGCCCTCTTCGATTTCAGCTTAGGCCGAACCTTAGTTCTGGTTCTCGGCTTCGGCTTGCTTGAGCATAGTCTTGTTGATCAGGCGATCCCAGCCGAGCAGCGAGACGAGGTGCGCGTAGATCTGAGCCAAGGCGCCGTTTTCTTGCAGCTCCTTGAGCTTCTCAGCCGACAGGCCGTTCAGCTTCTCTTCCGAGACGCCGAAGTACTCGGCGACGGTGACGGGCTCACCGACCGGCGCGCCCACTTCGTCGGTCGGCTGGAAGGTGGCCTTCTTCAGCTCGAACAGATCGTTGTCCTTCAGGATCTGGACAAAAGCGTCGGTGCGGCGACGCTCGACCTCGAAGTCATCGCAGAACTTGATGCAGTTCTGGGTGTATTCGGTGGGCTCGCCCTTGGCGTCGAACAGCGGGGTCTGGCCCTGCTCGCTGAGCAGGTCGCTCCCGCGATCGATGCAGACGATCAGGCGATCCTGGGTGTCGTCGTTGGCCAGCACGAACGGATAGCGGCGGATATAGGCCGGGATATAGACGTTCGGTTCGATCGAGCCGTCAGCGCCGATGAACAGGTTTTCTTGCTGGTTCAGACCCATCACCGCCAGCGGGACCCGGTCGTCACCGGCGAAGATCACCGGGAAGGTCAGGGCGGCGGGGGCGAATTCCGAGACGGTCAGCGGAACGGCGGTGCCGGCGGCGGCGAACGCGTACGGCTTGTCCTTGTGGACGAGCGCGAGCTTGGCGTGCTGCTCGCGGTTCAGCGGCTCCGGCGCGTTGTAGAACAGGACGTTTCCGGTGATCTCGCCGGCGGACTGGGTCGTTGTCATGAAGAGCTCTACGACAAAAAATTGGAAACGGGCGCTCGAACGCTTCGAAGACGACCGCAAAGGCTCGCGGTTCTAGCCGATCCCGCCGGATGCGGCAATCTGGCCTCCGTTCTAGGCGAATCCGGGGCCCGGAGGGAGGATCCGGGCCCCGGCGCTGGGCAAGCCCGCAGGGGGGCTGAGCGAGCTTGCCTAGGGACGATTGGGAACGAAGCTGGATGGTCGGAGTCGGCGAGCCGTCTCTAGAAGCGCAGCGCGATACCGGCCCGAACCTGACGGCCCGGCGACGGCGCAATATCCTTCAGGAACGAGACGTGCTCGCGCACCTCCTCGTTCGTCAGGTTGCGACCATCCAGGAACAGGCGGACGCGCGCGTCGCCGGCCGGCTTCCAAGCCAGGGTGGCGTTGAGCACCGTGTAGCCGTCGGTGGGCAGCTCCAGCTCCGCGACGCGATCCTGGCCGCCCGTGCGGCGCACCTCCACATCACCCGACCACATCGGCGCCGCGTATGACGCCTTCAGCGAGACCGAGTAGGGAGGAATGCGAGCAGGCGGGCCAAGGTCAGACGAGCCACGGACGAAGTCCGCACCGGCGTGCAGATTCAACGACCGCTGTCCGTCGGTCCAAACACGGTAGGCGAACTCGGCTTCGAGCCCGCGGAATTCGGCGTCGGTCTGAACGTAGCGATAGACCGCCAGGCCATCCTCTTCGGCGCCGTTGGGGCGCAGGTCGATGAAGCCGTCATAGCGCGCGACAAACAGATGCAGGTCGCCCGACACGCGCTCGCCGCCATAGTGCAGCGTCGCCTCCAGCGAGGTGGCGGTCTCTTCCTTCAGATCGGCGTCGCCGATCTCGAACCCGCGGGTGGCCGCGTGCGGGCCTTCCGCGAACAGCTCCGACTCGGTCGGCGCGCGGCTGGAACGGGTTAGGGCCAAGCCCACGAAGCTTTCGGCGGTCGGCCGCCAGAAGGCGCCGACCGAACCCGACAGGTTGGTGAAATCGGCCTTGCCTTTCAGGCTGTCCAGCTCCCGCGTATCGATCCGCAGACCACCCTCATAGCCATGGCCGTCCCGTTCGATACGCTGCTGGGTGAACGCGCCGAACTCGGTGATCTTGGTCTTCGGCACATAAGCTTCGTCGCCGATGGCGTCGAAGTTGCGACGCAGGGCCTGGACGCCTACCGCGCCCTTCCAGCCGCCACGCTCAGCCTGGACGAGCTCCAGGCGCCCCTCGTAACCGTCCGAGACGAACTTGGTGCCGACCGCGTCACCTTCAAACTCGGTGTGGGTGTAGTCGGCGTGACCGCCCGAGAACCGCAGCTTGGCGAAGGGTCCGAAAGCGGCGTCGTATTCGCCACGCAGGTCAATACGGGTTTGCTTGAGGCCGATGGTGACCGGAGCTTCCTCCTCACCGCCGTCCTCGTGGGCGTGACCCGGAACGCCATAGGTGGAGTCGGTGCGCTTGATCGACATGCCGACGTAGCCCTTGTCGCCCACGTAGGAAAGGCCCGCGCCGAACGTCTCGAGGTCTACCGCGCTGTTCTCCAGACGCCCGCCGCCGCTCTCCGCCGTCTCGCCCTCGAGGGCCAGTTGACGGTCCGATTCCGGATAGACCGGGATCTTGTAGTCCTTGCTCTCGCGCTTCAGGGCGTCGAGCGTCAGGACCATCGGCCCGACCGTGGCATGGATGGCCCCGGACAGCGCGTAGCTGTCGTCACCGGTCCCGCGCGAGGCGAGCAGGCGACCGCTCATCCCCTCGCTCGGTTGCTGGCTGGCGATGCGGTCATCAATGATGTTGACGACGCCGCCGATCGCCGAGCCGCCATAGGCCAGCGCGGCTGGACCGCGCAGCACTTCGATGCGCTCGGCCTCGCCGGGATCGGTGGCGACCTGGTGGTCGGGAGACAGCGCGCTGGCGTCGATCTGTCCGACGCCGTTGGTCAGCACCTGCACCCGAGGGCCGGCCAGCCCTCGAACCACAGGCCGGCTGGCGCCGGCGCCAAAGGTCGTCGACCGCACGCCCGGAAGACCGGCCAGGGCGTCGCCCAGGCCCTTGGGCGCGGCCAGGTCCAGGTCGGTGCGATCCAGCACCGCGACGCTGGCTGTCAGGGCGTCGGCCGAAACCCCGTAGGGCGCGGCGGTGACAATGACTTTCGAGACCTCGGAGTCTTGCGTCGGAGCGGTCGGCGGAGCGGCGTCCTCGGCTTGAGCGGCGGTGGCGGCGGCGAGCACAAGAAGGCTCGCGGCGGAAAGGGCGACGCGACGGAGCATGTTGGGTCCTGAAACCACGAGAGACTTAGCCGGGGGAGCGGCCGTTCAAGAAACTGTTATGAAATAACATATCTTCTCGTCAATCCGCTTTCGTCGGGCGGATGAACTTCAGGTCGGGGTGTGGCCCTTCTGTTTCGCAGCTGTTCGCCAGCGCCAGCAGGCGCAGCTCTAAGAGCGCGCGACGAAGACGACGTGCGGCCGCAACGGATCTTCGGGCGGCAACCTGGGATGCAGGAAGTCCCGGTCCGGCGCCGGCGCCATGCCGATCCGGCGCATCACGGCCTGCGACGCCAGATTGGTTCGCGCGGTGAAAGCGATGATCTCAGACAGCTTGAGGACCCCGACGCCATGCGCGAGCGCGGCCCTCGCCGCTTCGGTGGCATAGCCCTCACCCCAGACCTCGGGCAGAAATCGCCAGCCGATCTCGACCGCGCCTGGCATGTTCATCTCAGGGGGAACCCACCAGACGCCGGTCATGCCGATGAGGCGGGCGTCCGCCTTGCGGTCGACGACCCAGAAGCCGAAGCCATGCTCGGTCTCATGAGCCATCACGCGATCGACGAACGCGTCACTTTCGGCGCGCGAGCTCACTCCGCCCAGCCACGCGCCCACTTCAGGCCGGGCGTTGAGGTCAGCGATTGCGGCCCGGTCGGCGTCGACCGCCGGGCGCAACACCAAGCGGTCGGTCTCGATCATGCAGGGCGGCCGTTCGCCAGGGCCGTATAGAACTCGGGCCGACGATCGCGGAAGAAGCCCCAGGCCGCGCGGTGCGTGGTCAGGAAGTCGAGGTCGAACGTCCCGCTGACCAGCCCCTCATCGGCGCGCCCCAGCTCACTGACCAGATCGCCGCGATGGTCGGCGACGAACGAAGAGCCGTAAAAGGTCTGACCGCCGTTCGGATAGCCGTCCCAGGGCTCGAAGCCGATACGATTCGCGCCGATCACCGGGATCACGTTGCTGACGGCGTGGCCCTGCATGGCGCGTCGCCAGGGAAGAGCCGTGTCCAGGCTCGGGTCATGCGGCTCGCTGCCGATGGCGGTCGGATAGAACAAGGCCTCGGCGCCCATCAGCGCCATGGCGCGGGCGCATTCGGGGTACCACTGGTCCCAGCAGATACCGACGCCGATGCGGCCAAAGCGGGTGTCCCAGACCTTGAAGCCGGTGTCGCCGGGCCGGAAATAGTACTTCTCCATATAGCCCGGCCCATCCGGAATATGGCTCTTGCGATAGACGCCCAGCAGCGAACCATCCGCGTCGGCCATGACCAGGCTGTTGAAATAGTGCGGCCCCTCGCGCTCGAAGATCGAGATCGGGATCACCACGCCCAGCTCGCCGGCCAGGGGCGCGATGGCCTTGACCACCGGGTGCTCGCGCCACGGATGGGCTTCCGCGAACCACCGCTCCTCCTGAGCGACGCAGAAGTAAGGCCCTTGGAACAGTTCCGACGGCAGGATGACCTGCGCTCCCTTGGACGCGGCCTCGCGGATGAAGGCCTCGGTCTTCTTGATGTTGGCCTGCAGATCCATGCCGTACGAGGTCTGGATCGCGGCGACGCTCAGCGTGCGGGCCATCAGACGGTCTCCGGCTCTTGTTGGCTGATGCAGTGGAACGAACCACCGCCCGTGAGGATGGCGGTCGAGGGCAGGCCGATGACCTGGCGCTCGGGGAACAGGCCCTTGATCACCTCGACGGCGAAGGCGCCCGACTCCTCGGCGTAGATCGGCACAATGACCGCCTCGTTGGCGATCAGGAAGTTCATGTGCGAGGCCGGGATCGGCTCGCCGTCCTCGTCCAGCAGCTTGCCGGGCGAGGGGATGCGGACGACCTGCAGCGGCGAGCCGCGGCTGTCGGTCATGCCGGCCAGCATCTTGGCGGTGTCGCCATAGATGTCCGCGTTCGGATCATCCAGGCCATAGGCCATGGGGCAGGCGACGACGCCCGGCGCCACGAAGCGAGCCAGGTTGTCGACGTGGCCGTCGGTGTGGTCGTTCTTCAGGCCCTTGCCCAACCACAACACCTTCTTGGCGCCCAGCGCCCGGGTCAGGGCCGCGTTTGCCGCAGCCTCGTCCCAACCGGCGTTGCGGTTGTCGTTGAGCAGGCACTGGCGCGTGGTGAGGATTGTGCCGTTGCCGTCATGGTCCAGCGCGCCGCCTTCGAGGATGAAGTCGTTGCGGACCAGCGGCGCGCCCGAGGCGGCGGCGATCTGTTCGGCGACGATGTCGTCGCCCTCCAGGCTGTACTTGCCGCCCCAGCCGTTGAACTGGAAGCCGGCCGCCACCGCCTTGCCGGCGTCGTCGACGAAGATCGGCCCGGTGTCGCGGAGCCAGATGTCGCCGAACTGGCCCCGGACGATCTCGACCGTGGTGTCCGACAGCAGGGCGCGGGCGGCCGCCTCGGCTTCGTCGCCCACCACCATCAGCCGCACGCGCTCGGCGCCAGGGCCTGCAAGCGCACGCGCGAGGTCGGCGACCTCCTGCTGAGCTTGTTCCAGATCCTCCTGCCAGAGCTCGGCGTGGCTGGGGAAACCCACCCACATGGCGCGGTGCGGAGCCCATTCGGCGGGAACGGTCACGGTCATTCGACAAGCCCAATAGAAACGAGCGGGAAAACGAAGGGGGCGCAGATGGCCCCTCACGACGCCGGGGTCAAGCGCCGCCTAGTTAGCAAACGAATACGACAAAGAAAAAGGGCGGCCCGAACGGGCCGCCCTTCTCTTGGTCTTGGCGAAGCCGACGTCGTTTAGAAGCGGGTCGTCAGGCTCAGCTGCAGCGTGCGCGGGAAGCCAATGGCATAGGTCGGCGCGGAGCCGTTCTGGATGCCGGTGATGGTGACCGCGTTGTTCCGGCTGCTGATGTTGCCGAAGTAGTCCTCGTCGAAGAGGTTCTTCACGTTCAGCTGCAGGTAGGTCTTTTCCGCGAACGGCATGTCGTAGCGGATGCTCACGTTGGTGATGGTGTAGGCCGGCGTCTTCTCGTCGTTGACGTCGGTCGACCAGCGCTCACCGGTGTACTTCAGGTCCATCGACAGGCGCAGGGCTTCGGTGATGTTCCAGTCGAAGCCGCCGCCGAAGGTGTATTCCGGCGTTTCAACGACGATCTTGCCCTTGGTCGGCAGAACCCGGCCGCTCAGCGGGATGTCCTGCTTCAGTTCGCTGTGGTTGTACGAGAACGAACCGAAGACGCTCAGGTACTCTTCCAGGCGCCACGACGCGTTGGCGTCCAGGCCATAACCCTTCGCGTCGCCGACGTTGCGGTCGACGAAGATGCCGAGCGCGTCATCGTAGGCGCTGACGATACGGTTCTGGAACTTGTTGGTCCACAGAGCCACCTGAGCGACGACATCCGGCGTCTGATAGCGATAGCCGATGTCGAACGCCTGGGTCGTCTCGGGCTGCACGCCCGGGTTCGACACAGTGCCGTCGGCCAGACGCTTCACGGTGTACAGGCTGTCCGTACGCGGCGCCGACAGACCCTCGGCGTAGCTGCCGTAGAGGTACTGGTGATCGGCCAAGCGATAGTTCAGGCCGATGTTCGGCAGAACGTCGTCGTACTTTTTCGTCGCTTGGTACGGCTTGATGTACTGGGTCGTCGCACCGGCGAAGGTGACGTTCCCGTTGGCCAGCGTGGCGTTAGGCGCTTCGGTGGTGCAACGCACGTTGCTCGAACCGTCTTGCGAGTAGCAGAACTGGTTCAGTTCGCGCTTGAAGTACGGCATGCGCAGACCGGCGACGACGGTCAGCTTGTCGTCGAAATATTCACCGCGGTACTCGAAAGCGACCTGGTTCAGGAAGGCCTTCGAGAGACGGTCACGACCGCGCAGGAAGCTGCCGTCAGAGCCAAAGACTTTCTCGCCGTGGCCGTCCTTGCCGCCGAACACGTTCGTGGTCGTGCCATCGGCGTTCAGCTTGGTGTATTCGCCGGTCTGGCGGTGATAGCCGAAGTCACCGGTGTAGGCGACGCGCAGGCGCTGGCTGTCGTTGATGTCCCAGATCAGCGACGAGGTGACGCCGTAACGACGGGTGTTGGTCACCGAAGGCGTGAAGAAGGCCACGGTGTCGGCGGTGTCGCCGTCGCCGTTCAGGTCCTTGCCAACCGTGCTGGTGCCCTTAACGCGACCGTCGGTTTCCGACATCGTGCCCAGCTGGCCGCCACCGTCAGCCAGGGTGTACTGGAACGACGGGTCGAAGGTGATGCGCAGGCTGTCGTTGATGTGGTGCAGGAACTGACCACGGATGTTGCCGGTGTTCGACGGGTTGACCTGACGGCCATAGAAGTCGACGCAGTTGCCCGGGATGGCGGGCGCGGCCTCGGTGATCGTCGCGGCCGTCGTGTTCAGCGTGCGGTTCGTGCAGGTTTCGGTGAAGTCGAGGTTTTCACCGAAAGCGCGGTACTCCGCCAGCGTCACGGCGCGGTAGTTGTTGTTGCGGTTCTCGTTGTAGTGGAACGCCAGGCTGGCGAAGTCGCCGTTAGCCAGGTTCTGATAGATACGGGCGTTGAACTGCTTCTTTTCCAGCGAGCCCGGGCCCTTGAACTTGTCGTACTTCTGGTACGAGCCGGCGACCCAAGCCTTGGTGCCGAACGGGCCGAACTCGCCCGAGTTCAGCATGCCGAACACGCGGCGATAGTTGTCGCTGCCCACCGAGGCGCGCGCCATGCCGCCGAAGTCGGCGGTCGGGATCAGGGTCACGTAGTTGATCGTGCCGCCGACGGCCGAAGCGGTCGGGCTGTCGACGTCGGTCGTGCCCATGTTGACCGAGGCGCGGCTGATCAGCTCACCGTCCAGCTGCTGGTTGGTGTAGATCGCGTAGTTGCCCGTGTCGTTCAGCGGGATGCCGTCGAAGGTCAGCGAGATGCGGTTGCCGTCGAAACCGCGCAGACGGACGTTACCGCCCGACGAGCCAAAGGCGTCCGAGTTGGTGAACGACAGACCCGGGGTCTGGTTCAGCGTGTCCAGGATGGTCTGACCCGCTTGCTGCTTGTCGATATATTCCTGGTTGATCGACGACTTCGACTTCGGCGCGGTTTCAGCGATCAGACCGCTGACGGCGCGTTGACCCGAAGCGGTGACGACGACCTTGTCGACTTCCGTCGCCTGCGAGGCGGTCGACTGAGCCGAGGCACCGTTGGCGAGCATCAGGCCGCCGACCAGGGCGGTGGTCGCCAGGGCGAAATGTTTCATGTTCATCTGAAGGATCCCCTCATTCATCGACACGCTTGCGTTGGGTCGCACTGTTTCGTGCCTTTGGCGGCCATTTATCGAAAGATTTAGAAGGTTTGGTGACGGAAAGGCCACGCCGGCCCACAAAGTGTCACAAACCCCTGGAAACGCGGAAGAAGTAGTCAGATTTTTTTTACTTGGCTAATCAGGCGTCATGCAGACCGCTCCTGACGCTCCGTCATCCCCCATCGTGAACCGCGCTTGGCGGTTGACCCTGCTCATGGTGGGGACGCTGACGATCGTGCGGCTGGCGGCGCTGTTCATCACGCCGCTCGAGCTCTATCCCGATGAGGCCCAGTACTGGCTGTGGTCGAGAGAGCTGGCCTTCGGCTACTTCTCCAAGCCCCCCATGATCGCCTGGCTGATCTGGCTCACCACTCAGATCGGCGGTGACGCCGAAGCCTGGGTGCGACTGTCAGCGCCCTTCCTGCACGGCGCGACGGCCTTGGTGATCCACAGGATCGCCCGCCGCCTCTACGGCGGCTGGTCGGGCCTCGCGGCCGCAGCGATCTACAGCCTGATGCCGGGGGTCGTGCTCTCGTCAGGCCTCATCGCCACCGACGCGCCGCTCTTGTTCTTCCTGGCCCTGACGATCTGGGCCTATGTGAGTTTGCCCGACGCCCATGCGGGACGCCGATATGCCCTTGCGGCGGGTATGGGCGCAGCTTTGGGCATGGCGTTTCTGTCAAAGTACGCTGCGGTGTACGCCCTTGGCAGCGTGGCGCTGCACTTCGCGATCTCACCTGAAGGGCGGCGGCGCTGGTCGCCCGCCGTGGCCGGCCTGTTTCTGATCGCGTTCGTCCTCGTACTGGCCCCGAACTTCATCTGGAACGCAACAAACCAGTTCTCCACCGTCAAGCACACCGCCGCTAACGCCAACTGGAACGCCAACCAGTTGTTCAACTTCCGTGAGCTGATCGAGTTCGTGGGCTCGCAGTTCGGCGTGTTTGGACCTGTTCCGTTCGCGGTGCTGATCGGCGGCGCGATTGGGCTGGGCTTGAAGAAGAAGTTGCAATCACCGGATCTGCTACTGCTCTGCTTTGCCCTGCCCCCCCTGATCGTGGTCGCCGGCGAGGCGTTTGTCTCGCGCGCCAACGCCAACTGGGCGGGGGCGGCCTTTGTCTCTGGATCGGTCCTGGCCGCCGGCTGGCTGCTGCGCTGGAACGCGCGTCGCTGGCTGGTCGGAGGGCTCGCCGTGCAGGCGCTGTTCGCCGTCTTCTTCATCGCCTGCATGATCGACCCGAAGGTCGCTGACGCCACGGGACTGTCAAATGGCTTCAAGCGGGTACGGGGGTGGGACCAGACCGTCGCGGCGATCATAGAGCGGGTCCGCGAGGAGCAGGCGCTGCGCGGCCCCTTGAGCGCCGTGGCGATGGACGACCGCTTCGTCTACAACGCCGCCGCCTATTACGGTCGCGACTATTTCGGCCAACCCGGCGCGCCGCCGCTGCGGATGTGGGTGCACGAAGCCTATCCGCAGAACCAGGCCGAGACTGAGACCCCGCTCGACCCGGACTACGGCCGCCGCGCCCTGATCGTCAGTCTGGAAGGCGAGTACCGCCCCAAGATCGAGCAGGACTTCAAAGCGGTGTCTGGCCTACAGATCGCGCGCGTTCGCCTGGACAAGACCCGGTCGCGTCGCGTCGACCTGTTCGTCGCGGAGGGCTTCGCGCCCCTGCCGCGTGATCCGGTCACCGGCCTGCCGCCCGAGCCGAAATCGGGCGCGCAGTAGGACTGGCGGGTTTCGAGGGATCACCGTCCTTTCCCGGCCCGCCTGACTGACGATGCTTAACCCGCAGATGGGAGGTATCGATGTTACGGCTGCTGCTGTTTCTTTTCGCCCTTGGGGTCGCCGCGCCCGGCGTCGCCAAACCGTTCGTGGTGATCCTGGCCGATCAGCGCGGCGTCGAGACGACAGACCTGATCGCGCCCTACGCAGTTCTGGCGGAGTCTCGCGCCGTCGATGTGCGGGTGATCGCTCCCAGCCTAGAGCCTGTTCGCCTAATGCCAGGACGCGCCTGGGTTCGGCCCCAGGCCGCCTATGCGGAACTGACCCGTCGGCCCGACGTCGTCATCGTGCCCTTCCTCATGCTTGCCTTCGATCCGGACCGCGACGCCTGGCTGCGCGCCCAGGCGCGGGCCGGCGCCCGGATCGTCTCGATCTGCGCTGGAGCGGAGACCTTGGCGAAAGCCGGACTGCTGGACGGTCGCGAGGCGACAACCCACTGGTACGAAATGAACCGCCTCGCCAAGGCGTTTCCAAAGGTTCGCTGGCAGCGCGATCAGCGCTGGGTGGTCGATGGCCCGATCACGACCACCGCCGGGGTCACGGCCTCCATTCCCGCCAGTCTGGCCCTGCTGCGCGATCTGGCTGGGGACGCGGTGATGCGCGAAACGGCCACTAGGCTGGGCATACCCACACCGGTACAGGCCCATAAGGGCGGAGCGTTCAGGGCCAACGGCGACGCTTTACTAACCGGGCTGTCAGGCTGGTCCAACGCCTGGCGCGCGGAGAAGGTCGCGGTGCGGATCGCCGACGGCTTCGACGATCTGGCCTTCGCCACAGCGCTGGACGCCTGGTCGCGCACCAACCGGTCGGAGGCCTTCGCGAGCGGGACGGCGACATCTCGGCGCGGCCTGACGATCATCGCACCGACCAAGCCGCAGCGCGCGGATCGGACAATCACGCCGAAGAACGCCGATCCGACGGACGCTCTCAACGCGATCGCCGCCGCCTATGGCAAGGCGACGGCGCGCTATGTGGCGCTCACCCTGGAGCACCCGTACTGGCTGGAGCAGTGACTAGACTGCGACCTCGAACGCGGCTTCGGTCTTGGACTTGACCTCGTCGGCCGTGACGCCCGGCGCCAGCTCGATCAGCTTCACCGGCGTCTTGCCGCGATTGATTTCGAAGACGCCGAGTTCGGTGATCAAGAGGTCCACGACGCCGGCGCCGGTCAGGGGCAGCGAGCATTGCTTGAGGAGCTTGGGCGCGCCCGACTTCTCGCAGTGGTCCATGACCACGACGACGCGCTTGACGCCAGCCACAAGGTCCATGGCCCCGCCCATGCCCTTGACCATCTTGCCCGGCACCATCCAGTTGGCGAGGTCGCCGTTCTCCGAGACCTGCATGCCACCCAGGATCGACAGGGCGATGTGGCCGCCGCGGATCATGGCGAAGCTGTCGGCCGACGAGAAATACGAACTGGAGTCCAGCTCGGTGATCGTCTGCTTGCCGGCGTTGATCAGGTCGGCGTCTTCCTCGCCCTCATAGGGGAAGGGACCCATGCCCAGCATGCCGTTCTCGCTCTGCAGCGTCACGTGCATGCCTTCGGGGATGTAGTTGGCCACCAGGGTCGGGATGCCGATACCCAGGTTCACGTAGAAGCCGTCCTGCAGCTCCTTGGCGGCGCGGGCCGCCATCTCATCGCGCGTCCAGGCCATTACGCGGTTTCCTTCTGGCGAGTGGTCACGCGCTCGATGCGCTTCTCGAACTTGGCGCCCTTGACGATGTGGTCGACATAGATGCCGGGCGTGTGGATGGCGTCCTTGTCCAGCTCGCCGATGGCGACCAGCTCTTCCACCTCGACCACCGTCTTCCTGCCGGCCGTAGCCATCATCGGATTAAAGTTCCGGGCGGTCTTTCGATAGATCAGGTTGCCTTCGGCGTCGGCCTTCCAGGCCTTGACGATCGAGAGGTCGGCGGTCAGCCCGCGCTCCATCACGTACATCTCACCGTCGAACTCGCGGGTCTCCTTGCCCTCGGCCACCAGGGTGCCGTAGCCGGTGCGCGTGAAGAACGCCGGAATGCCCGCGCCGCCGGCGCGGATGCGCTCGGCCAGGGTGCCTTGCGGATTGAACTCCAGTTCCAGCTCGCCGGAAAGGTAGAGCTGTTCGAACAGCTTGTTCTCGCCCACATAGGACGAGACCATCTTCTTGATCTGGCGGTTCTCCAGCAGGATCCCCAGACCAAAGCCGTCAACGCCGCAGTTGTTGGAGATGACCGTGAGGTCTTTCGTGCCCGCCTCGCGGATCGCCGCGATCAGGTTCTCCGGAATACCGCAGAGGCCGAACCCGCCGGCCATGATGGTCATACCGTCGAACAAAAGCCCGGCGAGGGCTTCGACGGCGTCCTTCTTCACCTTGTCGACCATGGTGTCTCCCTGTTCCGGAACTTATACGTCCCGTGCTGGGCGAAGCGTGTCGCCCGAGCCGCGAGTAAATTCAACCCTTGATGAATTATTTTCCCGAAGGGCTGCTTGATGACGGACGCTAGCACCGGCGCGATGACGCCCGCCACCTCCAGCGTGCTGCTGGTGCTGGCGCACCCGGCGCTTGAGCGGTCTCGCGCCAATCGGGCTCTGGCCAAGGCGGCGAAGGGTCTTTCCGGGGTCACCTTCAAGGATCTCTACGAGACCTATCCCGACTTCGTGATCGACATCGAAAGCGAGCAGGCTGCGCTGACCGCCCACGACGTCGTGGCGCTACAGTTCCCCCTCTACTGGTACTCGACGCCCGCCCTGATGAAGGAATGGCTGGATCTCGTCTGGCTGCACGGCTTCGCCTACGGCGAGGGGGGCGAGGCGCTGAAGGGCAAAAAGCTGTTCGTGGCCTGCACCACGGGCGCCAGCGCCAAGGCTTATCACGCCCACGGCTACAACCGCTTCTCGATGGACGAGTTTCTTCGCCCCTTGGAGCAGACCGCGCATCTGTGCGGCATGGTCTGGGAGACTCCGTTCGTGGTGCATGGCGCGGCGGTCAAGGACGATGCGGCGCTGAAGGCCGAGGCCGAACGCTATCGCGCGCGGGTCGCCTCGCTGCTGCCCACCAAGACGGAGGCCTGAGCCATGGAAAACATCCTGACCCAGACCCTGGTCTACCTCGGCGCGGCCGTCGTCTCGGTCCCGATCGCCAAACGCCTCGGGCTAGGCTCGGTGCTGGGCTATCTGATCGCCGGCGTGATCATCGGACCGTTCGCCTTGTCGCTGGTGGGCGACCAGGCCGACGTGATGAAGTTCGCCGAGTTCGGCGTCGTGATCCTGCTGTTCCTGATCGGTCTTGAGGTGCAACCCTCGATGCTCTGGGACATGCGCAAGACGATCTTCGGTCTCGGCGGCGCCCAGGTGGTCGGCACCGCCCTGGCGATCGCCGCCGCCGCACTGGCTTTCGGACTGCCCTGGCAGACCGCGCTGGCGGTAGGCCTGGTGCTGGCCATGTCCTCCACCGCCATCGTGCTGCAGACGCTGGACGAAAAGGGGCTGCGACAGGGACCGGTCGGCCGCGCGGCCTTCGGCGTGCTGCTGTTGCAGGACCTGGCCGTCATCCCGATGTTCGCCCTCCTGCCCCTGCTGGCGATCAGCGCGCCCCAGCATGCCGCAGCGGCCGGCGGCCATGGCGCGAGCCTGGTTTCGCACCTGCCGGTCTGGGCTCAGACCCTGTCAGTGCTGGCGGCGGTCGCGGCCGTGGTTGGCGGCGGACGTTATCTCGTGCGCCCGCTGTTCCGCTTTATCGCCAAGGCGCGCCTGCGCGAGATCTTCACCGCCTCGGCCCTGCTGATCGTGGTGGCGGTCGCCAGCCTTATGCAGACCGTCGGCCTCTCCCCCGCCCTCGGCGCCTTCCTGGCCGGGGTCGTGCTGGCCGAGAGCGAGTTCCGCCGTGAACTCGAGACCGATATCGAGCCCTTCAGGGGCCTATTACTGGGCCTTTTCTTCATGACCGTCGGCGCTGGGGTCGACCTGCCCCTGGTCGCGCGTCAGCCCTTGACCCTGGCGGGCCTGGTCCTGGGCCTGATGGTGCTGAAGTTCCTGGTCATGTTCGGTATCGCCCGGCTGTTCGGCGCGCCCAAGCGCGGAGCCCTGGCCGTCGCCACAGCCCTGGCCCAGGGTGGCGAGTTCGCCTTCGTCCTGCTGACCTTCACCGTCGGCGCCGGCGTGATCGGCGCCGAGCTGGCCGCCCTGCTGACCGCCGCCATCGCCGTCTCGATGGCCCTGACGCCCGTGGCCATGATCCTCTACGAGCGGGTCGCGGCCCTGATGGACGCAGCGATCCCCGATGTCACACCTGATACGGGCGACTTCGACGAGGGCGAGCCGGATATCATCATCGCCGGCTTCGGGCGGTTTGGTCAGGTGACCGGCCGTCTGCTGTCTGCCAACGGCTTCAAGTCGACCGTTCTGGACAGCGACATCGAGCAGATAGAGTTGCTGCAACGCTTCGGTCGCCGTGTGCACTATGGCGACGCCACCCGCCTGGACCTACTGCGGCAGGCCGGCGCGGACCGGGCGCGGATGCTGATCGTCGCGCTGGACGACCGCGAAAAGACCGTCGAGCTGGTCGAGACCGCTCGCAAGGCCTTCCCGAACCTGACCATCCTGGCCCGCGCCTGGGACCGCCGTCACGCCTACGACCTGCTCTCGAACGGCGCCGACGCGGTGGAGCGCGAGACCTTTGAGGCGGCCCTGGCGCTGGGCTCGACCGCGCTGCAGAAGCTGGGCTTCCGTGCGCACCGCGCGCATCGCGCGGCCGCCTTCTTCCGTCGCCACGATCGGCGGATGTTCGAGGAGCTGCGGCCGATGTGGGGCCAGGAAGAGGCCTATATCCTGGCCTCGCGTGACGCCGCCCAGACCATGGACCGGCTCCTCAACGCGGATCTGCACCGCATGCGTCCGGGCGATGCGGGCGGCGCCTGGGACACGGCCAGTCTGGACGAGGAATTGCGCGAGCGGGCGCAACAGGAAGGCGCGGACTGATCTCTACTCTGCGGCCAGCGGAACAGGTCTGGGAGTCGGCTCGCCCTTGAAGGCCTCCACGAACGGCGTCGCGAATCCGCCCGTGAGGCTATGGGGATCGGTCGACGCCGCGCCGAACGTCAACGCTGCGGGACGCTGCTCGGGGACATGCAACGTGCCGAACAGCCGGTCCCAGACGGCCAGGCAACTGCCTAGGTTCTTTCCGAAATGGGCTGGGTCGGCCGAGTGGTGGATCTGGTGATGGGCGGGGCTGAGCAGCCACTTTCCGAAGGGCCGGAACGTCATCCAGGCGTGCGAATGCTGCAGGTGGATCACACTCATCGCGAACACCAAGAAAATGGCGTTCTGGCCGAAGATCAGCGGCTGATGCCAGGCTGGTCCGAAGGCCCAGGCCAACACGCCGCCAGTCCCGCCCGTCGCGAGGGCCGCGATATTGGCGAACTTCACGCTCTCGATGGGATGGACGCGGTAGACCGTCAGCGGCGTCAGAACCTCGGCGGTGTGGTGGACCTTGTGGAAGGCCCACAGGAATTTAACCTTGTGGCTCAGCCAATGATCGACCCAGTAGCCGAGCTCGTAGGCGAGGAAGCCGGCGAGCGTCCCCACCACCGCCACGATCGGCCACGGAGTGGCCGCAAAGGGCCCGTCGCCAAGGCTCGCCGCCAGCCAGCCCGACAACGCCTTGGTGATCGCCTGGCCTGACAAGAGCGCTCCGCCCAGCAGAACTCCAGCGCACCAGATGTTGAAGACGAAGAACACGAGATCCAGGCGGCTGGACGCCTTCAGCCAGATCCTGCGGGGAAACAGCGCCCGGAGCAGCAGTCGCGCGGAGGTCCTGCGACCGCGCGCGCCGCGGCTCAAGACCACATGGCTTGCGGCGATCAGCAGCGCGCAGGTCAACGACACAAGAGAAAAGGTCGAGCCCAGCGGTAGCAGGGTGTCGAGCAGCGGCGCGGCCAGTCGGTGGCCGGCGGCGGCGAAATCAAGCCCTGGCTGCGCGATGCTCACGCCTTGCGGTCTCCGTTCGAAACGGATCCGTCTTAGCGAAGACGCCTCAACCGCCGCTTAATGCGCGGGCTGGTTCTTGGCGGCGGCGTTCTTCTGGCGAACGCGGCGGAAGAGATCTCCCAGCGCCTCGAACAGCCCCGGCTCCGACGCGCGATGATAAAGCGAGTCCGCGCCCAGGGCCTCGACCAGTCGCGCGTGAGCCTTGCCCATGTTGTGATAGGGCAGACGCGGCAGCAGGTGATGCAGGGCATGGTAGCGCAGGCCTACCGGCGCCCAGAGCTCGGAGGCCAGGTTCGGCGGCGGGACATTGACCGAGTCGAGGAACTGCTGCTCGAGCGTCATCTTGTCCCCGTCATTGTCCCAATGATGGGCCACCAGGGTGCGCGCCTGGTTCAGAAAGGTGGCCAGGGAAAAGATCGCCAGGCCCGTCAGCACCACACGCACGGGAACGACGCCCAAGGCCACGCCCGCGATCACCGCCCATGACCACAGCCAGCAGGCGACGTCCTGCACCACCCAGGCCTTGCGCCAGCGGCCGAGATCCTCGCGCACGAAGTCGGGATTGATGATCAGCGCCGACAGCTTCGTCTTCAGATAGCGGCGCAGCGACGGAACCAGGAACGACAGCGGGATCAGGATCGCCGAGCGCAGGATCACGCCCAGCGGGGCCAGCAGGGCGACGAACAGAAAGCCGGCCAGCTTCAGCGGCGTGAAGCGCGACAGCGGCAGGTACTCCGGATCCAGCTTGGTGCCGAAGCGGTCCTTGATGTGATGGATGTTGTGGACGCCCTCGTACATTAGGGACGGCGTCATCAGCGGCACGCCGACCAGCACGTTCCAGCCGACGCGGAAGCCCGGCGCCTCGTCGTCGCGGATGTGCGTCAGTTCGTGTATGAAGCTGAGCGCACGGTACAGCGCCAGCATGCTGAGGAGGCCCGCAGCCAGGCCCATCGGGAGGCTGGACGTCGTCGCGGCGATCAGGAAGCCGCCCCACATGACGGCGGCCGAAATCGTCAGGTCGGTCCAGTAAACGGCCGCGTTGGGCGTCATCAGATCGTCGGTCAGACTCATGGCCTGCCGGGTCAGACTGATATCGCTCGCCGTTTTCGCCACGTCTTCCTCGCGCCGCGCCCTCGAAGGATGACGACTTGGCGACGAAGCGCGGGAAAAGCAACCGCTTCATGCCCCTAAGGGGCGGGGCGGCGCGCTAATGCCGCCCCGTAATCCTATCAAGTCAGAGGACGCAGAATGATCTCGACCCGGCGGTTCTGGGCGCGCCCGGCCGGCGTGGCGTTGTCGGCGATCGGCGCGCGCTCGCCCATGCCGGCGACAAAGACCCGATCGACCAGAACGCCGCCCGGCCCCGTCAGGTAGCCCGCGACGGCGCTGGCGCGGCGCTCGGACAAAGTCTGATTGTAGTCGTCCGGGCCGCTGGAGTCGGCGTGGCCGACCACATCGATCGTGGTCTGCGGATAGGCGTTGAGCGTGCGCGCCACGTCGTCAAGCACGCGGGTGAACTGCGGCTGGACATCGGAGCGGTCGACCGCAAAGGTCACGTCGCTGGGCATGACCAGCACGATCTGATCGCCGTTGCGCCGGATCATCACGCCAGACCCTTCGAGGCTGCGGCGGAAGTCGGCCTGCTGGCGGTCCATGTAGTTGCCGATGGCGCCGCCGGCCAGCGCGCCGATGCCCGCGCCGATCAGAGCGTTCTTGCGCCCCTGCTCGCCCTTGTTCGTGTTGGTCAGATACCCCAGCACCGCACCCACGCCCGCGCCGGTCAGGGCGCCCGTGCCGGTGTTGTTGCGGACCGGCATGCCAGTATAGGGGTCAGTGGTGGTGCAGGCGGCCAGGGCGCCGGCGCTCATCAGCACCACCGCCAGCGTTATCTTTCGAGCGAATTTCGGCATTGTCGCAACCCTCGCGTCTTTGCTGTAGATCAAGTCACCCGGGCAAACGCCCGTCTTATGGTCAAGTTCCCAAACTCAACGCCGCGCGGAGACGAACAGCCTTCGTTTCGCCCGACGTCCGGTGTAGTAAGAAGGAACTTACTCATTCCAAGGCTCGCAGACGTGTCCACCTCCGCCATCGACCCGGTTTCGTTTTCTCTCTACGCCAAGGACTTCTCGCGCTTCGCACAAGAACTGGGCGCGTCGTTCGAACGCTACGGCTTCGCCGTGCTGTCCGACTATGACCTGGATCAGGCGCGCATCGACGCTGCCGTCGACTCCGCCAAGGCCTTTTTCGCGCTGCCGGTCGAGACCAAGAAGCAGTACGCCGGCGTCAAGGGCGGCGCGCGGGGCTACATCCCGTTCGGCGTCGAGACCGCCAAGGGCGCGGACCATTACGACTTGAAGGAATTCTGGCACATGGGCCGCGACCTGCCGCCCGGCCACCGGTTCCGCGCCCATATGGCCGACAACGTCTGGCCGGCCGAGATCCCGGCCTTCAAGCATGATGTCAGCTGGCTGTACAACAGCCTCGACACCATGGGCGGCAAGGTTCTGGAGGCGATCGCCACCTATCTGAAGCTGGACCGGAACTTCTTCTACCCGACCGTGCAGGACGGTAACTCGGTGCTGCGCCTGCTGCACTATCCGCCGATCCCCAAGGACGCCACTGGCGTGCGCGCCGGCGCTCACGGCGACATCAACACCATCACCCTGCTCTTGGGCGCCGAGGAAGGCGGCCTTGAGGTTCTGGATCGCGATGGTCAGTGGCTGCCCATCAACCCGCCGCCGGGCTGCTTGGTGATCAATATCGGCGACATGCTCGAGCGCCTGACCAACAACGTGCTGCCCTCGACGGTGCACCGCGTGGTCAACCCGCCGCCCGAGCGCCGGAGCGTGCCTCGCTACTCGACGCCGTTCTTCCTGCACTTCGCGTCGGACTACGAGATCAAGACCCTGCCCAACTGCGTCACGGCCGAGAACCCGGATCGCTATCCGGAGTCGATCACCGCCGACGAGTTCCTTCAGCAGCGCCTGCGCGAGATCAAGCTGGCCTGATCGTCAGCACGACTGAAGATGACGAGCCCCGCCGGATGCCGGCGGGGGTTTTCTATTTGGAGATTCGCAAGGACGAGATTTCCTGGGCGATCGCCTTGAACGACGTCTTCAGCTCCGAACCGTTGGCGGGGAAGAACGCCTTGGACGTGTCTGAGGCGCAATTGGTCAGGAAGGTCTTAGCGGTGTTGTCCGACCCCACGGCGAAGCCGACCGTGTAGAGCGTGATGTCGTTGGCGCTGTTCTTGATCGCCGTACAGAGCGCCCGCGCCTGGGTATAGGGATCACCATTGGTGGCGTTGCAATTGATGTGATCGTCGTCGCTGCCGCTGCCGCCGCCGGCGTCGGCGGCGATCACACCCTTGCAGTAGGGGGTGTTGAACGCGCCGTCCGTCATCATGATCACGACCTTCATCAGGTCCTGGCTTTTGTAGGCGGCGGGGCGCTGGGAGGCGTTCGGCCAGAGGTATCCAAAGTTGGGCGCGACCATGTACCAGCCCCAGGCCAGACCGATCTGGCCCGCTGTCGAGCCCCCCACGGTGTAGCTGTTGATCTGCGCCTTTAGCGCCGTCTTGTCGCTGGATAGCGGCGTGATCTTCGCTGTCGGACAGGGGTTCGGCGAATAGGAATCAGCGGAAGTCGAGGGGTAGTTTGTCCCCACATAGGCCGTACTGGGCGCGGCGTCCGTATACGCATGAGTCCCGGTGCGTTCGCTGACGCAAGTGCTGATGGCGCGAACCTCCGAAGTGTTATCGGCGCTCGTGTAGGCGAGGCGTCGGCACCCCGGAACCGTGCTCTGCTCACAGGTCGCCGTCCCGCCGCTCGTGTAGGCGGCCGTGCCGAGGCCCGCCACCCCGGTATTGAAGGTCGTGCTGGTCAGGTTGGTGATCGTGTGCGTCTGCCCGTTCAGCGACGTCGTACCGCCGATGCTCGCGAAACTGATCTGGTCACCGGTGATGAAACCGTGCGCTGAGCTCGTGGTCACGACGAGGGTGCAGTCGCTGGTCAGGCACTTTCTGACCGTGCCGCCGCTGGAGTAGTTCGACTTGCTGCTGGTGTCTGCGCCATCGAGCCAGAAGCGATTATCGTTGTCCTTTGTGACGGTGTAGATTTGTCCGTTCAGCGACGACATGCTGTTCGAACCGCTGGCGTTGATCCCGGAGATGTAGACCCGGTCGCCAGTGGACAGGCCATGGCCCGACGATGTCACCCGGGCCGATGACGCCTTGGTGATGGCTGTGATGTTCGTCCCCGTCGCGAGCCACTGCACATTGCTGATGTTGCGCAGCGGGATCGGGCCCCGCGCGGCGTCGGCGTAGGTGTCGAGGTTCACGCCGGCGGCGTAGGGCACCAGCGCGATCTTCGAATAGAACGGCGCCTGGGTGTCGCGGACGATGATGTCGACAAGATCGGCGGCGGCGACCTTGAGGTCCGCGATCCGGGTGCCGTCCATCGAGCCGGTGATGTCGAGCACCAGCGCCACTTCCAGGTTCTTGGACGAACGCACCACTTCCGACGTCGCGGTGACCGTGAAGTCTCCGCTCTGCCACAGGTTGGCGATGATCGGCTTCAAGGTCGCGGTGACCGACCCGATGACCCGGTTGTTGGTTCCTGCCGAAAAGGTGGCGTTCGAAGCGGTCAGGCCCAGGTTCATACCTGCGATCTCGGCCAGGAAGGCCGCGTCGCCCACTGTGTCGAGCTCGGCGTTCGTGGACGCCGTCGACCGGGCCGCCATCAGGGTCGCCGCGTCCAGCGCATCCTGCATCTGGCGACGCTGCAGGCTCAGGCGACCGACATCGATGAGACCAAACAGCAGAACCGACAGCGGCAAGGCGAGCAACGCGAATTGGATAGCGATCGCCCCGCGATCGTCGCGCCGCAAACGACGGACGAAAGCAGCGACGCTCTCGCTCAGGCGTCGGAAGAAACGGCTCTGGGTCGGCATGGCTTGAACGGGACCTTATCTCTCGCCGTGACCATCGCCGATGACGGTGAACAACTGGAAAATGCGCTTGGTGAACGGTGCTCGCCCCGCCGGGCTTCGACTCTCGCGCGCTCACCGGCTAAACAGCGGCCATGCCGTTCACCGCCACCGTCCTGACCATGTTCCCCGAGGCCTTTCCCGGCCCGCTCGGCGTCTCGATGATCGGGACCGCCTGGAAGGAGCAGGACCTGTGGCGTTTGGAAACACTGGACATTCGCGCCTTTTCCAAGGATAAGCGCGGCTTCCTCGACGACACCCCTGCGGGTGGCGGCGCTGGAGCCGTGTTGAAAGCGGACGTTATCGCCTCTGCGCTGGACAGCCTGGAGGCCGATGGGCGGCCGCTTTTGTACATGAGCGCCCGGGGCAGGCCCCTGACCCAGGCGCGTGTGAGGGAGTGGTCCAACGCGCCCGGCATCGTGGTGCTGTGCGGCCGCTTCGAAGGGGTGGATCAGCGGGTGCTCGACGCCCGCGGGTTCGAGGAAGTCTCGGTCGGAGACGCGGTCCTTGCCGGTGGCGAGGCGGCGGCGATGGTCGTGATCGAGGCGTGCGTTCGACTTGCCCCGGGGGTTCTGGGGAACATCGAGAGCACGCTGGAAGAAAGCTTCGAGGACGGGCTCCTCGAACATCCGCAGTACACAAGACCGCGGACGTTCGAAGGGCTCGACATCCCCGAGGTGCTGCTATCGGGCGATCACAAGAAGATCGACCAATGGCGCAAGCGTATGCGTGAAGAAACGACCCGCGAGCGGCGCCCGGATCTCTGGGAAGCCCACCTCGCCAATCAACAGGCAAAAGGCGACCCGAAACCGGGTAAGCCCAAGGAGTAGTGATCATGGCGATCAACATCATCGCTCAGCTCGAGCAAGAAGAATCGGCCCGTCTGCTGGCCGCCCGCGCGATCCCGGACTTCCGTCCCGGTGACACCCTGCGCGTCAACGTGAAGATCAAGGAAGGCGAGCGCGAGCGCGTTCAGGCCTACGAAGGCGTCTGCATCGCCCGCGCCGGCACGGGCGTGCACGAGAGCTTCACCGTCCGTAAGATTTCGTTCGGCGAAGGCGTGGAGCGTCTGTTCCCGCTGCTGTCGCCGAGCATTGAAAGCATCGAAGTTAAGCGTCGCGGCGTCGTCCGTCGCGCCAAGCTGTACTACCTGCGCGACCGTCGCGGTAAGTCGGCCCGTATCGCCGAGCGCGCTGGCGGTCCGAAGGCTTCGTCTTCGTCGGAAGACTAATCGTCCGACATTCGGAAATGAACGAGGCCCCGGTGGAAACACCGGGGTCTTTTTCTTTGGCGGCGCCACACAGCTGAGCTTTCGTGCAACTGCACATAGATTGACAAGCCACCGTTTCGTGAGAAGCTGAGTTCACCCCCGGCGACCTTCGCCCGGGCTTCCAGACCGTCTCCTTTCTAGTGGACGGCCCTCTTCGGGCAGGCGCCATCGGCCCCCGAAGGCTGAAAACGATGCGAGGGCGCGCCGACAGGTCGAAAGACGGGCGCGCCCTTTGCGTTATGGGTGTAGCCGCCACGCCCCGCCACGCAAGAATTTGGCCCCAGGCCCGGCCAGCTCTGGATTTTGACGCACGATCCGCCCTATATCCCCGCCATGTCCGGCAAAACCCTTTACGACAAGATCTGGGACGCCCACGTCGTCAGCGAAGCAGGCGGCGAAGCGATCCTCTATATCGACCTGCACCTCATCCACGAGGTGACCACGCCGCAGGCCTTCGCAGGCCTTCGCGCGGCCGGCCGCAAGGTGCGCCGGCCCGATCGCACGCTCGCCGTGGCCGACCACAACATCCCGACCGAGGGCCAGTCCCTGGGCGTCGACGCTGTGGCCGACGAAGAAGCCCGCCTGCAGCTCAAGACACTGGCCCGCAACGTCGCCGACAACGGCATCGAATTCTTCCCGATGGGCGACATCCGCAACGGCATCGTCCACGTGGTCGGGCCCGAGCAGGGCCGCACCCAGCCGGGCATGACCATCGTCTGCGGCGACAGCCACACCTCGACCCACGGCGCCTTCGGGGCCCTCGCCCACGGCATCGGCACGTCCGAGGTCGAGCACGTCCTGGCCACCCAGACCCTGCGCCAGAAGAAGGCCAAGAACATGCTGGTCCGCGTCGACGGCCGGCTGCCGCCCGGCGTCACCGGCAAGGACGTGGCGCTGGCCGTGATCGGCGAGATCGGCACCGCCGGCGGCACCGGCTATGTCATCGAGTTCGCTGGCGAGGCCATTCGCAGCCTGTCGATGGAGGGCCGCATGACCCTCTGCAACCTGACCATCGAGGGCGGCGCCAAGGCCGGCCTGGTGGCGCCGGACGACAAGACCTTCGCCTATATCCAGGGCAAGCCGGCGGCGCCGAAGGGCGCGGCCTGGGACATGGCGCTGAGCCACTGGAAGACCTTCTTCACCGATGAGGACGCTGTCTTCGACCGCACGGTCGTGATTGATGGCTCGGCACTGGTTCCGATGGTCACCTGGGGCACCAGCCCGGAGGACGTCATCCCGGTCACTGGCGAGGTGCCCGACCCCGAAAGCTTCGCCACGCCCGACAAGCGCGCGGCCGCCCACCGGGCCCTGGACTATATGGGCCTGAAGGCCGGCCAGCCGATCTCGGAAGCCCGCATCGACCGCGTCTTCATCGGCTCGTGCACCAACAGCCGCATCGAAGACATGCGCGCCGCCGCCGCCGTGGTGCAGGAAGCCTTCCTGCACGGGCGTCTCGTAGCTCCTCATGTCAAGGCGATGGTCGTGCCGGGCTCGGGGCTGGTGAAAGAGCAAGCCGAGGAAGAGGGCCTGGACGCCATCTTCAAGGCCGCCGGCTTCGACTGGCGCGAGCCGGGCTGCTCGATGTGTCTGGCCATGAACCCCGACAAGCTTCAGCCGGGCGAGCGTTGCGCCTCGACCAGCAACCGCAACTTCGAAGGCCGCCAGGGCCGCGCCGGCCGCACCCACCTGGTCTCGCCCGCCATGGCGGCGGCGGCGGCGATTGCGGGGCGGCTCGTGGATGTTCGCACCTTCCTGGAGGAGACCGCCTGATGCGCGCCTTCACCCGCCTCGACGGCCGCGCGGCTCCGCTGGAGCTGGCCAATATCGACACCGACCAGATCATCCCCAAGCAGTTCCTCAAGACCGTCGAACGCGAGGGCCTGGCCAAGGGCCTGTTCTACGACTTCCGCTTCGACGCCCACGGGAACGAGATCAGCGACTTCGTGCTCAACAAGCCGGAGTACAAGAGCGCCAGCGTGCTGATCGCCGGCGATAATTTCGGCTGCGGCAGCTCGCGCGAGCACGCCCCGTGGGCGCTGATGGACTTCGGGATCATGTGCGTGATCTCGACCAGCTTCGCCGACATCTTCTTCAACAACTGCTTCAACAACGGCCTGCTGCCGGTGGTGGTCAGCCCTGAGGATCTCGCCCTGCTGATGGACGAGGCCAAGGGCGGCAACCACATGGTCAGCGTCGATCTGGAAGCCCAGACGGTCGTATCGCCCTCGGGCAAGACGATCGGCTTCGACATCGATCCGGTCCGCAAGGAGAAGATGCTCAAGGGTCTCGACGCCATCGGCGAGACCCTGCAGCACGGCGCAGACATCGACGTGTTCGAGAGCAAACGCGCCATCAGCCAGCCTTGGCTGGAGGCCTGAAACGCCCCCCTCCCCTTGATGGGGAGGGGTAGGGGTGGGGTGATACGGCAGCTCAGCCGCGCTCCACCCTGACAGGCTGTCACCCCATCCCCGGCCCTTCCCCACCAATGGGAAGGGGGAGACGTGCAGATGACCATCATCCTCGCCGGCACCATCCGCATCGCGCCCGAGCGCCTGGCAGACCTGCGGCCGCACCTGCGTGCTCAGGTCGAGAACAGCCGCGCCGAGCCAGGATGCCTGGACTACGCCCTGACCGAGGATCCGCTCGATCCGGGCCTGATCCGGGTCTATGAGCGCTTCGTCGACGAAGAAGCCCTGGCCTTCCATCGCGCCAGCCCGCACATGGCGGCTTGGCGCGCCGCCTGGCCGGACCTGGGGATCGGCGAGCGCCGCATGTCCTCGTTCGACGTCTCCGCCTATCGCGAAATCTGATCCAAGAGAGCCTCATGTCCACTCTTCTCCTCCTGCCCGGCGACGGCATCGGCCCGGAAGTCTGTGCGGAGGTGCGCCGCGTGGCGGCCGCCCTCACCCCGGACCTGAAGGTCGAGGAAGCCCTCTACGGCGGCGCCAGCTATGACGTCCACGGCGCGCCGCTGACCGACGACGTCCGCGACCAGGCCCTCGCCAGCGACGCGGTGCTGATGGGCGCGGTCGGTGGGCCCAAGTGGGCTGACGCCCCTCGCCACCTGCGCCCCGAAGCGGGCCTTCTGAACCTGCGCAAGGCGATGGACGTATTCGCCAACCTGCGCCCGGCCTACTGCTTCGAAGCCCTGGCCGGCGCCTCCAGCCTGAAACCGGAGCTGGTCTCGGGTCTGGACATCATGTTCGTCCGCGAGCTGGTCGGCGGCGTCTATTTCGGCCAGCCCCGCGGCATCGAGGACCTGGCCGACGGCCAGAAGAAGGGCTTCGACACCCAGGTCTACACGACCAGCGAGATCGAGCGCGTCGGACGCGTGGCGTTCGAGCTGGCGCGCGGCCGCACCAACAAGGTCCACTCGGCCGAGAAGTCGAACGTCATGGAGTCCGGCCTGCTCTGGAAGCAGGTGATCACCGAGCTTCACGCGCGCGAATATCCGGACGTCCAGCTCGAGCACATCCTGGCCGACAACTGCGCCATGCAGTTGGTCCGCGCGCCCAAGCAGTTCGACGTGATCGTCACCGACAACCTGTTCGGCGACATCCTGTCGGACGCCGCCGCGATGCTGACGGGCTCGCTGGGCATGCTGCCCTCGGCCGCCCTGGGCGCGGCGGGCAAGCCGGGCCTCTATGAACCGATCCATGGCTCGGCCCCGGATATCGCCGGCAAGGGCCTGGCCAACCCGCTGGCCGCCATTCTGTCGTTCGAGATGGCCCTGCGCTGGTCGCTGAAGCAAACCGAGGCCGCCGACGCTCTGCTGGCGGCGGTGAAAGCCGCGCTCGACAACGGCGCCCGCACCCGTGACCTCGGCGGCTCGCTGACCACGAAGGAAATGGGCGACGCGGTGCTGGCGGCGCTTTAGGCCCTTTTCCAACAAGCGTTTCACCCTCTAGGCTCCTCCCAACGACAAGAGTTGGGAGGCGCCCATGATCCCGGGCCTGATGCAGACGACGCCGCTGATGATCAGCGGCATCCTCACCTATGCCGCCCAGGCCCACGGCGCGCGTGAGATCGTCTCGCGGCTGATCGATGAACCGCTGCATCGCTATGACTATGCCGGTCTGGCGCGCCGTTCGGCCCAGGCGGCTCACGCGCTTCGTCGTCTAGGGATCAAGGCCGGCGACCGCGTCACCTCCCTGGCCTGGAACACCCATCGGCACCTGGAACTGTTCTACGCGGCGCCCGGGATCGGCGCGGTGCTGCACACGGCCAATCCGCGGCTGTTCGACGAGCAGATCGTCTACACGATAAATCACGCTGAAAGCGCGGTGCTGTTCTTCGAGCGCAACTTCCAGGCCCTGGTCGAGCGGATCGCGCCGCAACTGACCACGGTGAAGACCTTCGTCATGCTGTCGGACGCCGAGCGGACCATGCCCGGCGCGGTCGGGGCGATCAGCTACGAGACCCTGATCGCCGGCGAACCCGACACCATCGACTGGCCCAGTTTCGACGAGAACGCCGGCGCCTTCCTCTGCTACACCTCGGGCACGACGGGCGATCCCAAAGGGGTGCTCTACTCGCACCGGGCCGTGGTGCTACACGCCATGGCGGGAGGCCTGAACAGCGCCTTCGGCTTCACGCCGTTCGACGTGGTGATGCCCTGCTCCAGCCTCTATCACGCCACCGCCTGGGGCTTGCCGTTCAGCGCGCCGATCTGCGGCGCCAAGCTCGTCCTACCCGCCGATAAGATGGACGGCGCCAGCCTGCACCAGCTGATCGACGGCGAGGGCGTCACCTTCACCGGCGGCGTGCCGACCATCTGGACCATGTACCTGGACTGGCTGGACAAGAACGATCGCCGGCCCAACAGCCTGAAGAAGGTGGTCATCGGCGGCAGCGCCGTGCCCCGCGCCATGGCCGAGACCTTCAAGCGCCGCTACGACGTCCAGACCCTGCAGATCTGGGGCATGACCGAGACCTGTCCGATCGGCGTTGTCGCCACCCCCACGCCCGCCCTCGCTGCGCTGGGCGAGGAAGCCATGGACGAGGCGATCTGGACCCGCCAGGGTCGGCTGCAATTCGGCATTGAGCTGAAGGTCGAGACCGAGGACGGTCAGGTCGCGCCCTGGGACGGCGAGACCTCCGGCGCGCTGCTGGTGCGCGGCCCCTGGGTGGTGAAGCGCTACTTCCGGAAAGACGCCGACGCCGCGCGAGACGATGGCTTTTTCGACACCGGCGACATCGCCACCCTGGACGCCAACGGCTTCATGCGGATCACCGACCGCCAGAAGGACGTCATCAAATCGGGCGGCGAGTGGATCAGCTCGATCGATCTGGAGAACGTCGCCGTCGGCTGCCCTGGCGTGAAGATCGCCGCCGTGATCGGGGTGCCGCATCCCAAGTGGGAGGAACGCCCGCTGCTGGTGATCGAGCCGCATGAGGGCGCGGCCGTGACCAAGGCCGCCCTGCTCGACTACCTGGCGCCCCGGATCGTCAAATGGTGGACGCCCGACGACGTGGTCTTCGCCGCTGTGCCGCTGACCGCGACCGGCAAGATCGACAAGAAGGTGCTGCGTCAGGCGTGGAAGGATCACCTGATCGGCTGATCAAAGCTTCAGCCGCCAGCTCTCCGAAATGAGCCCTTCGGCGAAGCCGTCATAGTCCCAGCGCTCCTCGAGCACGAAGCCAAAGCGCGCGTACAGGCGACGCGCGGGAAGCAGGATGCTCTGGGTCCAGAGCACCATCTCGGCGTAGCCGGCCTCGCGGGCCCGGGCGATGCAAGCCGCAATCAAGGCCTCACCAACGCCCAGGCCGCGCGCCGAGGGCTCGACCAGCAGCAGGCGCAGACGGCCGACCGTCTCGGTCTCCTTGGCCAGCATGATCGAACCGACCGGCCGGCCCTCGTGCTCGGCGATCCAGCACGCCTCGCGGGCGGGGTCATGGGTCTTCACATAGTCGGCGACAACACCGGCCACCACGCCCTCGAACCGGTGGTCCCAGCCCTGTTCGGCGGCGTAGAGTTCGCCGTGGCGCTGAATGATCCAGCCCAGGTCCCCCGGTCGCGTCTCCCGCAAGGCGACCACGGCTAGTCCACCGTTATCTGGGTCTGGGTGACTACGGCGACGAGACGGCCACCCTCGCCTTCGATCCGCGTCGTCCAGATGCTGGAACGCTTGCCGACGTGCAGCGGGGTCGCGACCGCCGTGACCGTCGTCCCGACAGGGGCCGAGCCGATGAAGTTGGTCTTGCTCTCCAGCGTGGTCGTCCGCCTGCCCTCGGGCGTCGACAGGAAGGCCCCGATCGCCCCGAGCGTGTCCGCCAGCGCCATCGCGGCTCCGCCGTGAAGAATCCCGCCAGCCGTACAGAGGTCGGGTCTCACCACGAGCCACCCCTCGACGCGATCAGGAGCGGCGAGCGTGACCGTCACTCCCATAAGGGCGGCGAACGGCAGGAGGTCCAGGTCGAAGAGGGGCGTGCTCATCGGCGCATCAGACGCCCGTCTCACCGCGTCATGCAAGCCGGTTCAGGGGAGGCTGCGGCGCGAACGCTAAGGCAGCGGTCGCGACTTCCGATTTTCGTCGATGGCGACGAAGGTGAACACGCCTTCGGTCACTTTGTGCGCCTGCTCACTGTCGCGCGGCCGGCGCCAGGCCTCGACCTGCACCTTCAGCGAGGTCCGCCCAGTATGGACCACGCGCGCGAAAAGACTGACCTCGTCGCCGACGAACACCGGGCTGATGAAGGTCATGCCGTCGATGGCGATGGTGGCGCAGCGGCCCGCAGCGCGGTGGAAAGCGATCGAGGCGGCGGCCAGATCCATCTGCGAGAGCAGCCAGCCCCCGAAGATGTCGCCTTCGGGATTGGTGTCCGACGGCATGGCGATGGCGCGCAGGACGGGCGCCTCGTGCGGCCACTCGGCCTTTTCCCAGGCCTTGGCCAGGGTTTCGGCTCGCTGGGCTTCCGGGAAGCGATCCGTCATCGAGCTTTAGACGGCCTAGTGGCCGCCGGCGCCCTCATAGACGCCTGGGGCCAGCAGCTCATGCTCATCACCCTCGCCAGTGACGGCGACGAAGCGGCGGTCGCAGTAGGAGCAGTCGACGAAGCCTGCAGCGCCCATCTCGAGCCACACGCGCGGATGGCCGAGCGCCCCGCCGACGCCGTCGCAGGCGATGCGGTGCGAGCGAACCATGATCGTCTCCGGCGCAGGACCGGGGATTGCGGCCGGATCCATAGCCGTCGGAACGGTGGCGTTAGCGGGCGTGATCTTGGCCTTGGCCATGTGGGCTATCCCTGAATTCGGAACGCGGCCTTGGCGCGGCGGCGAACGAGGCATACCTATGCGACGCCGAAAGGCGCCGTCAATCGACGCGCGCCTCTTACGACGTTTCCCGGCCGACCGCCGCCCCGTTTTGGACGCTCCATGGACCTCCCCGCCTACGCCATCGAAGCTGAAGGCCTTTACAAGACCTATGCCGGCACCAAGACCTCTCCGGAAAAGCGGGCCCTGAACGGCATTGACCTGAAGATCCCCCGTGGCTCGATCTTCGGCCTGCTGGGCCCGAACGGCGCGGGGAAGTCGACCTTCATCAACATCCTGGCCGGCCTCGTCCGCAAAAGCTCGGGCACGGTGCGGATCTGGGGTCGCGACATCGATCAGCGCCCGCGCGACGCCCGCGCAGCCATCGGCGTGGTGCCGCAGGAGCTGGCCGCCGACGTATTCTTCACCCCGCGCGAGTCGCTAGAGGTGCAGGCGGGCTTCTACGGCGTGCCCAAGAGCGAGCGGCGCACCGACGAACTGCTGAACGCCCTGGGTCTGGGCGACAAGGCCAACGCCTATGTCCGCCAGCTGTCGGGCGGCATGAAGCGACGCCTGATGGTGGCCAAGGCCATGGTCCACCAGCCGCCGGTCCTGATCCTCGACGAACCGACCGCCGGGGTCGATGTCGAGCTGCGCCGCCAGCTCTGGCAGTACGTCACCGGCCTCAATGAACTGGGCGTGACCATCGTGCTCACCACCCACTATCTGGAAGAGGCCCAGGAGCTCTGCGACGAGATCGCCATCGTCAATCGGGGCGAGGTCGTGGCCTGTGAGCCGACCGCCAAGTTGCTGAGCCGGATGGACAGCCGCAACGTCGTGGTCACGCCAGAAAGCCCTGTGACCACGGCCCCGGCGCTGCAGGGCTTTGAGACCAAGCTGCGCACGGGCGGCGCCTTCTCGGTGAGCTACCGAACCGGCCAGTCCAGCGTCGAGCAGGTGCTGGCCGCCGTCCGCGCCAGTGGCGTCCACATCAAGGACATCGCCACCGAGGACCCTGACCTGGAAGACGTCTTCGTCGCCCTGACCTACGGCGATCCCAACGCCGCCGATCCGACCAAGGACTGATCACCGGCCTCGCCGCCGCCCCATCGCGATGAAGCGCGCTTGCCAGCCTTGGCGGCGCGCGTCAGCTTCCCCCGTTGGGCGCGAGGGGCTTGAGCATGAAGCGGCTTTTGGGACTGGTCCTGGGCTTGTGGTTGGGGCTCGGCGCCATCGCGCACGCCCAGCTCGCCAAGCCGATCCCGGTCAAGGTGGTGGTCCTGACCACTTTCGAGATCGGCGCGGTCACCGGCGACCGCCCCGGCGAGTTCCAGCCGTGGGTCGAAGGACTCCCGCTCACCGAGACCATCGTTGTTCCCGGGCTGCGCCATCCGGCTCGCTACTCACCGAAGGACGGCGTGCTGGGGATCATGACCGACATGCGCGCCCGGGCGCGCGAAAGCGTAGCGGCCCTGCTGCTCGACAAGCGTTTCGACTTCTCCAAGACCTATTGGCTGGTGGCCGGCATCGCCGGCGTCGACCCCAAGGCCGCCTCGATCGGCAGCGCCGCCTGGGCCCGCTATGTCGTCGACGCCGATCCGATCTACGAGGTCGATGACCGCGAAATCCCCACCGACTGGCCCTACGGCCTCTACGCCCTGGAGACCGAGCGACCGAACATGAAGGGCTCGGCCGAGGGGTCCTCAGGCATGGTCTGGGCGCTGAATTGGCGCCTGGTCGATTGGGCCTACAGCCTGACATCGAAGGTGGAGATCCCCGACCATCCTGGGTTGGCCGCCCTACGCGCCCCTTACGCCGGAGAGCCCAACGCCCAACGCCCGCCCTTCGTGCTCAAGGGCGAAGCGCTAGGCGCGACCCGCTTCTGGCACGGCGCGAGGCGCACCCAGTGGGCTCAGGACTGGGTCAAGCTGTGGACCGACGGCGCCGGAACGTTCGTGATGACCGACTGCGAAGACCAGGGAATCCTCGACGTCCTGGATCTCTACGCCAAGGCGGGCAGGGTCGACTTCCAGCGCGTGATGGTGCTGCGCACCGCCAGCAACTATTCCCGCCCGCCGCTGGACGCGCCAGCTTTTCCGCGCGCCTTCCACGATGAAGGCGCGGTTTCAGCGTTCGACTCGGCCTATCGTGTTGGCTCGGTGGTGGTGCGCGAACTGACGGCGCACTGGGATCGCTACGAAGCCAACACACCGGACATGACCGCCATCGGGGGGACGGCGAAATGATCGAGAAGACCTTCAAACTCTCGGAACAAGGAACCTCGGTGCGCACCGAGGTGCTGGCCGGTTTCACCACCTTCCTGACCATGGCCTATATCGTGATCGTCAATCCGGCGATCCTCGGCCAAGCCGGCATGCCGATCGCGGCCGTCGCCGCCGCTACGTGCTTGGCCGCGGGCCTTGGCAGCATCCTGATGGGCGTGATCGCCAACTACCCGATCGCCCTGGCGCCCGGCATGGGCCTCAACGCCTATTTCACCTTCACGGTCGTCAAGGGCATGGGCCTGCCGTGGGAGACGGCGCTGGGCTGCGTGTTCCTGTCGGGAGTGGCGTTCCTGGTCCTGACAGTCGCCGGCGTCCGCCAGCTGATCGTCGGCGCCATTCCCCGCCCGCTGTTCTCGGCCGTCGCGGCCGGGGTGGGCCTGTTCATCGCCTTCATCGGCCTCAAGGAGGCCGGCATCATTGTCGCCGATCCCGCCACCACCGTGGCCCTGGGCGACCTGACCAAGCCGACCGCCGCCCTGGCGATCCTGGGCCTGCTCGTCATGGGCGCGCTGATGGCCTGGAGGGTCAAGGGCGCCATCCTGATCGGCATCCTCGTCGCCGCTTGCGCCGCCTGGGCGCTGGGCCTAGCCAAGATCGTCCCCGGCGAATATGGCCTGGCGGCCTTGACCGCGACGGCGTTCAAGCTCGACGTTCCTGCCGCCCTGCACCTCAATGGCGCTCTGGGCATGGCGCTGGCCGAGGTGATCTTCGTCTTTCTGTTTGTCGACCTGTTCGACAATGTCGGCACTCTGGTGGCGGTGACGAAGAAGGCCGGACTCGTCCAGCCTGACGGCACGATCCCGCGCCTAAACCGCATCCTGACCGCAGACTCGATCGCCACCATCGGCGGCTCGCTGGCCGGCACCTCCACCGTGGTCAGCTATATCGAAAGCGCCTCGGGCGTCGCCGAGGGCGGCCGCACCGGCCTCACCGCCGTGGTGGTGGGCGTGCTGTTCCTGCTGACCCTGTTCTTCGCGCCCTGGGTCCAGGCCATTCCCGCCGCCGCCACGGCCCCTGCCCTGATCGTCGTCGGTTCGATGATGGTCGGCGCCCTGGCTGACGTCGACTGGGACGATCCGGGCGTCGCCATCCCGGCCTTCCTGACCGTGATCACAATCCCGCTGACCTTCTCGATAGCCAACGGCCTGGCGTTCGGCATCACCGCCTATGCGGGCCTGACCCTGCTGCGCGGCAAGGCCAAGGCCAAGGACTGGTTGCTGTTTGTCCTAGCCGGCCTGTTCGTCCTGCGGTTCATCTATATGGGAAAGGCGTAAGCGTCATCGCGAGACCGTTTGCGCCGGCCTCGCCTTTCGGCTAAGACCCGCTTCCCGATCCCTTGGTCACCAAGGGGGTCGCAAGCACCCGTAGCTCAGCTGGATAGAGCGTTGCCCTCCGAAGGCAAAGGTCACACGTTCGAATCGTGTCGGGTGCGCCAGTTTTTTCCGAAGATTATGGATTAGGCGGCTTGGACGCCTTGCGGTTCGCAGCGCAAGGAAAAGGCCCGACGTCTCCGTCGGGCCTCTGCGTCCTGGACAGGTGCTACAATCAGAAGAAGCGTTCACCGATGCGGATCGTGTCGCCGGGCGACACCAACGTCGAAGGCTTCAGCTCGCCCTTGTTCTCCGACGTCTCGCCGTTGCGCTTAATGTAGACGCTCTTCTTGTCGGCGCGGTAGGTGAAGCCGCCTGCGGTCGCCACGGCGTTCAGCACCGTCAAGCCGGAAGTGTAGGGGTAGGTGCCCGGCTTTTCGACCTCGCCAAGAATGTAGAACGGACGGAAGGTCAGCACCTCGGCGCTAACGCGCGGATCCTTGAGGTAGCCGTCCTTCAGCTGGTCCTGAACCGCGGTCTGGAACTGACCGACCGTCATGCCGCCGACCTTGATCTCGCCGATCAAGGGCAAGGACATCAGTCCGCTTCCAGACACGAAGAACTCGCCGGACAGCGATTCCTCGCCGTAGACAGTGACCCGAACCTTGTCGCCCGGACCCAGAAGATAGTCGACCGCCTGCGCCACGCCAGCCGCAGGAGCCGGCTCGGGGGCGGCCTGGGCATGGGCGACCGCGCCCGACGTCGAAACCATCATGAAAACCACGGCCGCCAACATGGCGAGCGCGCGAGAGAGTTGCGGAAAACCATTCATGGAAAAGCGTCTCATCTCGGACTTGTCAAACCTGGACGTTGCAATGCCACATCGCACGTGACCGCGCGATGAACAAGGCGAACTCTAAGCCCCGCGCGCCTTACTAAATTGAATGATCTTGGGTTCACCCCCATCAAGTCTCACGGCGGTCAACACGCCTGTGGCATAGGCGCCCGTATCGACATTGATGCGTTGGCGACCGAGGTAGACCGCCTCGACCGGCGTATGGCCGTGCACCACCGTCGCCTGAAGGCCGTGCGCGTTGTCCAGAAAGTCGTTACGGATCCACAGGAGATCCGCGGCGACCTGGCGTTCCAGCGGTAGTCCGGGGCGCACGCCCGCATGCACAAAGACATAGTCGCCATAGACGGCCATCAGCTCTAACCGCCGCAGGAACTGCTCATGGGTAGCGGGGAAAGCCGCGCGAAACGCAACCCGCGTCTGCTCCCAGACCTCGGGCTCGGCCCGCCCAACCGGACGCTGGACCCCGTAAGACGCCATGGTCTCGCCGCCGCCATATTCCACCCACGATGGTCCCGCCTGGGAGTCGTCAAGAAAGTGCAGCAGGGTTTCTTCGTGGTTTCCCATCAGGGTGCGTAACTCGAAACGCCCCTCCGCAGCCTGAGCGCTCAATGCGATGAGGCGGTCGATCACGCCGGCGGACTGCGCGCCTCGATCGACATAGTCCCCTAGCATGATCAGCACTGGGGGATCTTGGCGTCCAAGGGTGCGAAAGTCCTCGGTCATCGCCGCAATCAAGCCGTCCAGCAGATCCAAGCGGCCATGTACGTCCCCAACAGCGTAAAGCACACGCCCCCCGGTTGAAACCGGGCGTCGCTGTTTCGGCTTGGGTCGGAACAGGGTCTTGAACATCGAACTCGCCACGTACGCCGCAGGGCGTCGCCTGGATTGAAGCCGTGATTTTGCCCTACGGCGCCACGGCGTTCAACCAAAAGCCGTGACGTTAACCCTCAATTCATCACAATCATTCTCGCCCAATTTACCAAGTAAATTCGAGCTTTGTTTTCGTAAACATCGAATTCATCACAGTTAAACACGCCGATTATACCATCTAAATTCAGCGCGTTTTCGGACATGTCGCAAATATTGACCTCACGAACACAGCGAGGTCGGCATGTTCAAAGCGCGAAACATTCTAATTGGGCTCGTTGGCGTCGCCGCTCTCATGGCCGGCGCTCAGGCGCAGGCCGGTGCGATGCCGTTCATGCCGCGCGGCCAAGGCGTGATGGCGCCCGCAGGCTTCTCCGACCTCTGCCGCCGCGATGCCGAAACATGCGGACTGCCTGCGGCTCAACTGGCGTTTCTGGGCGCTCAGAGCCAGCTGAACAGGGCCGCAACCTCTTCGGTCGGCCTCGTCTCCCCTCGCGATTTCGCAGCGTCGACGGTCTTGGATCAGGTGGACGACGCCGCGACCCAGCTCATTTCGGTCGAGACGGTCGAGGCGTTCAAGATCGCCGCTGTCGAGGATTTCGTGGCTGCAGGCGTAAGCCGCAATGCCGTGACCGAGGAGGAGGTCGAGTCCGCTGCGGTCGCGACCTGGTACGAGCGGAACGAACGCGACCAGATGAAGCTGCTGAACAAGATCAACCAGCAGGTCAATCGTGACGTTCGCAAGGCCAACGATAGCGACCTCTACGGTCAAGAAGAATACTGGGCGTTGCCGCGACTGGTCGACGGCAAGCTCTATGGCGACTGCGAAGACTTCGCCCTGGAGAAGCGTCGCCAGCTGCTCGCCGCAGGCGTCCCCGAATCCGCCCTGTCGTTGGCGGTGGCTGTGACGGCCCGGGGTGAAGGCCACGCCGTCCTCATGGTGTCGTTGAAGAGCGGCGATTGGGTGCTTGATAACCTCACGCCATGGGCCACCCCCTGGGGCGACCTGAACTATCAATGGGTCGAACGCCAAGTCCCCGGCACAGGCCTGTGGACGAGCATCGCCTAGCACCGCCGCAGTCGCAAACCGAGCGCTGCGTTCCCGTTGATACATACGGGCCGTCCCGGAGCATTTTACACGCCTTCGATCCCGACGGTCTTTGCCAGAACAAATCTAGCGCTGAACTAGACTTTAACGACATGAATCCCCGAGGCGCCAGTTCGGGGCCGCATGGTCATCGGCCCTTGAATGCAGAACACCCGCCCCGGACTACGCCGGGGCGGGTGTTCTAGGATAGTTGGACGCAGGTTTGCGGGAATCAGACGAGCTTGGCGACGGTCACAACCAGCACCGCCCACAGACCCGCCGACAGCACCGCCGCCATAGTCAGACCCAGTAGGGGCGCAAGACGTGGCTTGTCTTGTTCAGCTTGGGCAAAAGACATTTCGACGTCGATCATCAAACAGCACTCCTGCTGATTTCTGATGTAACGTCCACACCGCTAAGGGCGCATGAAAGAATACAGTCTACGCGGGGTTAACTCTATTTCGGGCGCCGACGCTTTTTGCCGGGGACGCTGCGCGGCGATTGCGCTAGCTTAGACGCGTAGAATTGGAAAACAGTCTGCAACGTGGTGAGGAACTCAGAGGATTATCTGGTGAACGGGGGGCCTTGTACGCAGCTCTTGGCGCCGGACTCACCAGGACCGCTTCCTCGGGTTGCGGTCGACTTGCGCAAGCGCGCCTTGGACGTGGCGGCGGCGGCGCTCTTGCTTGTACTGTTCGCTCCGCTCCTTTTGCTGGCGGCGCTGATCATCAAGCTGGAGACGCCAGGCCCCGCTCTGTTCCGCCAGACCCGAGGCGGTCTTGGTGGCGCGCCGTTCCAGATCCTGAAATTGCGGACCATGCATTGTCGGGAAGACGGCCCTGACCTTGCTCAAGCCAAGCGGGGCGACGATAGGGTCACACGCATCGGGCGCCTGCTCCGTGCGACGAGCGTCGATGAACTTCCGCAGCTGATCAATGTTTTGCGGGGCGACATGTCCTTGGTGGGGCCGCGCCCGCACGCGAAGGCGCACGACGACTATTATGGCGCCCGAATTCCCGGATATCATGCGCGCTTTCAGGCGCGTCCGGGTCTGACAGGTCTGGCCCAGGTCAAGGGCCTCCGCGGGGGTACGGAAACCCTTGAGATCATGCGCCAGCGAATCGATGCGGATGTCGACTACATACGGACATGGTCGCTCAGGCAGGATCTGAAGATCGTGTTGGCGACGATCCCCAGCCTCCTGTTGAGCCACAACGCCTACTGACCCGCAGCTTTGGCCGCGCGCTGGGCGACCACGAGGAAGGCCAAGCCCAGCCGACCACTCGGATCGTTGATGCTGTTGGCAAGCGCCACCAGACGCGCGTCGCCGCCCGGTCGCTTGTACTCGATGGTGGCCTGGTAGATCACCTGCTTGCGGAGATCCGGCGTCAGCAATCCCCAGTGCTCATAGGCGATGCGCGCACGCGCTGTGAACAGGCTGGTTTGAAGCGGGGCGACGGCATAGGAGTGCGCCAATGCTGCGTTAGCGGCCCTGATGTCACCACGCTTGAAAGCGATCGCGGCGTTGCGTAGCCAAGCCGCGCCGGACCCAGGGCGCATCGCTAATTCACGGCGGCTGAGCGCGTCGAGGCGGTCCAGAGTCGCCGGCTCGCTGCGATCCGCCGCGAGACCCCTTTCGATGCCTAGCGCCAGGGAGTCCGCCGGCGCAGTCGGCATGAATGAAAGATCGCCGCCAAAGCGACCGGCGACCATTGGAATAGCGACAAGGCTCGTAGCAACTAACGATACGCCGGCGAAGACGCTGACAGCCTTCAAGGCGGGGACGCGCACGGCCTTGGCTGCTGCCTGACCGCCCAAGGGGGCCAGAGCGCCTAAACCTAGGGCGAAGAGAGCCTGCAGGGCTGGCGTCTGCACAGCAAAGTCTGAAAGTCCGTGCAGGAGCACAAGAACCGCTCCCGCGATCGCGGCGCGCGCTGAGGCGCCCGCCGTTCCAGGTTTGCCGGCGCCTCGCCCCACAACGGCCAAGATATACACGGCGAGGGCGCCCATGCAGATGGCGCCAATGACGCCTGCCTCTTCAAGCCACTGCAGATAAAGATTGTGCGTGGCGCGCACGTCGAACAGGACCCGCAGGGTCTCGCTCGTCATGATCATCTGGTTGACGATCGGGAACGACCCTAAGCCGTAGCCAAACCACGGCGCGGCCTGGAAAGCTTGCCAATGGGCCGCGAAGATCGCCTGCCGCACCGCCACATCTGTATCCAGGTTCTCCAGACGCGCCGCCGTAAGCTCCGCGCTCCGCATGGCTATGCCGATCGCGACCAGCAGCGCCGCGCCCCCGCCGACGATCGCCACGACGCGAGCCTTCTTGCCTTGGGCGATGACCTGAGACGTCAGCAGGATGGCCAGCGCGACGACCGTCGAAAAGATGCCCCCCCGGGAGGCGGTCAGCGCCAGAGCCACCGAGAACAGCGCCGCGAGTCCAAGGCTGATCGCGGCGTCGACGGGAAGCTTGTCGAACTTAAGGCTTCCGCCCGCCTTTTGAAGGAATTGGGTGACGTACATTATTGAAAAGACCGCGCAGACCCCCATCAAGGTGCCTGCGGTGTTCGGGCTGAGGAGCGTGGCCGTCAATCGGCCAGTCGCTCGCACGCTGACCTGTTGGATAATGGCCAGCCCCGCGTACGCCCCGAGCGCCAGCAACAGGGCCCAAAAAAGCGCGCGCCGCCGCGTTTCGGAATCTCCGACGATCTGAGCCGCCAGAAATAGGCAGGCCAAACCGCAGAAACGCAAAATACTCAAAAGCAGGGCGGATCGATCGACTGTGAGGGAGCCGCCGTCGTGAGCAACATACTGCCAGACAGGATGCGCCCCGCCCGGGCCAAAAGGGGTCAGACCCCAAGCGACTACGAGCATAAGAAGCCCGAACAGCAGCCAAAGTCTCGATGACACGCCCCGGGCCAAGGCCTTTCGAGCCCAGGCGCAGCTCCCCAAAAGCGACGCTAGAAGCAGGGCCTGGGCTGCGGCGAAGGCTTGAGCCACAGAATGTTCGGTAGCCCCGAAGGCGACGATTTCCAGCAAAACCAAGGCAACGAGGGCGCCGATGGCGACGCCCTCAGAGGTCTTGAGCTTGCGGGTTCTGGCGCCCGCCACAGGCGAAGAGCCGCCGCCCCCGGCCTTAGTCCGCATAGTACTTTCGATAATTCGCGTAATAGTAGTACGAGTCGCCGTAGCCGTAACGCGACTGCGCCTTGAGATCCATCTGAGTCAGGGCGACGCCGGCGATGAAGGCCCGCGTGCCTTGAAGCAGCGCGAGCGCCGACTGGACAGCCTTGACCGGCGTCTTCTTCCATCGGACCAACATCACCACAGCGTCTGTGTGCGGCGCCAGGATGCGTGTGTCTGCAATAGCCAGAAGCGGCGCGGTGTCGAGGAGGACAATTTCGTAGCGACCGCGCAACTCAGCCAGAAGGCGGTGCATGGCCGCAGAGCCCAGAACGTCCCGCGGCGTATAGGCTGACTTCGCCAGCGGCAGGATATGCGCGCCGCTCTCGTCATTGATCAGGGCTTGGTCCAATGTGGCCACGCCGTTCAGGACCTCCAGAAGCCCGACCGATGCGGGCTCCTTCAGGAACTGGCTGATCGCGCTCTGGCGCAGGTCGCAGTCGACGACGATCACCTTGGCGCCGGAGGTGGCCAGGGTCCGCGCCAGTGAGAAGGTGGTCGTGGTTTTGCCTTCGCCCGGAAGCGACGACGTCACCGCAATCACCTGCACCGTCTCACCGACCTTGGAGAACAAGATCGAGGCCCGGAGCTTACGGAGGCTCTCAGCAAAACTGGAGAGCGGCTTGGCCAGAAGATAGTCCGGCGGCGTGAGCCCCTTCAGGATCTTGGCGTCGTCGACCGTGGTGCTCAGGCTTGGCACAGCGCCAAGATAGGGCAGGCCCAACCGCCGCTCGACTTCATCCTCTGTGAAGAGACCCGCCATGAGGATCTCGGCCAGTACAACAGCCGCCACGCCCGCGCCCAAAGCCAGGACCAACCCCAATGCGAGGTTCAAGGTCGGTTTGGGATAACTGGGGCTGGTCGGGATCTTGGCCGGCGAAACCACGCGGGCGTCAGCCTGCTCAATCCCTTCCTGGGTCGTCGTCTGCTTGAACCGCGACAGTAGCGTTTCATACAGGGTCTTCACTGACTGGGCCTTCCGCTCCAGTTCAGCCAGACCGATGGTCGCACGGTTGTTTCCGGCCAGCGTGCCTCTGGATGCGGCCACGCTCGAGGCCACCGACCCCGTGCGCTGACGGGCGACCTGAGCCTGGGCTTCGAGGTTCGAGATGATGCGCCGAATTTCCGCTTGGATCTGGCCATCAATATCGGCCAGCTCACGCCGCGCCTTCAACAGTTCCGGATGGCGATCGCCATAGCGGCCACTAAGGTCGGCGACCTGCGCGCTCTTCTCAGAGCGCTGTTTGCGCAGCTGTTGAACCACGGGCGAGTTCAAGGATTCGCCCACGTCTTCACCCGTGCTGCCTCGGGCCAGTTGCTGGCGCGCGATATTGAGGCGGGCGTCGGTCTCGGCCTGTGCGGCTCGGCTGAGCGCCAGCTGCTGATTGAGGCTCGAGATTTCCTGCTCGGTCAGGGTTGCGCCCTCGGCGCTAAGCAGATTGTTGGCGATCTTGTATTGCTGAACCGCAGCCTCAGCCGCTTGAACCTGGTCGCGAAGTTCACCCACACGCGTGTCGAGCCATTCGTTGGCTTTCTGCGTAGCGTCGAATTTCGCTTCGAGCTGCTCGGTCAGGTACAGGTTTGCAAAGGCGTTAGCCAATTCCGAGGCGCGCTTAGGATCCTCGTGCGTGTACTCGATCGAGATCAGGTAGGTCAGGCCGGCGCGACGTACCTTGAGACCACCAAGAACGCTGTCAACGATCCGTTCGCTGCGACGTTGGAGCTCGATCGAGTCCACCTTTTCGAGCGGCGCGGCGGCCTTGCGCACCGATGAGAGCCAGGCGCCTGCGCCCTTGGCGTTAGGAAGGTAAGGATTGAAGTAGGGGTCTTGTTCGAGCTTCAGCTCCTTGACGACGCGCGCGGCGAGCGAGCGCGATTTGAGGACCTCGACCTCAGTGTCCACGACCGACGAGTCCGCAGGCAGACCAGACAGCACGGCGCTCATGTCCGTGACCTGCTCCTTGCGCACGTCGAGCATGACTTGCGCGACCGCCGTATATTTGGGGGTCTGCTGCAGGGTGAAAAGCACCACCGCCGCAAACACCACCACCGCCACGGCCGCGAACAGCCTGAAGCGCCGCCTGAACGTCGCGATCGCAATGTTCAGATCAAAAGACAACGCTCCGGTGTCATTCACCGGAGCGTTCGAAGTTTCAAACCTGGAGCCGTCCATAACTACTCTCAGTAAGCGGCAAACCTTGCCGTTTCGTGGACGTGGATCAGAACTGCAGGGCGACCGAAGCCACCAGCTTGTTGTCCTTGAACGAAGCGCCCTTGGCGGCGCCCGACGAGTCTTGCTTGAGGTAGTTATAGGTCAGGAACAGGCCCACGCGACGGTTCACGAGGTAGGTGGCCGTGGCCGAGAAGTTGTTACGCTTGTCGTCGCGGTCGACGCCCTTGTAGGCGTCCTTGCCGTAGCTATAGTTCGCCGACAGCAGCACATTGCGCATCAGTTCGTGGTCGATCGAAGCGCCGACCGCGTTGGCCACGTAGCCGCCCGAGCCGGCCGCCGTCGATTCCTGGATCGACCGCGAGGCGTTGACACCGACCGTGGTCAGTTGCGTCGGGAACCACTCGACATTGGCGTTGGCGTTGAAGCCGCTGATGTCCTTGAACACCGCACGATCGTACGACTGCTTCATGTAGCCGAGCTGGATGTCACCGCGCATAGCCTCGGAAAGGTCGAAGTTGGCGCCGACGCCGACCACATAGCCGTCCGAAGACCGGTCCTGAGTGGCGACGTTGGTGTCGTAGTCCTTCTTGTTGCCGGTCGCGGTGGCGTAGACGGCGGTATCGGGGCTGACCGCATATTCGGCCTTGGCGCCGTAGGTCATCTCGTTCCGGTCACGGAAGTCCTGATCGACCACACCGGTGCCGCCAATGTTCGCGACGTCCTTGTAGTTGAAGTCCCGATTATCCAGACGGCCCGTGACGCGCAGACGGTTGAACTCTTTCACGAGCGCCACAGAGCCAGCAGTCAGATCATACTTCACCGGAGCGCCAGCGGCGAGCGGCGAGGTCGGGGCCGTACGCGGCTCAACCAGGCGCTGGGTTTGGATGGAGCCCGTCAGGTTCGAGCCACGCTCGATGTCGACGCGGCCGTTGGCCGATACGGTGAACTCTTCCGCGTCCTCGTTGCCGTTGTCGGCGTAGCGGATAACATTGCCGCCGGCGAAGAAGCCGAGCGCGTGCCGCGACCAGTCCGAACGCACAGCCAGTTCGGGCTTCACGCGCCAAATCTCGTCGCTCGTCTTGCCCGCAGCAACAGCGTAGATGTTGTCGTTGTGCTCAAGGTCGACGGTCACGCGCGGATAGACCGTGAAGCCGCCAGCCTTCTGGCCCGTGGCTTCAAAGTCCGGACGCGGGCGCTGACGCACGCTGACATTCTTGTCGCGGCTAAAGCTGGATCCCAGATCCTGCGCCTGCAGAATCTGCGGCGCGCTGAACGCGATACAGGCCGCGATGGCCGAGCACGTTAGAATTCGCATTATGGTATCCCCACCAGAAGGAAAGCCGCCAGCGCGCGTCGTGACGTGCTGGTCGGCCTCAAAATAACTAACCGCAGTAAGGCCCGGAAGCGCCTGCGCACGGATCAAACGGCGCAGTGACAGTCACAGTCACCGGCGCGCTGCCGCCCGGCGTCGCCGCGCTCTGCAGGCTGATCAGGACCGACGGCGCGCCGCCGTTCGTCGACGCAGTCTGAGTCACCGAAACAGTTTGCCCCGGCGCTAGGCTCGCTTGCACGGCCGGAGCCTGGGCGACCGTGGCGGCCATCGTCGGAGCAGCCGCAGCGGCTACCTGGATCGCAACGCCAGCGGTGATTGCGCCACTCTGAACGGCGGAGATCAAAGCGGTGGCGATTTGCCGGGGCGACGCGCCGCTCGTGGACAGCGCCATCGCGACCGCCGCCTGCACCGCCGCCAATTGCTGAGCGGGCGTGAGGTTGGCAAACCCTTCCTTTTGAGCAGCTTCGGACGCCGCCTCAGCGATCAGGGTCTGCAGCGCCTCAGGGGTCACCGCGTTCTCTTGAAGGGCGGCGCCCTGGCCCGACGCAACGGCGTGGCCGGCGCTCAGCGGCGCAATTGCAATAGCCAGGCTGATCGCCACGGCGCGGAAACGGTTAGAAGCCATGACTGCTCCCTCCAATTGAACGGCGTCCATTTAGGACAAATTTAACAAATGCTCTACTCTGGATACGCTACGATCGTCGGTTCACAACGATGGCGTTTCCCAAAGAACACACTCGCGGTTCAATTCCCCACCCGGAAAAAGAACTTTGGGCCTCCATCTAGTCGAATGACCAGACCAACTCGCCGCGCTGGTTGTGTCCAGCGACTGAAACAGCGAGGCGACGATGCGCTATAGAAACATGGTGACGCTGGCAAGACAACAAATGTCATGCTGAATCGAGTTTCGGCGCCAGAGTTCTGAACGAATTCGCTTTCGGCGCGAGAAAGTAGTTCAAAAATTCCGCAAGCACGCCTCCAGACCCGTCTATTGCGGCGTCGAATGGAGGGATAGTCGACGGCGAGCGCACCCCAGCGTCGGCCTGCGGGCCGTTCAGGGCGCAGTTAACGGTCAGGCGGCAGCCTCTCTTCGCCCTTCGACCGCTTTCGCCTGCGCAAGACAGCCGTACCAGCCCAGACCCTGATAGGTCTCATAGCCTGGCGTTCGCGCGTACCCCACCGTGACGTCGCCATCAGCATAGCTCCCCATTGGCCCGGCGGACGTATCCAGCGGGAACGTCTCCGTCAGCACGCCTTGGCCGTCCGACGCAGCGAGCACGCGGCCGCGGCCGTCCAACAGCATGACGCGCGAGCGCTCGCGCTCCTCCGGCGTAAGGCGGACGCCATCGACCACCGCTTGGGCTTGCGGGCGCCAATCGAAGTGCACGCCCAGCACGCCCAACGGGCGCCCACGCGCCTCACCGCCAGCCCGGATCGCCGTGGCGTAGGTGGCGACGGGCGCGTCACCCAAGGCGGCGCTGCGCTCGATATCGCACGCTACGAAGTCGTCGCCCGTCGCTGTGCGGAGACCGTCGCGGAACCATTGGGCGTCGGCGACCGAACGGCCAACGACGTTCGGATAACGGCCAGGACGGCCGTTGGCGACCACCCGCCCCTGCGCGTCGCAAATCCAGAGGTCGAGATAGACGGTATAGGCGTCGAGAATGACGCCCAGGCGCTCACTGGCGTAACGTCTCGCCGCCGAGTCCTCGTCTTGCGCCAAACAGGCCACGACGGCTGAATCCGTCGCCCACCAGCGCACGTCGCAAGTGCGTTCATAGAGATTGCGATCGACGATCTCGATAGCGTTCAGAGCCAGATCCGCCAAGCGTTGCCCCCGCATGTGCCCCAGGATCGCGCCGCCGATCGCCGAGAGTTCGTCAAGATCGGCGCGAACCTGGCTCTCCAGGGCGGCCGCCACCGCGTCGATCTCGGTGGAGATCTTCTTGAACTCCTCAGCGACGATGGCGAAACCCTTGCCCGCCTCGCCGGCCCGGGCGGCGACGATCAGAGCGTTGATCGCCAGCATCTTCGCCGCCCGATTGACCCGGGCGATCTCGCCGATCTTGGCCCCCGCGACGCTGGACAACCGCTCCGACAGATCCAAGATCCGTTCCGGACGAAGACTGGCGTCCTGTTCCATACTCTACGCGCCCCGAAGCAAACTTTCGGCCGAATCGACCTGAAAGCCGCAAGATGACGCCCCCGTCACGACGCGGCGATGCGCTTGACTAGGACAACCAAGCCGAAACGGGCGTTTCTGGAAACCAAAACGCCGGGCCGCCCGTCGATTGGGCGCCCGGCGCTTAGAGAACAAACACTTGCGACAAAGCTTAGCCGCGCAGCTTAGTCTTAGACGTCGACCTCGGCGTCGAGGGCGTTCTCCTGGATGAACTCGCGACGCGGCTCGACGAGGTCGCCCATCAGACGGCTGAACATGTCGTCGGCGTCGTCGGCGTGATTGACCCGCACCTGCAGCAGGGTGCGCGCTTCGGCGTCCAGCGTGGTTTCCCACAGCTGATCCGGATTCATTTCACCCAGCCCCTTGTAGCGCTGGATGGTCAAACCCTTGCGGCCGGCGTCCAGCACAGCGTTCACGAGGTCGAGCGGGCCACGCACAGTGGTCGACTTGTCCTTGCGGCGGAATACGGCGCGGCCCGAGAAGATTTCGGCCAGCTTGACGGCGCGTTCGGCCAGGCGGCGCGCGTCGGCGGCGTGCAGGAGCACATCGTCCAGCACCACCCGTTCGGAGACTCCCCGGCGAACGCGGCTGAAGACAAAGCCGGTGTCGCCACGCTCGCCGCTCCAGGGCCCGTCCCCCTCCTCGGCGTACAGGTCAAGCCGCGTCGCCGCAGCCTTGGCGTCCGGCGTCTCGCCCAGCAGGCCCGCAAGCGCAGCCTGTTCGATGGCGCTGGCTGGCGCACGGGCGGCGAGACGATCGATATTGGCCTTGGCCGAACGGCAGGTTTGAACCAGGGCCAGCAGGTCCTGGCCCGTCATGCGCTCACCCGAGGCGAGATCGAGTTCGGCGCCTTCGACGCCTTCGTCGACCAGGAAGGCGTCCATCTCGGCGTCGTCCTTCAGGTAGCGCGAGGACTTGCCCTTGCTGGCTTTATAGAGCGGCGGCTGGGCGATGTAGATGTAGCCGCGCTCGATCAGCTCCGGCATCTGCCGGTAGAAGAAGGTCAGCAGCAGGGTGCGGATGTGCGCGCCGTCGACGTCGGCGTCGGTCATCAGCACGATCTTGTGGTAGCGCACCTTGTCCGGATTGAAGTCGTCGCGGCCGATGCCCGCGCCGAGCGCGGTGATCAGCGTGCCGATCTGATCGGACGACAGCATCTTGTCGAACCGGGCGCGCTCGACATTCAGGATCTTGCCGCGCAGCGGCAGGACAGCCTGGTTGTCGCGATTGCGGGCCTGCTTGGCCGAGCCGCCAGCCGAGTCGCCCTCGACGATGAAGATTTCGGACTTGGCCGGGTCGCGTTCCGAGCAGTCGGCGAGCTTCCCGGGCAGGGAGGTGATGTCGAGCGCGCTCTTGCGACGGGTCAGTTCACGGGCCTTGCGGGCCGCCTCGCGGGCCGCAGCGGCTTCGGCGATCTTGGTCACGATCGCCTTGGCTTCGTTCGGATGCTCCTCGAACCAGGTCGAGAGCCCCTCCTGCACCAGGCCTTCCACGGCGGGGCGCACTTCGGACGAGACCAGCTTGTCCTTGGTCTGTGAGCTGAACTTGGGATCGGGAACCTTGACCGAAAGCACGCAGGTCAGCCCTTCGCGGGCGTCCTCCCCCCCAAGGCTGACCTTTTCCTTCTTCAGGATGCCGGAGCTTTCGGCGTAGCCGGTGATGATGCGGGTCAGGGCCGCGCGGAAGGCCGAAAGGTGCGTACCGCCATCCCGCTGCGGGATGTTGTTGGTGAAGCACAGCATCTGCTCGTGGTAGCTGTCGTTCCACCACAGGGCGAGATCGACCTCGACCTTGTCCTTGACGCCTCGCACCGAGATCGGCGCCTTCAGGAGCGGGGTCTTGACCTTGTCCAGGTGGCGGACGAAGGCCTCGATACCGCCGTCGTAGTGCAGCTTCTCTTCCCAGGGCTCGGCGTCGCGATGGTCCTTGAACCAGATCGTCACACCGGAGTTCAGGAACGCCAGCTCGCGCAGGCGATGTTCCAGCGTCTTCCGGTCGAACTCGATGAACGCGAAGGTGTCCTTCGACGGGAAAAAGGTCACTTCCGTGCCGGTCAGGGTTTCGCCGGCCTTGGGCCCATCCTCGCGCACCGGCGACTCGCCGGTGACCTTCAGGGAGGTCACCGCGTCGCCCCGCTCGAAGCGCATCTGGTGAACCTTGCCGTCGCGGTGGATCAGCAGCTCCAGCCAGTCCGACAACGCGTTCACCACCGAGACGCCCACGCCGTGGAGGCCGCCCGAGACCTTGTAGCTGTTCTGGTCGAACTTACCGCCGGCGTGCAGCTGGGTCATGATGACCTCGGCTGCCGAGACGCCTTCTTCCTCGTGGATGCCGACCGGAATGCCCCGGCCGTCGTCGGTGACCGTCACCGAGCCGTCGGCGTTGAGGATTACCTGGACCTTGGTGGCGTGGCCAGCCAGGGCCTCGTCGATGGCGTTGTCGACCACCTCGTAGACCATATGGTGCAGGCCCGAGCCGTCGTCGGTGTCGCCGATATACATGCCAGGGCGCTTGCGAACGGCGTCGAGGCCTTTCAGCACCTTGATCGAGTCCGCGCCATACTGGGCGGCGGCTTCCTCGGTGGTCATTTCCGGGGTCGAGCCTTCGGGAACTTGGTCTTCGGTGTTCTCGGTCATTCGTCTTCCAGAGTCGTCAGGCCGGCGTCGCCCACGCGAACGCCAAGAGCCCGACCCTTGAGATGGTCGAACAGCGACTCGTCCGTGCCGGTAAGAAAGGCCTGGAGCTTGAGCGCCGTGAGTTCGTCGGCCAAAGCGGCTCGCCGGGTAAGGTCGAGATGCGCGGCGACTTCGTCGAGCAATATTACAGGATTCGGCGCGGTTTCCGCACGCGAAAGTCGCGCGGCTTGGGCCAAAACTAGGTTCAAAATCAGAGCTTTTTGCTCGCCGGTCGAGCATTCAGCCGCCGGACGGTCCTTCTCGACGTGGAAGATCGCCAGATCGCCGCGATGGGGACCGGTCAGCGCCCGTCCAGCCGCCCCATCGCGAGCGCGCGCAGCGGCCAGCGCCTCGGCCAGTTTCGACTCGATCTCGGCGAATGCGGCCCCCTCGAGCGCCATCCGCTCCCAATCCCCGGTCAGGTCGAGCCTGGCCTGCGGGAAGGGGCGATCCCCGCGTCCGTCGATCTCGGCCTGGAGGGCCAGAAGCGTCCGGGCGCGCCCCTGCGCCAAAAGTGCGCCGAATTCGGCCAGGCGGGCCTCCAGCGCGGTCAGCCATGTGGCATCCGCGGCCGCGCCGGTCTCGGCGGCGTCGACAAGCAGCCGCATCCGCTCGCGCTGGGCCTTGTCATAGGCGTTGGCGTTGGCGGCGTGCGACGGTTCACCGGCAAAAACCAGTCGGTCGAAGAAGCGTCGTCGCTCGGATGCGGCTTCCAGAAACAACCGGTCTTGGGCGGGCGTCAGCCAGATGGGTCGGACATGGTCGGCCAGACGCCCCGGCGGCACAGTCTCGCCGTCAAGCCGCACAGTCCGGCGCGCCGCGCCGCCCTGCTCCACCCCGGTGCCGATCCTGACCGGCGCGTCCTCGCCGGACTGCACCTCGGCCGTGACCGCCCACGCGCGGCCCGCCGCCTCGCCTGGCATTCGCCGGCCGACCTCCGCAAGGCTTACGCCGCGCAGACCCTTTCCGGGGCTCAGAAGACTGATCGCCTCGAGGAGATTGGTCTTGCCCGCGCCGTTCGCGCCGAACAGGTAGACGCTGCGCCCTGCCGTCTCCAGGCGCGCACGCTCGTAGGACCGGAAATCCGTCAGGGACAGGGAAAGCAATGCGGCCGACGCCATGGGGGCGTTCTTAAGGGGTGTCGCCGCCCGGGGCTAGAAGGGCCGAGACGCCCGCTCCAATCGAGGACGCTGGAGCGGGGTCCGCCTCGGAATGGCCCTCCGGAGACTTGCGCGACATGTAGGCCCCGCCACGGCCAAGCTCGCCGCCACTCTGTGGCGAGACGATGGCCACATCACTGCGAGGCCTGTCATGGACGTGAATTAAGTGTCCGGCGGCCTTTGTGACGTCAGCCCAGCTTGTAGCCGCACAGCTTGTTGCCATCGAGGTCGCGGAAATAGGCGAAATAGGCCTTGGGCATGCGCTCGCCGGGAGGACCGTCGCAGGTCGCGCCCAGCTCCAGGGCCTTGGCGTGGAAGGCGTCCACCTCGGCGGGGGTGTCGAAGGCGAAGCCGGCCATCATGCCGTTGCCCACGCAGGCGGGATTGCCGTCGTGCGGACCGAGCACCCCGAACATGCAGCCGTCGCCGCGATAGAGACGCCCACCGGACGGATGGTCGAACAGCGGCTTGAAGCCGGCCGAGGCCAGGAGCGCATCATAGAAGGCCTTGGCCTTCGGCAGGTCGTTCGATCCGACCGTCACATAGTTCAGCTTGGCCATGGGCCGCCTCCCGTTTTGATATGAAACGGACCTTATCGCGTCTCCCGAGCCGTGCAACTTGCCCCTGACGTCAACGCTCCCAGAGGCTGCGATGGCCGTAGACCCAAGCGCCGACGTCCGCGAAACGGTCCGTGACGATCGAGCAAGTACGAACGCGGCCCGCCTTGGCGCTGACGATCCAGCCTGACCGCTCCAGGATCTTCAGATGCTTCATGAACGACGTCAGCGCCATGTCATGCGGCGCGGCCAGCTCCCCCACGCTGGCGGGACCCTGACCCAGCCGGCTCAGGATCGCCCTTCGCGTCGGATCCGCCAAAGCCTGGAACGCCGCGTCCAAGGTTTCGGATTTCTCAGCCATACGGCTCAGTATGGTTAAAACCGAAGGCCCTGCAACAACTTGTCGGTCAAAACCGGGTCGCCGAACAGCCGGAACGCGAAACGGGCGCCCAAGGCGCCCGCTTCTCATAGATCCATTGAGCAAGCTGCGGATCAGACTCGCAGCGGCATGAGCACATACTTCACGCCCGGATCGACGGGATCGACCACCAGCGTCGGGCTGGCCGGGTCCGCGAAGCGGAACTCGGCCTGCGGGCCGGCGATCTGGCCGCAGACGTCGAGCAGATAGCGCGCGTTGAAGCCGATTTCGAAGGGCTCGCCGTCGTAATCGACCTCGACCTCTTCGACGGCCTGGCCGGCTTCCATGTTGCGCACGGTCAGGGTGATGCGGCCCGGCTCGACAGCCAGTTTCACCGAACGGCTCTTTTCGGCCGAGATGGTCGCCACCCGGTCCACGGCCTTGGCGAACAGGTCGTTGTCCAGGGTCAGAATCTTGGCGTTGTCGCGCGGGATCACCCGCATGTAGTCGGGGAAGGCGCCGTCGATGACCTTGGAGGTCAAGGCGGCCGCGCCGAACTCGAAGCGGACCTTCTGGGGCGAGACCTGCAGGTCGACCGTCTCGCCGGCCGATTCCATCAGGCGGCGGGCCTCAGCGATGGTCTTGCGGGGCACGATCACGCCCGGGATGCCGACCGCGCCTTCGGGCGCGGGCATCTCGGCCAGGGCCAGACGGTGGCCGTCGGTGGCGACGGCGCGCAGCTTGGTCTCGCCGCCTTCGTTGACCGTGTGGACGTAGAGGCCGTTCAGATAGTAGCGCGTCTCTTCGGTCGAGATCGCGAACCGGGTCTTGTCGATCAGGCGGATCAGCTCGTTGGTGTCGACCGCGATGCGGCTGGACAGGCCATCCGAGCTCATCACCGGGAAGTCGCCGGCCGGCAGCACCGGCAGGTTGAAGCGCGAACGGCCGGCCTGGATGACCAGGCGCGGATCGTCACCGCTGAAGCTCAGCGACACGTCGGCGCCGTCGGGCAGCTTGCGAACGATCTCGTAGAGCGTGTGGGCGGGCGCGGTGATCTGGCCGGGCACGTCGATCTGGGCGAAGCCCTCGTCGATGATCTCCATGTCCAGGTCGGTGGCCGAGAACGACAGACGGTCGCCTTCGGCCGACAGCAGGATGTTCGACAGGATCGGGATGGTGTTGCGGCGCTCGACGACGCTCTGCACATGCCCCAGCGCCTTCAGGAGCGCCGCCCGTTCGATCGTAAGCTTCATAGTCCAGTCCAGATGTCGGGTTCAGCCGCCCCTGGGGAGAATCAGCCCCGCGCTAACCCGTGGAGAAGGGACCGCCGACATTAGCGAAAAGACGCGCGCGGGGAAGAGGCCGAAGGCCTTGCACTGCGGGATTCGGGCGCCATTTATTGAGAACGATTCTCAAATAGGAGCATCTCAATGCGCCTCGCCCTCAAGACCCTGACCTACGCGTCCATGCACCTGACGGTCGCGGTCGCCGTGGCCTACGCCCTGACCCGCGACTGGCGCGTCGCGCTGGCGGTCGGCCTGGTCGAACCCCTGGTCCAGACCGTGGCCTTCAATATCCATGAGCGGCTGTGGTCGCGCGCCGACAAGCGGGCGCGCGACCGATCAGGCGATCAGGCCTTGGCGTCGAACGCGCCGCCCGTGCTGTCGCCCTCGGCGGCCGCGCCGGCGTAGGGGTTGGCCGAGGCCGTCGGCGCATCGGGCGAGGCCGGGCCGGTCGAACCCTTGGCCGCGACGGCGACCATGGCCGGGCGGACCAGACGGCCCATCAGCTCATAGCCCGCCTGCATCACCATCAGCACGCCGCCGGCCGCGACCTCGGTCGAGGGCTGCTCGGTGACGGCCTGATGCAGGTGCGGATCGAACTTCTCGCCCTTGGCCGGATCGATCTTCTTGAGGCCGTTGCGTTCGAAGGCGCTCTGCAGCTCCTTCTCGGTCATCTCGACGCCGATGATGAAGTTCTTCACCGCCGGGTCGGTCGAGTCCTTGGGGCTGTGTGCGGTGGCGCGGCCCAGATTGTCGGCGGCCCCCAGTAGGTCGCGGGCGAACTTCTGGATCGCATAGGCCCGCGCGTCGTTCATCTCGCGCTCGGCGCGGCGCTTGGTGTTCTCGGCCTCGGCGGCGTAGCGGAGCGCCTGCTCCTTCAGTTGCGCCACTTCCAGCTTCAGCGCCTCGATTTCCTGCGCGGCGTCATCGGCTTCGAACGGCATGTCTTCCGCCGGCGTTTGCTCGTCGGTCATTGGGTAAAGTCCTTATCCATCCATCATCCGCCCGAGCACCCGGGCGGTATAGTCCACCAACGGAATGACCCGAGCGTAGTTCAAGCGGGCGGGCCCGATCACGCCGATCGCGCCCAGCACCTTCTGACGCCCCGTCATATAGGGCGCCGCGATCACCGAGGAACCCGAAAGCGAAAAGAGACGCGTTTCGGCCCCGATATAGATGCGAACGCCCTCGGCGTCGCGCACGTCGTCCAGCAGGCCGATCAGCTGCCCCTTCTGCTCCAGGTCGTCGAAGAGCTGGCGCACGCGATCGATGTCCTCGCGGGCCCGGGCGTCGGCCAAAAGGTTGGCCTGACCGCGCACGATCAGCGAGCGCGCGTCGCCCTCGCCGCCGCTCCAGGCCGCCAGGCCGTCCTCGACGAGGCGGGCGGCGGTTTCGTCCAGTTGCCGGCGCGCGGCGTCCAGCTCGCCGCGCATCTCGGTCCGCGCCTCGGTGAGCGTGCGGCCGCGCAGGCGGGCGTTCAGGAAGTTCGAGGCTTCCTGCAGCGCCGACGGCGTGACCCCCGGCGCCTGGCGCATCAGGCGGTTCTCGACCTGACCGTCCTCGAACACCATGACCGCCAGCACCTGGCCGCCGCCCAGCGGCACGAACTCCACGTGCTTGACCCCGCCCTCACGGACGGGCGTGACGACGATCCCAGCGCCGCCGGCCAATCCCGACAGGATCGAGGACGCTTCGGCCAGCGCCTCTTCAAAGGAGCGGCCCTTGACCGCCAGCCGCGCCTCGATGGCGCGCTTTTCCTGCTCAGCGACGTCGCCGACCTCCAGAAAGCCGTCGACGAACATCCGCAGCCCCGCGTGGGTGGGCATGCGACCGGCGCTGGTATGCGGTGCGTCAAGCAAACCCAGCTGCGCCAGGTCCTGCATTGTGTTGCGGATCGAGGCCGGAGAAAGGGCGACGCCGCCCTTGGAGATCGTGCGCGAGCCGACCGGCTCGCCGGTCTCGATGTACGACTCCACGACGCGCCGGAAGATATCGCGGGCGCGCGCGTCCAGCTCGGCCAGCCCGGGCGTGCGGACGATCGGCCCTGGGAACAGCTGCGTCATGCGCCAGCGCTCCGATCAAGCGTGACTTCGAAGACCCGGTCGGCGAACAAAAGCGGTCGGCCCCTTTCAAGTTCGGCTTCCAATAGGATAAGCGGCCACCCACACACATTCAAATCTCCCCGTCGATCAGGAGTTTCCCATGCGTCCGTCCGAACGCGCCCCCGACCAGCTGCGCGCCGTCACGCTGGAAACCGGCGTCAACCGTTACGCCGAGGGCTCCTGCCTGATCGGGTTTGGCCACACCAAGGTTCTGGTCACAGCCACCGTCGAGGAGAATGTCCCGGGCTGGATGCGCAACAAGGGCGCCGGCTGGGTCACCGCCGAGTACGGCATGCTGCCCCGCGCCACCCACAGCCGCGGCCGCCGCGAGGCCGCCGCCGGCAAGCAAACCGGACGCACCCAGGAGATCCAACGCCTGATCGGCCGCTCCTTGCGCGCCGTCGTCGACCTGAAGGCCCTGGGCGAGCGCCAGATCACCCTGGACTGCGACGTCGTCCAGGCCGACGGCGGCACCCGCACCGCCGCCATCACCGGCGCCTGGGTCGCCCTGCGCCTGGCCACCCAGTACCTGCTGGACGAAGGCGTGCTGAAGACCGACCCGATCCTGGGCCAGGTCGCCGCCGTCTCGTGCGGCGTCTTCAAGGACACTCCGGTCCTTGACCTCGACTATGAGGAAGACTCCAGCGCTGAAGCCGACAGCAACTTCGTCCTGACCGGCGAGGGCGACATCGTCGAGATCCAGGCGACAGGCGAGAAGCGCGGCTTCACCCGCGCCGAGTTTGAAAGCCTGTACGGCTTGGCCGAGAAGGGGATCAACGAACTGTTCGCCCTGCAGCGCGCCGCCATCAGCCGTTAAGATCCAGGACTTGCCGAACGGGGGCGCCGGTCCCAGATTCGAGCTCCAAGTTTAGGAGTCTCGCGTGCCCACCCCGTTCGAAGGCTATGAAGTCGAAGCCCGCCTGCGTCCCTCGGCCGAAGCCTATTGCTTCGACTTGGACCAGGCGCTGGCCTCGGTGGTCGCCCTGGAAGCCAGGGTCCCGGCCGACGCCTACACCGCCACGATCCTGGGAACCGAGCGGGTCGGCAACGGCGTCGTCGTCAGTCTCAGCGGCCTGGTCGTGACCATGGCCTATCTGGTGACCGAGGCCGAGGAGGTCGTCCTCACCCGCAACGACGGCCGACGCGTGCCCGCCCACGTGCTGGGCCTCGACGTTCGCTCGGGCCTTGGGCTCGTCCAAGCGCTGGAGCCGCTGGACCTGCCGGCGATCACGATCGGCAACGCGCGCGATCTCGAAGCCGGCTCGGCGATCATCGCCGCCGGCGCCGGCGGCCGCGCCCACGCCGTGGCCGGACAGGTGCTGACCCGCATGCCGTTCGCCGGCTACTGGGAATACAAGCTCGACGACGCGGTCATCACCGCGCCGGCCCATCCGCACTGGAGCGGCGCGGCCCTGATCGGTCCCAAGGGTGACCTTGTCGGCCTGGGGTCGCTGACCCTGGAAGGTCGCGACCAGACCGGCGAGGCTCGCCCGCTGAACATGTTCGTGCCGGCTGAACTGTTGCCGCCGATCCTCGATGACCTGGCGCGGGGTCGCAGTCCGCATCCGCCGCGCCCGTGGCTTGGCGTGTTCGCCCAGGAGATGGAGAACCACGTCGTCATCGTCGGCGTCTCGCCCAAGGGGCCCGCCGCCCGCGCCGAACTGCGGGCCGGCGACCTGATCCTGGCGGTCGATGGCAAGCCGGTCTCGGATCTGTCGGAATTCTACGACGCCCTCTGGGGCCTCGGAGAGGCGGGGATCAGCGTGCCGCTAAAGATCCTCCGCGAAGGCGACGCCTTCGAGATGGAGGTCCGCTCGATGGATCGCGCCAACCTGCTGAAGAAACGTCGGCTGAACTAGTCCTCGTTCGCGTCGGCCGGGCCGTACTCGAAGCTCAGCAGATCGCCTGGCTGACATTCCAGCTCCCGACAAAGCGCGTCGAGCGTCGAGAACCGCACCGCGCGGGCCTTGCCGGTTTTCAGGATCGACAGGTTGGCGATCGTCACGCCCACGCGGTCCGACAGTTCGGTCAGCGACATGCGGCGCTCCAGAAGCACGCGGTCGAGGTTCACGCGGACGGGCATGCGGGATCGCTCCGGATCAGATCGTGAGTTCGGCTTCGCGCCGCAGGCGCGCGCCCTCGCGGAAAACCTCGGCCAGGACGAACACCACCAGCACCGAGAACCAGGCGGTCAGGGTGAAGCTGTCGTCGATGACCTTGGCCTTGGGGGCCAGCCAGCGGGCTAAGCCTGAAAAGACGTAACGGCCGACCTCAAGCCCCGCCAGCACCAGGCCGATCAGGCGCAGGCGCACGACATTGTCGGGATGGAAGGGGTCGCCGGCGGTGAGGGTCGCGAAGATCTTGCGCAGGCGCTCGACGATCACCATCCAGCCACCCAGCAACAAGGCCCATGCGGCGAGGGCGCCGGCGAACAGCGGGCCGTTACGGCTGACCGCCTCGACCGCGTCGCTGATCGGCAGCATCGAGGCCAGCAGTTCTGGATTGAAGCTGAAAAGCAGCGCGATCAGCGTGAACAGCGACAGCAGGCTGACGAAGATCCATAGCCCGACATAGATCACGTCGAGGATGATCTTCAGAAAACTCGAAACGGAGCCTGGCCCCAAGGCGCGCATGGCTGGTCCCCCGACAGCGACGCTAGACAACATGCCCCGCGTCGCGGGGAGACGTCAAAACGGCGGGTCTCCCCGGAAATCTCGTCGCTAGAGCGTCTGCGCCACGAACGCTACGGCCGACACCGGCACGGCCACGATCAGGGCGGCGGTGATGGCGGTCATGACGACCTTGTCGGCGATACGGAACAGACGGGCGGCGGACATCGCGTTTTCCAGTTTGAGACGTGGGGTCGGGGTCGAGTCATTCGACCCCTCGCCACGATCAACAATTAGGATGGGTTTGCGGTTCCGCCAATGTCGTTTATCGAGAAACGATATTAAACTTTCGCAATGATCAGGGACGTGTCACCGACGTTGCCGTAGGGACACACTCAGCTCGCCGAGGCGTCGGTCGCGATCATCGAGGTCCGCTTCGAGACGGCTTCGTACCAGGCCGACAGGGCCGGTCGCCCCGGACGCCAAGCCACTACCTGGCGAACGTCGAGATAGGCCAATTGCACGGCGATGGCGATCTCGGCGATCTCGAAACGGTCGTTGGGCAGGTCCGCCGCCTCGAACAGGTCCAGAGCCGCGTTCACCGCGCGCAATTGCCGGTCGAACAGGTCCTGTCGATGCTGGGCCTCCGGCCGCATACGCTCGCGGACGATCAGGATCGCCGCATCGCCCACACCGTCGGCGGCGGCCTCCAGGGTCAGCGCCCGACGGCGCGCTGGTTGCGCGGCGGGGATCAGGCGCGGCTCGGCCAACCCGTCCAGGAAGTCGACGATCACGGCGGAATCGAAAACGGTCTCGCCGCCCTCAAGAACCAGGGTCGGCACCTTGTTCAGCGGGTTCAGGACTCGCAGGCTTTCATCCTGGAACGGCGCGATGGTCTCGACGGACAGCTGGTCCGACAGCCCTTTTTCCATGGCCAGAACACGAACCTTGCGGGCAAAGGGCGACAAGGGCGAGTAAAGAAGCCGCATCGATGGATTCCCTGGAGACGACGAATGGCGCTGAAGCTTGAAATGGGATCGAAGCTTGTGGCCGCCACCCACAATCCTGGCAAGGTCCCCGAGATCGCCGCCTTGCTGGACGGCCGGTTCGAGATCGTCACCGCCGGGCAACTGGGCCTTCCAGAGCCTGAGGAGACCGAGAGCACCTTCGTCGGCAACGCGCTGCTTAAGGCCCGCCACGCCGCCGACTTGTCAGGCTTGCCCGCCCTGGCCGACGACTCAGGCCTTTCAGTCACCGCGCTGGACGGCGCACCGGGGATATTTTCCGCGCGATGGGCGGGGCCCGGCAAGGACTTCATCCTGGCGATGAAGAAGGTTGAGGAGCGGCTCGAAGAAACCGCCTCCGACGATCGCTCGGCCTGGTTCACCTCGGCCCTGGCGGTGGCCTGGCCGAACGGTCCGGCGGTCGTGGTCGAGGGTCGCATCGACGGGACGCTGGTGTTTCCGGGACGCGGAACGCGCGGCTTCGGCTACGACCCGATCTTCGTTCCGGAAGGCCATGACACGACCTTCGGCGAGATGGAGCCGGCCGCCAAGGACGCCATGAGCCACCGCGCCCGCGCCTTCGCCAAGCTGAAGGCGGCCCTGTTTGACTGATCCCCGCGCCGGGTCGGTGGGGGTCTATGTACACTGGCCCTATTGCGCCCGGATCTGCCCCTACTGCGACTTCAACGTCGTCCGAGACCGGGGTCGGGTCGATGAGCAACGCGCCTTGGCCGACGCCATCGTCGCGGACCTGGAGGCCCAGCGCGCCCTGACCGGCGAGCGTCGCCTGTTGTCGATCTTCTTCGGGGGCGGCACGCCCTCGCTGATGGATCCGGCGCAGGTGGCCCGGGTGATCGAGACCGCCAAGCGCCTGTGGTCGCCCGCTGCTGACCTCGAGATCAGCCTGGAGGCCAACCCTACGGACGCAGAGGCCGACCGCTTCGCCGCCCTGGCCGAGGCAGGCGTCCAGCGCCTGTCGCTGGGCGTCCAGGCGCTGGACGATGCGGCGCTGAAGGCGCTGGGCCGCAACCACGACGCCGGCGCCGCGCGCCGCGCCATAGCGGCGGCGACGCAGGCCTTCCCAAGACTGTCGATCGACCTGATCTACGCCCGTCCCGGCCAGACCGACGCGGCTTGGAGAAGCGAACTGGCGGAAGCAATCGCCTTGGGCCCGGAGCACGTCTCGCCCTACCAGCTGACCATCGAGCACGGCACCGCCTTCGATCGCGCGGTCGGTCGCGGAACCCTCGTCGTTCCAGACGAGGATCTCGCCGCCACCCTGTTCGAGACCACCCAGGAGGTTCTCGAAGCCGCCGGCTTCGACGCCTACGAGGTGTCGAACCACGCCCGGGGCGAGGCCGCCCGCTCGCGGCACAATCTCGTTTACTGGCGGGGCGTCGACTATGTCGGGGTCGGTCCGGGCGCACATGGCCGACTGGCCTTGACCGAAGGCCGCGCCGCCACCACCGCCCATCGCGCCATCAAAGATTACATCGCCGCGGTCGGCGAGCACGGCGTCGGCTTCGCGCGCGAGATCCTCAGCGTCGAGGATGCGGCCGAGGAGCGCCTGATCCTGGGTCTGCGGATCGACGATGGCGTCGGCTTCGATGAGATGGCGCCGCTTGGCCTGACCCCCGATCTCGTCAAGGTCCGGGATCTGGTCGAAGCCGGCTTGCTTGTCGAGGACCCGCAGCGTCTGCGCGCCACGCGCGCGGGGCGGCTGGTGCTTGATCGGCTGACAGGCGCGCTGGCGACCTGATATGGGTTTGACTCAACCGAAGGACACCGCGCCCTTGAGTCGTCTGCTTCCCCCGCCAGCCCTGTCCGACGCGCCGCTCGCGCCCGGCCTCTATCTGGTGGCGACGCCGATCGGCAATCTGCGCGACATCACCCTCCGCGCGCTCGACGTCCTGGCCGCCTGCGATGTGCTGCTGGCCGAGGACACCCGCGTCACCGGCAAACTGCTGTCGGCCTACGGCATCCGGACCAAGCTGGAGCGCCACGACGAGCACGTGGCCGAGCGCGCAATCCCGGGCATCCTCGAACGCCTCGCCGCCGGCGAGCGCGTGGCGCTGGTCTCGGACGCCGGCACGCCGATGGTCTCCGATCCCGGCTATCGTCTGGCGCGCGAGGCGATCGCCGCCGGCCATGACGTGATCCCGATCCCCGGCGCCTCGGCCGCCCTGGCCGCCCTGACCCTGGCGGGCCTGCCCACCGAGCGCTTCCTGTTCGCCGGCTTCCCGCCCCCCAAGAGCGCGGCGCGGCGGACCTTCTTTGAGGAATTCGCCAACACCCGCGCCACGCTGATCTTCTACGAAGGCGCCTCGCGGGTGGCCGACTGCCTGGCCGACATGGCGGCCGTGTTCGGCGCCGATCGTCCCGCCGCTGTGTGTCGCGAACTGACCAAGCTCTACGAAACCTGCGTGCGCGGTCCGCTGTCGGATCTCGCCGCCGATCCGCGCTTCGAGGCCCCCAAGGGCGAGATCGTAATCCTCGTCGGCCCCGGCGTCGAAAAGGTCGCCAGCGCCGACGACGCCGAAGCCGCTCTGCGCGAGGCCATGGCGCGTCTGCCGCTGGGCGAGGCCGCCTCGGAGGTCGCCAAGGCGCTGGGGCTATCGCGCAAGGACCTCTATCGCCAGGCTTTGGCGCTGAAGGAGCAGGCCTGATGACGGCCGGCGTTCGCCAGGCGCGCGGAAGCACCGCGCGAAAGGTCGGACGCCGCGCTGAGGTCATCGCCGCCTTGTGGCTGATGGCCAAGGGCTATCGCATTCTCGGCTTCCGACTGGCCACGCCGCTTGGAGAAATCGACATTCTAGGGCAACGCGGCGGGGTGCTGGCCGTTGTCGAGGTCAAGCAACGGACGACGATCGAGGACGCGCTGGACGCCGTGACGCCAACCCAGAGAGAGCGCCTGCGCCGCGCCGCCGCGCACCTGGCCGCGCATCGCGCTGGCCTGCGCGACTTGGCGGTGCGGCTGGATCTTATCGCCATCGCCCCAGGGCGTCCGCCTCGACACCTTCCCGACGCCTGGAGCGGAGCCTGAGATGACGCGGGAAGAGGCCGAAGCGATCCTGACCCGGGCCGGCGAAGGTCCTGACGAGAGCTTCCCTCTGTTCGAAGCCGCCCTGGCCTGCGCCGTCCACGACGATCCAAGCCGCGACACCAAGGCCGCTATCGATTTGGCCAACGACGCGGTCGAGCGCCTGCGTCGCCGCGCCGAGAGCGAGTCGCCGGAAGAAGCGGTCGCCGAGACCCTGGCCGGGGACCTGCGCCTGACCGGTGACGTGATCACCTATGACCATCCCGACAACGCCGACGTCATCGCCATCGCCCACCGTCGCAAGGGTCTGCCCGTGGCGCTCGGCGTCTTTTACCTGCACGCCGCCCGCGCCGTAGGGCTGGAGCTCTATGGCGTCGACTTCCCCGGCCACTTCCTGCTCCGGATCGAGACCGACGAAGGGCCGCTGGCGCTGGACCCGTTCAGCGAAGGTCGCGTGGTGCTGCCGTCGGAACTGTCGCGCCGGGCCCTGCGCACCGGCCTGATGCCGGACGTCGCCGCGCGCCTAGAGCTTCTGATGGCGCCAATCAGCGACCGCGCCGTGCTGATCCGCCTGCAGAACAACATCTTCGCCCGCGCCCAACAGGCCAAGGACTGGGTTCGCGCCGAGCGCTCGGCGCTGCGGCGCGCGCTGCTGAACCCCAAAGACCACCGCCCTTGGCTGGACGTCGCGGCCGCCCGCGAGGGTCAGGGCGCTCTGGCCGGCGCCCTGCAGGCGCTGTCCCGCGCCCAAGTCCTGGACGGCGGCGCGGCGATCGCGGCGCGGGCTCAGCGGGAGCGGGTGCGGCTGCGCTTGAACTAGCGTTCCGGCAAAAACGGCTTAACTAGGCTCCAGACCAAGAACCCCAGGAGCCCCCATGTCGCTGCGAGTCGCCGTTCAGATGGATCCCATCCTGGGGATCAACATCGACACCGACACCTCGTTCCTGATGATGATGGAGGCCCAGAGCCGGGGGCATAAGCTCTGGTTCTACACCCCCGACAAGCTCTCGCAGGAAGACGGCCGTGTGTTCGCCCGCGCCCAGCCGGTCGAGGTTTTCGCCGACAAGGGCGCGCACGCCAAGCTGGGCGAGACTGTGATGCTGGACATGAAGGACGACGTCGACGTCGTCCTGATGCGGCAGGATCCGCCGTTCGACATGGCGTACATCACGGCCACGCACTTCCTGGAGAAGGTCCATCCCCACACCCTGGTGGTGAACAATCCGGCCGAGGTGCGCAACGCCCCCGAAAAGCTGTTCGTCACCGACTTCCCGGGCGTTCAGCCGCCGACCCTGATCACCAGCGACCACGAGGCGATCTACGACTTCCGCGCCCGCCACGGCGACATCGTGCTCAAACCCCTCTACGGCGGCGGCGGCTCGGGCGTGGCGCGGCTCCTGGCCGACGACCCCAATCTCGACGCGCTACTGGAACTGCACGCCATGATCGGCCGCGAGCAGGTCATCGCCCAGAAGTTCGTCCCGGCGGTCAGCAAGGGTGACAAGCGCATCCTGCTGGTCGACGGCGAGCCCGTGGGCGCGATCAACCGCGTCCCGGCCAGCGGTCAGGTCCGATCGAACCTGCGGGTCGGCGGCCGCGCCGAAGCCGTTGAGCTGACCGCTCGTGACCTGGAGCTTTGCAAGATCATCGCCCCGGAGCTGAAGCGTCGCGGCCTGCTCTTTGTCGGCATCGACGTGATCGGCGAGTACCTCACCGAGATCAACGTCACCTCGCCGACGGGGGCCCAACAGCTGAAGCGTTTTACCGGTATCAACGCCGCTGAAGTACTTTGGAACCGGATCGAAAACATTCGTTCAAACGGTGGGTAACTCTGCGTAAACCGCAAGATTTCCCGAAATGTTCGTTTTTCGTTCTTGCTCCATTTCGTTAACTGTGTTGCTCCTTGTGGATAAGTTCAAGTTCCTCAAGGAGTTACGATGGCCGCTCGCGTCGTCACCGTCGCGTTCGAGGGCGTCGAGGCCCGCAGGGTCGATGTCGAGGTCCAGCTGACTACGGGCCAGCACGCCTTCGTGGTGGTGGGGCTGGCCGACAAGGCGGTCGCCGAAAGCCGCGAACGCGTGCGTGGAGCCTTCGCTGGCCTGGGGCTGTCGCTGCCCGGCAAACGCATCGTCGCCAACCTGGCGCCGGCCGATCTGCCCAAGGAAGGGGCGCACTTCGACCTGCCGATCGCCCTGGCGGTGATGGCGGCCCTGGGTGTGATCCCCTTGGACGCTCTGGACGGCTGGGCGGCGATGGGCGAGCTCTCGCTGGACGGCCGCATCGTGCCCGCCGCCGGCGCCCTGCCCGCAGCCATGGCGGCCGGGGCCATGGACCTGGGCCTTATTTGCCCTGAAGCCTCGGGACCGGAAGCGGCCTGGGCCGGCGGCACGCGGATCCTGGCGCCGCGCTCGCTAGTGGCGCTGATCAACCACTTCCGGGGAAGTCAGATCCTCTCGGCGCCGACGCCTGGCCCGATCATCGAGGGCGAACCGCCCAAGGATCTGCGGGACGTGAAGGGTCAGGAACATGCCAAGCGCGCGCTGGAGATCGCGGCGGCCGGCGGTCATAACCTGTTGTTCTGCGGTCCGCCGGGCTCGGGCAAGTCGATGCTGGCCCAGCGTCTTCCCAGTCTGCTGCCGCCCCTGACCTCAGCCGAACTGCTCGAGACCTCGATGGTCCATTCCGTGGCGGGACTGATCGCCCGCGGAACACTCACCAGGGCCCGTCCCTTTCGCGCCCCGCACCACAGCGCCAGCATGGCCGCGCTGACGGGCGGCGGGCATCGCGCCAAGCCGGGAGAAGTGTCCTTGGCGCACAATGGGGTGCTGTTCCTGGATGAACTGCCGGAATTCGGCGTCCAGGCTTTGGACAGCCTGCGCGGCCCTCTGGAAACCGGCGAGGTGATGGTCGCCCGCGCCAACGCGCATGTCCGCTACCCGGCCCGGGTCCAGCTGGTGGCGGCGATGAATCCCTGTCGCTGCGGTCACGGCGGCGCTGGGCGCGGCGCCTGCGGAAAAGCGCCCCGATGCCAGAAGGACTATCAGGGCCGCATCTCCGGTCCGCTCCTGGATCGAATCGATATCGCCGTCGACATGCCCGCCGTCACCGCCGCCGACCTAGCCCTGCCGCCGCCGGTCGAAGGCTCGGCCGAAGTCGCCGCCCGCGTGGCGCGCGCAAGGGCCCTCCAGCTCGAACGCGCTGACACCCTGGACGCCGCCGATGGCCTGAACGGTCGCGCTGAAGGTGCCTTCCTGGAGAAGGTCGCCGGGCTCGACTCGGCGGGCCGCGACCTGCTGTCCCGCGCCGCCGAGGCCGGACGCATCAGCGCGCGGGGCTGGACGCGCGTGCTGCGCCTGTCGCGCACCATCGCCGACCTTGAGGGCGCGGAAAGCGTCAAGCGGGTCCACGTCGCCGAAGCGCTGGCCTATCGGCGCACCAGCGGGGCGGCGGAAGAAAGCGTCGTGGCGGCCAGCCACGTTTGACCGCCCGTTAAGCCGCGTCGGCTAACCTTGGTTTCCATGAGCGACAGCAGACCCGACGACCGCCATCCCAGCGTCACGCCCGAGCAGCTGGCGACCCTGAGCCACGAGTTCCGTACGCCGCTGAACGGCGTGCTGGGCATGGCGCGGCTGTTGGAAAACACCAAGCTGACCGCCGAGCAGCGGTCGTATGTCACCGCTCTGCGCGAAAGCGGCGACCACCTGCTGTCGCTGGTCAACGACGTGTTGCACTTCGCCCGGCTCGGCGCGGCCTCGATCGAGCTGTCGCTGGCGCCGGTCGAGGTCGATAGCCTGCTGCGCCAGGTGGCTGAGCTGATGAGTCCGCGCGCCCATGAAAAGGGGATCGAGATCGCCTGGGCCGTCTCCTCGCCCCTGCCGAAGATCCTGGCGGACGAAGGCCGGCTGCGGCAGATTCTGCTCAACTTCGCCGGCAACGCCGTGAAATTCACCGAGGCCGGCGGCGTCCTGCTGACCGCCAGCGCCGTCGACGGCGGTCGGATCCGCTTCTCAGTGGCCGACACCGGACCCGGCGTCGCGCCCGAGGCGCGCGCCCGCATCTTCGAGGCCTTCGTCCAGACCGACGTCACCCACGCCACCCAGCTGGGCGGCGCGGGCCTGGGCCTGGCGATCGTGTCGCGCCTCTCAGCCGCCATGGACGGCGCGGTCGGTGTCGGCGGTGAGCTGGGCCAAGGCGCGGAGTTCTGGTTCGAGGCGCCGTTCGCCACGGCCACCGCCCCCGTGCGGGCCACGCCGCTGGAAGGCCGCAACGTCGCCATCGCCTCGCCCAACGCCATTGTCCGCGCCGCGACGGTCCGCCAGATCGAGGCCGCCGGCGGTCGCGCCTACGCCGCCGTCGACATCGCCTCAGCCCTGGCCGGCGCGCCCGCCGACGCCGTGTTGCTGATCGACGCCGCCCTCTCAGGACCGCGCGGCGCACTCAAGCCGCCAGCCGGCCGCCGCTCGGTGGTGCTGCTGACGCCGGAGCAACGCGACCGCATCGACCGCCTCAAGGCCGCCGGCTTCTCGGGCTATCTCATCAAGCCTTTGCGCGCGGCCTCACTGGTCGCCCAGGTGCTGCAGGCGGCCACCGCGGGCGGCGTGGCCGAGGACGAGCCCGCCCATGACGACCGCATCGCCGGCGCCGTCGCCAGCGGCGCACGGGTGCTGCTCGCTGAGGACAATCCCATCAACGCTCTCCTGGCGCGCACCCTGCTGGAGCGCGAAGGCTGCAAGGTCGACCGGGTGGCCGACGGCGAACAGGCTGTCGCCGCCGCCTCAGCCGGGGTCTATGACCTCATCCTCATGGACCTGCGCATGCCGGGCCTGACCGGAATCGAGGCCGCCCGCGCCCTGCGCGCCAAGGGCGTCGCCACCCCGATCGCGGCCCTCACCGCCGACGCCTTTGACGAGGACCGCCGGACCTGCCTGGCGGCGGGGATGGACGACTTCATGGTCAAGCCTCTGACCCAGGAAGCCCTACGGGACGTCCTCACCCGCTGGACCACCGGCGGTGTGTCCGGCGGCTGGACGAAACCCGCGACGCGAGCCAAGGTCGCCGGCTGATACGGGGGCGTTCCCCCGCTGGGGGATCGCCGCATGTCCGAAGAAGCCAAGGCGCCGGAGAAGAAGAGCCTGCTGCAGACCCTCGCCTTCTTCGGCGAGCGACGCAGCCTGGTGATGCTGGGCCTGGGCTTCGCCTCGGGCCTGCCGTTCATGCTGATCTTCGACACCCTGTCGCTGTGGCTGCGCGACGCAGGCCTGTCCCTGGCGGTCATCGGCTTCTTCAGCCTGGCGACCCTGTCATTCTCGTTCAAGTTCCTGTGGGCCCCGCTGATCGACCGCACCACGGTGCCGGTGCTGCACCGGCTTCTTGGTCATCGCCGCGCGTGGATGCTGGTGTTCCAGACCGTGATGGTCCTTGGACTGTGGGCCATCTCGACCATGAACCCGCTGAACCAGCTGGGCTTCCTGGCCGCCGCCGCCGTCACGGTCGGTTTCGCCACGGCCTCGCATGACATCGTCATCGACGCCTGGCGCATTGAGGTCGCCAACAAGGAAGAACAGGGCCCGATGGTCGTGGCCTACCAGTGGGGCTATCGCGTCGCCATGATCGTGGCCGGCGCCGGGCCCCTGCTGCTGGCCGAGCGGTTCGGCTGGAACCTGTCCTACGCGGTGATGGGCCTGATCGTGGGTCTTGGCGTGCTGGCCACCCTCTGCGCCCCGCGCGAAGCAGAGCACACCATCCGGCCGATTCCGACCGACGACGTCAAGCAACCCAAGGCGCTGGAAGTCACCGAGTGGCTCGTGCGTCTGGCCGTTCTGCTGCTCGGCGCGCTGGCCCTGGGCTCTGGCCTGTCGGGCGATGCGACCCTGCTGTCCAAGCTGATCGGCGGTGAGGCCCTGGCCGAGGCCTGGACCGCCAAGCCGAACGGGATCTGGCTGCAGCTTGTTGGGGTGATCATCGGTCTCGCCATCGTCGTGGTCGCCGCCTGGCCGATCCCGAAGGTGCGCACCAAGCCCGGCGTCTACATGTCCAAGGCGTTTGGCGAGCCGCTGGGGGAATTCCTGACCCGCTTCCACGGCGTGGCCGGCCTGATCCTGGCGGCGATCTGCGTCTATCGCGTCTCGGACTTCGTGCTGAACATCATGAACCCGTTCTACCGCGACATGGGCTTCACGCTGACCGAGATCGCCGAGATCCGGAAGGTGTTCGGCATCATCGCCTCGATGGCGGGCGTGTTTCTCGGCGGGGTGATCGTCGCGCGCCTGGGCCTGATCAAGGCCCTGGTCATTGGGGCCTTCGCCCAGCCGATCAGCAACCTGATGTTCGCGCTGCTGGCCATGAGCGGTCACAACACCAGCATGTTGTTCGTCTCGATCTGCCTGGACAACATCGCCGGCGGCGTCGCGGGCACCGCCCTGATCGCCTACATGTCCAGCCTAACGAGCGCTGGCTTTACGGCGACGCAATATGCGCTGTTCTCGTCGCTTTACGCTCTGCCCGGCAAGCTGATCGCCTCCCAGTCGGGCCGGATCGTCGAGGCGTCGGCCAAAGCGGCCGAAGCCGGCGGCTTCACCGCGCCGCTCAAGGCCCTGTTCACCCGCCTGCCGCCCGAAAGCTTCACCGCCGCCGGCGCCAAGCTGGGTGTCAGCGCGCCGGCCATGGCGGCCGGCTACACCGCCTTCTTCATCTATACGGCCCTGATCGGGGTCGCCGCGATCGTGCTGTCGTTCATGGTGGCGGCCCGTCAGGGCAAGACGCTGGCGGCGTCCTAGAGCGTTTTGCTCGAAAGACGTCCTAGACCGCCAGGCACACCACCTGGGCCACGCGCAGGTCACGACGCAGACCGTCGGCGACTCGGCCGTAGTTCTCGGTGGTGATCGGCTCGCTGGGGGCGAATTCCGAGGCGGCGGGGCGACGGTGCGAGCCGAGCACGGCCTTCAGGGTTTCAGGCGCGGTCGTATAGATGCGGCCCCGGCGCGGGGCCTCGGCCACGGTGACGCCGATCACCCGTCCCGCCGCGTCGAGCGCGGGCGCGCCGGAAAGGCCCGACAGCGTGCCCTTCAGGGTGTCGGTGCGGCCGACCTCGGCCCAGACGAGCACGGGCTCCGTGCGCGCGCCGCGGCCATGGACGACCAGATTCTCGCGGCCCAGCAGGCGCGAGGCGGCCTCGCCGGGATGGCCTTGCGGGAAGCCTGGATGATAGGCGCGCGCGCCGCGACGCAGCGGCTCGTCCAGCCCCATCGGCACGGCGGGCGCGCCGCCCTCGGTGGTCAGGACGGCGGCGTCGGCCCGGGCGTCGACATGGACCTTGGCGGCGACGCCGCGCCCGTCCGCCACGACGATGGCGGCCTGCTTGCAGCCGTCGACCACATGGCGCGCGGTCAGCCAGACACCGTCGTCGCCGACCGAGAAGGCCGTGCCCGAGCCGGGCGAGGGCTTGTCGGGCACCTGAACCACGATTGAAGGATCGAACGGCGAGGACGGTCCCAGCGGCAAACCCTCCTCGCCTGGCACCGGTGGCGGCGGCGGGGGCGCGTCCGAGCGCTCCTGACGACCGACAGCGACGATCACCAGGGCGCTAACCGCCGCAGCGTAGACCAGCCAGTCGGGAAGCTTGGGGAAATGCACCGGACGACCTCCGGGGGCGACTGTATCAGCCGCCCACCGCCGCGGCCAGAATCAGCGCCACGCCCAGCTTGGCGCCGACCAGCAGGGCGGCGGCGGCGACCTCGCCCTCGTGGATGCGCTCGGGCAGGCCCTTCAGCAGCATGTCGGTGATGCGGAAGACCAGCAGCTGCACCGCGATGGTGGCTGCGCCCCAGATGACGATCTCGGTGACCGAGGTCGACGCCCGCAGCGACACCGACAGCGGGATGGCCAGACCCACGAACACGCCGCCCAGCGACAGGGCCGCAGCCGAGTTGCCCTCGCGGATCAGGGTGATTTCCTTATGCGGCGTCAGCAGGGCGTAAAGCGCCGCCCCCAGGATCAGCATGACCAGGGTCACGCTCGCATGCAGCAGGGTGATCGGAAAACCGGTGGCGAAGGCCTGGACCTCGGGCGACTGAAGCTGGGACGGCATGGACGCAAATGACCCCGATAATCGTGCTGCCCCCTGACTAACACGGGTCGGCAAGACTTGCGTAGAGGGCGCCCGTCCGTGGGGAAACGGGCCCTACTTGTAGAAGCCCTGGCGCAGGTTGATCCCGTGCTCGACAAAGACCTTCATCGCACACAGCATGCCGGTCCACCCTTCGCAATTGCCGAACGCAGCCTTCTCGTCAGCAGGCGCATCGCCCCAGCCGGCCTCATGGATGCGCACCAAGGTCCGGCCATCACCGGTGTCGGCGAAGGTCATGGTCACCGTGGTGGAGCCTCCGGTCGCCGCTTCCCAGCGCAGCACGATCGTCTCGTTAGCGACGACCTCGACCACCTCGACCGGGAATGCGCCAGGGAAGTCGTGGAAATCCCAGGTGACCGTCGCGCCCGTCTCAAGGCGACCCTGGGCCCCGCCTGTGGTGAAGTAGCCTGACAGCTTTTTGGGATCGGCGACCGCCTCGAAGACCTCGGCCACGGGCTTGGCGATGCGGCCGCCGACCGTGAATTCATGGGGCATGGATGATCTCCGTCCTTGCTGCCAGGGACCATATGTTATAGCTTTATAACATGTCAAACGAGGACGAGGCGGATCTGATTTTCAAGGCGCTGGGACATCGTGTCCGACGCCGGATGCTGGATCTTCTCAAGGCAGAGCCGCTGACGACCGGCACGCTCTGCGCGCGGTTCGCCGAGCTCGACCGCTGCACCGTCATGCAGCATCTGTCGGTGCTGGAGCAGGCAGGACTGGTCCTGGCCGAACGACGCGGACGCGAGCGGTGGAACCACCTGGACGCCCTGCCGATCCATGCCCTCCACGAACGCTGGATCGGGCCTTACGCGGCTTATGCGGCGAGCATGCTTAGCCGGCTCAAGACGATGGTGGAGTCGGAGGACGCCTAGGCCGCCTCATCCTCGTCGTCGTCGGCCAACACACCGGCCATCGCCGCCAGGGACAGCTTACGCAGCGCGCTGGCGCGGACCTTCTCGCTCTCACTCTTCAGCTGACCGCAGGCGGCGAGAATGTCACGACCGCGCGGGGTGCGGATGGGCGAAGAGTAGCCGGCCTTGTTGAGGATCGCGGCGAAAGCCTCGATCGTCGCCCAGTCCGAGCACTGGTAATCGCTGCCGGGCCAGGGGTTGAACGGGATCAGGTTGATCTTGGCCGGGATGCCCTTGATCAGCTTGACGAGGGCGCGCGCCTCGTCGGGGCTGTCGTTGACGCCCTTCAGCATCACGTACTCGAAGGTCACGCGGCGGGCGTTGCTCAGGCCCGGATAGGCGCGGATGCCGGCCATCAGCTCGGCGATCGGGTACTTCTTGTTCAGGGGCACCAGGACGTCGCGCAGCGGATCGTTGGTAGCGTGCAGGCTGATGGCCAGCATGGCCTGGGTGGTCGAGCCCAGCTTTTCCAGCATCGGCACGACGCCCGAGGTCGACACCGTGATCCGACGACGCGAGATGGCGATGCCCTCGTTGTCGCTGATGATCTCGATGGCGTCGGCCACCTGGCCCAGATTGTAGAGCGGCTCGCCCATGCCCATGAACACGATGTTCGAGAGCTGGCGGTCCTCCTTGTCGGACGGCCATTCAGCCAAGTCGTCCTTGGCCACCTGGACCTGGGCGACGATCTCGGCCGTCGTGAGGTTGCGGACCAGCGGCTGGGTGCCAGTGTGGCAGAAGCTGCAGTTCAGCGTGCAGCCGACCTGGCTGGACACGCATAGGGCGCCGGCGCGGCCGACGCCGGGGATGTAGACGCTCTCGACCTCGATGCCAGGGGCCATACGGATCAGCCACTTACGGGTGCCGTCCTTGGACACCTGGCGCTCGACGATCTCGGGGCGGGCGATGGTGAAGGCCTCTGCCAGACGCGCGCGGGTCTCCTTGGCCACATCGCTCATGTCGGCGAAGTCGGTGACGCCGCGATGGTGGATCCAGCGGAAGATCTGGGTGGCCCGCATCTTGGCCTTGCCGTGCTCGACCACGCCGCTCTCGACTAGGGCCGCGACCAGCTGCGGGCGCGTCAGACCCGACAGGTTGACCAGGGGCTTGGAGACGGGCTGGGCGGGCGTCGTCTCGGACGAGACGCGCGACAGGTCGAGGGTGACGCTCAAGGGGATGTCCGGCTCTTCGGGGTCGAGGCGGGTCTATAGCAGATCAGGCCCGGTTTTCCAAAAGGACAGCCCCAGCCGGAATGTCACACCTTCCTGAACCGGCTTCCCTGGCTGGCCATCAGGGCCAGGGCCCAGTCGTCGGGGACGATCTTGGCGATGGCGGCGATCGCCTTGTTCGGCGCGCCGGGCACGCAGATCGAGCGGTTGGCTTCGGCGGCTTCGTAGCCGGCGGCGGCGACCTCGTCGGCGCCCAGCCACATCCAGTCCGGCACGCCCTGGCTGACCTGGGCGCGGGTGCCGTTGACGTCGTGGAACTCCGAATAGGTGAAGCCCGGGCAAAGCGCGCTGACATGCACCCCGTTGGACAGGTTCTCCAGGTGCAGGCTTTGCGAGAACTTGACCAGAAAGCCCTTGGTGGCCGCGTAGAGCGTGTGGCCCGCCGCGCCGGGAACCAGGCCCGCCAGCGAGGCCACGTTGACGATCCGGCCGAACTTGCGCTCGACCATGCCCGGCAGGACCTTGTGGGTCATCTCGCAGACACTGGTCAGCATCAGTTGCAGGAACTTGGCCTGATCGGCCCAGCTTGTGGCGTCGTAGGTCCCGGGCAGGCCATAGCCGGCGTTGTTGATCAGGGCGTCGACCTCCCGTCCCTGTTCGGCGATCGCCGAGAGCACGGTGTCGACCCCTTCAACCTCGGCGAGGTCGGCCGGAATCGCATAGGCCTCGACGCCCGAGCGCAGCTTGATCTCGGCGGCCAATCCTTCCAGGCGGTCGGCCCGACGCGCGGTCAGCGCCACGTCATAGCCGTGGCTGGCGTAGATGCGGGCGGAGGCGGCCCCGATGCCGGCGGAAGCGCCGGTGATCAGGGCGAGACGACGGGCCATGACGTAGTGATCCGGTGGAAACTTCGCCGGAGTCGAGCACGGCCCGTGATTTGGTTCAAGCAACCCTCCCTGGGCCAAGACGAAAGGGGCGCGCCGGAATGGCGAGGCGCGCCCCTTTCGGATCACGGCCGGGGAGGGCGGCGGCCGTGATGGTGGACGGGCCTTAGGCGGCCTGTTCGAGCCCGCCGCGCGCCGCGCCGGCCGCCCAACGCGCCGCCGCCTTGGCGACACGCTCGCCGAGCAGCCGCGCAGTCTCGCGGTCACCCGCCGGCGGGGTGATCTCCGGCGAGGCGTTGTCCGACTGGGCGGCCAGACCGATGAACGAACCAACGCGGTTGATCGTATCCGGGCCGCGTTCGGCGGCGGTGACGTTCGGCGGGGCCAGGCCCAGGTTGATCCAGTTCATGCCGTGCTGGGCCGCCAGGATGGTCAGGCTGGCCAGCGCATGGGCCTTGTCGCCCGCGAAGCTGTGGGAATTGGTGAACCCGGCCGCCAGCTTGTCCTTCCAGGCGCTGGTGAAGAACGCACTGGAGGTGGCGTCGGCGAACACTTTGAACACGCCCGAGACGTCGCCCATGTAGGTCGGGGCGCCGAAAATGACGGCGTCGGCCTGGGTGATCTGGTCGATCAGCGGCGCAAAATCCTGGCCCGCGCTTTCGATCTTCAGCAGCACAGGCGTCTGTCCGGCGTCACGGACGCCTTCGGCGACCTTCTGGGCCAGAACTTCGGTGTGGCCGTAGCCGGAATGATAGGCGATGGCGACGGTGGCCATGGGTAATCCCTCGCGTTTAGAAACTGAAACGGTAGCGATTACGTAATGGCGCTTGGTTGCAGCGCCAGGCGATCTGCAACAATCTTTGATGCAGTTTTTCGGAGGCCAGGATCAGCGCGGCTGAAAGCCGGGGCTTCAGGCCGTAAGGTCTAGTGAAGTTCGCTCAGAAGATCTGCGACCGTGATCCGGGACAATCGCTCGGCGGCGGCCTGATCCGCCGCGAGGATCGCCGCGCGGACGGCGTCGGGGATCTTCTCACCCACCGGACAACCTTTCACGCCCTTGGGGGCCACGCCCAGATGGGCGCAGCCGTTGACGGCCCGAAGCACGACATCAAGGGTGATGGTCTCGGCGGGCTTGAGCAGCCAGGCGCCGCCGTTGGCGCCGGCGCGGGCGCCGATCAGACCAGCCTTGCCCAGCATGGCGGTGACCCGGCGGACCACGACCGGGTTCGTCGGCACCGAAGCGGCGAGTTCGGCGCTGGCCACGGCGCGATCGGCCGAGAAGGCGGCCTTGTGCGCCAGATAGGCCAGGGCATGGGCCGCGACGGGGAATTTCTGACTGTCCGACATCTCAACCCGGGAACGTAAGGCGACGGTCTGCACGTTCAACCGAAAACTCGCCCGCAGCAGAGGCCTTCAAAGACCGGGAGACCGCATGATGCGACGCAGCGTGACGATTGAACCGGGCGCGGTTTGGGTGTATCGCGCCGCGCTTGATCGCGATATGGGTCGGCCAGCAGCGTTTTGCGAGGGCTCCCCGGAGGGATTACATGGCTTCCGAAGCCCCCCACGACTCCGCGCCCGATTGCGCGCCTGCGTCCTCAGACATCCCCCAACAAGACGGCGCCGCGACCAACGGCCACGGCCATGACCTGAAGGGCCATGGCTTTTTCGCCCTGGCCTTAGGTTCGGTGGGTGTGGTGTTCGGCGACATCGGCACCAGCCCTCTTTACGCCTTCAAGGAAGCCTTGGCGGCGGCGTCCCACGACGGTGTCACCCGGTCCGAAATTTTCGGCGTGGTGTCTCTGGCGCTCTGGGCGATGTTCCTGATCGTGACGATCAAGTACGTCGTCTTCATCATGCGCGCCGACAACAAGGGCGAGGGCGGCGTGCTGTCGCTGATGGCCTTGGCCCAGCACGCCATGGGACGGCGCACCACCCTGGTGTTCGTCCTGGGCGTCGCCGGCGCGGCGTTGTTCTATGGCGACGCGGTGATCACCCCGGCCATGTCGGTGCTGTCGGCCGTCGAGGGCCTTCGCACCATCCCCGCGCTGGAGCATGGCGTGACCAACGAGGTCGTGCTGCTGATCGCCACGGTGATGTTGCTGGGCCTGTTCTTCATCCAGAGCCGAGGCACGGCCTCGGTCGGCAAGCTTTTTGGACCAGTCTGCGCCCTGTGGTTTGGCGTGATGTTCTCGCTGGGCCTGATGAACCTGGCGGGCAACCCCGGCATCCTGATGGCGGTGAACCCGTTCTATGCAGTCAAGTTCCTGGCCGAGCACGGCCTGACCGGCTTCATCGTCCTGGGCGCGGTGTTCCTGACCGTGACCGGCGTCGAGGCCCTGACCGCCGACATGGGTCACTTCGGCCGTTGGCCGATCCAGGCCGCCTGGCTGTTCTTCGTGCTGCCTTGCCTGGCGATGAACTATCTGGGTCAGGGGGCCTTCGCCCTGACCACGCTGCAGACCGCTGAGGCCGCCGGCAAGGCGATGCCCGAGCTGAACTGGTTCTTCGAAATGGCCCCCGAGGCGCTGCGCCTGCCGCTGGTCTTGCTGGCCGGCGCGGCGACGGTCATCGCCAGCCAGGCCGTCATCACCGGCGCGTTCTCGCTGACCCAGCAGGCTATCCAGCTGGGCCTGCTGCCGCGTCTGGACGTGCGCCGGACCTCGGAAACCCAGTCGGGTCAGATCTTCGTGCCGCAGCTCAACACCATGCTGCTGGTCGGCGTTCTGGCCATCATGTTCACCTTCCAGACCTCCTCGGCCCTGGCCCACGCCTATGGCCTGGCCGTAACCGGTACGATGATCGTCACCACCTGCATGGCCTTCATCGTCATGCGGAAGCTGTGGAAGTGGAGCATGCCGATGGCGCTGCTCTTCCTCGTGCCGTTCCTGACCCTGGACATCACCTTCCTCAGCGCCAACGCCCTGCGCTTCTTCTCGGGCGGCTGGCTGCCGGTGCTGATCGGCGCGGCGCTGTTCACGGTGATGGCCACCTGGGTGCGCGGCAGCCAGATCCTGACCGACAAGACCCGTCGCGACAGCCTGCCCGTCGCCGATCTGATGGACATCCTGCGGGCCCGCGCGCCGCACCGCGCCCCGGGCACGGCGATCTTCCTGACATCGGACCCGGACATGACGCCCGTGGCCCTGATGCACAACCTCAAGCACAACAAGGTGCTGCACGAGCGCAACGTCATCCTGACGGTCCGCACCGCCGAGACGCCGCGCGTGGCCGAGGAAGACCGGGTCAAGATCGAGAAGGTCAACGACGACTTCAAGAAGGTCGTGGTCAACTACGGCTTCATGGAAAGCCCGAACATTCCCAAGGCCCTGGCCGTGTGCCGCAAGCAGGGGCTGAAGTTCGACATCATGGCCACCAGCTTCTTCCTGGGGCGCCGCTCGATCGTGCCGTCGGCCAATAGCGGCATGCCGCTGTGGCAGGATCGCCTGTTCATCTACCTGATGAAGAACGCCGCCAACCCGACGGACTTCTTCAAGATCCCGCCCGGCCGCGTGGTCGAGTTGGGCGCCCAGGTGACGGTCTAGGCGATGGAAACGGCCCTGCGGATCATCGGCGACGGTCTGTCGATCGCCGCCCTGACCATCATCGCCACCACCGCCCACGGCGCCTGGAAACGCATCCCCGCCGGCACGAGCGTGCCGATCGTCTGGACCCGCGAGGGCAAGCCCGCGCTTCGGCTCACCAAGGCCGCGGGCCTGCTGTGGATCCCGATCGCGTCCATGGCGATCATCTTCGCCTTCACCCTGTCGGGGACGACGTTCCGGGCGGAGGGGCTGGAAGCGATCATGGTGTTCTGCGTGCGCGCCACCCTCGGCGCCGTGCTGGCCATGGCTCAGCTTTTCCACCTGCGGTCCGTCATCAAGACGTTGCAGGACGAGGGCGTGCTGTAAGCAGCCCTATTAACGCTTGACCCGCGCGGTCTTTCGCCGTTGAAGGCGCGCGACTTTGTGTTTCTCTCCGAAAGGACCCGCTCATGGCCGACAAGTCCGTGAAGAAGGTCGTGCTCGCCTATTCGGGCGGCCTCGACACCTCGATCATCCTGAAGTGGCTGCAGACCGAGTACGGCGCTGAGGTCATCACCTTCACGGCCGACCTGGGCCAGGGCGAAGAGATCGAACCGGCGCGCGCCAAGGCGCTGGCCGCCGGCGTCAAGCCCGAGAACATCTTCATCGAGGACGTCCGCGAAGAGTTCGTCCGCGACTTCGTGTTCCCGATGTTCCGCGCCAACACGGTCTATGAGGGCCAGTACCTGCTGGGCACCTCGATCGCGCGTCCGCTGATCGCCAAGAAGCAGATCGAGATCGCCCGCAAGATGGGCGCCGACGCCGTCAGCCACGGCGCGACTGGCAAGGGCAACGACCAGGTCCGCTTCGAGCTCGGCTACTATGGCCTGGAGCCCGACATCACCGTGATCGCCCCCTGGCGCGAATGGGACTTCAAGTCCCGCGAGGCCCTGCTGGACTTCGCCGAGAAGCACCAGATCCAGATCGCCAAGGACAAGCGCGGCGAGGCGCCGTTCAGCGTCGACGCCAACCTGCTGCACTCCTCGTCCGAGGGTAAGGTGCTGGAGGACCCGGCGGTCGAGCCGCCCGAGTTCGTCCACATGCGCACCATCGCGCCCGAGGACGCGCCGGACAAGCCGACCATCATCACCATCGACTTCGAGAAGGGGGACCCCGTCGCCATCGACGGCGTGGCGATGAGCCCGGCCACCCTGCTGACTAACCTGAACGAGCTGGGTCGCGACAATGGCATCGGCCGCCTCGACCTCGTCGAGAACCGCTTCGTCGGCATGAAGTCGCGCGGCGTCTACGAGACCCCCGGCGGCACCATCCTGCTGGCCGCCCACCGCGGCATCGAGAGCATCACGCTCGATCGCGGCGCGATGCATCTGAAGGACGAGCTAATGCCGAAGTACGCCACGCTGGTGTACAATGGCTTCTGGTTCACGCCCGAGCGCGAGATGCTGCAGGCCGCCATCGACTACAGCCAGCAGAAGGTCACCGGCCGCGTCCGCGTGAAGCTGTACAAGGGCAATGTCACGGTCATCGGCCGCGAGAGCCCCTACAGCCTGTACGATCAGGACCTGGTCACCTTCGAGGAAGGCAAGGTCGCCTACGACCACCGCGACGCTGGCGGCTTCATCAAGCTCAACGCCCTGCGCCTGCGGGTCCTGGCCAAGCGCGACAAGCGCGGCTAGGCGCAGGCTGGAGCCACACGCGATCAAAGGGCGTCGCGAGGGAGGCCTCGCGGCGCCTTTTTCGTTGGCGCGAGCCGAGGGGGGGAATCCTTTGCCCTTGCGAGAGAGGGTGGTCCGAAGGGCCGGGTGAGGGGTCGCATGGCGCTATCCGGACAGGCCTTTAAACCCCTCATCCGTCAGCTACGCTGACACCTTATCCGGCAAGGGGAGAAGGAAATTTCGGCCTGGGCTACACCCGGTTGTACGGATACCGGTCCCGGATCATCCGCTGGAAGAACCGGCCCTTCGAGCGCGAGCGGTAGAACGCCGCGCTGATCCGTTCGGGTACGCCGACATAGACGTATTCGTCGCCGTCGTGGAACGTGACGAACAGCTTGCCGTGTTCGGGGGTGTAGGCGATGTCGGTGATCGCCGTGGATTCCACTCGCATGGCGCACAGCCTCCGCGGATGAGGATCGTCATCGGGAAAAGCGAACGAGCGAGAGCGGGGTTCCAACGGACCCATCGCACGCGCGACGACAGCTATCCCTAACAATTGTTTAACGCGCAAGCCCTTTAGGCCGCACGCCAGGGGATGCCAAGCTGCGCCGAACCCCGCTAGGGTCGCCCCTTAAGCGGCCCAGGAAAGGCCGTCGGGAGGAAACTTACACATGCAGCAATCCCACGCGCTGGTGGCGATCGTCACCCTGGTTTCGTTGCTCGTCTATGTCTGGATGATCTTCAGGATCGGCGGCGCCCGCCGTCGCACCGGCATCGACGCCCCGGCCATGACCGGCGATCCGGAGCTGGAGCGCCATCTGCGGGTGCAGGCGAACACTGTCGAGTGGCTGGTGATCTACCTGCCCTCGCTGTGGCTGTTCGCGATCTACTGGAACGACCTGTTCGCCGCCGCCGCCGGGGTGGTCTGGATCATCGGCCGGATCCTCTACGCCCTGGGCTACGCCGCCGACGCCAGGAAGCGCGAACTGGGCTTCATCATCCAGATGCTGGCCACCGCCGTCCTGCTGTTCGGCGCCTTGGGCAAGGCGATCTACATCTACGCGGTGATTGGAGCCTAGCTTTGCTTGGTGGTCCATGGCGGAGCGGCCTATATCCGCGCCATGGACCACCTGCCCGTCGATCCCGCCCGTTATGGCGCCTTTCTGGTCGCCATGTTCGTGATGGCCATTACGCCTGGGCCCGCCAACCTGTTCGCCATCGCCACGGGCATGGAACGGGGCAAGACCGCAGCCCTGCTGGGTGTCGTTGGCATGAACACGGCCACCCTGGTCTGGTTCGCCTGTTCGGCGCTGGGCCTGGGCGCGCTGATCATCACCTTTCCTGAGGCGTTTCACGTCCTGGCCCTGGCCGGCGCGGCCTATCTCGTCTGGCTGGGCCTCAAATCGCTGTGGGCCGGGATCAAGAACGTCGAAAGCCAAGCCTCGGCGAGCGTTCGCGAGGGCCGCTCGGCCTTTTTCGACGGTTTCATGGTGCAGATCGCCAACCCGAAGATCCTGCTGTTCTTCTCGGCCGTGCTGCCGCCGTTTCTGGACGTCGACCGTCCGCTGGTCCCGCAGCTGATCATGTTCGCCTGCGCCACCATCGGCATGGACCTGATCAGCATGTCCGCCTACGGCGTCGGCGGTGCAGCGCTGTCGAGCCGGATGAACGAACCGGGCTTCCGGCGCGGCTTTGCGATCCTGGTCGGCGTGCTGCTGATCACGGCGGCCGTGCTGATCGTCTCGCGCGGCTAAGTTTCAACCGTGAGGCAAAGCGGCCTTGGCGAAACCACAAAGCCCAGCCAGAGTTGTTCCAATGTCCAAGGACTCCGCGTGAAGGAGCACGTCATGTCGATCAAGAAGGCCGCCCTTGTCACCGCGCTGGTGGTGACTGCGGGTCTCGCCGCCTGCGCCACCCCCACGCCCTACCAGCCCCGCGTCACCTCGGGCGCCGTGACGGGCGGCTTCTCCGAGCAGAAGCTGGAAGGCGACCGCTACCGCATCTCGTTCGCCGGCAATAACCTCACCTCGCGCGAAACCGTGGAGCGCTATCTGCTCTACCGCTCGGCTGAGCTGACGGTGCAGCAAGGCTATGACTGGTTCGAGACCGCCGACCACCGCACGGACCGCACCGCGCGCACCTATGTCGAGCCCGATCCGTTCTCGCGCCCAGGCTTTGGTTTCGGCTACCCGTACGGCTACTGGCGCCCGGCTTGGCGCTACTATGGCCCCGCCTATGGCTGGCGCACCTGGGACCCCTTCTGGGGCGACCCCTTCTTCGCTGATCGCGGCCAGATCCGCACGGTCGAGAAGTTCGAGGCCGGCGCGGAGATCGTGATGCACAAGGGCCAGAAGCCGCAAGGCGATCCGCGCGCCTATGACGCCCGCGAGATCATGGCCAACCTGGCCAGCACGATCGTGCGGCCGGAGGCGAAGTAGGTCGAAAATCCTCTCCCTGAGGGAGAGGTGTCGATCCGAAGGAGCGACGGAGAAGGAAGTTCAGCGGGTCTTCCGCGTCACTTCCCCCTCCGATCGCCTCGCGATCACCTCCCCCGATTGGTGGAGGATTTTTTACGGCCTTACCGCGGCGCCATGCGGATGCCGCCGTCCAGACGGACATCTTCGCCGTTGAAGTAGCCGCAGGTGATCATGGTGACCGCCAGCTGAGCGTACTCTTCCGGATGACCAAGGCGCTTGGGGAACGGCACCGAGGCGGCCAAGCCGGCCTTCACTGCTTCCGGCGCATTGTTCATCAGCGGGGTGTTGAAGATGCCCGGCAGGATGGTGTTGACGCGGATGCCTTCGCTCATCAGGTCGCGGGCGATCGGCAGGGTCATGCCGACGACGCCGCCCTTCGAGGCCGAATAGGCCGCCTGGCCCATCTGGCCGTCCTCGGCCGCCACCGAGGCGGTGTTGACGATCGCGCCGCGCTCGCCGTCTTCCAGCGGCTCGAGGTCCAGCATCCCCTTGGCCGACTTGGCGATGCAGCGGAACGTGCCGACGAGGTTGATCTGGATGATGCGGTCGAAGGCGTCGAGCGGGAAGTGCTTGGTCTCGCCGGTGGCCTTGTCGCGGCTGGCGGTCTTGGCCGCGTTGCCGGTGCCGGCGCAGTTCACGAGGATCCGCTCCTGGCCGTGCGCGGCGCGAGCCTTCTCGAAGCCGGCGTCGACATCGGCGTCGCTGGTGACGTTGACCTTGCAGAACACGCCGCCGATTTCCTTGGCGACCTGCAGGCCGCGCTCTTCGTTCATGTCGAAGAGGGCGACCTTGACGCCTTGGGCGGCCAGGGCGCGGGCGGTGGCTTCGCCGAGGCCCGAAGCGCCCCCGGTGACGACGGCGGCGACGGTGTTGTCGAGTTTCATTGGACGTTTCCCTGCTAGTTCGCGTTTGAAGCGTTCGCGTTTAGGATCGAGTTTGAACAGAGGTTTATCCCGATGAGCGGCGACGCCAAACCGTCCCCCGACGTAAACGTCAACGAGGTTCTGGATCCGGCCAAGGCGCTGGTCCCCGCCACCGTGCGCGTCAACGAGGAGAAGGTCCGCGAGGGCTTCCTGCCCAAGATCCGCAAGGTCGCGGCCAAGATCCCGTTCGCGGCCGACGCCCTGTCGGTCTGGTGGGCCGCGCGCGACCCTGAAACGCCGATGGCGGCCAAGGGCATGATGCTGGCGGGCCTGGCCTATTTCGTCCTGCCGACCGACGCTCTGCCCGATATACTGCCCGTGATCGGCTTCACCGACGACGCGGCGGTGATCGCGGCCTTGATGGCCATCCTCGGAAAGACCCTCAAGCCACGCCACAAGGAAGCCGCCCAGGCGTTCCTCGATCGGCTTTCCGACGACACCTGACCCGGATCATCCATGCTGCTCACCGCTCTGCTGCTCGCCGCCGCCGCTGTTTCGGCCCCGCCGGGCGATCCGGAGGACAAGGCCGTCCTCGCCGCGACCCAGATCTTCTTCGACGGCCTGGAAGCCGGCGATCCCGCCGCCATGCGCGCTGCAGCGCTGCCGAACATCCCGATGATGGCCGTCACGACCAAGCCGGACGGTTCGATCGACCTGCGACGCTTCGGGTTCGAGGATAGCTTCGGAAAGAAGGTGGCGCCGGGCCTCAAGGAATGGATGTGGTCACCGGTCGTCTACCGGCGCGGTGCGCTGGCGACCGTCACGGGGCCCTTCGAGATCACCCGCGACGGCAAGACCGTCCATTGCGGCGTCAACATTTTCACCCTCGCCAAGGCCGAGGGCGCCTGGAAGGTCGCCAGCGTCAGCTGGACGGCGGAACCTGACGCCTGCCCGGAACTGCGAAAACGCTAGCCGACCCGGAAGGTCAACACGGTCCCGTCCCAGCGGGCGTCGTGGCGGTCTTCCTCGACAACGTCGCGGACGCCAGGATAGGTCTCGACCGCGCGACGCCAGAAGACCCGCGCGCCGACGTTACGGCGGACCGTCGCCGCCTCCCAGACGCCCCAGGCCGAGGCGAACAGCGCATGGGCGGCGGTCAGACCCACCCCGCGCCGGCGATGCTTGCGGACCACAAAGAATTCGGCCACCGCGCGGTCGATCGGCGTGTCGCCATGGGCGACCGCATTGACCAGGGCGAAGCCGACCGGCAGGCCGTTGATCCGGAAGAGCCAGGCCTCGCGGGTCGGGTCGCGCCAGTAGGTCTCAAGCCCGGGATAGTCCGAATAGCGACCGTCCGGGCCCAGCTCTCCTTCGACCTCTCGGTCGAACCACAGTTCCGAGAAGTCGTGGATGTAGAGCTGCATCAGGTTGGCGACGATCGTCGTCTCGTCGGCGCGGGCCCGGTCGACGACGAGGCTGCGGCTCACCAGTAGTTTTCCATGATGGCCTTGGCCCAGTCGGGCTCGCGGACCGCGCCGCGCGGCGCAAAGCCGCTCATCACCGGCTTGATGTCGAGCACTGGGGTGCCGTCGATCGCGTCCAGCCCGCGCACCTCCAGCACACGGCCCGCGACTGAAACGATCTCGCAGACCGTGACGCCGATCCGGTTGGGCCGGTTCTTGCCGCGCTGGGCGAAGATGCCGATGCGCGGCCAATCGGTATTGCCGCGCGGATGGCGCGCACCAGTGACGATCTGGTCCTCGCCGACCTTGTCGAACACATAGACGACCTCGGCGTGGCTAAAAGTGTCCAAGCCCATCAGGGCCTCGTCGTCGAAGCGCGCGGGATCCAGGACAATCCGCGCGCGGCTGCCGCCCCAGTCGTCGTCTTCCGGAGCCTTCCGGCCACCTTCGACCTGACCGATAGGTGTCACGACGAAAGACATCTGATCCCCCACAAACGTCTGCGCAGACAGTTTCGCGCCAGACCATCCTGCGGACAAGGGCGTCAGGACCGCCCGTTTGCTTCGGCTTCCCGCCACATACCCCACAAGGCGTCCCCAAAGGAGCGGGCAAAGCGCTGTGTGTCGAACAGGGGCGTGGTGAGCACTCGGTCGCGTAGGTCCTTCCGCAAGCGGGCCAGGCGCTCCGGGTCCGAGGCCAGGGCCACGGCCTTCTCGACGTAGTCGTCTGGATCCTGCGCGATCAACTCCAAGAGCCCCGCATTGGTCGCGATCGATTCACCCAGGCGCGACAGAAAACGGTCGCCGCGGAGAGTGATAACCGGCGCCCCCATCCACAGAGCGTCCACCGAGGTGGTGCCGCCCGGATAGGGGAAAGTGTCTAGCACCAGATCAATCTGATTATAGGTTTCAAAATAGGCCGCCCGGGGCGCCGAGCCCTGTAGCACAAGGCGTTCGGACGAAACCCCGCGCCCCTCGAACCATCCCTTGACCTTGCTGACGATCATGGGGTCGGCGAACTGCGCAGACTTGAGCAGCAACCGCGACGCCGGAACGCGACGCAGAACTGCGCCCCACACGTCGACCACGGCGTCGTTGATCTTGGCCAAGTTCCCTAAGCATCCAAACGTCATGCCGTCGGAAGCGCGCGATGACTCGCGCCTAACGCCGCAATCTGGCGGCGCCATGCAAAGCCAAGTGTCGGCCAGCGTCCAGACCCGCTCGGTGAAGTGATGGTGCTCGTGCGCTGGCGACATGTGCGGATCGCCAATGAAGAAGTCCATCTCAGGCAGGCCCGTGGTGGCGAAATAGCCAAGCCATGAGGCCTGCACCGGCGCGGGTCGATACGCAAAAACCGGCAAGCGATTGTGCGCGGTGTGGCCCGACAGGTCGAGCAGGACATGGATCCCCGCCGCATGGATTGTCGCCGCCGCGGCGGCGTCATCGAGGCCGCTGATAGGAATCCACTGGTTGAGGCGGTCTTTCAGGCGGGCGGACAGGTCGTCTTCACGCCCCTGCGTCGGAAAGGCCAGCAGCGTGAACTGCTCGGGGTCCAGATGACGCACAACCGCTTCAAGAAAGTAACCGACAGGGTGGTTGCGAAGGTCGCCCGACACCAAGCCGATGCGCAGCCGAGTGGGCGAAGGCTTCGTCCGCCACTGTGTGAACTTCGGCGTTGCGCCCGCCGACACCTGAGCTCCATACCGCTTGGCCTCAGCCAGCGCTTCGCCGGGCGGAAGTGAGGCGATATAATTCAATCCAAACAATAGGTTGCTGTGCGCCGCCGTATAGTCGGGCCGCAGACGCAAAGCCTGCCTGTAGCTGGCCTCAGCGTCCGCCAGACGACCTAGATCGTTCAGGGTCACACCGAGATTATTGTGAGCCTCGGCGCACGTCGGATCAAGCCGGATCGCCGCCTGATAGCAGGCTTCCGCCTCGCTCAGCCGCCCTTGCTTGTAGAGCGCCGCGCCAAGATTGTTGAGAGCGTCGACGCTTTCAGGATCAAGGCGTGCGGCTTCGCGGAACTGGGCTTCGGCTTCTGGGAACCGCCCCTGCGACAACAGTACAGCGCCAAGGCCGTTATAGGCGTCGCTGTAGTCAGGTTTCAGCGCTAGGGCTTGTCGATAGCTTCGTTCAGCCTCGCTAAGACGTCCCATCGCCTTGAGCGAGGCGGCGACCGAGAAGTGAGCCTGCACAAGCGCGCCGTCTAGCCGGAGCGCCTCCAGACCACTGGCCTCAGCCTCCGAGAAACGTCCCAGATGATTGAGAGCGACGGCCAGGTTTGCGTGCGCCGCCGCATCGGTTGGAGCAAGCGCCACACCACGCTGCTTGGCTGCCAAGGCTTCGGGTTTGCGCCCCTGCTTTTGATAGATCGCGCCAAGAACCTTCCAAGCGAGCGGGTGCGCTGGAAATCTCGTGGCAAGGTCGCCGGCTAACGACTCCGCCTCAGCGAGGTCGCCGGCGCCATAAGCGGCGACCAAGGCTTCCATACGGTCTTGTGATGGCTCAACAGCCGACCGGTTCCGCTCCAGCGTTTCAACCAGGGGCTCAACCAAAGGCCCGGAAAGCCCTAGCGCTCGCCCCTGCGCCAAAATCGATTCGGCTTCGGTAAACAGACTCGCGCCGATCAGACCTTCAACATAGCTCAGCCAGAACCGCCCCTCTTGGGGGCGCGCCTCCAAGGCGCGCTTCAGAAGAGGCAGCGCCTCGGCCGGGCGGCCCACGCCAAGGGCGAGTTGACCCAGATTATGATTGGCGTCCGGTTGGTCAGGCGAGACCGCCAGGATCGCGCGATACAACCGCTCAGCCTCGGGCAGTCGACCAGCTTGGTGCGCGTCAACAGCCTGTCGCAAAGCTTGTTCGAGCGTGAGCTCCATAATCCCGCGAGCCTCTACCTAAGCGCCCTGGGCCAAGACGCGCCGGTCACCCGGCCCACGCCCAAACCTCGCCGACAATATGTCAAGGCACGAGGCGTTCGGCGCGCCAGCGAGCGCCGCAGGAGGTAGCTCCGCTTGAACCCATCTCCGCGCATGTGTCCGGAGACACAGGCGGAGGCTTTTAAAATCACCCGGAGCCGCCACGTACGTTGCGGCGGCCCTACGGAAAGTAAAGCTTCGCCATTTCGACCAATTCGACCTCACTTCTCTCGCTACACGAGGCGAGCATCCAAAGGTCGTATGCGGCCTTTCGCTGCACTCCCGCGCGGGCAGGAAATCCTGCCTGCTTCAGAAGCTGATCAAGCACCTTGTATGTGAAGCCGCACCTATGCGCCATGTAGAGGTTCCCAGCAGCGAGGGCGCTGCGGTGACCATAGAGAATATCAATGGCCGCGATTGGCCCTGCCGGCGATGTATAAAGCGGGTCGACTAGCCTATCGTCAGCAACGGCTTCACAAACGGACTGAAGATCAGGACAGGTGAGGATGAGAAAGCCATCCGCTCTCAAAACCCGCCTGAACTCGGCCAGGGCTACTGGCACCTCAAATGGGTAAAGGTGCTCGATGTTGTGGCTCGAGAAGAGGGCGTCCATCGACTCGGACGCCACAGCGCTCATGTCGGTCAGGCTGCCGACAATATCCGGCGAAACGCGCGGATCGATGTCCAGCCTAATCTCTGACCAGGCGTCTCCGGAGAAACCCTTCAGATCGCGTTTGCTGGTCGGCCCGCAGCCAACGTGAAGAAAAGTCTGCGTCATTGGCCTTGCTTAATCTTGAGCAGGGAAGTTGCCTAGATACCCCCTACTCCACGGTCACTGACTTAGCGAGGTTGCGGGGCTGGTCGACGTCCGCGCCCTTCACCACGGCGACGTGGTAGGCCAGGAGCTGGATGGGGGCGGACATAACCAGGGTCGATACCAGAGGATCGCTGGCGGGGGCGGTGACCACCACCTTGGCGCCGGCCGGCGCGTGCTTCACGCCTTCGGTGTCGGTGATGAAGATCACCTGGCCGCCGCGCGCCATCACCTCGCTCATGTTCGAGGCCGACTTCTCGAAATAGCTGTCGTGCGGCGCCAGGATGACGATCGGCGTCTGGTCGTCGACGAGGGCGATCGGGCCGTGCTTCAGCTCGCCGGCGGCGTAGCCCTCGGCGTGGATGTAGCTGATTTCCTTGAGCTTCAGCGCGCCTTCCAGGGCCAGGGCCGACATCGGGCCGCGACCCAGATAGAGCACGTCGCGGGCCTTGGCGACGTCGGCGGCGATCTCCTTGATGGCGTCTTCCAGGCCGATGGCCTCGGCGATCAGTCGCGGGGCTTCCAGCAGCACCTTGACGAGGCGCTGCTCCTCGGCGGCGTCGATGGTCGCGCGCGCCTTGGCGGCGGCGATGGCCAGGGCGATCATCACGCTGACCTGGGCCGTGAAGGCCTTGGTCGAGGCGACGCCGATCTCCGGCCCGCAGTGGATCGGCCAGACCACGTCGACCTCGCGGGCCATGGTCGACTCGGTGGCGTTGACGACCACCGCGCTCTTCATGCCCTTGGCCTTGCAGTAGCGCAGCGCCGCCAGGGTGTCCGCGGTCTCGCCCGACTGCGACATGGCCACGACCAGCGAACCCGGCCGCAGGGCCGGGGTGCGATAGCGGAACTCCGAGGCGATCTCGACGTCGACCGGCAGGTCGGCCAGCTGCTCGATCAGATACTTGCCGACGACGCCGGCGATGTAGGAGGTGCCGCAGGCGACGATCTGGATGCGTTCGAGCTTGGCGAAGTCGATGTCGCCCGGGACCGAGGCCCGCGAGGTCAGGGTGTCGACATAGGCCGCGATCGTCCGCTGGCAGCCTTCGGGCTGATCATGGATCTCCTTCTCCATGAAGTGCCGGTAGTTGCCCTTTTCCAACATCACCGACGAGGTCGGGACCACACGAACCGGCCGATCGACCGGCGCGCCCGAGGCGTCGAAGATGCGGCGGCTGTCGTGGTCGAGGGCCACGTAGTCGCCCTCCTCCAGATAGATCACCCGGTTGGTGAACGGGCCAACGGCCAGGGCGTCCGAGCCCAGGAACATCTCGCCCTGGCCTTCGCCGACCACCAGGGGGCTGCCGCGGCGGGCGCCGAGGATCAGGTCCGCCTCGCCCTGGATCAGCACCGCGAGCGCATAGGCGCCGGTCAGGCGGTCCAGCGTGGCCTTGAAGGCGTCGAGGGGGGCGAGACCCGTCGCCAGCTCAGCGTCGATCAGCTGGGCGATGACCTCGGTGTCGGTGTCGCTCTCGAACGTCCGGCCGGCGGCGGAAAGCTCGGCCTTCAGCTCGGCGAAGTTTTCGATGATGCCGTTGTGCACCAGGGTGACACGGCCGGCGGTGTGCGGGTGGGCGTTGCGCACGTTCGGCGCGCCGTGGGTGGCCCAGCGGGTGTGGCCGATGCCGGTGGTGGCCGTCAGGGGTTCATCAGCCAGAACGGCCTCAAGGGCCTTGATCTTGCCCTGGGCCCGGCGGCGCTGGACCGTTCCGTCGACTACGCCCGCGACACCGGCGGAGTCATAGCCGCGATATTCCAGCCTCTTGAGGCTCTCGATCAGCCGGTCGGCGACGGGTTCTCTTCCGACGATGCCGATAATGCCGCACATGGGCCATGATCCCTTGTAGAACGCGCCGACAGGCTTATGCCTACCGACACGCGAATTTACGTGAGGCGCTTTAGCACTGGCTAAAGACCGCATCGCATAAATCTGCATTTCGGATCGTTTCGCGTCCGAAGCACGGCCCTAGAGAGACGACAGCACGACCATGAGCAAGCGCGCCTATTTCGGCACCGACGGCATCCGGGGCCAGGCCAACAAGCATCCGATGACGGCCGAGGTGGCCCTGCGCGTCGGTCTGGCGGCCGGCAAGCTGTTCCGGTCGCAGGACGAGCGCCGCCATCTGGTGGTGATCGGCAAGGACACGCGCCTGTCGGGCTACATGATCGAGCCCGCCCTGGTGGCCGGCCTGACCAGCGTGGGCCTGGACGTGCGCCTGTTCGGCCCGCTGCCGACGCCGGCGGTGGCGATGATGACCCGCTCGATGCGCGCCGATCTCGGCATCATGATTTCGGCCAGCCACAACAGCTTCGCCGACAACGGCATCAAGCTGTTCGGCCCCGACGGCTACAAGCTGTCGGACGCCCAGGAGCTGGGCATCGAGGCGCTGATGGACCAGGGCCTGCAGGAAGGTCTGGCCGCCCCGCGCGAGCTAGGCCGCGTCAAGCGGATCGACGACGCCCAAGCCCGCTATGTCGAGATCGTCAAGGCGACCTTCCCGCGCCACCTGAACCTGTCGGGCCTGCGCATCGTCATCGATTGCGCCAATGGCGCGGCCTACAAGGTCGCCCCCACCGCCCTCTACGAGCTGGGCGCGGAGGTTATCACGCTGGGTGTCTCGCCGGACGGCACGAACATCAATGAGGAGTGCGGCTCGACCCATCCTGAGGCCATGGCCAAGATGGTGCGCGAATATCGCGCCGACATCGGCATCGCCCTCGACGGCGACGCCGACCGTCTGGTGATCTGCGATGAGAAGGGCGTAGTCGTCGACGGCGACCAGATCATGGCGATTATCGCTGGCGCCTTCGCCAAGGCCGGCGCCCTGAAGGGCGGCGGCGTCGTGGCCACGGTCATGTCGAATCTTGGCCTCGAGCGCCAGTTGAACGGCCTGGGCCTGTCGCTCGAGCGCACCGCCGTGGGCGACCGCTATGTCATGCAGCGCATGCGCGAAGGCGGCTTCAATGTGGGCGGCGAGCAGTCGGGCCACCTGATCCTGTCAGACTTCTCGACCACGGGCGACGGCCTGATCGCGGCCCTGCAGGTGCTGGCTGTCATGGTCGAGACCGACAAGCCGATGAGCGCCCTGGGCCGTCAGTTCGAGCCGGTGCCGCAGCTCCTGGAAAATGTCCGCTTCGCCGGCGGCAAGCCGCTGGAAGCCCAGGCCGTCAAGGACGCCATCGCCGACGGCGAGAGCCAGCTGAACGGCGCTGGACGTATCGTGGTCCGCGCCTCGGGCACCGAGCCCCTGATCCGTATCATGGCCGAAGGCGACGACCCCGCCCTTGTGAAGAAGGTCGTCAAGTCGATCGCCTCGGCGGTGAAGGCGGCTTAAAAGCCGCCTCTCCTTTTCCCCTACCCCACGTCGTCAGTGTGGTCCGAGCCACCCTGGCCGCCGCTCCAGGCTTCGCCCGCGCGCTCCCACCAGTAGGGCTGGCGGACGCGCTGGCCAGTGACGGTCTCGTTCAGGGTCGCCGGATCATAGAGTCGGCCGCCCAGCATCACGCGGTGCAGCTTGTCGCTGTTGCGGATGTCGGCGGTCGGGTCGGCGTCCAGCACCAGAAGGTCGGCCAGCTTGCCGACCTCCAGCGAACCCACATCCTTGGCGTAGCCCAGCGAGCGGGCGGCGTTGATCGTGCCGGCCGCCAGGGCCTCGACGGGGCTCCAGCCGCCGCGCGCGAACGACCACATCTCCCAGTGCGAGCCGAGGCCCGCCTGCTGGCCGTGGGCGCCGATCGACACCTGCACGCCGCGATCGGCCAGCTTCTTGGCCTCGCGCGCGGCGGCACCGTCGACATAGTCTTCCTCGGGCGCGGCCTGGCGGCGCGCGTTCTGGGCGGCCAGCAGCGCCGGCGGCGCGTGCTTGGACAGCAGTGGGTGGGTCCAGACGTCCATGTGCTGACGCCAGTAGGGATCGCCGGCCGGACCGCCATAGGCCACCACCAGGGTGGGGGTGTAGTTGGTCTTGGTCTGCGACCACAGGCTGACGATGTCGTCATAGAAGCGATCCACGGGCACGTTGTGCTCGACGGTGGCGTTGCCGTCCTGGATCAGGGTCACGTCCAGAGTGTAGAGCGACCCGCCCTCGGGCACGACCTCCATGTTTTCCTTCTGGGCCGCGACGACCACCATCTGTCGCTGATCGCGGCGAGGCTGGTTGTAGTTCTTGACGCTGTGCGCGCCCTGAGCCTTCAGGCGGCGGACATGGGCCAGGGCGTCGTCCAGGCTGTTGATCTCGGCATAGACCTCGGCCGCCTTGGCCCCATAGATGATCTCGCCGGTCGAGAAGGTGCGCGGAGCCAGGATCTTGCCCGCGCGCTGCAGCTCCGCCGCCGCGAAGATCATCGACGCCTGCGACGAGGGGTCGTGGATCGTCGTCGTGCCCAGGGCTAGGTTGGCCATGGCCGACCAGTTCTGCTGCGGGATCAGGTCGTTGCTGCCCTGCGGCCCGTGGGCGTGAGCGTCGACGAGGCCGGGGATGATGGTCTTGCCCGTCACGTCGACCACCTTGGCGTCGGCCGGAACCGGCGTGCTGGCCTTGGGCCCGACCGCGACGATGCGGTCGCCCTTGATCACGATCACCGCGTTGTCGATGATCCCGCCGGCCTTATCGGCCATGGTCACGACCCGTGCGCCGGTCAGGGCGACGACGCCGGTCGGCTTGTCGGCGGCGACCTCCATCGACAGCGACAGCCCTGTCTTCACCGGCTTGAACTTGCCGTCGTCCTTGCTGGCCCCGTCGGCGGCCGGGGCGCTGGCGTAGAGCGCCTCGGTCTCGGCGGTGAACAGGGTCGGCCCCATGCTCCAGTGGACCTGCTTGCCGTCCTTCGACCAGTGGATGAACTCCGCGCCCTCGGCGCTGACCCGCGTCACCGGCAGCGGCCCGCCTTTCTGGTCGACCGAAACCTCCTGGGTTCCGGGCATCAGCGGCATGACGAAGGCTTCGTAGTTCTGGCGGAAGGCGAGGTTCCGGCCGTCCGGCGAGACCTTGTAGTCATTGACCATGTCGCCGCTCGCGTGGACCCGCTTGGCCTGGCCGTTCAGGTCGGTGCTGACCAGCTGGCGCTTGTCCCCGCTCGACATCAGCATGAACACGCGATCATTGGCGGCGCCGAACTGGGGCTCCGAACCGCTGCGCGAGACACGCACCGGCGTCCCGCCCGAGGCGGCGACACGATAGATACCAGGGTCCGCCGACCAGCGCCCGGACGTCAGGCCGCCGCCGCGACGGCGCTCGAACACGATGGTCTTGCCGTCCGGCGAGAAGCGCGGCGCGCCATAGTGGCCCGGCTGGGCGATCACGTCCTTGGCCGCGCCGCCGCTGGCGGCCACAGTGCGCAGGCGACCCAGCCCCGCGTCGGTCCAGCTGACGAACACGATCGTGCGGCCGTCGCGCGACCACGACGGATAGAGCTCGAAGGCGTCTTCGTCGCCGCTGACCAGACGACGGGCCTCGCCGCCGGCCGTCGACTTGATCCACAACTTGCCCAGGGTCTCGAACACCACCGACTTGCCGTCGGGCGACACGCTGGCCCAGCGCGGCATCTTGGTGGTGAAGCGCTCCGGCGCGACCGCGACCTCGGGATGAAGGGCGTCGATCACCACGCGGGTGTCGTCGATCTTGAACGGGATCACGCCGGACGCGCCGTCCGCCACGTTCACCCGCCGGATCTTGCCGCCCGCCCAGAACACCACGGACGCGCCATCAGGCGTCCAGGCCATGTTCGGATAGACGCCGGTCACGGCCCAGGTCTCCTGCACGTCCTGATCCAGCGCGTCGTAGATCTTGCGCTCCTCGCCTGAGACGAGGTCCTTCACATAGAGCTTGGACTTGGTCCGCTCGCGGCGGACGAAGGCGATCTTCTTGCCGTCTGGCGAGGGCGTCGGCCGCACCGAACCGCCCAGGCCCGAGACGGCGGTCGTGACCTCGCCGGTCTCCAGGTCGTAGCGCTCGATGTCGAACAGGGCGGTGTTGGAGTCCTGCGCGTACTCGAAAATCGGGCCGGGGGTGACGTTGCGGGTGTAGAAGACGCTCTTGCCGTCGGCCGCATAGATCGGCTCGCCCAGCTCCTTCTGCAGCTGCTCGCTGGCGCGCTTGACCAGCTGCACGCCGCCGCCGCCCGAGACGTGATAGACCCACACCTCGCCGGTCCCCAGCGAGCGACCGGTGGTGAAGTGCTTCTTGGCGACGATGAAGCGGCCGTCTGGGCTCCAGCTGGGCTGGTTGAGCAGACGGAAGTCCTCCTTGGTCACCTGGCGCTTGTCGCTTCCATCCAGGTTCATCACCCAGATGTTGTCGCCGCCGCCGCGGTCGGAGGTGAAGGCGATGCGCTTGCCGTCCGGCGAGAAGCGCGGCTGCTGGTCATAGGCCAGGCCCTCGGCGATGCGCGTCGGCGTCCCGCCCGCGATCGGCATGGTGTAGATGTCGCCCAGGATGTCGAAGGCGATCAGCTTGCCGTCGCGCGAGACGTCGACATTCATCCAGGTGCCGTTGTCGACGCTGATGCGCACCTCGCGGGTCGCCACGCCGGGCGGGGCGTTGACGTTCCACTTCTCAGGCTTGTCGGGCTTGGCGGCGCTTGCCGCCGGCGCGCTGGCCGGCGCGGTTTGCGCCAGCGCCTGATGGGCCAAGGCCGAGCCCGACATCAACAACAAGGCGGCCAGCGCCGTCAGCCGACGATCCATTTGATTTCCCCCGAACACCTGATGGGCACGATTTGGCCGCGACCCTAGGGGGGAAGCTGCGCGGTGTCACGGCCGGGGTTCCTCGACTAGCCGCCCTCGTCGTCCGCCGCCTCGACCACCGCCCGCAGATAGTCGACATGGACGCGGAAGGCCTTGCGACCCTGCGGCGTCAGCCTGGCCTGGGTGCGGGGGCGCTTGCCCACGAAGTCCTTTTCGATCGCCACGTAGCCGGCCTTTTCCAGGGTGGCCAGATGGCTGCCGAGATTGCCGTCGGTGGCCTGGGTGATGGCTTTCAGGCGCGGAAAGTCCAGCGGCTGGCCCTTCTCGGCGCTGAGGGCGGCCATGATCTTCAGGCGCAGCGGCTGGTGGATGATGTCGTCGGCCTGCACCACGCTCAGCGCCTCCACAGCCAGACGCCGCTGAGGAACAGCGCGCCGCTCGCCGCCGCCATCCAGAAGGGCAGCCAGGGCTGGAACAGGAAGTAGCCGACCAGGGTCAGTCCGAACATCAGCCCGCCAATCAACGCATAACTCGGCGCCATCCAGAACCCGACCACCGCGTAGATGACGCCGATCAGCAGGCCCGGAAACGCCATGGCGGCGGCGGGGTCGGCGGGCTTCATCACCCAGAAGACGCTGAGCGCGAAGACCATCAGCGACAGCGAGCCGCCCAGCAGCCGCCAGGTCATCCCGGGGGGCGCGCCAGCCGCCGCCGGCTTGCCGGCCCGCGCCAGCAGCAGAGCGCCGACAACGCCCACGACGTCCAGGCCCAGCCAGACGGGGAGCCAAAGCTCGGGCGGCGCCAGGCCCATGGTCAGGTAGCCGGTCGCCCAGATCAGCGACCACATCATCAGGATCGGACCGCCGAGGCGGTAACCGCGCAGGGTCATACCTCGGCGTTGCGTGGCCTCGATGTCGGACAGCGCGGCGGCCGCGTCATTTCGGGTGATGACCACTGGAGGCCTCCATTATCAGGTGCGTCAGAGCGCTCTGTATAACAGAGTAAACTACTACTAATTCACTCTGTCAAACAGAGTCCTCTGTTACGTTAGCGATTGCCTCGTGCGTCACGAGGCAATGGGCGCATAGCTTGTTGCCGTCGAGGTCGCGGATGTAGCAGAACCACCAGCCCGGCCCGCGCTCGCCCGGAGCGCCCTCGCAGGTCCCCCCCAGAGCTAGGGCCGTCGCGTAGAACAGATCGACCTCTGCGCGAGTGTCGAAGCGGAATGCGAACATCGCGCCGTTGCCCACAGTGGCTGGTGCGCCGTCGAACGGCCCGAGCACGGCGAAGTTCGGCGCGCCGACGCCGTAGACGCGCCCGCCAGACGGATGGTCGAACAACGGCGGTATGCCGACAGCGCCCAGCAGGGCGTCGTAGAAGACCTTCGCCTCCTCCAGCCGGTTGGACCCCACAGTGGCGTAGGTCAACGCCGCCAAGGCCCTAGACCCCGACCTTCGGCGACTTCATCCGGCGCTTGTTGACGTGGTGGCTGGGCGCCTCGGCCTGGATCTCCTCGGGGTACTCGCCCTTGAAGTAGAAGCGCTGCCAGGCCTCCTTGGTGGCTTCCGGGTCGCGCTTGAAGATCAGGTTGTTGAACTCGGTGCGCTTCTCGGCCCAGACGTCGTACTGGCGGCGCAGTTCCGGATTGGAGTTCATCGAGCGGATCACCGGCTGGAAGGCCTCCATCGGCTTGTCCTGGATCAGCATGATGAAGCAGAAGGTCTCGCCCTTCTCGAACCGCACCGTGCCGGGGCGGGTGAAGATCCAGTTCATCGTGAACGGGAACGGCAGCCAGTCGGTCTCGATCACCCCGGCCAGCGGTTGGATCCCGTCCTTGACGTGGTTGGGCGGACCCATGGCCATCAGCGACCAGCCCGGCGGCGTGCGGAAGAGATAGCCGGTATGGAACGTCACCACGCCCCGCGTGAAGTGCGACTTCACGAAGTCCTGGAAGCCCGGATAGGGGTGGTCGGGCTGGAACTTGATGCACTCCTGGTGCGCCCCGCCGTCCCAAGTCATGGTAAAGCCGACCGGGCAGAGAATGTCCCAGCCGGTGGTGTTGGCCATGGTCAGCGGCAGGCAACGATAGGGGTGGCGCTCAGCGAAGCGGTCCATCCAGGCGCGCTGCGGCCGTCCCGGCACGATTTCCGGCGGACGGTTCTCGGTGGGATAGCACTCCAGTTCCATGCCGGTCCTTTGTCTGTTCTTCCTGCCCTGGGATCAGGTCTAGCGGGCCAGACCGGCCCCCGTCCAGCGGGTCAGGCGTACAGGAGGCGGACCGCCTCGACCAAGGCCCAGCCCCCGAGCAGGCAAGCGCTCAGAAAGGCGACCTCAAACGGCCAGGGCCAACGGACGGGTCGTCCGGCCATCGTCTCGCGGAGATGGAAAAGGGCCGCGCCGCCGCAGAGGACTTGAACCGGACGGGTCAAGGCTTCGGGCAGCACAAGGATCAGCGAGAAGAGCAACAACAGTCCGAGCGAGAACCAGAGGGTCCTCCTTGTCACGACCTCAGGCGATGACAGTGGCTGCATAAACTCAGGATTGAATACGCATAAGGGTCCGTCAACGCGCCGGTTTGCTCTGGACGTCGCCGCGTCTTAGGAAACGGCCATGACCGCCAAGACCCGCGCCGACCTGTTCGCCTTCTTCGACGCCCACGGCGTCGACCACAAGACCCTGGACCATCCGCCCGTCTTCCGCGTCGAGGAGGGGCTGGAGATCAAGGCCGCCCTGCCCGGCGGTCACACCAAGAACCTGTTCCTCAAGGACGCCAAGGGCCAGCTGTGGCTGATCTCGGCGCTCGGCGAGACGAGCATCGACCTGAAGAAGCTGCACCACGTGATCGGCTCAGGCCGGCTATCGTTCGGACCCGAGGCGATGATGGTGGAGACCCTGGGCGTGACGCCCGGATCGGTCACCGCCTTTGGCCTGATCAACGACGCCGACAAGCGCGTGCGCTTCGTGCTCGACAAGGCCCTGGCCGACAGCGACCCGGTCAACTTCCACCCGCTGAAGAACGACGCCACCACCGCCGTCAGCCAGGCGGGCTTTCGCCGGTTCCTGGCGGCGCTGAGCGTGACGCCGATGATCGTCGACTTCGCGGCGATGGAAGTGGTCGGCTAACCTCGTCCGCAGCCCATCCCAAAAGACGAACGGGTCATTGCGCGCGCGCCGATCCGGGACCATCTTGACGGCTGAAGCGTTCCCCCAATTTCCGAGTACGAGAACCCCGATGTCCCTGATCGGCGAAAAGCCCGCGCCCTCTTCGAAAAGCGACCACATCAAGGACGGCACGGACGCCAGCTTCATGGCTGACGTGATCGAGGCCTCGAAGACCCAGCCCGTCATCGTCGACTTCTGGGCCACCTGGTGCGGGCCGTGCCGCACCCTGACCCCGACGATCGAGAAGGTCGTCAACGCCGCCAACGGCGCGGTCAAGCTGGTCAAGATCGACGTCGACAAGAACCCCGGTTTCGCTGGCCAGCTGCGCGTGCAGTCGATCCCGACCGTCTACGCCTTTGTCGACGGACGCCCGGTCGACGCCTTCCAGGGCGCTCTGCCCGAGAGCCAGGTCCGGGCCTTCGTAGAGAAACTGGCCGGGGCGGCCGACGGCGGCGCGCTCGACGAGATCATCGCCATGGGCAAGGAGTCGCTGGAAATCGGCGACCTGGGCGGCGCGGCTCAGGCCTTCGCCCAGGCCCTGCAGATCGACCCGACCAGCGCCAAGGCCCTGGGCGGCATGGCCCGCGTCTACCTGGCCAACGGCGATCCGGAAGGCGCGGCCGAGGTGGTGGCCATGGCCCCCGCCGACGCCAAGGATCCCGACCTCGACGCCGCCCGTGCGGCCCTGGCCCTGGCGGCCGAGGCGCCGTCCGAAACCGCCGCCTTCGAGCAGCGCCTGGCCGCCGATGCCGACGACCACGAGGCGCGCCTGGAGCTGGCCAAGGCCCTGGCGGGCATGGGCCGCCTGCAGGACGCCGCCGACCATCTTCTGACCATCATCGCGCGCGACCGTGCCTGGAACGACGACGCCGCCCGCAAGCAACTGCTGACCGTGTTCGAGGCCGCCGGACCGACGTCCGAGGTCGCCAAGCAGGGCCGGCGGAAACTGTCCTCGATCCTCTTCAGCTAGCTCAGGAGCTCTGGATGGCGGCGGCCTACCGCAAGATCAGCGACCTGCCCCTGGTGATCCCAGTGTTCCCGCTGGACGGTGCCCTGCTGTTGCCGGGCGGGCAGCTGCCGCTGAACATCTTCGAACCCCGCTATCTGAACATGCTGGATGACGCCATGTCGGGCGAGCGGATGATCGGCATGATCCAGACAAGGCCCTCTGTCGGGGGAAGAGGCGGCGACCAGCATCGCCCGGCCTTGGCGCCCGTGGGCTGCGCGGGCCGCGTAACCAGCTTCGCCGAGACCAGCGACGGCCGTTATCTGATCACCTTGACCGGGGTCTGCCGCTTCCGAGCCGGCGACGAACTGCCGGCGCGCACGCCCTACCGTCAGGTGCGCGCTGACTTTGCGCCCTATGAAGCCGACCTGCGCGAGGATGTGGCCGGAAGGCGTACGGCCACCGAGATCGATCGCCTGATGAGCGCCCTTCGGCGCTACCTCGACCACCGGGGCCTGGCCATCGACTGGAGCGACGCCGAGGCCGCGCCGTCGGACGCCCTGATCAACAGCCTGGCCATGGCCTTGCCGTTCGATCCAATGGAAAAGCAGGCGCTGCTCGAGGCCGAGACCATCTTCGAGCGCAAGGCCACCCTGACCGCCCTGCTCGAGATCGACGCGGCGGGCGGCGACGATGACGAACCGACTTCGATCCAGTAAGCAGTGTCCATGACCGAAGCCCCCGCCCCCCTCATCGACGTCGATCCGCGCCTGCTGGAAGTGCTGGTGTGCCCCGTGACCCGCGGCCCGCTGGAGTACGACCGCGCCAAGGGCGAACTGATCAGCCGCGCGGCCAAGCTTGCCTATCCGATCCGCGACGGCGTGCCGATCATGCTGCCCGAAGAGGCGCGAGAGCTGGAGGCTTAAATCCTCCCCCTCGCGGGGGAGGTGGTCGCGCAGCGACCGGAGGGGGAAGCTCTGTAGAGCCGGCCTCTCCCCTCTCCGTCGGCTACGCCGACACCTCTCCCAGAGGGAGAGGGTTTTACAACGCCTGCCCCCGCAGCAGCTTCGGCAGATCGCCCACCCCGCCGCCGGCCTCGTGCATGAAGAAGCGGCGCGCCGGGGCGATCTGGTTGACCACCGCAAGGCCCGCGCCGCGCGCGAGGCGCAGCAGCGGGTTGTCGTTCGAGAAGATCCGCACGAAGGCGTCGAAGGCCAGGGCGTTGGTCACGGTGTCGAACCGCCGCCAGCGGGCGTAGCGCTCCAGCACCGCTTCAGCGCCGATGTCCTCGCCGTTGCGGACGGCCTCGACCAGCACCTCGGCCAGGGCGGCGGCGTCCTTGAGGCCAAGGTTCAGGCCCTGCCCCGCGATCGGGTGCACGCCGTGCGCCGCGTCGCCGATCAGCGCCAGACGTGGCGCGACCATGCGCTCGGCCAGCGACAGCGATAGCGGATAGACGAAGATCGGACCCTCGATCGTCACCGCGCCGAGGAAGTCGCCGAAGCGGCGCATCAGGTGGGCGTGGAAGGCCTCGGGACCAGAGTGACGCAGAGCCTCGCCACGCGCCGTGCTCTCGGTCCACACCAGGCTCGCGCGATTGTCGGTCAGCGGCAGGATGGCGAAGGGGCCGCTGGGCAGGAAGTACTCATGCGCCACGCCTTCGTGGGGGCGCTCGAGCCTGACGGTGCAGACGACGCCGCTCTGGCCATAGCTCCAGCCGATGTCGCCGATACCTGCAGCGCGGCGCAGCACCGAGCCGCGCCCCTCGGCGCTGACGGCCAGCGGCGCGGTCAGCACCCGGCCGTCCGACAGGGTCAGCTTCGCCGCGCCGGGCTCGACCGAAAGGGCCTTGGCCGCCATCGGCGCGATGACCGGAATGTTATTGTCGATCACCGCCTTGGAGAGGGCCGCGCGGATCTGGCGGTTCTCCACCAGATAGCCCAGCGGCTCGCCTTCGATGCGGCCGGAGATCTCGCTGGAGTCGAAGCGCAGGAAGGCCGGCAGCGGCTTGCGGGCCGCTGCGCCGGGCGTGCGGCCGTCGGTGACCAGGATCTGCTCGATGCGCTGGGCGTGCGGCTCCAGGGCCTCGCCCGCCCCGATCGCCCGCCACTGGCGGAACGACGAATAGGCGATCGCCGAGCTGCGGCCATCGAAGGTCGGCGCCAGCTGGGCCTCGAACGGCTGCGGATCGACCAGCAGCGGCCGCAGCCCCCCCGAGGCCAGAGCCAGAGCCAGGGTGGAGCCGGCCATGCCAGCGCCGGCGATGATCACATCGGCGTCGTACGAAGAAGCGTCAGAAGCGCGCATGCCGGGGATATGGGCCCCGCCGCCCGCCGCTGTCCAGAGCCGGGTCCCTACTTATGGCTCTCGGCGTAGGGGACCTTGGCGTCGTTCTTGATCAGACCGCGCGTGGCGTCGGCGACCCCCACCAGCACGAACTGGACGGCGAGCGCGCAGAGGATCAGGCCCAGCACCCGAACCACGATGCTCATGCCGATACGGCCCAGCACCTTACTGACCAGCGGCGCGGCCCAGAAGGTGGCGACGGCGACGGCCGAGACGGCGCAGATCACCGCCACCCCGATTCCTGCGCCGGCCCAGCCCAGCGGCTTGGCCTCGGCGGCGTAGATGATCACGGTCGAGATCGCGCCGGGACCGATCAGCAGCGGCATGGCGAACGGCACGATCAGGCGCTCGAACCGTTGTTTGGCGTAGGCGCGCGGGGTCTGCCCCTCGACGCCCTCGGCGGCGTCGGCGAACATGGTGGTGAAGTCGTCGCGCACCATGTCCAGGCCCAGGATGAACAGGATGATGCCGCCAGCGATCCGGAAGGCCGGCATGGAGATGCCGAAGAAGGCCAGCAGGCCCACGCCGGTGAAGTAGAAGAAGATCAGAAACCCGGCCATGAACAGGCCGATATAGGCCGCCACCATGCGCCGACCGGCCGCCGCCGCGCCCAAGGTGGCGGCGGCGAACAGCGGCACGTTGCCGATCGGGTCGATCAGCGCGAACAACGCGACGAAGAAGTTGACGGCGAGTTGGGCCTCGGTCATTCGACGTCCCTACCTTTCAGATCGCGGCTGAGCTTGTCCTTTCCTAGGGCGGACCGACGCGCGCGCCAACCCCGGGGAATCCCATGACCGCTGATCCGCGCCTGATCGTGCCGCTGGACCTGCCCACCGTCGACGACGCCCGCGCCATGGTCGAGCGCCTGGGCGACGCGGTCAGCTTCTACAAGATCGGCCTCGAACTCCTGGCCAGCGACGGCATGACCCTGGCCCATGACCTGAAGGCCTCGGGCAAGTCGATCTTCCTGGATTGGAAGCTGCACGACATCGGCGCCACGGTCGAACGCTCGGCCCGGGTTCTGGCGACTAGCGGCTGCGACCTCCTCACCGTCCATGCCGAGCCTCAGGTGATGAAGTCGGCGGTGAAGGCGCGCGGCGACTCGCCCTTGAAGATCCTGGCGGTGACCGTGCTGACCAGCCTGACCGACGCCGATCTCGTGGAGATGGGCTACGCCTTCACCGCCCGTGACCTCGTCGAGCGCCGCGTACGCCAGGCCCTGGCCTGCGGCGTCGACGGCATCGTCTCCTCGCCCCACGAAGCCGCCCTCGCCCGCGAGATCGCGAATGACGCCGGCCAGCCCGAGTTCCTGATCGTCACCCCCGGCGTGCGTCCCGAATGGTCGGCCAAGAATGACCAGGCCCGCGCCGCCACGCCCGCCGACGCCCTGCGCGCCGGGGCCACGCACCTGGTCTGCGGCCGCCCGATCACGGCCGCCAACGACCCGTACGAGGCGGCGCTGAAAGTGGTGGCGGAGATGGCGGGGATCTAATTCACGCCTCTCCGCCTCCGCGCTACGCGCTCCTCCCCATAGGGGGAAGAAGGGTCGACGCGTCACCTTCCGCCCCCTATGGGGGCGGACGACCTGCGTGAGCAGGTCGGGTGGGGGCAAGTTACAAGCTATCTCACAACCAATCCCACGCCCCGGCCGCGCGGGTCAGGCTCGGGAACCGGCGTGCGACCCTGCACCTGGATGGCTTCCACATCGCCGCTGAAGCTCTCGGTCCACGTGTAGCCCCGCGCCTCGAGCGCCGCCTTCAGGTCAGCCGAGGGCGGACCCGAGCGTTCGTAGAAGATCACGTTCTCCGGCAACAGCTGGTGGTGAAAGCGCGGCGCAGCCTGGGCGGCCTTCAGGCTGAGGCCGTGGTCATAGACATTGGCCAGGACCTGGAAGACCCAGGCGAAGATCCGCGAGCCGCCCGGCGTGCCGATCACCATGGCCACGCGGCCGTCCTTCGTCAGGATGGTCGGCGTCATCGACGACAGTGGGCGTTTGCCGGGCGCGATGGCGTTGGCCGACCCGCCAACCACGCCGAACATGTTGGGCGTGCCCGGCTTGACCGAGAAGTCGTCCATCTCGTTGTTGAGCAGGAAACCCGCGCCCTCGACCACGACGCCTGAACCAAACGAGCCGTTCAGGGTGTAGGTGTTGGAGACCGCGTTCCCCCACTTGTCGACGATCGAATAGTGGGTGGTCTGGGGCTTCTCGAGGCCCGGCTGGACGGACTTGGTCGCCGACGGCTTGTCGGGATCGACCTCCTTGGCGCGCCGCGCTACATAGGCCGGGTCGATCAGGTTGGACACCGGGACCTTCACGAAGTCCGGATCGCCCAGATACTCAGCGCGGTCGGCGTAGACGCGCTTTTCGATCTCGGCCAGCAGATGGACGTACTGCGGATCGTTCAGGGCCACGCCCTGGAAGCGCGGGACCAGGTCCTGCTTCATCAGCAGCAACTGCATCAGGGCGATCCCGCCCGAGCTGGGCGGCGGGGCGGTGATCACCTGATAGCCCCGCCACGGGGCGACCAGCGGCGCCCGCCAGGCCGCCTTGTAGCCCGCAAGATCAGCCTTGGTGATCAGCCCCTTCACCGGTCCGCGCGCCATCTGGGCGACGATCAGGTCGGCGGTCGCGCCCGTGTAGAAGGCCTTGTCACCGCCCTTGGCGATCCGCTCCAGGGTGGCGGCCAGCTCCGGCTGCTTGAATACGGTTCCGGCCTTGTGCGGCGGGAAATAGGTCCGGAAGTTGGAGTGGGCCATCTCAAGCGGACGTTCGCGGACCAGCACGTCGGCCAGGTGCGCGTCCACGACGAACCCCTCGCGCGCATAGCGGATGGCCGGCGCCAGCACCCGCGCCCAGGGCAGCTTGCCAAACCGCTGATGGGCCATGGCCATGCCCCGTACCGTGCCGGGCACGCCCGCCGCCAGGCCGCCGTACAACGACAGGCCCTCGACCGGTTCGCCGTCCGGACCCAGATACATGTCGGCCTTGGCCGCCGCCGGCGCGGTCTCGCGGTAATCAAGGAAGTAGGGCTTGCCGTCCATATAGACGGTCATGAACCCGCCGCCGCCCAGATTGCCGGCTTCGGGATAGGTGACGGCCAGGGCGAAACCCGTCGCGACCGCCGCGTCGATCGCATTGCCGCCGGCCTTCAGGACCTCCTGCGCCGCCAGCGCGCCATAGCGATCCGGCGACGCTACCGCCCCCGCCTCCAGCGCCCGGACCGCCGCAGCGGCGGATTTCGGCTTGGCCTCGACGCTGGGCGCGACCAACAGAAGCGCCGCCGACAAGGCGGCGGCGAGGTGAGCAAACAGGCGCAAGGCGAGACTCCACGACGTCGTCCGACCACGCTAACCGATCAGCGGCGGCGGGCAACAGCCATCAGGAGGACCGACCGTGACGGGCGCCTCGACGGACGGGCCCTAGTTCGGCGCCGCAGTCTCGAAGCTGACGCCCTCCAGGATCACGTTGTCGTCGATCCGCCAGACCTTCAGCGCATGGCGGCCGGCGGCGACATCGGCGAACATGTGGTCTAGCGTCACCCCGTTATCGATCACCGCCTTGTACCAGGCCTTCTGCCCGTCCGTGACGGCGCCGCCCCCGGTCGCGGACAGGCGTGCGGTGAGGATCTGGACGTCGCCGTCGTCGAGAGACACGCCCAGCCGGACGCCCTCGCCGCCCAGGGTGTCCAGCGTCGGGGCGATCCGCACCGCCACCCGCGCCGGACCGGCGCTCGCGGCGGAGACGTCGAAGCCGAGCCACATCTTGTCTTGGACGCCGGTGGCGGGCCGCCCCTGCGGCCAGGCGATCACCGCCGTGTTGCGACCCAAGTCCGAGATCGTCTTCCAGGCCAGCCCCGCGCCCTGGGAGGCGCTGGCGTGCGCGGCGGCCGGGATCGCATAATCGCCTCGAACCGAAGCCGGCCGCGCGAAAACGACCTTGGCCGCCAGCTTCTCCGGCGGCGTGTCGGCTGCGACCCGGACGACGCTGGGCATGGTCTGTTCGGTGGGGTCGTTCCAGATGACGTAGTTCATGTGGACCTGGTTCATCATCCCGGCCCACTTGCCGCCGCCCAGCGCGTGGTACCGCGCGGTCAGGTCCGCATCGCGCCGGAAGGTCGCCTCGACGATATCGGCGAAGTGGTTGGCGCGCGCATCGTTACGGGCGGCCAGCCGACGGTTCCACGCCGTGGCGTAGTACATCTCATAGAGGTTGGAGAGCGCCAGCACCGGATGCTCAACCAGCTGGAAGTAGGCGTCCTGCTGGTCGGGGCGAACCCGCGTCTTGGTGTCCTCGACGCTGCGGACAAGCGCCCGCCAGGCCTCGACCCGAGCCCCGAACTCGCCGCCGTCCAGCACCGGGCCAGCGCCCTCGCCCAGCCGGAAGGTGTCTGGATCGATCAGCTCGGGCTTACGGCGCGCGGCGTAGGTTCCGTAGGTCGCCAGGATCCTCCCGATCTCTGGGCCAAGCTCCGGACCGAAGGTTTCGCCGGCCCAGCGGCGGGGGAAGGCCTCGAGCGCTTGCGGCGTCATCGCCTCCGGATTCCAGGCCATGCGCATGAAGAACGACAGCGGATACTCCATCGGCTTGATGTCGCCGACATTGACGATCCAGAGGTTTCGGGCTCCGCGCTGATAGGCCAGGTCCATCTGCTGCCAGACCTTGGCGACCTGGTTGGTGTTGATCCACTTGTAGTTCCGGGGCGCCCCGACATAGTCGAAGTGGTAGTAGACGCCGTAGCCGCCGGCGCGATCCAGGCGGTCCTTGCCTGCCACCGGCAGTCGCCGGATCTGGCCCCAGTTGTCATCGGCGAACAGCAGGGTGACATCGTCGGGCACGCGCATGCCGTGGTCGTAGTAGTCGAGCACCTCCTTGTAGAGCGCCCAGACCTGCGGGGTTTTCTCCGGCGGTTTGCCGGTGACGTCGGCGATGATAGCACGCTGGTCGCGGACGATCGTCTCGAGCAGTTCGGTGGCCGCCCCCTCGGCCATCGGCTCGTCGCCGTCGCCGCGCATGCCGACGGTGATCAGGCTCTCGTAGCCGACGCCATCGCCCTTGGACATCATGCGCTCGACGCCGCCGCGCCAGAACTTGCGGAGGTTCTCGGCGTTGGTGGCGTAGTCCCAGCGGCCGCCGGTGACGCCCTTGTCCTTGTTGCGGTGCCACTCGTCCTGCGCGCGGGTCATGGGCTCGTGGTGGGAGCTGCCCATCACCACGCCCATCGCGTCGGCGAGCACCTTGCTGTCCGGATCATCGTCGTTGAACGCCTTGGGCGCCCACATGGCGGGCCAGAGGTAGTTGGCCTTCAGCCTCAGCATCAGTTCAAAGACATGCGCATAGGCCTTGGCGTTGATCCCGCCGAACTTGGTCTTCGCCCAGCCGCTGAACGCCGGGTCCTCGTCGTTGATGAAGAAGCCGCGATACTTGACGCGCGGATGGTCGGCGCGCGCGCCGGCGACCAGATAGAGCGCCGAGCGCTGGGTGATCGGCACGTCGGCCCACCAGACCCAGGGCGACACGCCCATCCGCTCCGACAGGTCATAGGCCCCGAACACCGCGCCCCGCCGGTCGGAGCCGACGATGACGAGGGCGCGCTGGATCCCGGGGGTCGGCTGCTCGACGACGACCTGACGATAGCCCTCCCACTGTCCCGTCAGATCCTGCAGCGGCAGCTTGCCGCTTTTCACCAGCGCATCGATCGTCGGGCTCTTGCCCAGTTGCCCCAGAATGATCGTCGGCCCTCGCGCCTCAGCGAGCGTCGCAAGAGCGGCCGCAGGCCGTCCGCTGACCCGGCCAAGATCCTCACGCAGGCTGGCGGCGGCAAGGCGCACCGCCGGGTCGGCCTCGGCGTCGATATAGACCGCAGCGGGGACGCCGGCTTCGATCAACGTGAAGCCGCCCGCGCGCCTGGTCGTACAGACATCGACCGGCGAGACGCAGGCTAGGGCGGACGAGGCGAACATCGTCGCCACCAACGCGAGGAGCAAGCCGAACGCAGAACGACCCTGCGGCTGCAGGCGACCTCCGCCCAGCCAGGAACCGTCGATGCGGCCGGCCGCCTCAAACCCAATCGCCACGCGCTTCTCCCCGTCGGCTTCCTGGCGACAGGCAAGCTCGGGTCCATCCGCCGCCCTGTGCTGGGCGGAGCGGGCCGATCACGTGACCGCACCAAGCTGAAAGCTGGTCAGACCACAGGTCATCACAATCGCGATGTTACCGCAATCATTTCAACACTCGCCGTAGATATGATGCATATTATCGTTTTAAAATAAGCTCTTAATCACTCCATCGACACGATGAACGTGGTCAGATGAGTTCGCGCTCAGAAGTCGACGGCGACGCCCTTCTTCTCCCAGTCGCCAAAGCGGGTGGGCTCGGGACCGTCGCGCCCGCCCTCTTCCGGCGGCAAGGAGAAGGCCGCCTCGGCCGCGCGACGGGCGGCGGCTTCCTCCAGCGCGCGACGGGCGGCGGGGGTCAGGGTCTTGCCGGGCGCGGCGCCGGGAACCTCGGGGACGGCGTCCGTTTCGGGGGTCGGGGTGTCGGTCATGCGCAGGCTCCTTAGCCGTCGATATAGAGCGATCCTGGCCGTCGGCAATCATCGCCGTCCACAGCGCCGGGCGACAATAGACTTGCGTCCGGGCGCGTCCCGAGGCACGGCGAGGCGGTGACTCAAGAACTCAACGATGGCCTCCCCGCCCGGGAAGCCGCGCTTACCCTGATCGACGCGGCCCTGTCGCGTCGCGGCGGCCTCGACGAAGCCGCATCGGCCAACGGTTTCCGCTTCCTGGAGCCGCGCGAGCGCGCGTTCGCCCGCGCTCTGGCCATGGCCGTGCTGCGCCACCTTGGCCCCATCGACCGCGCCCTGACGGCCCGCCTGCAGAAGGCGCCGCCGGATCGCGTGATGCACCTGCTGCGCCTGGGCGCGGCGCAGGCCTTCTATCTGGAGGTCCCCGCCTTCGCCGCTGTGGCCACCTCGGTGGAGCTGGCGGGCGCCAACAAGACCAGCCGCCCCTTCAAGGGCCTGGTCAACGCCGTGCTGCGCGGCCTGCTGCGCGACGGTCAGCCGGCCGATGATCCGAGCCTCCTGGCGCCGCCGTGGCTTTATGCGCGCTGGGTGTCGGCGTTCGGCGAGGCCACCGCCCGCCAGATCGCCGGCCAGATCGCCCTGGAGCCGGCCACCGACCTGTCGGCCAAGCCCGGCGCTGATCTCGCCCCGCTGATCGAAGCGCTGGAGGCCGAGGCCCTGCCTGGCGGGACCCTGCGCCTGCGGCGCAAGGGCGACGTGGCCGCGTGGCCCGGCTTCGAGGACGGGACCTGGTGGGTTCAGGACGCCGCCGCCGCCGTGCCCGCCCGCCTGCTGGACGTCCAGCCGGGCGCGAGCGTGCTCGATCTCTGCGCAGCGCCAGGCGGCAAGACCCTGCAGCTGGCCGCCGCCGGAGCTCAGGTCGTGGCCCTGGACCGCTCGGCCGCGCGCCTGAAGCGCCTGTCGGAGAACCTGGCCCGCACCGGCCTCACCGCCGAGGTCGCCGCCGCCGACGCCGGCGCCTGGGACGATACGCGGACCTTCGACGCCATCCTGCTGGACGCCCCCTGCAGCGCCACCGGCACCTTCCGCCGCCATCCCGACGTGCTGTGGGCCGCGCGTCCAGGCGACGTCGCCAGCCTCGCCGGCGTCCAGGCCCGCATCCTCGACGCCGCCGCCGATCGCCTCAAGCCCGGCGCCCGCCTCGTCTACTGCGTCTGCTCGCTGGAGCCCGAGGAGGGCGAGGCCCAGGTCGAGGCGTTCCTGTCGCGTCGCCAGGACGTCGTCCTGGAGCCGATCACCGCCGCCGAGGCGCCGTCGGCCGGCTTCCCGGAGGCCAGCCTGACTCCGCGCGGGACCCTGCGCCTTTTGCCGCACCACCGCGACGACGGCCAGGACGGCTTCTTCGCCGCGCGGTTTCGCAAGGTCTAAGGGCTGACAGACCGGCGCGACGCGGTTAAGCCAAGGCCATGACCGCGCCGATCATCGCCCCGTCCATCCTCGCCTCCGACTTCGCCAAGCTCGGAGCGGAAGTCGCCGCCATCGAGGCGGCCGGCGCCGACTGGGTGCATGTCGACGTGATGGACGGCCACTTCGTGCCCAACATTACGCTGGGCCCCGACATCGTCAAAGCCATCCGGCCGCACGCCAAGATCCCGTTCGACGTGCACCTGATGATCAGCCCGGCCGATCCGTATCTGGAGGCCTTCCGCGCCGCCGGGGCCGACATCATCAGCATCCACCCCGAGGCCGGCCCGCACCTGCACCGCTCTTTGAAGCGCATCCGCGAGCTGGGCGCCAAGGCGGGCGTGGTGTTCAATCCCTCGACCGGGATCGACCATGTCGAGTGGATCCTCGAGGACGTCGACCTTCTGCTCGTCATGTCGGTGAACCCGGGATTCGGCGGCCAGAGCTTCATTCCGGGCCAGCTGCGCAAGGTCGAGGCCCTGCGCAAGCTGGTCGACAAGGCCGGGCTCGATATCATCATCGAGGTCGACGGCGGCGTCACGCCGGTCACCGCCCCGCAATGCGTGGCCGCCGGGGCCACCGCCCTCGTGGCCGGCTCGGCGGTGTTCAAGGGCGGTCCGGCCGCCTACGCCGACAACATCCGCGCGCTGAAGGGCGGCTGACGGATCGCGATGGCCGGCAAGCCCCCCGTCCTCGGCCTGGCCCTCCCCGCGCTGCCGCGGGGCGGCGTGCTGTGGAAGGCGATCCGCGCCGAGGCCGCCGGCCATGTCGAGCGCGAGTGGTTCGGCTCTGGCCCCCACCGCCTGACGATCGCGTTGCCCCGGCCAGAAGGCCTCGCCGCCCGCCCCCACGATCCGCGACCGGTCGACCCCGCGCACGGCCAGAAGATCCTCGCCGGCGCCCTGACGCTGGACGGCGGTTCGCTGCGGCTGGGCCCCGACGGCGATCCGTTCGACACCGCCAGCCCTTCGCGTCGCTTCGCCGTCAGCCTGCACCGCTTCGACTGGCTGCCGGACCTAGCCGCCGCTGGCCCGAACGGCGCCCGCCGCGCCCTGCGCCTGATCGACGACTGGCGGCGGGTGTTCGGCAAGTGGAACGCCTTTTCCTGGAGCGCCGAGTGCCTGGAGCGGCGTGTCCATCACCTGGCCTGCGCCGCCAAGAGTCTGGCCGCCGAGGCCAGCGACGCCGAGATCGCCGATCTGATCTTCGATCTCGCCCGCCAGGGTCGTCACCTTCTGGAGATCAAGCGCAGTCCCGAACGCGCCCTCGAACGCGCCGCCGCCGCGGGGCTGGCCGGCTGCGTCCTGGCCGGCAAGCCGGGCGAGCAGCTGATCGACAAGGCCCTCAAGGTCCTAGTCCCTCAGCTGGATGTCATGGTGCTGGGCGACGGCGGCCACGCCACCCGCAGCCCCGAGGCCGGGGTCGAGCTGCTGTTCGACCTCCTGACCCTCGACGACGCCCTGGGCCAGCGCGGCCGGCCCAGCCCCGAGGCCCTGTCACGGGCCATCGACCGGCTGTCCAGCGCCACGCGGTTCTTCACCCTGGGCGACGGACATCTGGCCGCCTTCCACGGCGGCGAGACCGTCGGCCCGGCCCGCATCGCCGCCGCCCTGGCGCATGACGACGCCGGCCCGCGCAGCCTGAACGCCGCGCCGCACAGCGGCTATCACAAGATGATCGGCGGCAGCCTTGAGGTGATCGCCGACTGCGGTACGCCCCCGGCCGGCCCCTTGAGCGTCAACGCCTGCGCCCAGCCGGCCGCGCTGGAGATCGTCTGCGCCAAGGACCGCCTGATCACCAGCTGCGGCTGGAGCCCCGAGGCCGCCGGCGCCCACGCCTTTCGCCTGTCGGACGCGGCCTCCACCGTCAGCGTCGGCGACGGCTCGGCGGGCCGGCCGCTATCGGGTTTCCGCGCCAAGGCGCTGGGGCCCTGGCTCGTCGACGGCGCGGCCAAGGTCGAGGCCAAGCGCCACGACGATGTCGGCGGCGTCTGGCTGGACATCGTCCACGACGGCTGGCGGCATCTGGGCCTGACCCACGCCCGTCGCCTTTTCCTCGACGCGGTCAATGACGAGCTGCGCGGCGAGGACAGCCTCTCGCCCCTGGCCCCCGACCCCAAGGCGGCGGAAGGTCCCCGCCGCTACCTGCCCTTCGCCGTGCGCTTCCACCTGCATCCCGAGGCCCGCGCCTCGATCGCCCGCGACGGCAAGAGCGTCCTGATCCGGGGCCCCAACAATATTGGCTGGTGGCTGCGCAACGACGCCGTCGACGTCGAGATCGCCCCCAGCGCCCACTTCGACCACGGCCTGGCGAGAAAGGCCGGACAGATCGTGCTGAAAAGCCAGGTCCGCCCCGAGGTCGGGGCCAAGATCCGCTGGAAACTGACGCGGGCCGAGGGCTAGGCGGTATGGGTTTTTCTCGCCGCCCGCCGATCGATCCCGGCCGGGCGCACGCGCCGCCGGAGTATTCGGCCGAGGAGATCGACGAGGTTCTGGTCGTGCTACGCGCCGAGGCGGCGGAGGCCCTGGCCGTGATTGAACAGGAAGCCCGCACGCTGTGCAGCGTGCCGATGAGCCACCATGACGACGCCTATGACCGCCTGCTGACCGTGCTGTTCGAGCGCGGGTTCGTGCAGACGCATATCGAGATGGCGATGGTGTTTCGGGCGGTTAGGGAGCGGGTGGGGACAGCGGGCTGAACCGGGGCTGCCGCAACAAGAGTGTGCCTTCAGCGGGACCGCCAATACTTGATGTTGGCGACCTGAAGGTCTGGGTTGGGCGCCGGTTTTTTGGCTCCTCACGGCCCGTTGCGGACTGCAGGCCGCCTAACAAGATCCCTCTCTCTTGAGAGAGGGATTCTTGGGCGCCGCTCCGCAGCCCTTTCCAGACCTTCAGCGAGGGATCGCGTGAAGTCGACGAAACATGTCGTCTTTGTTCCTCCTCCGCACGCGGAGGAGGAACAGCCCCGGCCCTTCCCCATCGAGGGAAGGGAGGAGTTCTAGAACGCCGCGCTGACGATGGTTCCGTCCGGCAGCAGGGCGGCGCGTTTGAGGCCGCTGGAGACGAAAGGCATGGCGATGTTTCCCTCACGGTCCACCGCGATCAGTCCGCCGTGACCGCCGAGCTCGGCGACGCTGTCGATGGCGGCCTGGGCGGCGGCGTCCAGCGCCTGAGCACCGAAGCGGAGGCGGTGGGCGATCTGGGCGGCGACGGCGGCGCGGATGAAGTATTCGCCTTGGCCGGTGCACGAGACGGCGGCGTGGCCGTCGGCCCAGGCCCCGGCACCGATGATCGGGCTGTCGCCCACTCGGCCCGGCCGCTTGCCGAACACCCCGGCGGTGGAGGTGGCGGCGGCGAGGCGCCCTTCGCCGTCGCGGACCACGCAGCCGACGGTGCCGGTGGGCAGCGCGTCCGGCGGATGGTTGTCCTCGAAGGCGCCGGCGCGGGTGAACCAGGCGTCGGGGTCCTCGACCGTCTCCAGGCCCTGCTCGCGGGCGAAGTCGATGGCGCCCTGGCCGGCCAGCATGACGTGGGGGGTGTGCTCCATCACCGCCCGGGCGGCTAGGATCGGGCTCTTGTAGCCCTGCAGGGCGGCGACCGATCCGGCGCGCAAGGTGGGGCCGTCCATCAGGCTGGCGTCGAGCTCATACTCGCCGTCGGCGTTGGGCGAGGCGCCCTTGCCGGCGATGTAGAGGCCGCTGGCCTCGAGGCCGACCACGGTCTCGACCGCCACGTCCAGCGCGGAAGCTCCGGCGGCCAGGCGATCACGGGCGGCTTCGACGAGGCCGCGCATGTGGGCGATCTCGACGCCGTAGTCGTGGCCGCGCTTGGCCCCGGCGCCGCCGTGCAGGGCGAGACTAAAACGTTTGTTTGACATTCTGCTTCCTTGGCTCGACGTCCCGCGCTAGCGTCCGGCCTCTTAGCCAAGAAATGTGGGAGAGGCGATATGAAGGCGGTGCTCAGCAAGGAAGTCGGCGGTCCCGAGACCCTGGTGCTGGAGGAGCTGCCCGATCCCGTCGCCGGCCCAGGCCAGGTGCTGATCGACGTCAAGGCCTGCGGGGTCAACTATCCCGACGTCCTGATCATCGAGGACAAGTACCAGTTCAAGCCGACACGTCCGTTCGCGCCGGGCGGCGAGGTGTCGGGCGTGATCTCGGCGGTCGGCGAAGGCGTGACCCGCTTCAAGGTCGGCGACCGCGTGCTGGCCTCGACCGGCTGGGGCGGCTACGCCGAGAAGCTGGCCCTGGAGGAGGGCCGCTGCACCCACATCCCCGACAACATGCCCTTCGACGAGGCCGCAGCCTTCGTCCTGACCTACGGCACCTCCTACTACGCCCTGAAGGATCGCGGCGTGCTGAAGGCCGGCGAAACCCTGCTGGTGCTGGGCGCGGCCGGAGGCGTCGGTTTGGCCGCCGTGGAGCTCGGCAAGGCCATGGGCGCCAAGGTGATCGCCGCCGCCTCGAGCCAGGAGAAGGTCGATCTGGCCATCAAGCACGGCGCCGACAGCGGGGTCGTCTATCCGCGCGGCCCGTTCGACAAGGACGGCCAGAAGGAACTGGCGAACCTGATCAAGGGCGCCTGCGGCTCGGACGGATGGGACGTGGCCTATGACGCGGTCGGCGGCGACTATTCGGAGGCCACCATCCGCGCGGCGGGCTGGAACGGCCGCTTCCTGGTGATCGGCTTCCCGTCGGGCATTCCGAAGATTCCGCTGAACCTGACGCTGCTGAAGTCGTGCGACATCGTCGGCGTGTTCTGGGGCGCGGCGGTGGCGCGCGACCCCAAGGGCCACGCCCAGAACCTGAAGGAGCTGATGGACCTCTACGCCGCCGGCAAGATCCGGCCGTACGTGTCCGAGCGCTTCCCGCTGGCCCGCGCCGGCGAGGCGATCGCGCACCTTTCCAGCCGCAAGGCGATGGGCAAGGTGGTCATCACCGTCGACTGAACAGGGGCTCGAGGACGTGGTTAAATCTCGCTAAGTATCCTTTTTAGCGAAGGAAACAGGATATCTCCGCAGAATGTCTCCAAGACTAGGAGACTCTGCGGAGATGTTTGTTCCCCAGGAGCAGAGCGGCCTCAACGAGGCCGCCCCCGCTGCGCCGCGCCGCCCGTTCCGGCTGTCGCGACGCCCGGAGGAGCGTGTGCACGTGCTGGGCGGGACCATGGATCTGGTGCGCCCCGAAGAGGTCTTTCACTTCGTCACCGGCAAGCTGGAGGCGCGGCAAAGCGCCATCGTCGCCAACCACAATCTTCACAGCCTCTATCTGATCGGCAAGAACCATCAGATCGGCGAGTTCTACAAGACGGCCGACCTGGTCGAGGTCGACTCGGTGCCGCTGATCTTCTGGGCGCGCCTCGTGGGCCGCGCCAGCCGGCGCTTCCACCGCTGCACCTATCTGGACTGGCGCGACGACTTCTGGGCCCTGGCAAGCGAAAAGGCCTGGAAGGTCTTCTTCGTCGGCGGCGCGCCGGGCGTGGGCGAAAAGGCGGTCGAGCGCATCCGCCAGGACTGGCCGAACGCGCGTATCGAGACCCATCACGGCTATTTCGACGTGACTCCAGGCTCGGCGGAAAACGATGCGGTCGTGGCGAAGATCCGCGACTATGCGCCCGATATCGTGCTGGTCGGCATGGGCATGCCGCGCCAGGAGATCTGGACGCTGGAAAACCACAAAGCCTACGGCCCGGCGGCGACCTTCACCGTGGGCGGGGCCTTCGACTACGAGGCCGGCGTCCAGAAGGCTGCGCCGCGCTGGATGGGCCCGCTCGGGATGGAATGGCTGTTCCGCCTGATGTCGGACCCGCAGCGCCTGTTCTCCCGCTACTGCCTCGAGCCCTGGTCGCTGATCGGTCCGGCGTGCGGCGATGTGGTGCGAGCGCTGTCCAGACGCTCCACGGCGGGCGAGTCCCGCGCGGCGGAAAACGCGCGCTGGGAGCAGATCCGCGCCCGCAACGAGGCGGCGCGCTAGCATGACGACCCCCGTGGGCGCCGTTGGCGGCGAGACCGTCGTGCTGTTGAACTTCAGGGGGCTTGAAGTCTGATGGGCCTGGATATTCGCGTCATGACCCTGGAGGCCAAGGAGCGCTCCAGTTTCGCCCATAGGGCCGTGGCCGCCCTTGGCCTCGTCTGTCTGGGGATCGCCTGGGCGGTGCTGCTGGTCCCCTGCCTGCTCTGGCTGGCGGCCACCCACCTTGGGCGCCGCGTGGAGCCCATCGCCCGTCGTCCAGCGCCGGAAGCGCTCAAAAGCTGAGCCCCGAACCGCGAAGCCCCCTAGCCAATCCCGGTTCGCTCCGCGAATATGATCATTGATCACTGACCCGCGTGAGGTCGGGGCGCGGAGGGAATTCACCATGGTCGGACGTCTGGACGGCAAGGTCGCCGTCATCACCGGGGGCTGCTCGGGGATCGGGCTGGGAACGGTCGAACTGTTCGTCGCCGAGGGCGCCTGCGTCGTCGCCGCCGACCTGCAGGACGAGAAGGGCCGTATGCTGGAGCAGCGCTTCCCCGACAAGGTGCGCTTCTCCCGCTGCGACGTCACCTCGGACGCCGATCTCGCCAAGACCATGGCCCTGGCCGAAAGCAGCTTTGGCGGCCTGGACATCCTGTTCAACAACGCCGGCCATGGCGGCACCCCGGCCAGCGTCCCCGAACTGAACGCCGAGGCCTGGGACAAGACCTTCGCCCTTCTGGTGCGCGGCCCGGCCATGGGCATGACGCACGCGCTGCCCCTGATGCTGAAGCGCGGCGGCGGCTCGATCATCAACACCGCCTCGATCGCCGGCCTTCAGGCGGGCTTTGGCCCCCTGGCCTATTCCTCGGCCAAGGCGGCGGTGATCCACATGAGCCGCTGCGCGGCGGCCGAGCTGTCGCCGCAGAAGATCCGCGTCAACGCCATCTGCCCGGGCCTGATCGCCACCTCGATCTTCGGCGCCTCGATGGGCCTGCCGCGCGAGGTCGCCGACCAGATGGCCGCCCAGATCGCTTCGATCGGTCCGAAGATCCAGCCGATCCCGAAATCGGGGCTGCCGGAGGACATCGCGGCGGCGGCCCTGTATCTGGCGAGCGACGACTCACGATTCGTGACGGGCGCGCACATCGTCGTCGACGGAGGCATCACCGTGGGCCCGCGAAGCGCCTGGGACATCAACACGCCCTCGCCGATCCTGGCCGCCATGGGCATCACGCCAGAGCAGGCCGAGCAGATGCGAGCCCAGTTGCTGGCGGCCGGCGAGGCCGGGTGACGCTCAGCCCAAACCTGCGCGGCGCACTGTGGATGCTGGCCTCGGCGGTCGGCTTCACAGTGATGACGACCCTGATCAAGTTCCTGGGCGACGACTATCCAGCGGCCCTGCAGACCTTTTACCGGCAACTGGCCGGGGTCTTGGTGCTGCTGCCGCTGATCGCCCGGGACTGGAGGGGCGCGTTCCGCACAACGCGTCCGGGGATCGTGATCTTCCGCTCCAGCGCCGGGGTCCTGGCGCTGATCATGAGCTTCTATGCCTACCAGAAACTGCCGCTGGCGGATGCGAACGCTCTCTCCTTCACGCGGACGCTCTGGCTGGTGCCCCTGGCGGGCCTGGTGCTGCGCGAACCGATCGGGCCGCGGCGGATCGGCGCCGCGCTGGTGGGCTTTGTAGGCGTGATCATCATGCTGCGGCCCGGCGCCGGCGGTGTGGAGGCTTGGCTCGGCTGGCCGCAACTCTGCGCCCTGGGCGCGGCGCTCCTGTTCGCCCTGACCATCACTGGCATGAAGGTCATGACCCGAGACCACACCCCGTTTGTGCTGCTGGTCTATGCTGCGGTGCTCGGTCTGGTCTTTTCCATCCCGCCCGCCCTGTTCGTCTGGCGCTGGCCGACCTGGCCGGACCTTGGACTGCTGGCCGCCATGGGCGTCATCGGCACCCTGACCCAAGGGGCCTACATCAAGGGCATGGAAGCGGGTGAAGCCGCCGTGATGGCGCCGATCGACTATACGCGCCTGGTGTTTGCGGTGATTGTGGGCCTCCTGCTGTTTCACGAAGTTCCGCGTACGGCGACGATCGTTGGGGCGGTGATCGTGGTCTGCTCTACGCTGTTCATCTCATGGCGAGAGCATCAACTCGCCAAACGGGCTGCGGCCGAGCCGACCTAGAGCTCGAGCCCCGCAGTGAGATGCCCGACGAGGCGCGATGTGTTCTTCCGCCCGCCCCTCAAAGCCGCTAGCGATGGCGCGTTGCTCTAAGGGATCGCGATGCGGACAGTTCTGGTGACGGGCGGCGCCGGCTATGTCGGCGCGCATTGCTGCCTGGCCTTGGCCGAGGCCGGTTTTCGCCCAGTCGTGTTCGATGATCTCTCGAACGGTCATCGCGAGCACGTGCAGTGGGGCCCGCTGGAGGTCGGCGACATCCGCGACGCGGCGCGCCTGGACGCTGTGTTCGCCGCCCACGCGCCGGTGGCGGTCCTGCACTTCGCCGCTCGCATTGAGGTGGGTGAGTCTGTCCAGAATCCCGGCGCCTTTTTCGACGTCAATGTCGGCGGCTCGGTCGCGCTGATCGAGGCCGCGAGGCGCGCGGGGGTGAACGCCCTGGTGTTCTCCTCGACGTGCGCGACCTTCGGGAACCCGATTCATCTGCCGATGACTGAAACCCACCCGCAGGCGCCCCTGAACCCTTATGGCCGCAGCAAGCTGATGGTCGAACAGGCCCTAGCCGACTACGATCGCTATGTCGGTTTCAGAAGCGCCGTGATGCGTTACTTCAACGCCGCCGGCGCGGACCCGCAAGGCCGCATCGGCGAATGGCATGAGCCCGAAACCCACGCAATCCCGCTGGCGATCGAAGTCGCGCTGGGCCAACGGTCGCGCTTCACGATCTTCGGCGACGACTACGACACGCGCGACGGAACGGCCGTCCGCGACTACGTCCACGTCCTTGACCTGGCGGATGCGCACGTCGCCGCGCTCCAACGGCTTCTCGCAGGCGGACCATCCGACGCCTACAACCTCGGAACCGGCGCCGGGACCACAGTGCGTGAGCTGGTCGATGGCGTGGGAAGGACAATCGGTCGCGCCCTGCCGTTCGAGATCGCGCCGCGACGGCCCGGCGACGCCCCCGTGCTGATCGGCGACAACGCCAGGGCGAGAGATCAGTTGGGATGGACACCCTCGCGCGATCTCGACGCTATCCTCGAAAGCGCGTGGCGGTGGCATAGCAGCCGCCCCCAGCGCTGATCGGGCGCAACGCGCGGCGGTACTCAGAAAGGGTTTATTCGTAACTCCTCCGGTAGCCTTAAAAGCGAGTGACCCTCGGGGGGCGTTGCGTGTTCAAGTTTCTAACCTGCCTGACGACCCAGCACGACCTGCGGCTCGTGCTTGTCGCCGGCGTGGTCTGTCTGGCGGGTTGCTTTACGACGTTCCGCCTCTATTCACGGATGCGCGGCGCGCGCGGCGTGGTCAGGGCCGCCTGGCTCCTGTTGACGGGCCTGGTCGCAGGATCCAGCGTCTGGGCCACCCACTTCATCGCCATGGTGGCTTTCACGCCGGGCCTGAAGACCGGCTACAGCCCGACCGGCACCCTCTTGTCGCTGATGATCGCGGCGCTGTTCATGGCCAGTGGCTTCGCGGTCGCTTCGGCGCAGCGCACAACCACGAACGATTTTGCGGGCGGGGTGCTGATCGGCCTGGGCGTGGCCGCCATGCACTACATGGGCATGTCCGCCTTCGTGACCCAGGGTCAACTCGTCTGGGAACACGCGACGGTGGGCCTTTCAGCGATTCTCGGGGTCTGCGGCGCGATCGCGGCGCTGGTGCTGGCCGGCACGGCGCGGACGATCCGTCGCCAGGCGCTGGGCGGCGGTCTGCTCTGCCTGGGCATCGTTCTGCTGCACTTCACCGGCATGTCGGCGATCACCATTGTGCCGGACGCCTCGGTCGCGGTCCCGGATCAGCTTCTATCCGGGGGCATGCTGACCCTGGCCGTTGGCTCGATCACCAGCATGATTATCCTGGGCGGCCTGGGCGCCGTCGCGATCGAATCCCAGACCTCGCGGTCGGCTCTTGAGCGCATCCGGCGCCTGGCCAACGCCGCCTATGAAGGTCTCGTGGTCGTCCAGTCGGGCCGCATCAATGACGCCAACGCCGCCTTCTGCGAACTGGCGGGCGCGCCACTGTCAGAGCTGGTCGGACGACCGCTTTTCGGCGAGATGCTGACCTTCGACGAGGCGGGGCCCAATCGCGATGACGTTCGGCGTGAGGGCCACCTGCGCCCCGTCGTCGGCGGACGAGAAATTCCGGTCGAAGTCTTTTCGCGACTGATGGATGACGGCGCCCGGGTCGAAACCTCAGGCCTGACAGTGTTGGCGGTGCGCGACTTGCGTGAACGTCGCGCCGCCGAAGAGAAGATCCGCTATCTCGCCGAGCACGATGGCCTGACCGGCTTGCCCAACCGCAACTCTCTGCAGATGCGCCTGGCGGCCGCCATCGACCGCGTCGAGGCGTCCGGCGAGAGCTTGGCGGTCATCTGCATCGATCTGGACCACTTCAAGGAAGCCAACGACCAGCATGGCCACCTCGCGGGCGATGCGCTGCTGGTTGAAACCGCCCGGCGGCTACAGTCCGCCGTGCAGGCCCCATCCTTCGCGGCGCGCTTGGGCGGGGACGAGTTCATCGTTGTCCAGATCGCAGGCGGCGATCAGCCGACCGCCGCCGCAGAGCTGGCCGGTCGATTGATCGAAATGCTCGCCGCGCCGGTGGCCTTTGACGGCCAGGACCTGGCGCTGGGATCAAGCCTCGGGGTCAGCCTGTATCCTGACGACGGCAGGACCGCCGAGGCCCTGATGGCCAACGCCGACATGGCGCTCTATCGCGCCAAGGAAAGCGGTCGGGGCGTCTACCGCTTCTTCAAGCGCGAGATGGACGACTCCATCCGCGAACGTCGCAACCTCGCGCGCGATCTTCGCCAAGGCATCGCCGACAACGAGCTGGTCGTCCACTATCAGCCGCTGGCCCGCGCCTCGGACGGAGAGGTGTGCGGCTTCGAGGCGCTTGTGCGATGGCGGCACCCCATACGGGGCATGATCCCGCCCTTGGACTTCATCACCGTGGCCGAAGAGAACGGACTGATCGAGGCTCTGGGCGACTGGGTGCTGCGTCGCGCCTGCGCCGATGCGGCGGCCTGGGAGAAGCCGCTGCGCATTGCGGTGAACCTGTCACCGATCCAGCTTCACAATCCCGCCCTGCCCACCCTTGTGCACGAGGTTCTGATCACGACGGGCTTGTCGCCGTCGCGCCTTGAACTGGAGATCACTGAAAGCGCGCTCTTCAAGGACTATCAGCGCGCGCTCGACAACCTGCGCCGCCTGAAGGCGCTGGGCGTCCGGATCGCGATGGACGACTTCGGCACCGGCTTCTCGTCGCTGTCGACGCTGCAGTCCTTCCCGTTCGACAAGATCAAGATCGACAAGAGCTTCGTCGAGAACATCCATCGCCACGACCGCGCCACCGCTATTGTCCGCGCGGTGCTGGGCCTGGGGCGCAGCCTGGAAATCCCGGTTGTCGCCGAGGGCGTCGAGACCGAGGAGCAGATCCTGTTCCTCCGGGGCGAAGACTGCGCCGAACTACAAGGGTATGCAATCGGACGGCCCGCTCCTGTCGACGCCCTGGGGACCTGGACCTTGGCGAACGTGCCGGTTGATGTCGCCGCCCCGAAGCGCAGGACTAGGCGCTCGGCTTAGGCGAAGGATCAGCGACGGCGGCGACGGCTTACGCCGCCGCTGAGTCCGCCCAGGAGCCCGCGCATCAGTTCGCGTCCAGCCTGTGAGGCGACCGTGCGAACCAGGGTGACCGCGAAAGCCTCGACCATGGTCTGGCGCCCGGAGGCGCGGGGCCGACTCTCCCGCGCTTCACGGGCGGCCTCTCGTTCACGGACCTTGGCCTGGGCGGCGGCGCGCTGGTCGGCTTCCGCCTCCTGAAGATCAGCTTCGGCTTGTCGCTGCGCCTGGGCGGCGCGGCCTTGCAGGATCTCGTAGGCGGAGTCGCGATCCTCGGCGGTGTCATAGACCCCGGCCACTGGACTTTGCGCCTGCAGCGCCGCGCGCTCCTGCGGGGTCAACGGTCCCAGGCGCGAAGCCGGCGGGCGGATCAGGGTTTTCTGGACGATCCGAGGCGCGCCCTTCTCGTCGAGCGTCGACACGAGCGCTTCGCCGACACCCAGCGCCTGGATGGTCTCGGCGGTGTCAAAGCCAGGATTGACCCGGAATGACTGGGCGGCCGCTTTCAAGCCCTTCTGGTCCGCCGGCGTGTAGGCCCGTAGCGCATGCTGCACCCGAGCGCCGAGCTGTCCGAGCACGGCGTCGGGGATATCCGCCGGATTCTGGGTGACGAAGTAGATCCCGACACCCTTCGAGCGGATCAGCCGGACGACCTGTTCGATCTTTTCCAGTAGCGGCTTGGGCGCGTCGTTGAACAGCAGATGCGCCTCGTCGAAGAAGAAGACCAGCTTCGGTTTTTCCGGGTCGCCGACCTCGGGCAGCACCTCGAACAGCTCCGATAGAAGCCAGAGCAAGAAGGTCGAGTAGAGCTTGGGCGACTGTATCAGTCGGTCAGCGGCGAGCAGATTCACGTAGCCACGTCCCGCCACGTCGGTTCGCATCAGGTCTGACAGATCCAGCGCGGGCTCGCCGAAGAAGTGCTCTGCGCCCTGGGTCTGCAGCGTCAGCAACTTCCGCTGGATAGCGCCGACCGTCGCCGGCGCGACATTGCCATACTGGGTGCCGATCTCGTCGGCGTTGTCAGCGACGTACTTCAGCGCAGCCTGCAGATCCTTCAGGTCCAGCAGCAGCAGGCCGTCCTTGTCGGCGACGTGGAAGACGATCGTCAGCACGCCTTCCTGGACGTCGTTCAGCTCCAACAAGCGCGAAAGCAGTAGCGGGCCCATCTCGGAGATGGTGGTGCGGATCGGATGACCCTTCTGGCCGAACAGGTCCCAGAAGATCACTGGCGGCGCAGCCGGTGCCAGGACGAGGTCCATCGAGGCGGCGCGGGCCAGCATCTTCTCGTTGGGCGCCCCCGGCATGGCGACGCCCGAAAGATCGCCCTTCACGTCGGCCGCGAAGACCGGGACGCCTGCGTCCGAGAAGGCTTGGGCCAGCACCTGCAGGGTCACGGTCTTGCCCGTGCCGGTGGCGCCGGCGACCACGCCGTGCCGGTTCGAGCGATCGAGCCTTTGCGTCACCGGGCCTTCACCAAGCCCGACCAGAATCTCGTTCTCGCCGATCGACAGCGGCATGAGCAAACTCCTTACATCGATGCGCGTTCGACCCTAAACGGGGCCTTGCGCCGCGCCAATCGGCGCGGGCAATCTCGGTCGCCTATCTGGAGAAATTTTACAAATGCCGGCTCCCGCCCCGCCGTCGGTCACGACGCGCAACGCCGTCGTCTTCCTGGCCGTCATCGCCGGCGCGGCGACGCTGAAGTGGATGCAGGACATCCTGACGCCGCTCGCGCTAGCGCTGTTCCTGGCGGTGATGATCGACAGCTTCGCGCGGGTGCTCACGGACAAGACGCCGCGCTTTCCCAAGCGGCTGGCCCTGCCGACAGCCGTCATTCTGTCCTTGCTGCTGTTTGGCATGTCGATCTGGATCGTGGTCGACAACGGCAAGGAGTTCTTCGACCACTCGTCGCAGTATGTCGACAGTCTCAACGCGATCATCGCCCGGTTCACACCGACCGTCGCGCGCCTGGCGCCGGGTCTTGAACTGTCGGTGGCGCCGACCATCGGCGACCTCGTCAAGCAGTGGAACCCGCAACGCTACTTCGGGGACGTCGCGCAGTCCTTCAACAGCTTCGCCACCAACGCGGTGCTGGTCCTGATCTATCTGGGCTTTATCCTGGCCTCCCGCCGGGGTTTCGCCCGAAAAATCGTGGCGCTGTTTCCCCATCACGCCGAGCGGGAGACGAATATGAAAATGTTCCAGCGCATCCGCGACGGCGTCGAGCAGTATCTCTGGATCCAGACCGTGACCGGGCTGATGATCGCGGTCGCCGCGTTCGTCGTCATGATGCTGGTCGGCCTGGACAACGCGTTCTTCTGGGCTTTCCTGATCTTCCTGGCGGCCTACATTCCGATCCTCGGCGGCGCCGTCGGCTGCTTCCTGCCGCCCATCTTCGCGCTCATCCAGTTTCCCGACAGCCTTTGGCCTGCGGTCGTTCTCTTCGCCGCGCTGCAAGGCATCTTTTTCATCGTGGGCAATGTCATCCTTCCCCGCATGCAGGGCGACAGCCTGAACATGGACCCGACCGTCGTGCTGCTGTCGCTGGCTGTGTGGGGCGCGCTCTGGGGCGTCCCGGGGATGTTCCTGTCAACGCCCCTCACCGTCGCGGCGATGGTCATCCTCGCGCAGTTCGAAGGCTCGCGTTGGATCGCGATCCTGCTCTCAGAGGACGGCGACCCCCAAGGCGTACCCGAGACGCCCGCGCCAGCCTCCAAGCAAAAGAAATGACCGCGCCCCTTAAACACCGCCACCTGGCGCCTATCTCTTGTTTGTCCGGCTCCCCCCACCCGGACACACCGCCGATGGCGGCAGGCATGGCCGCCGACCATCGTAGCGGAGGACGCCCGCGCTTCCCCGAAGCGGGCCCGCGCCGTCGGCTTCCCCCAGCCGGCGGCGCTTCCGTTTCCGCAGCAGCGCTCAGAAACGGCACGATTTGTTTTCAATTTTCGACGTATCGGTTGAAGTAGGGCCCAAAGCGGCTAGGTTGCGGCCAAAAATTCGCGAGGAAATCCCATGATCGGTGAAAAAAATGACCTCAAGTCCGCTGAGGCTCCGATCAGTCCGCTCGTAAGCGCTTTCGCCGACGCCCTGGGGGCGACGGTGGACAGCCTGCCTGCGGCCGCGCTTGATTTCGCCTCGCAGGCTCAGGACGACTGGTCCGCTGAGGAGCTGCCCGGGCTGGATGGCGCGGATGTCGCCCGAGCGCTCGCGGCGTTCTGGCGCTTCGGCGAAGACGCCAAGGACGTCTCGCAACCCGCCATCCGCCTTCGTCGCGCCGAGGGTGGCGCAACGCCTTCCGACGTCCTGGAGATCGTCCAACTCGACCGTCCATTCCTGGTGGACAGCATCATGGGCGAAGTGACCGAGGCGGGCTTCTCCGTCCGGGCCATGTTCCACCCGGTGTCCGATTGCGGCGGCGTACGCCGCTCGATGATCCAGATCTGGCTGGCCCCGGTCGGCGAGGACCGCGAAGAGGCCCTGGTGCAAGCCGTGCGCGACGTGCTCGGCGACGTGGCCATGGCCGTCCAGGATTTCGAGGCTATGCGCGGACTGATGCGCCGCACGATCGAGGAGCTGAAGAGCGCGTCCGCGCCGGTCTCCGGCGACGAGAAGACCGAGGACATGGCGTTCCTGGACTGGCTGGAACGCGACCACTTCGTCTTCCTCGGCGCGCGTATCTATGAATATCCCCGTACGGCCGATGGCGGCTATGCGGCCGAAGAGCCGCTCTATCAGCCGGAAGGAAGCCTCGGCGTCCTTCGCGATCAGGCGCGCACGGTGCTGCGCCGCAGCAGCGAGCCGGCGATCCTCTCCGCCCAGATCCGTACGCACATCGACATTGGCGAACCGATCGTCGTGGCGAAGTCCAACCTGCGCTCCCGCGTCCACCGGCGGGGCTACATGGACTATGTGGGCGTCCGCCGCTACGGCGCTGACGGCAAGGCGTCTGGCGAGGTCCGTTTCGTCGGTCTATTCACCGCCGAGGCCTACGAAACGCCCGCCAACGCGGTCCCGCTGATCCGCCGCAAGGTGGGCCACGTTCTGTCGCGCGCCGGCAAGGATCCCGAGAGCCATAACGGCAAGCGCCTTCGCAACATCCTCGAGACTTGGCCGCGTGACGAGCTGTTCCAGACCGAGGAGGACCAGCTGCTCACGATGGCGCTGGGCGTCCTGCACCTCTACGACCGCCCGCGCGTGAAGCTGTTCACCCGTCGCGATCCGTTCGACCGTTTCATCTCGGTGCTGATGTTTGTGCCGCGTGATCGCTACGACTCGGGCGTGCGTGCGCGCGCCGGACAGATCCTCGCCGACGCGTTCCAGGGCCGCGTGTCGGCCTATTATCCTAGTTTCTCCGACGCCCCGCTGGCGCGGGTGCACTACATCCTGGGCGTCACGCCCGGGGGTCACGCCGAACCCGATCTCGCTGCGGTCGAGAACGCGATCGCCGAGACCGCGCGCACCTGGGATGACCGCTTCGAGGCGGTCATCCGTGAAGGGCAGTCCGGCCGCGTCGCCCACCTCCTGGCCCGCTACGCCGGCGCCTTTCCGCCGGGCTATCGCGATCAGTATGACGCCGCAGAAGCGCTCGCGGACATCGAAGTCATCGACGACCTACGCGAGAGCGAAGCGGTCAGGGTCCGCGCCTTCCGCCGCGAGGACGACAGCGCCGTCACCTTCCGCTTCAAACTCTATCGTCCGGGCGCGGCGGCGCCATTGGCCGACGTCCTGCCCATCCTCGAGCACATGGGCCTCAAGGCGCTAATCGAGGAAGGCTTCAAGGTTTCGCCCGATGGCCAGCCCGTCTGGGTCCACGAGTTCGTGCTGCGCGACGAGGCCGGAGAGCATCTGGTCTTCGCCGACGTCAAACAGGCTTTCGAGGCCGCCTTTGTCGCCATCTGGACCGGGCGAGCCGAGAGCGACGGCTTCAATCGCCTGGTGCTGGAACTCGGCGTCGGTTGGCGCGAGGCCGCCCTGATCCGCGCCCTGGCGCGCTACCGCCAACAGTCCGGTCTTGACCCCAGTCAGGGCGTCCAAGAGCAGGCCCTTTCGGATCACCCCGGCGTCGCGCGCCTGATCCTGGATCTCTTCCAGACCAAGTTCGACCCCGCCATCAAGGTCGATCTCAAGAGCCGGCAAGAACAGGCGAAGGCCGTGCAGGCCAACATCGTCGAGGCGTTGCAGGCCGTCGAGAGCCTCGACGCCGACCGCGTGCTTCGCCGTCTGGCGGCCTTGGTCGGGGCGATCCAGCGGACCAACTTCTATCAGCTTGGCGCCGACGGCGAGCCCAAGCCCTATATCAGCTTCAAGATCGCCTCCCGCGAACTGGAGGACCTGCCCGCGCCCAAGCCCTATCGCGAGATCTATGTCTCGGCGCCGCACGTCGAGGGCGTCCACCTGCGCTTCGGCCCGGTGGCCCGGGGCGGTCTGCGTTGGTCGGATCGTCGCGATGACTTCCGCACCGAGGTGCTGGGCCTGGTGAAGGCTCAGCAGGTCAAGAACGCCGTCATCGTGCCGGTCGGCAGCAAGGGCGGCTTCTATCCGAAGCAACTGCCGCGCGGAGGTGATCGCGACGCGATCCAGGCCGAGGCGATCCGGGCCTACAAGACCTTCCTGTCGGGCCTGCTGGACCTGACCGACAATATCGACGCCGACAACCAGGTCGTGCCGCCGCCGTCGGTCGTCGCCCACGACGCCCAGGATCCGTATCTCGTCGTGGCCGCCGACAAGGGCACGGCGACCTTCTCCGACATCGCTAACGGCGTGGCCGAGAGCTACGGCTTCTGGCTGGGCGACGCCTTCGCCTCGGGTGGTTCGGTGGGCTACGACCATAAGGTCATGGGCATCACCGCGCGCGGCGCCTGGGAAGCGGTAAAGCGCCACTTCCGCGAACTGGGCAAGGACATCCAGACCGAGACCTTCACCGCCGTGGGCGTCGGCGACATGTCGGGCGACGTGTTCGGCAACGGCATGCTGCTCTCCAAGCAAACCAAGCTGCTGGCCGCCTTCGACCACCGCCATATCTTCCTCGACCCCAACCCCGATCCCGCCGTCTCGTGGGCCGAGCGTGACCGGATGTTCAAGCTGCCGCGCTCGTCGTGGGAGGACTACGACAAGTCGAAGATCTCGGCCGGCGGCGGCGTCTTCGCTCGCAGCCTGAAGAGCATCCCGCTCTCGGTCGAGGTCCGCGCCATGCTCGAGATCAAGGCCGAGACCGTGTCTCCGGCGGAACTGATGACGGCGATCCTGACGTCGAAGGCCGAGCTGCTCTATCTCGGCGGCATCGGCACCTATGTGAAGGCGAAGGGCGAGACCAACGCCGACGCCGGCGACAAGGCCAACGACGCCATCCGCATCAACGGCGCGGACCTGCGGGTGAAGGTGGTCGGCGAAGGCGCGAACCTGGGCCTGACCCAGGCCGGTCGCATCGAGTTCGCCCAAGCGGGCGGTCACATCAACACCGACGCTATCGACAACTCGGCGGGCGTCGACAGCTCCGACCACGAGGTCAACATCAAGATCCTCACTGGGATCCTGGAGCGCGGCGGGCAGCTGGATCGCGAAAGCCGCAACACGCTGCTGGCCTCGATGACCGACGACGTGGCCCACCACGTTCTGGAGCATAACTACGACCAGACCCTGGCCCTGACCCTTCTGGAAAGCGACGCCGTCAGCGAGGTCGACGCCCAGATCCGCTACATGGTCGACTTGGAACAGCGCGGCCGTCTGGATCGCCGCGTCGAGGGGCTGCCGACCAATACGACGCTGCTGGAGCGCAAGGCGGCCGGTCGAGGCCTGACCCGTCCGGAACTGGCGGTGCTGCTGGCGTACGGGAAGCTGGACCTCTTCGACGAGATCGTCGCCAGCCAGTCGCCTGACGACCCGTGGTTTGAACGCACCCTACGCGGGTACTTCCCCAAGGCCCTGGATCAGTACGCCGACGCCATGCAGAAGCATCGGCTGAAGCGCGAGATCATCGCGACCGTGGTCGGCAACCAGATGGTCAACATGTGCGGCCCGACCTTTGTCAGTCGCCTGAAGGCCGCCGCCGGCGCCGACGTCAACGCCGTGGTCGTCGGCTTCACCGCCGCCCGCGAGATCCTCGGAGTCGACGCGCTGTGGGATCAGGTCAACGCCCTGGACAACAAGGCCTCGGCCGAGGGCCAGACCGCGCTCTACAAGGCCCTGGCCTACGCGCTGCGCAGCCTGACCTTCTGGCTGGCCCGCCGCGCCCAGCGCGACGCCGCCAGCGTGCAAGCGCTGGTTGACGCCTACGGTCCGTCGGTCGCCGCGCTGCGGGGCCTGGCTCCGGCGATCCTGTCGCCGTTCGAGCAGAAGGCGGTCGCCAAGCGGGTGAAGGCCTATGTCGCCGACGGCGCCCCCGAGGCGCTTGCCCAGTCGGTCGCGGCCCTTCAGCCGCTGACGACGGCGGCGGATCTGGTCGACCTCGCCAACGCCTCCAGCTGGAGCGTCGAGAACGTGGCCCGCCTATACCATCAGGTCGGCGCGGCCTTTGGCTTCGACCGCCTGCGCGGCGCGGCCGGCTCGTTCGTGGGCGGCGACGCCTTCGAGCGCCTGGCCGTGCGTCGCCTGATCGAAGACATGCTGACCGAGCAGACCTCGATCACTCAGCAGGTCCTGAAGTTCGCCGCCAACGCACAGGCCGGCGAGGACGAGGCTGCAGCCAAGGCGGCTATCTCCTCGTGGGCCGCCCTGCGCGGCGATCGTCCGCGCGCGGTGAAGCGGACCATCGAGGACATCGAGCAGGCCGGCGGCGGCTGGACCTTCGCCAAGCTGACGATCGCCAACGCCGCCCTGCGCGAGCTTTCCAGCGCGGCTTAAGGCTTTCCGTCGCGGGCTTCCTGCCGAAGTGGGAAGCCCGCCTCGCCACCGCGTCGCGTCTTGGTTGTCGACCAGGCCGTAAAAGGGCAGGGTCCCCCCGAGGGGGAGCTCATGACCAAGGATCGCATCGTACTGCTCGATTCCCTGCGGGGACTCGGGGTTCTGGGCATTTTGCTGTGCAATGCGCCGGATTTCGCCGTGCCGCCCAGCATCGCCGAGTCGGTCAAGTCGTGGCCGCACGGCGCCGGGCCTGACACGCTGGGCGTCTGGTTCGTGACCCAGTGGCTGTTCCAGCGGAAGTTCGTGACCCTGTTCTCGATGCTGTTCGGCGTGTCGATCTTCCTGGTCGGCGGCGAGCGGTCTGACAAGGACCGTGGCTCGATCCTGCGCAAGCGCCTGTCGTGGATGGTCCTGTTCGGCGTGCTGCACGGCTTCGCCATCTGGTATGGCGACGTGCTGCTGAGCTACGCCCTGGCCGGATTTGCGGTGATGTTCGCGCGGTCCTGGAGCCCCAAACGCCTCCTATGGACCGGCGTCAGCATCTGGGTGGTGTTCTCGCTGCTGATGACCGCCGGTGCGGTGGCGATGATGCTCGCCCCGCCCGGCGCCGGGCCCAGCGCGGGCGACAGCGCCCAGATCGCCAAGGCCGGGCTGGCCGAGATCCAGTACAGCGGGACCTTCCTGCAGTCGCTGGTCCAAAACGCCAAGGATCGCCTGACCCTGCTGCCCAACGAGCCGATCATCTTCCTGATGACCGCCAGCCTGATGATGATCGGCCTGGCCTGCTTCAAGCTCGGACTGTTCACCGGCGAGGCGCGGACGCGGACCTATGTGATCCTGCTGGTCACAGGTCTGCTGGCCCTGGCCGGAGTCGGCTTTGTCTTCGTCCAGTTCATGGCCCAGGGCCTGCCGCGTCCGATGAGCATGGTCGCGATGACCGTCCAGATGGCGACGGCGCCGCTGACGACCCTGGCCTATGTCAGCCTGATGGTGTTCGCCGCCCGCTCGCGAGGCTTCTGGAGCGCGATTCCGAAGGCCCTGGCGCCAGTGGGGCAAATGGCGTTCACCAACTATCTGACCCAGTCGCTGATCATGACCGCCATCTTCTACGGCGGACGGGGCCTGAACCTGCACGGCGAGGTCGACCGGCCGGGCCTGGCCGCCATTACGATCGGCATCTGGATCGTCCAGATCCTGTGGTCACGCTGGTGGATGGACCGCTTCGAGATGGGTCCGCTGGAGTGGCTGTGGCGTCGCCTCTATCGAGGGCCGACCCCATTGCGGCGCCCCGCCCTAACCGCAGCGGCCTAGGGCCCCTGCGAAATAGCCCTGCACCGCCTGGAAGAGATCCGGGCGGTAGCGGGCGCGGGGATCGTTGGCGCGATTGTCGTCGAAGGCATGTGTGGCGTCAGCGTGAAACATGCGATCAACGTTCAGGCCGTCCGCCACCAGCCGGTCCAGCGCCTTGGCCGGCGCCTTCCAGCCGACGACCTGATCCTTGCCCGCCAGCACCGACCAGACGGGCGGCGCGCCCTCGCCCCAGCCCCGCGAGGCGGTCAGAGATCCATAGCCGGCGTAGGGGTAGACGAGCAGCGTCCCCTTGACCCGTTCTCGCAGCTTGGCCGGGTCGGCGTCGACCAGGGTCGTGCCGCGCGCGGCGCTCCGGCCCACGGCGTAGCTGTCCATGATCGTCCAGCCGCCATGGCTCCAGCCGGCGAGGAAAACACGGCTGGCGTCCGCCCAGCCTTGGGTCTCCAGCCAGGTCAGCATGGCGAAGATGTCGGCCGCGCGCTTGAGGCCATGCAGCGCCACGCCGGTGCAAACGAACAGCTTGGCGTCGAGGGTCGACATGCCCCGCGGCTTCAGCGAGTCGACCACTACGGCCGCCCAGCCGGCCTGAACGGCCACCCGCGCGTACTCTTCGAGAAACGGCGTCTTGCCGCCGCAGCCGTGCAGGATCAGCGCGACCGGGAAGGGGCCGGGCCCCGCAGGCTTGAACACCCGCGAGTGCTTGGCGACCCTTTCCCCCCAGACGGCGCTGTCCATCAGTCCCTCATCGGATGATCTAGTGCCGGAACACTCGCACGCCGGTGAAGGCCATAGTAAGGCCAAGCTTGTCCGCCGCCTCGATGACCTCTGGATCGCGCATCGAGCCGCCCGGCTGGATGATCGCCGTCGCCCCGGCCTCGGCGGCCTGGATGAGACCATCGGCGAACGGGAAGAAGGCTTCCGAGGCGCAGGCGCAACCCTTCAGGTCCAGGCTGAAATCCGCCGCACGCAGCGCCGCGATGCGCGCCGAGTCCTTGCGGTTCATCTGGCCGGCGCCGACGCCCAGGGTCTGGCCGGCGCGGGCGTAGACGATGGCGTTAGACTTGACGTGCTTGCCGACGGTGAAGGCGAACAGCATGTCGCGCACTTCTTCGTCAGTGGGCTGGCGCTGGGTCACGATCTTCAGGTCCGAGGCCTTGATGCGGGCGTCGTCACGCGATTGCACGAGGAAACCGCCGGCCACGCTCTTGAAGGTGTCGCCAGTCGACAGCGGGTCGGGCAGGCCGCCGGTCACGAGCAGGCGGAGGTTCTTCTTGGCGGCGAAGACGGCCACGGCGGCGTCGTCGGCTTCCGGCGCGATGACCACCTCGGTGAAGATCTCGACCATGGCCTCCGCCGCCTCGCGGGTCAGGCGCGAGTTGACCGCCACGATGCCGCCGAAGGCCGAGGTCGGGTCGCAGGCCAGGGCCCGCTCATAGGCCTCGCGCTGGGTCGCGCCGACCGCCACGCCGCAGGGGTTGGCGTGCTTGATGATCGCCACGGCCGGGCCCTGGGCGGGATCGAACTCGGCGATCAGCTCGAAGGCCGCGTCGGTGTCGTTGATGTTGTTGTAGCTGAGCTCCTTGCCCTGCAGCTGCTTGGCCGTGGCCACGCCCGGACGCGGATTGGGGAAGGTGTAGAAGGCCGCCTTCTGGTGCGGGTTCTCGCCATAGCGCATGGTCTGGCGAAGCTCGCCGGCGATCGACTTGCGGGCCGGGAAATCCTGCTCCAGGGCCTGGGCGAACCAGGCCGAGATCGCCGCGTCATAGGCCGCCGTGCGGGCGTAGGCGCGGGCCGCGAGCTGCTGGCGTAGGGCCAGAGTCGTCCCACCGGCCTTCAAGGCCTCAAGCACCTCAGCGAGGTCGGAAGGATCGGTGCAGACGGCGACATAACCGTGGTTCTTGGCCGCCGAACGGATCATGGCCGGACCGCCGATGTCGATGTTCTCGACGCATTCGGCATAGCTGCCGCCCTTCGCGACGGTCGCCTCGAACGGATAGAGGTTCACATAGAGGATATCGATGGCGCCAATGCCATGGTCGGCCATGGCTTTCGCGTGGTCCGCCGCGTCGCGAACGCCGAGAAGCCCGCCGTGCACCACCGGGTGCAGGGTCTTGACCCGGCCGTCCATCATCTCGGGGAAGCCCGTCAGATCCGAGACGTCCTTCACGGGGATGCCGGCGGCGGCGATGGCGGCCTTGGTGCCGCCGGTCGAGACCAGCTCGACGCCCGCCTCATGCAGGATCTTGGCGGCGTCGACCAGGCCGGTCTTGTCGGAGACCGAAAGCAGGGCGCGCTTGGGGGCGACGAGATCGGGGGCGGACGGATAGTCGGGGGCGGCGGGCACGGCGGACTCCTCTGGTGTGTTTCAGAAAGGGAGCCCAGGCGCGCGGCATATGATGTCCGCGCTCCCCGATGGTTCCCCATCACTAGCGCCAGTCACGCGAACGCGGCGGAAAATACGGGGGCCGGCGGGGGAGTCAATCTAGCCTCTCCAGTTCCTCCCCCGCATCGCGGGGGAGGAACTGGGAGGGCGTGCGTCCGCCGCTTCACGCGATCGCTCGCTGAAGGTGCTGGGGAGGCGACGGAGCGGCCGGGCGAACCCGGAGTACCGTGAGTTTGTGTTTGCGTTTCGGCTCGACTGTCCGCTCCGCCAGGTTGTTCTTGCCCGTGAGGATGGGGGGCGTGAGCGTCTTTCAGCTCGGGACCCCAGGAGCCCCCGGGCGGGCGCGGACCAACTGGAGCGGCGACTTCCGTGTCCAGCCCGACGATCCACGATAGGCGGCTTGTACGATCACCGTCCTGTCGCTCCGCGCTCGTCTCTCCACGGCTTCTTCCGAGATCCCGGATCTATCCAACGAACAGACCCCGGTCGAAACCGCTTCGAGACCACGCGGCCCCGCTCAACCTAGCCCCGCCGCCGTATTGGGCCGGATCCAAACGCCCTCCCCCGCGACAGGGATGCATTGAGTATGGGGCGGGTTTTAAGGCCGGGGATAAGTTGGCGCGAAAAAGTGACAAGGTGTTGATTTCGTTGGCGTCGATACCGCCAATTCCGAGCGTTCACGCCCGCCAATCCCCGTAAAGTCGGTTCCCTCTCCCAGAGGGAGAGGGTGGCCGCGAAGCGGTCGGGAGAGGGGTTACAACGCCGGACGGAGCGCCGGCACGCCGTCCGACCGCGTAAACCCTCTCACTCCCATCCCGACGGTCGTCGGGACGGGCACCGCCCTCTCCCTCAGGGAGAGGGTTCAGGAAAAGCCCTCATCCGAAGGGGGAAAATGACGTCACAAACTTCGTGAAATTGTCTCCTGCGCCCTATAGGACTTCAGACGCTCAGACCTTGTTCAAATTTTACCTGGTGACTTGATGCACGACCGCGCCGGCCTTCGCGCTCTTCCCGAAGATCTTGTCGATCTCGGCGCGCTGATCAGCGCCTATTTCGACATCAAGCCAGATGTCTCCAACCCTGCGCAGAAGGTCGTGTTCGGCACCTCGGGCCACCGGGGCTCGAGCCTGGACGGCGCGTTCAACGAAGCCCACATCCTGGCCGTCACCCAGGCGATCGTCGAACACCGCGCCGCCCAGGGCGTGACCGGCCCACTGTTCGTCGGCCGCGACACCCACGGCCTGTCCGAGCCCGCCTGGCGCTCGGTGCTGGAGGTTCTGGCGGCTAATGGCGTCGAGGCCCTGGTCGACTCCCGCGACGGCTTCACCCCGACGCCGGCGGTGTCGCACGCCATCCTGACCCACAACCGTCTGGGCGGCGCCCAGGCCGACGGCCTGCTGCTGACGCCCTCGCACAATCCGCCGCGCGACGGGGGCATCAAGTACAATCCGCCGTCCGGCGGTCCGGCCGGTTCGGACGCGACCTCGGCCATCGCCGCCCGCGCCAATGAGCTGCTCGCTCATGGCCTTTCCGGCGTGAAGCGCGTCTCCTTCGAAGCCGCCCGCAAGGCCGTCGGCGACTACGACTTCCTCGGCCGCTATGTCGACGACCTGCCGGCGGTCATCGACATCGCCGCGATCCGCGCAGCGGGTGTGCGGATCGGCGCCGATCCGCTGGGCGGCGCGGCCGTCGCCTATTGGGGCGCGATCGCCGAGCGCCACGGCCTGGACCTGACGGTGGTCAATGACGCCGTCGATCCGCGCTGGGCGTTCATGCCGCTCGACACCGACGGCAAAATCCGGATGGACTGCTCGTCCGCCTGCGCCATGGCCAACCTGATCGGCATCATGAAGGGCGGCGCCGCCTATGACGTGGCGACGGGCAATGACGCCGACGCCGACCGCCATGGCGTCGTCACACCAGACGGGGGGCTGATGAACCCCAACCACTACCTGGCCGCGGCGATCTCGTACCTGTTCAGCCATCGTCCGGGCTGGGGCGCGGACACCGCGGTCGGCAAGACCCTGGTCTCGTCCTCGATGATCGATCGCGTGGTCGCCGGTATGGGTCGCCGCCTCTTGGAGGTGCCGGTCGGCTTCAAGTACTTCGTTCCCGGCCTCTTGGACGGTTCGGTCGGCTTCGGCGGCGAAGAGTCGGCCGGCGCTTCGTTCCTGCGCCACGACGGCGGGGTGTGGAGCACCGACAAGGACGGCGTCACCCTGGCCCTGCTGGCCGCCGAGATCCAGGCGGTGACGGGCCAGAGCGCCAGCCAGCTCTACGCCGGTCTGACCGAACGATATGGAGCGCCAGCCTATGCCCGCGTCGACGCCCCAGCCAGCCGCGAGGAGAAGGCGCGTCTCGCCAAGCTTAGCCCCGGCGACGTCTCGGCCAAGATCCTGGCCGGCGAGGCGATCACCGACATCCTCACCGCCGCCCCCGGCAACGGCGAGGCGATCGGCGGCCTGAAGGTCTGCACGAAGAACGCCTGGTTCGCCGCGCGGCCTTCAGGCACCGAGGACGTCTACAAGGTCTATGCGGAGTCGTTCCTGGGTCCGGATCACCTGAAGCAGGTGCAGGCCGAAGCCCGCGAGGTGGTGGCGGGGGCGTTGAAGGGCTGAGGGCCTTCAATCGCCGTGTCATCCCGGCCAAGCGCGCAGCGCGCCGAGCCGGGACCGCCGGAAACGCGGCGCTTCCCACGGTCCCGGATAGCCTCTGCGAGGCTTCCGGGATGACAGTGGATGAGGCGCGGTTTATACGCCCCGCATGTTTGAAGGCCTCTCCCCCCTCGCCCGCGAAGCCCGCTCCTGGCCGTTTGAGCAGGCGCGCGCCACGATCGCCCGCGTTCTTCGCGTGCGCCTCCCCGACCGCGCCGACCAGGAGGCCGCCAAGGCCCTGATCGACGCCGGCAAGGCCGACGAGGCGGTGAAAGCCTATCCGGCGCTGGCCAAGGCCGTGATCTTCGAGACCGGCTATGGTCCGTCGGGCCTGCCGCACCTGGGCACTTTCGGCGAGGTGGCGCGCACGACGATGGTGCGCAGCGCCTTCCGCGCGCTGACCGATGACGCCATCCCGACCCGCCTGATCGCCTTCAGCGACGACATGGACGGCCTGCGCAAGGTTCCCGACAATATCGAGAACAAGCAGCCGCTGATCGAAGACCTGGGCAAGCCGCTGACCGTCGTCCGCGACCCCTTCGGCACCCATGACAGCTTCGGCGCCCACAACAACGCCCGCCTCCGCGCGTTCCTGGACGGTTTTGGCTTCGAGTACGAGTTCGTCAGCTCGACCGACTGCTATAAGGGCGGCCTGTTCGACGCGACCCTGCGGACAGCGCTGGAACGCTTCGACGCGATCCAGAAGGTGATGCTGCCGACGCTGGGCGAAGAGCGCCGCGCGACCTATTCGCCATTCCTGCCGATCAGCCCCTCGACGGGCAAGGTGCTGCAGGTCCCGACCCTGGAGCGCAATGTCGAGAAGGGCACGATCGTCTTCGAGGACGAGGACGGCTCCAAGGTCGAGGTCCCGGTCACCGGCGGCCACGTGAAGATGCAGTGGAAGCCCGACTGGGCCATGCGCTGGACGGCGCTGGGCGTCGACTACGAGATGTCGGGCAAGGACCTGATCGACTCGGTCAAGGCCTCGGGCGCGATCTGCAAGGCGCTGGGCGGGGTTCCGCCGGAAGGCTTCAACTACGAGCTCTTCCTGGACGAGAACAACCAGAAGATCTCCAAGTCCAAGGGCAATGGCCTCTCCATGGAGGACTGGCTGCGGTACGGCGCGCCCGAGAGCCTGTCGTACTACATGTTCCAGAGCCCCAAGTCGGCCAAGAAGCTCTATTTCGACGTCATCCCCAAGGCCAGCGACGAGTACCTGCAGCAACTGGACGCGTTCGGCCGCCAGGAGCCGGCCAAGCAGCTGGACAACCCGGTTTGGCACATCCACGGCGGCAAGCCGCCGCAGCAGGGTTCGCCGGTGTCGTTCAGCCTGATGCTGAACCTGGTGTCGGCCGCCGACGCCTCGACCAAGGAAATCCTCTGGGGCTTCTTGTCGCGCTACATCCCGGGCGCCTCGCCGGAAAGCCAGCCGCTGCTGGACCGCCTGGCCGGCTATGCGATCAACTACTACGAGGACTTCGTGAAGCCCTCGAAGGTGTTCCGCGCCCCGAGCGACCAGGAGCGCGCCGCGATGCTGGACCTGCTGGCCAAGCTGAAGGCCATGCCCGCCGGAACCCAGGACGCCGAGCTGATCCAGAACGAGGTGTTCGAGGTCGGCAAGACCCACGGCTTCGACCCACTGCGCGCCTGGTTCCAGGCGCTCTACGAGGTGCTTCTGGGCCAGAGCCAGGGTCCGCGCTTCGGCTCGTTCGCGGCGATCTTCGGGATCGACCGGACCGTGGCGCTGATCGAAGAGAAGCTGGGCTAGCGCCGTCGGCGCCTCTCCCCCCGCGGGAGCGGCGCTGCAGGCACGTGTCGCGCGGGATGAATCCGCGCGACCTGCGACACCATGTCCTTGAAGGTGAACACGGTCTGAAGTCCGGATTAAGGGTATGCCCATGTTTCGGAGTCTAGTCTGGGACCATCAGAACCAAGATTAGTCCTCAAGGTTTCGTCCTATGGCTTCGTTCACCCTGCGTCCGACCGACCGCGAAGAGTTCGACTCCCTGCTCGGCGGCATTGTTCAGCAATTCCCCGACGCTCAGGTCGAGGCTGCGCACAACGACACCTGGAAGTCCTATCGCGTGGACGTGTCGTGCGCCGACCCGGCCGCCGGCCCGCTGATCGCCTGGCTGCTGGACAGCCACGCCAGCTGCCCGCGCACCTGATCCTTCCGGATACCAGCGCCGTCTGGGGTCGGCCTATTGGCTGACCCAGACGATCCGCGCGATCCAGGCCACCTCGTCGCGTGACAGCAGGCGCTCGCCGCCCGCGCGATCCAGCGCCAAGAGCTCGATGCTCCGCGCGGTGACCCGGCCCAATTCCCGCACCAGAACCTCGCCGCCGTGGGTGCGCGCCACGATGCGGTCGCCTCTGCGCGGCTCAAGCGTCGGCGAGACCAGCAGGCGGTCGCCGTCGCGATAGACCGGCGCGAGATCGTCGCCCGTCACCTCCAAGGCGAACAGGCCCTCGCCCAGGTCCGGCGCCGGCGCCTCGTCCCAGCCCGCGCCGACGGGCATGCCGGCCTCATCGAAGAAGCCATCCTTGCCCGCCTGCGCCAGGTCGATCAGCGGCGCGCCTCGCCTGCCGGGCGTACGAACCGGCGATCGCTCGGTCAGGGCCGCGAACTCCGAGAAGTTGACGCCCGTCGCCTCCAGCAGCTTGGACAGGCTCTCGGTCGAGGGCCAGCGGGCGTGACCGGTTTCGGCCGAGCCGCGCTTGGAGCGGTTGAAGCTGGTGGGATCCAGGCCGGCCATCTTGGCCATGGCTGACGGCGTCATGTCGAAGCGCTCGGCCAAGGCGTCGATCGCGCGCCAGATTTCGCCGTGAGACAGGGTCGCCATCGGCTCCTCCTCCAATCGGCCTTCCCGGAGAAAGTACGCCCGCCGGGCTAGGAAAGTAAACCTATCGCCTGCGCGCCAATTGACGTTTACGTAAGCGTTGACGACGTCACGAGATCGGGTTTAGGGTGATCAACGATAACAAAGCGGCCCGGCCGCAGTAGCCAGGCCCTCTTCCTTGGGAGGTTTCCATCCATGGCCGACCTGCGACGCCCCGAGCGGACCTTCACGATCCGCCAGCTGTGCAACGAATTCAAAGCCACGCCCCGCGCCCTGCGCTTCTACGAGGACAAGGGTCTTCTGAACCCCGCTCGTGAAGGCCTGAACCGCGTCTATTCCCACAAGGACCGCGTCCGCCTGCAGTTGATCCTGCGCGGCAAGCGCGTGGGCCTGTCGCTGACCGAGATCCGCGAGCTTCTCGACCTCTATGACGAGAACGACGAGGGCGCGGCGCAGATGGCCCGCTCGCTGAAGAAGTTCCGCGAACGCGCCACGGCGCTGGAACAGCAGCGCGACGACATCGACAACGCCCTGATCGAGCTGCGCGAGGCCTGCAATCGCCTGGAGCGCCGCCTCACCGAGATCCGCCCCGACCTGCTGCCCCGCGCGGCCGACTATGAGCAGGTGCTGCGCGCCCGCCTCGACGGCCACGCCGACGCGATGCTGGGCAAGTAGGGCCTCTCCGCGCCGTCGACATCGCCCTTCAAGGGCGGGCGGCGGCGGCACCCCCTTCCTCCTCCCGATCCTAGCCAGGACCGTTCCATGACCTATCAGCCGCCCGTTCGCGATCACGCCTTCATCCTGCGCGACGTGCTCAATATCGACCAACACGGCGACCTGCCGGGCTTCTCCGACGCGCCGTTCGAGGTGGTCGAGCAGATCCTCGAGGCCGCCGCCCAGTTCACGGGTGAGGTACTGGCCCCGCTGAACACGGTCGGCGACAAGACGGGCTGCAAGCTGGATCCGGTCACCAACACGGTCACCACCCCTCCGGGCTTCAAGGACGCCTACAAGCAGCTGTGCGAAGGTGGCTGGACAGCGATCGGTTCGGACCCGGCCTATGGCGGCCAGGGCCTGCCGCACGTCGTGAATCTGGCGTTCAGCGAGATGTCGAGCTCGGCCAACATGGCCTTCTCGATGTATCCGGGCCTGGCCCACGGCGCCTATTCCGCGATCCACGTCGGCGGCTCCGACGAGCAGAAGCAGACCTACCTGCCGAAGATGGTGTCCGGCGAGTGGACCGGCACCATGAACCTAACCGAGCCGCACTGCGGCACGGACCTGGGCCTGCTGCGCACCAAGGCCGTTCCGCAGGCCGACGGCAGCTACAAGATCACCGGCCAGAAGATCTGGATCTCGGCCGGCGAGCACGACATGGCTGACAATATCGTCCACCTCGTCCTGGCTCGCATCGAAGGCGCCCCGGCCGGCGTGAAGGGCATCAGCCTGTTCATCGTGCCGAAGTTCATCCCCAACGCCGACGGCTCGGTGGGACCGCGCAATGAGGGCGCCAAGTGCGTGGGCCTCGAAGAGAAGATGGGCATCCACGGCAACGCCACCTGCGTCATGCAATATGACAACGCCACGGGCTACCTGATCGGCGAGGAGAACTCGGGCCTCAAGATCATGTTCGTCATGATGAACGAGGCGCGCCTGGGCGTGGGCATGCAAGGCGTGGCCCAGGGCGAAGCCGCCTATCAGGCCGCCGTCGCCTTCGCCAAGGACCGCCTGCAGGGTCGCTCGCTAACTGGTCCGAAGAACGCCGAGGGCCCGGCCGATCCGATCATCGTCCACCCGGACGTGCGTCGCATGCTGCTGGAGAGCAAGGCCCTGATCGAGGGCGGCCGCGCCTTCCTGTTCTGGACCGCCCTGCACGGAGACCTCTCGCACGTCCACCCCGACGCGGCGGTGCGCGAGAAGTCGTCGGACTATATGGGCCTGATGACGCCGGTGCTGAAAGGCTACCTGACCGACAAGGGCTTCCAGGTCTGCTCCAACGCCGTGCAAGTGCACGGCGGCAGCGGCTTCACCGAGCACTTCCCGGTCAGCCAGTTCATGCGCGACTGCCGCATCGCCCTGATCTACGAGGGCACCAACGGCGTGCAGGCCCTGGACTTGGTCGGCCGCAAGCTTGCGGCCAAGGGCGGCCGCGCGGTCATGACCTTCTTCCAGGAAATCGACCAGTTCATCGGCGAGAACGACACCGACGAGGCGCTGAAGCCCTTCATCGAAGCCCTGGGCGGCGTCAAGGCCCAGCTGCAGGACGGCACCATGTGGCTGATGCAGAACGGCCTGCAGAACCCCGACAACGCCGGCGCGGCCTCGACCGACTACATGCACCTCTTCGGCCTGACGGGCCTAGCCTACATGTGGGCGCTGATGGCCAAGGCCGCCAACGCCAAGATCGCGGCCGGCTCGTCCGACCCGTTCTATTCGACCAAGCTGACGACCGGTCGCTATTTCATCGAACGCATCTTGCCTGACGCAGCGTCGCATCTGGCCAAGCTGAAGACCGGTTCGGCGACCCTGATGGCGCTGCCTGCGGAGGCTTTCTGATCATGAGCGTGCTCAACGTTGAAAAGCCGGCCTTCATGGCCGAGGAAGATATCGCGATCTTTGAGGACGCGGTCGGCAAGTTCTTCGACGAGCACGCGCCTGAAGAGACCGTCGCCAAGTGGCGCAAGAACCATTGCGTCGACCGCGACATGTGGACCAAGGCGGGAGAGGCGGGCCTACTCGGCCTCTCCACGCCCGAGCAGTACGGCGGCGCCGGCGGCGACTACCGGCACGAAGTCGTGCTGATGGAGCAGCTGGGCAAGAAGGGCGTCGACGGCTTCGGCGCCAGCCTGCACAACGCCATCGTCATGCCGTACATCTTCCACTACGGCACCGAGGAGCAGAAGCAGCGCTGGCTCCCGCGCATGGCCACCGGCGAACTCGTCTCGGCCATCGCCATGACCGAGCCGGGCGCGGGCTCCGACCTGCAAGGCATCAAGACCACCGCCAAGAAGGTCGGCAACCAGTACGTCATCAACGGCTCCAAGACCTTCATCACCAACGGCCAGACCGCCAACCTGATCTGCGTGGTCGCCAAGACTGATCCGGCCGGCGGCGCCCGCGGCACGTCCTTGATCTTCGTCGAGACTGACGGCGCTGAAGGTTTCGAGCGCGGCCGCAACCTCGACAAGCTGGGCCAGGAGGCTCAGGACACCTCGGAGCTCTTCTTCAACGAGGTGAAGGTTCCGACCGAGAACCTGCTGGGGACCGACGAGGGCCAGGGCTTCTTCCAGCTGATGAGCCAGCTGCCGCAGGAGCGCCTGAACATCGCCGTTCAGGGCATGGCGACCATCGAGCGGGCGCTGGAGCTGACCATCGCCTACGTCAAGGACCGCAAGGCCTTCGGCAAGGCGATCATCGACTTCCAGAACACCCAGTTCGTCCTGGCCGAGTGCAAGACCGAGGCGACCGTCGCCAAGGTCTTCGTCAACCACTGCATCGGCCAACATCTTGAGGGCAAGCTGGACGCGGCCACGGCCTCGATGGCCAAGTACTGGGTCAGCGATCTGGAGAACAAGATCGTCGATCGCTGCTTGCAGCTGTTCGGCGGTTACGGCTTCATGAACGAGTATCCGATCGCGCGCATGTACAAGGACAGCCGCATCCAGCGCATCTACGGCGGCACCAACGAGATCATGAAACTCCTGATCGCGAGGACGCTATGATCGTATCGCTGCTGGCCGGCCTGCTGGCCGGCGCCGCGGCGGCCGAGCCACCAGCCGCCAACGACGCCCGTTCGGCCGTCGTCTGCGTGCGCGCCGTGCAAGGTCCCCGCCCGCTGACCTTCGCCGGCGAACTGGTCGGCAAGCGCCCCCAGCCCGGCGCGTTCAAGCTACCGCTGCAGCCGGCCGGCAAGGATGTCTGCAACGTCCTGCTCCGCTCCAAGGTCGCCGAGTGGAAGCTGGAGGTGACCACGTCGGGCTTCACGCCCTGCACGCTGCCGCCGCCCGAATTCGGATCGCGCCTCTATTACCGGGCCAAGGCCTCGGCCAGCGGCCTGAAGTGCGAGCCGATCGGCAAGTACCCGATCGGCAACTGGAAACCTTAGGCGCTCGGGCACCGAGCCGCCTGAAAACGACACGAACACCACTTCGCAGGAAGGAGCCATTCCATGGCTGACGCTTACATCTTCGACGCCGTGCGCACGCCGCGCGGCAAGGGCAAGAAGGACGGCTCGCTGCACGAGACCACCGCCCTGTCGCTGGCCACCCAGGTGCTGGAAGCCCTGCGCGACCGCAACGGCCTGGACACCAGCAAGGTCGACGACGTCGTCCTGGGCTGCGTCTCGCCGGTCGGCGAGCAAGGCAGCGACATCGCCCGCACCGCCGTCCTGACCGCCGACTACGCCGAGAGCGTCGCCGGCGTGCAGATCAACCGCTTCTGCGCCTCGGGCCTGGAAGCCGTGAACATGGCCGCCGCCAAGGTCGCCTCGGGCGAGGCCGGCCTCGCCATCGGCGGCGGCGTCGAGAGCATGAGCCGCGTGCCGATGGGTAGCGACGGCGGCGCCTGGCCGACCGATCCGTCCTCGGCCTTCAAGACCTATTTCGCCCCGCAGGGCGTGTCGGCCGACTTGATCGCCACCCTCTACGGCTTCAGCCGTGACGACGTCGACGCCTATGCCGTCGAAAGCCAGAAGCGCGCGGCGGCCGCCTGGGCCGACGGTCGCTTCAAGAAGTCGGTGATCCCGGTGAAGGACCAGCTGGGCCTGACCCTGCTGGACCACGACGAGACCGTGCGCGGCTCCACCACCATGCAGACCCTGGCCTCGCTGAACCCCTCGTTCACCGGCATGGGCGAGATGGCCTTCGACGCCGTCGTCACCCAGCGCTATCCGCAGGTCGAGCGCGTCAACCACGTGCACCACGCCGGCAACAGCTCGGGCATCGTCGACGGCGCCGCTGGCGTGCTGATCGGCACCAAGGAAATGGGCGAAGCCCTCGGCCTGAAGGCCCGCGCCAAGATCAAGGGCGCGGCCTCGATCGGCTCGGAACCCTCGATCATGCTCACCGGCCCGGCCCTGGTCAGCGAAAAGCTGCTCAAGAAGCTAGGCATGGAGGTCAAGGACATCGACCTCTACGAACTGAACGAAGCCTTCGCCTCGGTCGTGCTGCGCATGATGCAGGCGCTGGATATCCCGCACGACAAGATGAACGTGAACGGCGGCGCCATCGCCATGGGCCACCCGCTAGGCGCCACCGGCGCAATGATCCTGGGCACCGTCCTCGACGAGCTGGAGCGCTCGGACAAGGAAACCGCCCTGATCACCCTGTGCGTCGGCGCCGGCATGGGCACCGCCACGGTCATCGAACGCGTCTAACCTTCTCGATCAGGAACTAGTCACATGGAAAACTTCAAGATCGAGGTCGATTCCGACGGCGTGGCCCTCGTCACCTTCGACGTGCCCGGCCGTTCGATGAACACCCTGACCGCTTCGGTCATCCGCGAAATCGGCGAGATCGTCGAGCGCATCAAGTCCGACGCCGAGATCAAGGGCGTCGTCATCACCTCGGGCAAGGCGACGGGCTTCTGCGCCGGCGCCGATCTGGGCGAACTGGGCGGCAACGGCGGTCTGGGCGGCGGCGCTGGCGGTGAGGCCGGCCTGAAGGCCGCCTACGACGCCGGCTTCGCGCTGAACAAGGCCTTCCGCGCCCTGGAAACCTGCGGCAAGCCGGTCGCTGCGGCGATCAACGGCCTGGCCATGGGCGGCGGTCTCGAGATCGCGCTCGCCTGCCACTATCGCGTGGTCGCCGACAATCCGAAGATCCAGCTGGCCTTGCCGGAAGCCAAGGTGGGCCTGCTGCCGGGCGCCGGCGGCACCCAGCGCCTGCCGCGCTTGATGGGCGTGATGGCCGCTGCGCCGTACCTGCTGGAAGGCAAGTCGATGAAGCCGGCCGAGGCTCTCGCCAACAAGGTCGTGCACGAGGTCGTTCCGGTCGAGCAGGTCGTCGAGGCCGCCAAGACCTGGGTGAAGACCAAGGGTGACCCCGTCGCGCCGTGGGATAAGAAGGACTTCAAGCTGCCCGGCGGCGGTCCCTACACCCCGACCGGCGGCCAGGTGTTCATCATGGGCAACGCCATGCTGCGCAAGCAGACCTATGGCAACTATCCCGCCCAGCTGAACATCCTGAAGGCGGTCTATGAAGGCATGCAGGTGCCGTTCGACGCGGCCATCCGCATCGAGACCCGCTACTTCTTGAAAACGATGATGTCGCCGCAGGCCAAGGGCATGATCCGCACCCTGTTCCTGTCGCTGCAGGAGCTGGGCAAGGGTTCGGGCCGTCCGGCCAATGTGCCGCCGTCGGAAGCCAAGAAGGTGGCCGTGCTAGGCGCAGGCATGATGGGCGCGGGCATCGCCTATGTCCAAGCCATGGCCGGCATCGAGACCGTCCTGATCGACCAGAGCCAGGAAGCCGCCGAGAAGGGCAAAGGCTACGCCGAGAACCTGCTCAAGAAGGCGGTCTCGCGCGGCAAGATGACTCAGGAAAAGGCCGACAAGGTCCTCGCCCTGATCACCCCGACCACCGACTACGCCCACGTCAAGGGCAGCGACCTGGTGATCGAGGCGGTGTTCGAGAGCCGCGAAATCAAGGCCGACGTGACCCAGAAGGCCGAGGCCCAGCTGGCCGAGACCGCCATCTTCGGCTCCAACACCTCGACCCTGCCGATCACCGGCCTGGCCAAAGCTAGCGTGCGTCCGAAGAACTTCATCGGCATCCACTTCTTCTCGCCGGTCGACAAGATGGGCCTGGTCGAGATCATCATGGGCGAGGAAACGTCCGACGAGGCCCTGGCCAAGTCGATCGACTACGTCCTGAAGATCAAGAAGACCCCGATCGTCGTCAACGACAGCCGCGGGTTCTACACCTCGCGCTGCTTCGGCACCTTCGTCCAGGAAGGCCTGGAAATGCTGGCCGACGGCATCGCCCCGGCCATCATCGACAATGTCGGCCGCGCCACCGGCATGCCGCGCGGTCCGCTGGAAATGAACGACGACGTCGCGCTGGACCTTGGCTACAAGGTCACCCAGCAGACCAAGAAGGACCTCGGCGACAAGTTCGAGGACCGCCCGTTCGCCCCAGTGATCGAGAAGATGGTCGTCGAGCTGCAGCGCTTTGGCCGCAAGAACGGCAAGGGCTTCTACGACTATCCGGAAAACGCCCCCAAGACCCTGTGGAAGGGCCTGTCGGAGCTGATGCCGGTCAAGATCGCCGAAGCCGATCAGGCGCTGATCCAGGAGATCCGCACCCGCCTGCTGTACCGTCAGGCCGTCGAAGCGGCGCGCTGCTTCGAGGAAGGCGTGATCACCGATCCGCGCGAAGCCGATGTCGGCGCGATCCTCGGCTGGGGCTTCGCGCCCTGGACCGGCGGTCCGATCAGCCTGATCGACAGCGTCGGCGCCAAGGCCTTTGTCGAGACCTGCGACGGCCTCGCTCAGAAGTACGGCAAGCGCTTTGCGCCGCCCGCGCTCCTGCGTGAGATGGCCGAAAAGGGCGAGACCTTCTACGGCCGCTTCGGCGCCAAGGCCAAGGCCGCGGCGTAAAGCGCCTCGCTAAGGTCGATGACGAAGGGCCCGGCGGAAACGCCGGGCCTTTTTCGTCGGTCACGCCTTGCCGACGTCCATCCCCAGGGTCGGCCCGATGCCCTCTGGATGATCGCCGAAGTAATTCTTGCTGCGCTCGCGGAGCGCGCTCTCCAGCCGCGCGCGAAAGGCGTCTTCCAGCGCAAGGACCGGCGCGTCTTCCGGATCATCGCCCTCCGCCACGGGGATCGACGCGGCGATCACCTGCCGCAGCCGCTCGCCAAACCGCGTATCATCAGCGCCGCCTGGCTCAGGCGGAGTCTCGAGAAACGCCATCACCTCCTCGAGGGCGGCTTCGTCATCGACGCGGTCTGCCATACGAATCTCCTTCGAGATCCGAACGATTCGCCACGAACTGCGGTTCCGATTTCCAAAAAGGGGGAAAAGTGGTGCGCCTAGGTGACCCACAAGGTCTTGTTAATTATTTGTTCTAGAACATATTTAGTCGCACGGCATTTAAGGATACCCCCAAAACTACCCCCGCGCTTGCCACCCTACCCCCGGTTTTGGGGACAGGCACCTCGCAGCGTTTTCGTTTCGGAGGCGCGTCATACGCCCTGAAGCCAGAACAGGGTGATGCTTACACCGCCGGATCAGAATCCGAAAACGCAACGAGCGATGCGCTTGATGGGTCGTAGCGGAAGCGCTGGATCGAACCATCTCTTACCTTCTCAACAACCTCGGCGATGACGTTAAGCGGAACCAGGTACCACTCGCGCGGCTGCACGGGATTGCCGAACCGGTCGGGAATGGTCAGATCCAGCCGCGCCGGGGCGAAGAACCGATGGATCAGCGCCTCCAGCTTGGTCCGGTTGATGTTGAACAGCTTGTAGGTCGCCACGATCTCGACCTCGGCCAGAAGATAGGTCGCATCGGTCGCGGCCTGGGCGATGCGGGTTTCGACTGAACCGCCCGTTACGCCGATCTTGTGGATCAGGTCGCGGTGGGCGGCGACGCGGGGGTCATCCGAATAGCTGCGCAGGACATAGATCGTGCCGCTGTCGATATCATCGTCTTGGCTGAGGTCGCCAAACAGAGGTCCGGCGCTCATTTTCACGACGCGCCGGCCGGTCTCGTCCTTGTAGAGCGCACGTTGGAGCGAGCGCAGCAGCAGGTCGCTTTCAGAGCCGTTGTCATAGATCACCCGCAGACGGCTATCGGGCCGGCCATAGTCGGTGATGAACTCCTTCGACATGTCGGCGACATAGACGAACACGCCGCCCAGAATGAACATGTCGCCGGTTGTGATCGCAGCGTTCTCGCCGAAGCGAAGCGCGTCACGGGCTCCGATCTTCAGATCGCGCTTGGCCGCCTCAAACAGCGGCTTGAAGGCCTCGAAGTCCTTACAGGCGGTCTTGTTCGCCACATCTTCCGCCGCGCGGACCTCTTCGCGCGATCGCACGTGCTTCAGCACCGCGATGTCGTCCGCACCGCCCGGCGCCACGCCCAGGTCCGCGAGAAGATCGGCGTCGTTTTCGAAGGCCTCCCCGTCGTCGGCGACCCCATCGGCAGCGCCCAGCAACCCGTGTTTGTCCAGCGGCGCGACAAGCTCGCGGCAGTCGGCCTGGGCGCGGATGCGGTCTAGGCGTACTGCGTAGAGCCGTTCGAAGATGTCGCGATCCTCGCCATGACGCGGCGCCCGGCCGTGCTGGTCAACGAAGCGCAGGATGTCCTCGAAGCCCGCAATGATGCGCTCCTCGCGAGGCGAGCGGCTGGCGGCCTTCTTGGTTTCAACCTCTACGCCAAGCTCGGCGAGAAGTTCGCGGTCGTCGAAATCAGCCATTGCCGTTCTGCGCCACGTGACGGCGCAACACTTCCACGCCCTCGGCCATCCGCCGCTCCCAGGCGTCCTGTGACTTGATGTCGGGCAACCGGCCTCGCTCCGCCTTGAACTTGCGGGCTCGTTGCGCAAGCTCGCGGGCCTCGTCAAGCGAGATCGCGGCCCGTTTGCCGGCGATGGCAGCCTCGACCTGTTTGAGCATCTGCTCGTTCATCGCCTTGGACAGCACCGAATAGGCGGTCTCGAACGGGTTGATGCTGTCGATCAGGTCAACGTCCAGCTCACGGACGCTGAGGGCGAACTTGCGGACGCCGTCGACGAAGGCGGTGCTACCCTTGCCGGCCTCATCATCGGATGCCGTGGCGGCCACCTCGCGGGCCTTCTGGGTCAGGGTCATGGCCGCGACCGCGTGCTGCCGGACGGCTTCCTGATCTTCCTGAGTCAGGTCGGGGAAGCGCTCCTGAACGATCTTGCCCATGCGAAGCTGGGTCAGTTCCTGGGGCGCGGTCTCACTGTCGAACAGGCCACGTTGCAGAGCGCTCTTATCCTGTACGAAGGCGGTGATGATCTCGTTCAGGTCTTCCTTGCAGATACGCTGTGCCTCAGGGCTCTTGGGGGTAACCAGGCCCTTGATCTCCATGTGAAACTGACCCGTCGCCTCACTGAAGCCGACATTGGCCGCCCCCTCCTGATAGCCGCTCGGGCCGTAGTCAAAGCCGGGCTTCGGTCCCAGGTCCTTCGGCGTAAAGTCAAAGCGCGGCGCCAGGACCTGCTCCATGAGCAAGCTGGCGGCGATAGCCTTGAGCGTGTCGTTCAACGCGTCGACCACCGCTTCCTGACTGGCGTCAGGCTCGGCGATCAGATTGGTGAAACGCGCCCTCTCCTTGCCGGGAGCGTCGCGCGTGGCCCGGCCGATGATCTGGATGATTTCGGTCAGGCTGGACCGGTAGCCGACGGTCAGGGCGTGCTCGCACCAAATCCAGTCAAACCCTTCCTTGGCCATGCCAAGCGCGATGATGATGTCCACATGGTCGCGGTCGCCCCGATGCTTGGGGTCCTTCAGCGCCGTGATCACCTTGTCGCGCCGGGCGGCGTCATCCTCGACCAGATCGGCGACCTTCAGCAGCCGGCCGTCAGGGCGGCGGATCAGGTGGAAGCCGGTCGCCGGGTCCTCCCCTTCCCAGTCACCAAGAGCGCTCATGATCTCGTTCGCCTCGCGCACCTTGTCGGAGGTGCTCTCGCGGGCGTTGACGTTGGGAATGTGGATGATGGTCTTCAGGTCAGGGTCGAGCACCTTCATGATGCTGTCGAGATAGGACCCCGAGTAGAAGAAATAGCCGATGTCCAACGTCTTCAGATGGTCATAGCCGTTTAGCTGCTCATGGTAGGTGTAGGTCACGGTCACGAACCGCGCCTCGTCACCAGGACTCAAGACGGCCTCGGCGTCGCCCCGGAAGTAGGACCCCGTCATCGCCACGATGTGCGCCTTGTCGCGGGCGATGAACTGGGTCAGTTGCGCGCCCAGGCGGTTGTCGGGATTGGCGCTGACATGGTGGAATTCGTCGACCGCGATCAGGCAATCGTCGAACGCCTCGATTCCCAACTCATCGACTGCGAACCGGAAGGTCGCGTGGGTGCAGACCAATACCTGATCGGCGCTGGCCAGGAACTCGCCCACGGCCTTGACCTTGGACTGGGCCACCTTGGGCTGATCGATGCCCGGCAGATTGCACAGGTTCCATTGCGGCTTGACCGTCCAGTCGGCCCAGAACCCGAACTTCGATAACGGCTCGTCGGCGAAGCTACCGCCGATCGACCGTTCGGGCACGACGATGATCGCCTTGCGCACCCCCTGCCGGTGTAGCTTGTCCAGGGCGATGAACATCAACGCCCGCGACTTGCCCGAGGCCGGCGGGGACTTGATCAGCAGATACTGCTCGCCCCGGCGCTCATAGGCGCGCTCTTGCATGGCGCGCATGCCCAGTTCGTTGGGGCGGTTCGAGGCGCCAGTGCGGGCGGTGGCGATAGAAACGGCCGGAATGGCTTTCACGCTACTCATTGGATACGGCCTTGCCCCGATAACTCAATCATTTCGGCCTATGGTCCTTGAAACGCTTCGGCGGCGCGATTTCCTTCGCGCCATGCGTGGATCAGCGCCGCTTCGTCAGCTAGGAAAAACTCGCCGCCGAGCGACTTCCCCCTTTTAGCCAGCGCATCCTTCATAGCCTGCTCGCCAGCGAGAGCGTGACCGGAGGAAGGAAAAGGCGCGCCGCGTTCATCGTGGGTCGATTTCAGGACCGCCCACCTATAGGCGCATGCCGGCAGCGCCTTGTTGTGCGCGTAGCATCTGACCGACGGCGCTGACGAAAGACCTATTTTCACTACCCATCGACCTCCCGGATCATAGCCAAGGAGGCCCTTCTCATCGCCCTCCATTCTGAGAATGTAGAGATGCTTTGGCCCCTCCGCTTCTCGTACGGTGTACGCTGACTGGGAAATGGGGCCGGCTCGGCTGGGCGCAAAAATCTCCTTCGCAGGCTCTGGAACAAACGCGTTGACGGTAGGCCCGCCGAAAACGGGCACCTCAAAGAGATTTAGCTTGAGGAACGCTTGAGCCTCGAGAGATCGCAGCTGAAGACCATAGGCTCCAATGGCTGTGCCATTGTCGCCCCCCTTGTGGGTCCACGGAAAGATGTCACGAACTAGGGGGCGTTCCTCAGGCGGAACGCGCCAAGCGCGAAGGGCCTTTAGGGCGAACCCCCAGCGTCGAGCGCGTTCGGGATCAGCGCGCTCATGCTCGTGAAGTTCAGGCGACAGATACCGCCACTTGGACACCGGGATATGAGACTGCTGCTGTACGCCAAGCACGCGCAATCTTTCGGCAGGTTCTGCTGCTGAGGCGGTGCCACAGATGACCACCAAAGCGCCAGGCTTGCTTTCTCGAAGGAAGCGATCGCGGCCCTTTTGCTGCGTAAAACCTAGGAAACCCCAAGTTTCGGGGTCAAAACCGTAGAGGCTTTTTAGGAAAACTTGCGGCGGGTCCGAACGGAAGGCCGCCTGGGGGTCTAGCATAGGGTTGAGATCGCGCCCCTCGGCGTGAGCCTTTGCAAAGGCCTCCGTGCTTCCGTAGGTCTCTACAATGCGCCTGCCCTGGGCGGGCATCATGTCTCCGCCCCGTTCAGGCCAGCCGTGCGCCTCGAACAGCGCGGCCATGCCGCCATAGTAGCGCTTGGCGATGGCGGCGATCGCCTGGGCGTCCCAACCCGGAGCGCGGCGTTCAGCGCTCATGCAACGGCCTTTCTACCGGTCATCTTGGTGTAGAGGTCGAACAGCGTCTCCAGTCGTTCGGTGTCGTTGCGGAAGCGTCGACCGATGTAGATGCGCTCCAGCGTCTCGTCGTTCCGGTCATGCGCGGCGCGCAGGTCGTCGGGCATGGCGTCGGGATCATAGAGGTCGGCGATGGTGGCGGGCCAATGGGCCTCGCGCGCCAGTAGGATGTCCTCCGCACAGCGCGTTAGGTCTGCCTTGTTTTTTCCCGTCAACGTCGGGATCGGGAAGGTGTTCCAGCCCATAGTGTTTGAGTAGCGATACCGCGTCTCAAGTTTTCCGCAGACAGTAGCAATCCAAATTAGATGAAGGCGACTGGAAATAACAGCAAGATTGTATAGATCAGCGTCGTAAAGACCATATGTAGCATTAGTAAGCGTGCTACCATTGTCAGTTAGTCCTACTGGCAAATAAGGACGACTCTCAGACGAGTGAATTGGAACAATAATTGTTTGCAAACTCCCAATTCTCATCAACTTCATTTGGTGCGGACGCTTGGCGAGGATTGTTCGCGCGCCTTTATCGGGACTAGCTAGCCTGAGTTCGCGCACGGCATCAATGCGCTCCTTGAGCACGGGGATACTCAGGGCCTCGTTAAGATACCTATCTTCAATCCAGATACAAAATCGCACTGTATCATTAATCAAATCGTGCGCGCCATAGATGCGACGAACAAAACGCTTCTTTTGAGATGGAGACAATCCGAGCGAGATCATCTCATCATGATTAAGAAGCAGATAGCCCCCATCACTCGGCTTATTTCCAAACTCCATAACTCCGCGACCAGAAAGAGGGTCGCTCTTCTTGCTTACAATAATTCTTGGTCCGATAGTAAGATAAGGCGATATGGATTCACCCTCACGCAGAACAACCTCACCGCTCTCCTGGTGTGCATATAGGCGACGCGGAGCACCATTAGGAACACCGATGCCAACTACCGCAACAGTCACGCCCGCATTATTGCTAGCGAGATTAGCCCACCTAAATGACGTATAGGCAAATACGATGTCACATCCAGTGTCATAAACCATAGGCCAAAGTATTGGAACGGATTGCCCCTGGCAAATAGAGTTTGTACTGACAAACGCAGCTACTCCCCCGGCAATGCGGATATAATCTGCAGCTTTCACAAACCATCCCGCAACATAGTCCAAGAAGCCAGGAGAGGCGCTACGGCCCTTCACGACATCTCTAATTTCGGCTTTCTGCTCCTGAGTCTGATAGGTGTTGCCCAGATAAGGCGGATTGCCGCAAATGAACGTCTCCCCGCCCTCATTTTCAAAGTCGATCTCCGTCTGCTCCATCGGCGTGTGGAGAAGGTCGTCACCTCGGTACTTCACTGTCGTCCCCGTGGGACGGCAAACGCTCAGCCAATCAATCTTCAGAGCGTTGTCGCATGTGATCCAATTCCTGGTGTCCAGCGGCAGGAAAGTCGCCAGCGCTTCCTTCTGACCTCGATAGAGCACGTCGCACTGATACTCCGCGATGATCAGCGACAGACGCGCGATCTCCGCCGGAAAGTCGCGTAGCTCGATGCCTCGGAAATTTGTAAGCGGGATTTCGCTGCGGAGTTCCGGCTCCTGTCGGCGGCGATTTACCTCCGCCTCAATCGCCCGCATCTCCTTGTAGGCAATGACCAGGAAGTTTCCCGAGCCGCATGCCGGGTCGAACACCCGGATGCGCGCCATCCGCTTGCGCAGGTTCAGAAGGGCGCGGGGATTGTCGCCGGCCGCATCCAATTGAGCCCGCAGGTCGTCGAGGAACAGCGGGTTCAGCACCTTCAGGATATTGGGCACCGACGTGTAGTGCATGCCCAGAGCGCCGCGCTCTTCGTCGTCGGCGACGGCCTGGATCATTGATCCGAAGATGTCAGGATTGATCTTCGTCCAGTCCAGCGCCGCCGCCCGCAGCAGGTATGACCGGGCGATCTTGCTGAAACGTGGGCAGTCGGTGGTTCCCGAGAATAGGCCGCCGTTCACGTAAGGCAGGGCGTCAGCCCAGGGGCGTAGCTTAGCCGCCGTCCGGTCGGCGCCCTTGGTGTTCATCGCCCGGAACAGCTCGGAAATCACCTCGTGGGTGTTCGTCGACTGCGGATCACTCATCCGCTCGATGGCGCCCGAGAAAGGCCGCTCGCCCAGGAAGATGCCGGTGTCTTCTGCGAACAGGCTGAAGATCAGCCGGGCCATGAACTGATTGAGGTCGTGCCGACGCTCGGCCTTAGCCCAATCAGGATTGTCCTTGAGCAGCTCGACATAAAGCTTGTTCAGCCGCCCGGTCGCCTTGATGTCGACAGGGTTGTCCTTGATCTGCTTGACCGTCGAGATACCGGCCAGGGGCAGGAAGAACGCGAAGTGGTTGGCGAAGTCGGGGAACTTGCACGCCAGCGCCTCGCCGCCGATCAGGTCTTCGGCCTCCAGCGTCACCCCGTCGGTCGCCAGGATGAACTTGGCCTTGTTCGCCGCCGTCTTCGGGCTGGCGCGCAGGGCGTTCAGGGTGTCGACCACCGCGCCGGGCTCACAGACCGCGATATGGATGTTGCTGCGTTGCAAGACCCCGCCGGGGATGTCCGACGCATTGCCCGACCCCGCCCGAAGGCGCTGGATCGTGACCGGCTTGTTGCCGAAGGCCAAAAGGAAGTCAAAAGCGAACTCGGCGCGATCAAACGGCGCGGCGGCAAGCTCCGATACGGCTTCCTCGATCTCGACGGCGTTCATGGGGCCCTTAAAGCGGCTGACACGGAGACAGCCACTCTAGCGGAGTCGCCGCCACGATCTAAAGGCCCAGTTGCAGGGGCGAGGGGGACTTGGCGCTATAGATCCAGCCGGGTTGTCGGCCAGCCAAAGTGAAAGCGTCCGACATAGTATTCACTATGAAGGAATTCGAGGTCGGCCTCCCAATCCGAGATTGCGATCTCAAAACGCTCATCACCCCGGCGCTTTGCGTTGCGCGCGAGAGCCGCCAAGGTGTTTGCCATCTTTCTCAGGCGGTGCGGGGTTGCCGGCGAACCCCATTCTTCCAATTGCCGAGTTGGAAACGCGGGCGGTAGTTCGCCCAAAAAAGCCCTGGTGAGGATCGCGCGGCGTAGGGGTGATGATAGATCGGCACCCTTGCCTACGTGATAGCCCAGGTACGCCAAAACTCCTTCGTCCCACCAGTCACCAGCGAGCGAGCCATCACCCGGCCTTGCCACTGTGTCCGGCCATTTGAACCAACCCTCCTGGGCAGCATTCCTTACTCTCCGGCGCTGCCATTCGGCTTCTACAGCCGTGATAACCGCGCGCGCGTCATCCCAAAAGCGTCGTCGATTTTGATTTTCTAACAAAATCAGAGCGTTATGCCAAGTTTGGATGGTTTCGGGGAGGGGCATCCGAACCAACTTTTTGATTGTTCGAGGGGCACTTACTTTTATAGGTTTCGGGTTTAGGCGCTTTGCTTTCGGAGGCTTGGGCGGCTCACGGGGGACATCTTCTGGGATGTTTATGACGTTCACTTTCAACGTCTTTGGCGGAACCTGCCTCTTTCGCATTTGATGAGTCTCGCCTCTGAGGCCCTCAGCCGTACAGTCTCGGACGCCTCGCGAACTCACAAGACAGATTCGACGGACAGCTCTCGGGCCATCTCCGCCAGCAAGTTCTTCAGCTTCGGATTGATCGGAGGGGCATGGCCAGAATTTTTCTGCCCCAGCCCCCGGATTAACGCAGCCTGCCGGTGCGAGGCCACCGAGCCGTAGCTGGAAAAGGTGGTCATAACCTTCTCATGGCCCAGGTTCTGCGACCAGGCCTTGAACTCCTCGGGCGACCGGCAGGTCTGCTCGCCAAGCTGGACCAGGGTGTCGCGCAGAGCGTGGGGCTTGAAATAAGGCAGACCGGCGCGCTCGAAGGCTTGGCGGAAGATGCGCCGGATCGGCTCGGCGGTGGTCCAGGCCTCGCGCTTCAGGCCGGCGGCGACGAAACCGCCCTCGGGGCCGACCTCCATCCGAGTCGCCGGGAACAGGGGATCGCTGTCGCCCCATAGAAGTGCGCCGCGCATATGGTCAACCCAGTCGACCAGGATGTCCCGCGCCGGGCCCTCGACGGGGAAGAACCAGGTCGAAAAGGTCTTGGAGAACTTGGTCCGGACCTCGCGCGCATCCTGATCCAGCCGCCCCTCAGCGATGTTGAGATGCTTCAGGCGCAGCGACGCGACCGCTCCGTCCCGCGCGCCGGTCAGGAGGATTAGGGCGATCAGCGCCCGGTCGCGCAGTTCGATATCGGTCTCGGCAGGGGCGGTGGTCAGGACGTGGTTGACCTGGGCCAGGGTCGGGAATGGCTTTTCGCGGACGGCGCGGGCGATCCGAACGTCCTTTTCCGCGAGGTTGAAATAGTCGGCGTCCGAATAGCTGATCTTGCGCTTGTAGCCGGGCTGATCGGCTAGCCAGATGAAAAAGCTCTTGAGGGCCGACAGGGTGGAGTGGACCGTTGCTCGGCTAAGGCGCTCGCCGCTGCGCGCGGCGATCATTTCGTCCAGTTTGCGCTTGAAGGCGACGGCTTGCTCGCGATGGAACCGTGCGAAGTCGCGATATGCGGTGGCGTCCTCGAACCGCGCCAGAGCCTTGGCGACCGCATCAATCGACGCATCGTTCCGACGACGGGCTTCGCGCAGATAGATGAAATAGGCGCGCTTGATGCGCTCGTTGGCGGGGTTGTGCTTGGCCATGTCAGGCTATCCTTTCGCTAGTCACAAATCATGAAGGGCTGCGGGCGCTCATCTATGTGTCGCTCCGCCTCCACGATCTGGACGGCCACGCCGGGCAGAATGGCGGGCAGGCTAGCCCGCGCCGCACGGCGGAACATGCGGGCGCCGCAAGTTCCGCAGATCGCCTTCAGCGTCCCGGCTCGGGCTTTCCCCACCTCGAAGACCGCCCGACCATCCGCTGGGGCGCGAGGCTCTTTGCACCGGAAGCAATAGATGGTTCCCGGCGGACAGGGCCGCTTGGCCTGAGCGCGGCGGGTTTGCAGGAACGCGCGCAGGGCCCGCCCCTGAATCAGCACCGGCCGGCCTCCGTCCAGGACGGGCAAGCCCCTGTCGCACCAGTTTCGGACGGTGTTGCGGTGAACCCGGTAGAGGCGGGCGACCTCCTCCACCGTGTAGGATCGGTTCACCTTGGCCCGGTTGGGATTAGGCCGCGTCATGGGCGACGCCCTGCTCAAGCTCCATGAGGCGGCGAACCGACGCGGTCTTGATCAGCGTGCGGCGGCCCAGCTTGATGGTGTCCAGCCGTCCCTCGCGGATCAGCATGTAGATCGAGGTCCGCCCCAGGCTGAGGGTCTTGGCGGTCTCATTGATGGATAGGGCGATGGGCTCCACGGCGGGGCCTCCTGTTTGCTGACGAGCACCAGCGTGCACAGGAAGGATCGTTGTCCGCCGACCGGATTCGGGGCAGCCGGAATGGGCCGGAAAGCGCCGGAAACGGGCGCAGGGCTAGTTTCCGGCGTTGCGCAACCGCACGAGAACGGCGCGCGCTGTCGCCTGAACGGTCGTCCTGCTGGGTGCGGTCAGCCCCCTCTCAGAAAGCCGCTCTTCAATCGTTGCAATGATCGCATCCAGACCGGCGGCGCCGGCGCCAGAGGGTACGCCATCAAAATGGACGTAGGCCACTAGCTCGGCGACCCATTCAGGCCACCGATCCGACATTGGCCGACCGCTGGTCTCTTTCGTCGGCTGAGTTTCGCGAGGGGATTGTCTGGCAGAGGCGGTCCGGACGATCTCGTCAACATCGTCGCGATGAAACTTCACGCCGAAAACTTGATATCGGACACGGCGATCGATCCACGTCTCAAAGTCACCAAGATCCCAATCTTGCTTCAGTGCATCATGGCCGTCCGCCCACCAAAATCCGGCCGGAACATCACAGTCCATGTGCCGCTGAGTGTTGTTGACGACCATAAGCCGCGCCCGCGCCCTCAAAAGCCCCGCATGAGCGCGTTTGGCCATCGATACGTGGGCTGTCGGGGACAGGGTTGCAGCGCGGACCAGCGCTATGGCTGCGGAAGAATACACCCAATCGTCGTCCCGATAGACTGACGAGGGTTCGCACTGCTGATCTGTTTCTCTCACACGTTGAGCAATTCATGCGAATCGCACAGGTTCAAGTCGCGCTCGTGCCTCGCGTCAGAAAAACAACCGTGCCGCCGATTTTAAGCTGGTCCAGATAGTCGCTCCACCATTGAGCCATCTGGACGCGTTCTGCCCAGTGCGCGCCACGGTGATAGGCGGCGCGGATCGGATCGCGGTCTTTATGGGCGAGCGCCCTCTCTATTGCGTCCGGTTGCCACTTGCCGGATTCATTTAGCAGGGTCGACGCCATGGCCCGGAACCCATGGGCCGTCATCTCATCGCCAGAAAAGCCCAAACGCCGCAACGCGGCATTGACGGTGTTTTCCGACATGTGGTCAGCCGGTGTTCGTATGGATGGGAACACGTAGCGGCCATTCCCGGTAAGCTCATGCGCCGCGCGGAATAGGGCGACCACCTGCCGGGAAAGGGGGACAGCATGCTCTTGCCGCGCCTTCATCTTGTGGGCGGCAATGCGCCAAACCGCGCCATCGAGATCAATTTCGTTCCACTCAGCCTTTCGCAATTCTCCAGGCCTGACGAAGACGTGCGGCGATAGGGCAAGAGCGATCTGAGTGACCATGCCTCCCCGATAGCCGTCGATGGCCCGGAGAAGTTCACCCACCTGCTTCGGGTCTAGGATTGCAGCGAGATGTTTCGGCTTCGGCGCGGTCAGTGCGCCGCGCAGATCACGGGTCGGATCGGCGGTGACAAGCTGATTGGCCACCGCAAAGCGAAAGACTTGGCCGATGAACTCCAGAGTACGGCGAGCACTTTCAAGCTTGCCCTTAGCCTCAATTGGTTTGACGGCCTGTAGGACGTCGTAGGGCTGGATTTCCGAGATTGGGCGGTTGCCCAAGGTCGAGCTGACAAGCTTCAAGAACCAAACGCGCTTTGCCAAGGTCGCCTCAGCAAGGCCCTCGCGGCGATTTTTCTCGATGCAAGCGCGCGCAACCACTGCGAAGGTCTGAACGGCGGCGGCTTTGGCCGCTCGTTTATCTTGCTGCTTTCGAAGCGCGGGGTCGATGCCCTGGGCTTGGCGCTCCCTTGCCTCATCGCGGCGCTCGCGAGCCGCTTTCAGGCTCACCGCCGGATAAGCGCCGAACGAAAGAAGCTTCTCAACGCGCTTTGGTAGGCCACTTTCATCAACCCCATTGACTCGGATCTTCATGCGCCAAAGCAAGCCGCCGGATGGCGAAACGAGCAGATACAGCCCTTTCTCGTCCGACAGCTTGTAAGCCTTGGCCCGGGGCTTTGCCGCCCGGATCGCCGCATCGGTCAGGGCCATTTTGGGGGTATCTCGCCTTAGCGCCTTGGGAATACCCCCAGAAAAACCCCCAGAATGGGGTGCCTGCGGGCGAACGCCAGCGATCAACAGCGGTCGCTGGAGAGGAAATATCTTTGTTTTTGCTTGATTTGTCCACACACTGGCGACGTGTGACGAACAGGGTGGTGGTGCCGCCTAGGTGACTCGAACACCTGACCTACGCATTACGAATGCGCCGCTCTACCGGCTGAGCTAAGGCGGCCCACGGGCTCCGAAGCGGGCGCTTCAGAGCGAAGGGAGCGCCTATTTAGCGGCGCGCGAGCCACTTGCCAAGCGCCGTCTTGCACCAGAATTGCGACGGGGCGCAGGACCGCCTTCCGGGGGCTCTGGAACCGGGGGCGCGTCGAACACGCCAGGGTCGTCGGGAATGGGCAGCAGGGCCCCGCCAGTCTCGGCCGCGCGGATGAACGGCGTCGACTCCGCATAGGCCGACGGCAGCTCGGGCAGGTCGTTCATGGTCCGCTCGCGCCGCTCGTGACGGGGGTGGATCAACTGGCCGCTTTCGGCGTAGCTAACGGCCAGACGCGCCCAGTCGTCGCGCTGATAGGCGAAGGCCAGCCCCTCGGGGTCGAGATCAGACCAGTCGGGCTCCTGCGGCGCGGCCGCGCCCCGCGCGACCCAGGCGCGGGCCTCGTCGGCCTCGCCATTAGCGGCGGCCACGCGCGCCATAAGGCCGGCGAAGCGCGCCGTCGGCGCCTCGTCGTCCAGGAGACGGGCGGCGGCGCGGGCGGCGACCGGATCACCGCCGATGAGCGCGCTTTCCACCCGTAACAGGCGGCTCTCCCGCGCCTCGGGCTTCAGGGCGGCCAAGGCGGCCAGGCGCTGAGCGCGGGCCTTGGGGGTCTCGTTGGTCTTCAGGTCGCGATAGGCCAGCCAGAGCGCCGGGTGCGGTTCCGCCTTCCAGGCGGTCTCGATCAGCCCGCTGGCCTTGGCGGCCTTGCCGTCTTCCGCCAGAAGCCGCGCGGCCATGACCACGCCGGGCGCGAAGTCGGGCTTGAGCTTCACCGACTGGGTCGCGAAGTCCAGCGCCTGGGCGCGGGCCTTGGGGTCGGGCGCGTTGACGAGGCTGGCGGCCGAGGCGGCCAACAGCGCCGCGCGACTGCGCTCGGCCACGACCGGCGAAACGATCTTGCGCTCCAGTGCGCCACGGACGAGCTCTAGGGCCGCAGCCCAGTCGCCAGCTTCGAGGCGGGCCTCCAGCAGCGCGCGCCAGGCCCAGCGGGCGGTGCGCGCCAGACCATAGGCGGTCTCGGCGTGACGGATCGCGGTCTGCCGGTCGCCTTCCGCCTGAGCTGCGAGCATCAGACCGCGCAGGCCGGCCAGGCGCATCTCGGGAAAGCCGAGCATGGCGTTGTAGGCGCTCTTGGCGGCGCCGCGGTCGCCGGCGGCTTCGGCGGCCTGGGCGGCCAGCACGCGGACCAGGGCCGGGGCGTCCTCGGCCAATTCGGACGATTTCTGCGCCAGACGGCGGGCCTCCGAGCCGTCGCCGGCCGCCACGGCCAGGAAGCCGCGCGAGAGGGCCTCGATCGCCTGCTTGCGCTTGGCCTCGGCGCGCGTCCGCGCCGCGCGGCGAGGGGCCTCGACGATCCAGATGACCCCCCGCCACAGCAGGGTGAACATCAGCGCCGACAGCAGGGTCATGAGCGCGGCGGCGGCGGCTGTCATCTCGACCCGCCAGCCCATCCATTCCATCGAGGCGCGGCCCGGCTCGCCGGTCAGGGCCAGGACGCTGACGGCGACGACGGCGACCAGGAAGAGCGAGAAGGCGACCCGGGTCATGGCGAAACCGGCGCGGAGGCGCGCGAGACCCGCGCCAGTTCGGCCAGGGCGTCGGCGCGGACGGCCGAGACGTGGCGGTCGATCTCGATGCGCCGATTGGCGGCCACGAACCAGGGCGCGAGCACTTCACGCGAGGAGTCGTTGAGCGGGTCGAGCGCGGCGACCGCGCCCTCGACGTCGCCTTCATCCAGCAGGGCCTGGGCGCGCGCGAGCATCGCGTCGGGCGTCGAGCCCTTGGTAGAGCCCACATAGCGGATCGAGACGATGCTGGAGAGGGCGTAGCGGATCCGCGAGAAGAGGTCGGCCTCGACGCCGGGATTGCGCGCGGCGCTGGCGGCGCGGCCGGCCAGATTGCCGAACTGGGTGGCGAGGCCCGCGCGGGTGGGCGCGCCCGTGCGAGAGAGGGGCTCCAGGGCGCGCAGGTCCGGCGAGCCGGGCAGAACCCGCTCCAGACCCAGCAGTTCCGGACCGAACGGCCGAGAGGTCCCCGCCGCCTCGGCCAGGGTCGCGACGGCGAGCGCGGCGACGGCGGCGTCGGCCACGGTCTTCTGGCCGGCTTCCAGGGCGGTGATTCGGCCGTTGAGTCGTTCGACCTCAGCCTGTGCGGGCGCCGGCGCCAAAGGCTGGGGGCTTTCCAACGGAAGCGCAGTTCCCGCCGCCACCCGCTCGGCGATCGGGCTCGGGCTGGGCGTGGCCGAGACGGGTGCCTCGGGCGCGGCGGGCTTGGCCGAGAACCAGGACGGCCCAAACCAGGCGACACCGGCTCCGAGGGCGACGCAGACGAGGCACAGGAAGAGCCAGGCCCAGACGCCAGGGCCCATCACCCGACGACGGGCGTAGAGCGCCGGATCGCTGGGCGCGGCGATTTCAACGGGATCGGCATCGGCGTTCATGGCCCATTCGTGCCCCACCCCGCCGCGTCGCGCAACGCCGCGCTCAAGCTCCCAGCAGTTCGAGCAGCGCGGATTCGTCCGGGCGCGGCGCGAAGGCCACAAAACGCGGTTCGTCCACCTCGGCCAGCGGCGCGGCGACCGACGCAGAGAGGCAGAGGAGGCGCAAGTCGGCGTGGGCGCGGTTCCTCAGAATCCGGGCCAGGGCGCGCGCCGCGCGCGGAGAGTGGATCAGCACGGTCAGCGGCGCGTTGAGCAAGGCCAGTGTGGCGGCGGATGCAGCTCGCTCGACCGTGGCGTAGATCGCGACGCCCCGCGCCGAAAGGCCTCGTGCGCGCAAGCCTGAGACAAGGTCCCCGGCCGGCGTTGCGGCCCCCGCCCACAGCACCGGGCCCGGTCTTGCCTCGGCGATCAGCCGCTCCAGGGCCTCGACGTCGCCATCGGCGCTGCGCGTGTCGGAAAAGCCAGCGTCCTGGGCGGACCTGGCCGTGGCCGCGCCCACCGTAAACACCGGTAGATCGCGCCGGGCGCAGCAGCGCGCGAAGCCCTCGACGCCGTTGACGCTGGTGAAGGCCAGCGCAGCCACGCCCGCCAGATCGATCGTCGCCGGGATGGGTTCGACCGCCAGCAAGGGATCGATGATCGGCGAAAAGCCCAGCGCGGCAACGCGTTCGCTCGTCGCCGCAGCGCCAGGCTGGGCGCGGGTGATCCAGACCGGCGCGCCCGCGTGCAAGGCTCTATTCCGGCAGGATGATGGCGTCGCCGCCGGCCGCGCGGACGTCCGCGCCCAACGTCAAGCCGAAGGCGCGGGCTTCGCCCACATCGTCGGCGCCGGTGAGGACGATCTGGCCCTCGCGCCGGAAACGCTGGGCGCCGTCGGGGGTCAGGGCCTCGACGATCATGGAAAGACGCGCCCCGTTGAGGATCGCCCGCGCGCCGATGGCGGTGCGGCAGGAGCCTTCCAGCGCCAGGAGGGCGCCGCGCTCGGCAGCCACGGCGATCGTGGTGTCTCGGCAGCGGACCGCCTCAAGCCAGGGGGCGCCGACATCCTCGGCCCGGGTCTCGATGACGAGCGCGCCCTGTCCGGGCGCGGGCGGGCAAGCGTCGGGATCGAGCCAGCTCCTGGTCAGATGGCCCAGACCCAGGCGGTTAAGGCCCGACTGGGCCAGCAGGATGGCGTCAGCCTCGCCGCGCTCCAGCTTGGCCAGGCGCGTGTCGACATTGCCGCGCAGCATGACGATCTCGAGATCGGGCCGCACATGCAGGGCCTGAGCCTGGCGACGCAGGGATGCGGTCCCAAGGCGCGCGCCCTTAGGCAGGTCTTCCAGCCGCTCGCAGATGTGGCTGATAAAGGCGTCGCGCGGGTCTTCGCGCTCCGGCGTGGCGGCCAGAACAAGGCCCGGCGGCAGCTCGGCCGGCATGTCCTTCAGCGAGTGGACGGCGCAGTCGATGCGGCCGTCCAGCAGGGCCTCCTCGATCTCCTTGGTGAAGAGGCCCTTGCCGCCGATCTCCATCAGGCGGCGGTCCTGGATGCGGTCGCCGCTGGTGACGATCGGGATCAGCGGGGCGGCCGCCTCGATCTCGTCCTTGGACGCTCCGACCGGAACTCCCAGGGCGTGGGCGATCCGCGCCTGCATGAGGCCAGATTGCGCCAGAGACAGCTTGGAGCCGCGCGCGCCGATGCGGATGGGAGGTTGCCGGGACACGGTCTGAACGTTACCTGCGGAGACGAATTTTATCCTTCGCTGCTACAGGAGCGGCGGAAAGCCCGCAACCTGATGACATCCCCTAAGCAATCCGACCTTCTCATCCTCGGCCTCGAGACCAGCTGCGATGAAACCGCGGCCTCGGTCGTGCGCCGCGCGGCGGACGGGACGGTGAGCGTGCTGTCGTCGGTGATCGGGACCCAGTTCGAAAAGCACGCCCCGTTCGGCGGGGTCGTGCCCGAGATCGCCGCCCGGGCCCACGTCGAGTCGATCGACGCCATCGCCGCCGAGGCCGTTCGCGCGGCGGGCGTCGGCTTTGCGGAGCTGGACGGTGTCGCGGCCACAGCGGGGCCGGGCCTCGTGGGCGGGGTCATGGTGGGGCTGGCGTTCGGCAAGGCGGTGGCCCTGGCGCGCGGCGTGCCGCTGGTGGCGGTGAACCATCTGGAGGGCCACGCCGTCTCGGCGCGGCTCGGCGCCGACATCGCCTATCCGTTCCTGCTGCTGCTGGTGTCCGGCGGCCATTGCCAGCTGCTGGAAGTGTCGGGCGTCGGCGCCTGCAAGCGCCTGGGAACCACGATCGATGACGCCGCCGGCGAGGCCTTCGACAAGATCGCCAAGAGTCTCGGCCTGCCCTATCCGGGCGGACCGGCGCTGGAAAAGCTGGCCGTGGGCGGCGATCCGACCCGATACGCCCTGCCGCGCGCCCTCTTGGGCCGCAAGGACTGCGACTTTTCCTTCTCGGGTCTGAAGACGGCGGCGGCGCGGATCGCCGAGACCTTGACCACGGAGGACGAGCGCCGCGATCTGGCCGCCGGCGTCCAGGCCGCCATTGCGCGCCAGCTCTCGGAGCGGGTGGATCGGGCGATGAAGCTCTATAAGGACAGCCACGGCGCGGAGGACCTTCGCTTCGTGGTCGCCGGAGGGGTCGCCGCCAATGGCGCAGTGCGCGCGGCCCTGCTGGCCGACTGCGAGAAGAACGGCTTCTCATTCGCCGCCCCGCCGCTGGCCTATTGCACCGACAACGCCGCCATGATCGCCCTGGCCGGCGCCGAGCGGTTGGCGCTGGGGATTTCCGACGACCTCGACGCCGTCGCCCGTCCGCGCTGGCCGCTGGACGAGGCTGCGGCGCTGGCCAATCCCGCCAACGCCTACGGACGCAAGGGAGCCAAGGCATGACGTTGCAGCCCACGACCTTTGAAAAGGTCGGCGTCATCGGCGCCGGCGCCTGGGGTACGGCCTTAGCTCAGGTCGCGGCCCGCGCAGGCCTGACAGTGACGCTGCAAGCGCGCGAGCCCGAGGTCGTGGCCGCGATCAACGACAAGCGCGAGAACGCGGTGTTCCTGCCGGGCGTCGCGCTGGAGCCGGGGATCAGGGCGGTCGCCGACCTCTCGGACCTGGCCGACTGCGACCTGATCCTGGCGGTCGCGCCCGCCCAGCACCTGCGCGCCGCCCTGACCGCCTTCGCGCCCTATCGCAAGGCGAGCGCCCCGGTGGTGCTATGCTCCAAGGGCGTCGAGCAGGGCTCGCTGAAGCTGATGACCGATGTGGCGGCAGAGGCCCTGCCGGGCGCGCCGATCGCCGTACTGTCGGGGCCTAGCTTCGCCGGCGAGGTCGCTCGCAATCTTCCCGCCGCCGTCACCCTGGCGTGCGAGGACGAAGCCCTGGGCCGCGCTATCGCCGAGGCCATCGCGATCCCGACCTTCCGTCCCTATACGGCGAGCGACCTGATCGGCGCCGAGGCCGGCGGGGCGGTCAAGAACGTGCTGGCCATCGCCTGCGGCATCGTCGAGGGCAAGGGCCTGGGCCGCAACGCCCACGCCACGGTGATCACCCGCGGCTTCGCCGAGCTGACCCGCCTGGCGGTGGCGCTGGGCGCTCGGCCGGAGACCGTGGCCGGTCTTTGCGGTCTGGGCGACCTGGTCCTGACCTGCTCCAGCCCGCAGTCGCGCAACATGAGCGTCGGCCTCGCGCTGGGACAGGGCCTGACCCTGGAGCAGGCGCTGGCCGGCAAGGTCTCGGTGGCCGAGGGCGTCGCCTCCGCCCCCGCCGTCCGCGCCCTGGCCCGAAAGGTCGGAGTCGAGGCGCCGATCTGTGAGGCCGTCGCCGCCATTCTGGCCGGCGAGGTCGCCGTCGACGCCGCCATTGCGGGCCTGCTGTCTCGCCCCCTGAAACCCGAAGCCTGATCAAAGGACCGCCCGCATGGCCCTCTTCGCCATCATCTGCAAGGACAAGCCCGGCGCGCTGGAGACCCGCCTGGCCACGCGTCCCACCCACCTCGACTACCTGAACCAGTCGACCGGCCTGAAGCTGGCCGGCGCGCTGCTGGGCGACGACGGCAATCCGATCGGCTCGCTGCTGATCGTCGAGGCCGAGGACCTGGCCGCCGCCCAGGCCCAGGCCGACAACGACCCGTTCACCACCGCCGGGGTGTTCGAGAGCGTCGAGGTCCGCCCCTGGCGCGTGGCGATCGGCGCGCTCTGAGCCCTTGCGGGACGCCGACGACAATCCCGCCCGCCCGCCCGTCGGGACAGTGCTCTGCGGCCTGGACGAGATCGCCTCGCCCGGGTCGAAGGGCTTTCGCTGGCGCGAGGGCGACGCGATGTTCGCGGGCTTCGTGGTGCGCACGGACGAGACCCTGGTGGGCTATGTCGACAGTTGTCCCCACGCAGGCTGGCCGCTGGCCGGCTTTGCGGGACGCTACCTGACCCGCGACAACGACCTGATCCTGTGCGCCGGCCATGCGGCCCTGTTCCGCATCGAGGACGGCGGCTGCGTCGCAGGGCCCTGTCCGATCAGCGCCCGCCTGACGCCCTGGCCCGTCGTGGTGAAGGGCGGACAGATCGTCACGGCCTGACCCTTCCTTAAGACCTTGGCCCTAGTCTCCCCGGCGACCGATGGAGGAGCCGGGACCATGACCGCCGACATGCACTTCGACGCCGAGACCGTCACCCATCGCGGCGGCCTCTCGAAGCTGCGCTCGCTGACCAAGGTCAATCCGCGCCTGGCGCCGAATCTGGCCAAGACCATGCTGGGCGGTCCGCGCGACCACGCGGTGGTCGAGGCCTTCAACGCTCACGCCGCCGACAAGGGGTTCGAGTTCACTTCGACCTGGGCCAGCAACAACATCCCGTTCGTCACGCCGCTGCTGCGCGACTTCGCGGCCAAGCGGCCGGCGGGCGAGACGATCCGCTACATGGAGATCGGCGCCTATGAGGGTCGCAACCTCGCCTTTATGGACTGGCTCTTGCCCGACCGTCTGGCGGTCACCGTCATCGATCCGTGGTTCGACGAGGCCCTGAACCCGGAAGAGAAGTACCATGCCGTCGAGCCGCGCTTCCGCCGCAACATGGAAAAGTGCGGCTTCAAAAGCCTGGCCACGCACAAGGGCTTCTCGACCTACGTCCTGCCCCAGATGCTGGAGCGCGGCGAGCAGTTCGACCTGATCTATGTCGACGGCAGCCACACGGCGCTGGCGGTCCTGATCGACCTGTGCTTCTGCGCCAGCCTGCTCAGCGTGGGCGGCATGATGGTGCTGGACGACTACTGGCACGACATCAGCGAGATCGGCGGGCCGGGCGTGAAGCAGGCCGTCGACCAGTTCCACGCCGCCTTCGGCCGCTACTTCGAGATCGCCGCCGTTTACCGTCAGGTGGCGCTGGTGAAGACCGCTGAAATCCCGCGCTAAGGGCGAGAACCCTTAAGTATTGGAAGAATAGATACTTTTTCTCGAACCTCGCGCCTTGCCCTGCGACACTATGCCACCAGAGCACGAAGGTCGTGGTTAAGGCTCGCTAGACTGGTCGCCCCGCATGATCCTCCCGGTTTCGGCCTCTGGGAGAAAACGGTATGGCGTCGTTGGGTCAGAAGGTCATGGGCGCCGCCGCCGGCGCGGCGATGCTTTGCGCGGCGACGGCCGGCGCAGGACTCTGGGTGGCCTGGAGCCTCGACGCCGCGCTGACCCGGGCAGAGGACTCTGCCAAGATCCTGCAGCTCCATATGCACGCCGACATGATGCACGACGCCCTGCGGGCGGATGTCATGGGCGCGATCATGTCCAGCGACCCTACGCTGGGCGTCGACCTCAAGGCCGTTCGCGCTGATCTGGCTGAGCATACTCAGGCCTTCCGGGACGATATCGCGCAAAGCAGCAAGCTGGCCAAGAACCCACGGACGAAGGCGGCTCTTCAGGCGGTTGAGGCGCCGCTCAACGCATACATCGCTGCGGCCCAAGATATCGTACGAACGGCGGACAGCGATCCGACCGGAGCGCACGCCAAGCTGCCCGGCTTTGGCCAGCAATTCTCCGCACTGGAAGACAAGATGGAGGCCGCGTCGACAGAGATCGAAGCCGCCGCCTCGCACGATGCGGCATCGGCGAAATCGCTGGGCGTGATCGGTCAGGCGATCATGGCGGGCCTCTTGCTGTTGGCGGCGGCCTTTGCGGGCCTCCTGATGTTCGCCGCCCGTCGCGGCCTGGTGGCGCCTCTGGTCGAGATCACCCGGTGCCTGCGCCGCCTGTCCGCCGGGGACCTCGACGTCGCCCTTCCCAAGAAGAAGAGCGAGGACGAGATCGGCCAGATGACCGATGCGCTGCGGGTCTTTCACGAAACCGTCGAGGCGCGGCGCAAGGAGCTGGAGGCCGCTGACGTCCGTGACGCGCTGGAGACCGAGCGGCGCGAAAGCGATCGCCGTCGCGCGGAGGCCGAGGCGACACAGAAGGCGGTTGTCGAAAGCCTGGCCGAAGCCCTCGGCCGTATGTCCGACGGCGATCTGACCTGCCGACTGGATCGTCCCTTCCCGACCGGATACGAGGCCCTGCGCCTGGACTTCAACACCGCGATCGAGAAGCTCTCCGGCGTCATCGCCGCCTCGCTCGACGCGGCGCGCGTGATCCATGGCGGGACAGCCGAGATCTCCGAGGCGGCCGACGACCTGGCCACCCGCACCGAGCGGCAGGCCGCCAGCCTGGAAGAGGCCGTGGCGGCGCTGGATGAAATCACCAGCACCGTGCGCCAGACCGCCGAGGGCGCGGCGCGCGCCCGAAAGGTCGTGGAGCGCGCTCGCTGCGCCGCCGACGCTTCGGGGTCGATCGTCAGTCAGGCGGTCGAGGCGATGGGCGCTATCGAGAAGTCCTCCAGCCAGATCGGTCAGATCATCGGCGTGATCGACGAAATCGCTTTCCAGACCAATCTTCTGGCGCTGAACGCGGGGGTTGAGGCCGCACGCGCGGGCGAAGCGGGACGCGGCTTCGCGGTCGTGGCCCAGGAGGTTCGCGCCCTGGCGCAGCGTTCGGCCGACGCGGCCAAGGAAATCAAGACCCTCATCAGCACGAGCACCGCCGAGGTGGGACAGGGCGTCGAGTATGTCGGCAAGGCCGGCGAAGCGCTCAGCGCCATCGCTCACGAGGTCGACGAGATCGACAGTCTGGTCTCGGCGATGGCCGCATCGACCCAGGAACAGGCGCGCGGCCTGTCCGAGGTGAACACGACCATGAACCAGATGGATCAGGTGACCCAACAGAACGCGGCCATGGTCGAGGAGACCACCGCCGCCAGCCACACCCTGGCTCAGGAAGCTACGCGGCTGGCCCAGCGTATGGGGGAGCTGCGGATCACGCGCGCCCAAATGCAGGCGGCGGCCTAGACAAGCCGCGGCCCGGCGGTGCGGGAGCCGATGGATCCCGGGACCTAGCAGGGCCTTGACGCCCCTCTGTCGAACGCCCAGAAGCCGGACGTGACCGACACCGCGCCGCCCGCATCCGCCCCCCAAAAAGCCCCCGGCATGATCCGGTCCTCGGCGATCTATTCGGGCCTGACCCTGGTCAGCCGGCTGATGGGCTTCGTCCGCGATCTGGTGATCTCGTACTTCCTGGGGGCCAGCGCCAATTTCGCGGCCGACGCCTTCAACACCGCCCAGATGTTCCCCAACCTGTTCCGGCGGATCTTCGCCGAGGGGGCGTTCGCGGCCGCCTTTGTGCCGGCCTATTCAAAGACCCTGGACCGCGACGGGGCCGAGGTGGCCGACAAGCTGGCCGCCGACGCCATGGCCACCATCGCCGCCTTCACGGTGGGCCTGACCCTCATCGCCCAGGCGACCATGCCCTGGCTGATGATGGTGATCAGCCCAGGCTTCGGCTTTGGCACCGACAAGTACAAGCTGGCCGTGATCCTGACCCAGATCACCATGCCCTATCTGCCCTGCATGGCGATCGTGGCCCTGCTTTCGGGCGTGCTGAACGCGCGGGGCAAGTTCATCGTCTCGGCCGCAGCGCCGATCCTGCTAAACCTCGTGACGCTGATCGCGGTGATCCCGACCAGAAACGCCCACGACGCGGCGTTGGCGGCTTCCTGGGGCATCTTCGCGGCCGGGCTCGCCCAGGTGGCGCTGCTGATCTGGGCGGTGCGCAAGGCGGGCGCCACGATCCGGTGGCGGCTTCCGCGCCTGACACCGGAGATCAAGGGTCTGATCGCTCTGGCAATCCCCGGCGCCATCGCCGCCAGCGCCAGCCAGATCAACATCACCATCTCGGGCGTTCTGGCCAGTCATGTGAACGGCGCGCGGACCTGGCTGGCCTACGCCGACCGCCTCTACCAGCTACCGCTGGGCCTGGTGGGCGTCGCCATCGGCGTGGCCTTGCTGCCGCGCCTCTCGCGGGCCGTGGCCGCCGAGGACCGCGCCGAGGCGCAAGGCGCCATGGACCAGGCCATCGTCTTCGCCCTGGCCCTGACCCTGCCGGCCGCCGTGGCCCTGTTCAGCATTCCGTTCTTCCTCATCGATGGTCTGTTCACCCGCGGCGAGTTCACGGTCTTTGACGCGCGCCAGACCGCCAACGCCCTGCTGCACTATGGCTGGGGCACCCCGGCCTTCGTGCTGGCGCGTATCCTGTCGCCGGCCTTCTTCGCCCGAGGCGACACCAAGGGGCCGATGCGATTCGCCCTGATCTCGGTCGCGGTCAACATCGGCCTGGGCCTGGCCCTGTTCCCAGTGATGGGAGTTCCCGGCCTGGCGGCGGCGACCAGCGCCGCCTCCTGGATCAATGTCCTGCAGATGGCCCTGACCCTGAACAAGCGCGGCGACTACGCCCCCAGCGCCGCCGCCTGGGGCAAGATCCTCCGGGTGCTGGCGGCCAGCGTGGCGCTGGGCCTGATCCTCGCGGCGATGTCGCACTGGCGCGCCGCGCTCGAGGCGCCCATCCTGGCGATGGGTCTGAGGTCGGCCAAGGAGCTGGCCATCCTGACCACCTGCGCCGCAGCTGCGGGACTCTACCCCGCTCTGCTGTTGCTGTCGGGCGGCGTCACCCTGGCCGAAGCCCGGACCGTGCTGCGACGTGGCGCGGGCCGTTGAGCCGGCTTGCCCTGCGCAGCGCGGAGCGGTAACCAGCGTCCATGGCCGTGATCGGATTGCGCGCGCCGCGATGGCGCGGCTCACACTGACCTGATCACCGCATCCCAGGATGCGGTTTGCGCCGCCGCGCTCGCCATTCCAAGTTTCAAGACCCAAGGCTGAAGCCATGACAGACCAAGCTCCCGTCACCTATGCGGGCCCGCCCCGCGTGCTTTCGGGCGTCCAGCCCTCAGGCGCCCTGCACCTGGGCAACTATCTCGGCGCGCTGGTGAAGTTCACCCGCCTGCAGCACGAGATCGACACCTTCATCTTCGTGGCCGATCTGCACGCCATCACCGTCTGGCAGGACCCGGCGGCCCTGGCCCAGCAGACCCGCGAGATCGCGGCGGCCTACATCGCCTCGGGCCTGGACCCCGACAAGGCGACGATCTTCCCGCAATCGGCGGTGCGCGAGCACGCCGAGCTGTCCTGGATCTTCAACTGCGTCGCGCGCCTCGGTTGGCTCGACCGCATGACGCAGTTCAAGGAGAAGAGCGGCAAGCACAAGGAGCGCAGCTCGGTGGGCCTCTATACCTACCCGGTGCTGCAGGCGGCCGACATTCTGATCTACAAGGCCACGCATGTGCCGGTCGGCGAGGACCAGAAGCAGCACCTGGAACTGACCCGCGACATCGCCCAGAAGTTCAACCACGACTTCAATGCGCCGGGCTTCTTCCCGCTGCCCGACCCGCTGATCCAGGGGCCTGGCGCGCGGGTCATGTCCTTGCGCGACGGCTCGGCCAAGATGAGCAAGTCTGATCCGTCGGACTATTCGCGCATCAACCTGACCGACACGGCCGACGACATCGCCGCCAAGGTCAAGAAGGCCCGCACCGACCCGGAACCGCTGCCGGAGACGATCGAGGAACTGGCCGGCCGCGCCGAGGCCGACAACCTGGTGGGCATCTTCGCGGCCCTGGCCGGCAAGACCAAGGCCGAGGTGCTGGCCGAGTACGCTGGCAGGGGCTTTGGCGCCTTCAAGCCGGCTCTGGCCGAATTGGCGGTCGAGAGTCTGGCGCCGGTGGGCGAGCGGATGCGCGGCCTGCTGGGCGATCCGGCGGTGCTGGATGCGATCCTGGCCAAGGGCGCTGAGAAAGCCCGCGAGGCCGCCGCCCCGACCCTCGCCGAGGTTAAGAAGCTCGTCGGCTTCTGGGGGGCATAGGCCCGTCGGCTCTAGAGCCGCAAACCGTGTCATCCCGGAAGCCTTGAAGAGGCTATCCGGGACCCAGGGGCCGGCGCACAGCAGTCGCCGCTGGGTCCCGGCTCGGCGCGCTTCGCGCTGGGCCGGGATGACAGGCTTTAAATGCGTTCCGGGATCCGCACCATCATGCGCTCGTAGCCCTTCACGAAGGTCGAGTAGACCCGCTTGGGCTCTTCCAGGACTTCGATCTTCGGGAAGCGCTTGAGGATCTCCTCCCAGACGATACGCAGCTGCATCTCGGCCAGGCGGTTGCCCACGCAGCGGTGAATGCCGAAACCGAACGACAGGTGGCGACGGGCGTTCGGGCGATCGACGATGAACTTGTCGGCGTCCTCGATGACGGTGTCGTCGCGGTTGCCTGAGACGTACCACATGACGACCTTGTCGCCCTTCTTGATCGTCTGGCCGGCCAGCTCGAAGTCTTCCAGCGCCGTGCGGCGCATGTGGGCCAGCGGCGTCTGCCAGCGGATGATCTCCGAGACCATGTTCGGGATCAGGCTGGGATCGGCGCGCAGCTTGGCTTCTTCCTGCGGGTTCTTCGACAGGGCGTAGAGGCCGCCGGTCAGCGAGTTGCGGGTGGTGTCGTTGCCGCCGACGATCAGCAGGATGACATTGCCCAGATATTCCATCGGCGGCATGTCGCGGGTGGCTTCGCCGTGGGCCAGCATCGAGATCAGGTCGTTGCCCGGCTCGGTCAGGTTCACCCGCTCGTTCCAGAGGTTGGTGAAATAGGCCAGGCACTCCAGCAGCTCGGCGCGGCGCGCCTCCTCGCTCTCGATCAGGCCGCTCTCGGGCGAGGCGGTGGCGATATCGGACCAGCGGGTCAGCTTGCGACGCTCTTCCCAGGGGAAGTCGAACAGGGTGGCCAGCATTTGGGTCGTTAGCTCGATCGACACCTTGTCGACCCAGTCGAACGGCTCGTTGATCGGCAGGGCGTCGAGGATCCCGCAGACCCGCTCACGGATAATGCCTTCCAGACGACCCAGGTTCTGCGGCGAGACGATCGGGCTGACCGTCTTGCGCTGGATGTCGTGCTTGGGCTGGTCCATGGCGATGAACATCGGCAGGACGAAGTCCTCGTCGAAGTTCCGGATCGTGATGCCGCCCAGGTGCGCGTCCGACGAGAAGACCTGGTGGGTCGTGTCGACGGTCATGATGTCGTTGTAGCGGGTGACCGACCAGTAGGGGCCGACCTCTTCGTCGCCCTTCGAATAGTGGACAGGGGCTTCCTTCCGCAGGCGCTCGAAATACGGCCACATCGCATCGGCCTGGAACAGGGCCGGGTCGGCGACGTGATAGTCTTCGAGGGGAATGGAATAGGCCCGCGCCCGCGCGTCAGCCTTAAGGTCGATCGAACCGTCGCTCATGAGATCCTCCCGCGGATCGTTGTTTTGCGACATCACGCCAGAAAATGACGCCTGTGTCACTTTTAAAATGCGCGCGTTCGGCGCCCTTGCGTCACGACGTCGCGAGGTCCATCTGAAGCGCATGTTCATTCAGACCGAAACCACCCCCAATCCAGAGGTCCTGAAGTTCCTCCCCGGCCGTGAAGTGCTGGGGGACGGCGCGCGCGAGTTCCGCACGCCCGAGGAAGGCGACGCCTCGCCGCTGGCCAAGGCGCTGTTCGACCTCGGCGACGTGACGCGGGTGTTTTTCGGCCCCGACTTCCTCACTGTGACCAAGGGCGAGGACGCCCAGTGGCCGCACCTGAAAGCGCCGATCCTAGCGGCGATCATGGACCACTTCACCAGCGGCCGACCGCTGCTGCTCGACCAAAGCGCCGAAAGCGGCGGTCACGACGAGGGCGACTACGACGAGGAGACCTCGCAGATCGTCGCCGAGATCAAGGAACTACTCGACACCCGCATCCGCCCGGCGGTGGCCCAGGACGGCGGCGACATCGTCTTCTCGCGGTTCGAACCGCAGACCGGCGTGGTGTGGCTGCACATGCGCGGCGCCTGCTCGGGCTGCCCGTCCTCGTCGGCGACGCTGAAGTCCGGCGTCGAGAACATGCTCAAGCACTACGTCCCCGAAGTGACGCGGGTCGAGCAGACCCTCTGAACCTTCGAGGTTGATCCGCGCTTTCGGGGCGCTATATCGTAACCGATCTAGTTACGGAAAGGACGTTCCATGGCCAAGCTCGAAGACACCACGCTCGCGCAGTTGTTCACGGAGGCCCGCAGCTACAACGGCTGGAACCCCGAGCCCCTGCCGGAAAGCGTGCTGCGCGAGCTGTACGCTCTGACCAAGTTCGGCCCAACCGCCGCCAACGCGACGCCGGCCCGCTTCTATTTCCTGACTTCGGCTGACGCCAAGGCGCGCCTGGCCAAGCTGTCGTCCGGCTCGAATGGCCCTAAGATCCTGCAAGCCCCCTGCACGGTGATCGTGGGCTACGATCTCGATTTCCCCGAAACCCTGCCCAAGCTCTTCCCCCATGCGCCCGGCGCCAAGGACTGGTTCAACGATCCGGTCGCCAAGGAATGGGGCGCGCTGCGCAACAGCTCGCTGCAGGGCGGCTACTTCATGATCGCCGCCCGCGCGCTGGGTCTGGACGTCGGCCCGATGTCGGGTTTCGACAACGCCGGCGTCGACGCCGAATTCTTCGCCGGGACCAACATCAAGAGCAACTTCATCGTCTCGATCGGCCACGGCACGGACGAGGGCCTGTTCCCGCGCAACCCGCGCCTGGACTTCGACGAGTCCGCCAAGATCCTCTGATCGGGATCGCATCGCCCGGACGTGAAGCTACGTCCGGGCGACAAGCGTTTTGTGCGCAGGACGCACATTCGCTAGAAGGATCCCCATGACCCTCCGCCACAGCTATCTCGCCCTGCCGTTCGTGCTTTTGGCCGCCTGTGGCCCGGCCAAGACAGATCAAGCCGCCAAGGCTGAGGACGGCGCCAAGGGCCCGGTCACCGTCGCCATCGCGCCCTATGCGGGCGGCCCCCTGAAGATCAGCAACGACGGCGTTGGACCGATCAACACGTCGGTGGCCTTCGACTTGGCGACCCTGAAGGTTCTCTTCCCCAAGGCCAAGGTCGAGCAGGCCTTCCTGCAGTCCGGCGAAGGCCCGGCCCAGCCGATCATCAATGTCGAACAGGACGGCACGCCGCTGGCCGAGATCGGCAAGACCGACGATGGCGAGATCGCCTATGTCCGCGTCGAGGCCGGCGATGCGCGCGGCCCCCGTGACGAACAGCTCTTGGCCAAGTGGGGCGAGCTTGGTTTTACGCTCGACCAGTGCCGGGCGGGCGCAGGCCGGGAGATCAATATGACCATCTGCGTGCGCCCTGACGCACCGCAGGTGTCCTACGTCTTCGGCGTCCCGGGCTGGACGAAGGCCGGCCTGCCGTCGGAAGCCGCCCTGAAGACCAAAGGCCAGCTCAACGCCCTGATCTGGCGTCCCGCCGAGGGCGCGGTCGTCGGCGCGGCTTGATCCATGATCCTCTCGATCGACACCTGCCTGGGCGCCAGTTCTGTCGCCATCGTCGACGGCGAGCGCGTGCTGGCCACGCGCGCGGAGCCCATGACCCGCGGTCACCAGGAGCGCATCGGGATTCTGGCGCGTGAGGCCGCCGCCGAGGCGGGCGTCGCGCTCTCGGACCTGTCGCGGATCGCCGTGACGGTGGGACCGGGCTCCTTCACCGGCCTGCGCGTAGGTCTCGCCTTCGCCAAAGGCCTGGCCACCGCGCTTTCCATCCCCTGCGTCGGGGTCAACACACTGGAGAGCCTAGCCTATGGCGCGCCGGGCTTCGCCGTCGCCCTGATCGACGCCCGGATGAGCCAGGTCTACATCCAGGCCTTCGTCGATGGCGCGGCGGTGATGGCGCCGGACGCGCTGGGCCTGGGCGAGGCTGCGGCGCGACTGGTCGAGCTGCATCCCGGCGGCCCCGCGACCCTGGTCGGTTCGGGCGCGCCCTTGCTGGGCGATGTGCTGAAGGACGCGACCATCCTCACTCCCGCCGCGCCCGACCCCGTGGCGGTCGCACGTCTGGCCGCCGCCCGCCCTGCGCCGACCCACACGCCCCGGCCGCTCTATCTGCGCGCGCCGTACGCAACCCTGCCTGCGGCCTAGGCTGAGCATGAACCTGCGTCCCGTCGGCTCCGAAGCCGCCTTCGATCTCGCCGACCTGCACGACAAGGCCTTCGACCGCCCCTGGACGGCGCTGGAGCTCGATGACCTCCTGAAGTCGCCCGGGGCCTTCGCCATCCTCGGCGAGGCCGGCGAGCCGGCCCAGGCCAAGGGCTTCATCCTTTGCCGATCGATCGCCGGCGAGGCCGAGATCCTGACCATCGCCGTCGATCCCGCCGCCCGCCGGCGCGGCTGGGGCGCGGCCCTGGTCGAGATCGCCGCCGGGATCGCTGCGGAGACCAAGGCCGAGGCGATGTTCCTGGAGGTCGCCGCCGACAACCTCGCCGCCATCGCGCTGTACCAGGCCACCGGCTTCCTCAAGGTGGGTTTGCGCAAGGGCTATTATCCCCATCCCGATGGGGCCAAGGACGCGCTGGTGATGCGACGGGCGCTTAACACTTAAGGGTCTTGCCCCTATCTTGCCGGCGACTCAGACGGAGGCTCCGCCGTGGATCGACTCGAAAAGGCCTGTATCGAAAAAGGCATGCGCATGACCGACCAGCGTCGGGTCATCGCGCGCGTGCTGTCGTCGGCCGAGGATCATCCGGACGTCGAAGAGCTGCACCGCCGCGCCCACGCTATCGATCCGCACATTTCGATCGCCACGGTCTACCGCACCGTGCGCCTGTTCGAGGAAAGCGGCATCATCGAGCGGCACGACTTCCGCGACGGCCGCTCGCGCTACGAGCAGAGCCCGGACCATCACCACGACCACCTGATCGACATGAAGACCGGCAAGGTCGTTGAATTCGTGGACGAGGAGATCGAGGCCCTTCAGCACGCAATCGCCAAGAAGCTCGGCTACAAGCTGATCGACCACCGCCTCGAGCTCTATGGGATGCCGCTGGAGGAGTGACGCCAACCGTCCTCTCCCCAGGGGAGAGGTGTCGGCGAAGCCGACGGAGAGGGAAGTTTTACTGAACCTCCCGTCCCCCTTCCCCTCATATCGCTTCGCGATCACCTCCCCGGCTAGGGGGAGGATCGCCCCGCCGCCCTTGCGGAACGGGCCTCTCGACCCCATAACCTCGCCGCATGAGCGAGACCCCGCAAAAGCGCCTCTTTATCAAGACCTACGGCTGTCAGATGAACGTCTATGACAGCGAGCGCATGGCCGATGTCCTGCGCCCGCTGGGCTATGGCGTCGTCGATGAGCCCGAGGGCGCGGATCTGGTGGTGCTGAACACCTGCCACATCCGCGAGAAGGCCACCGAGAAGGTCTATTCCGAGCTTGGCTACATCAAGCAGATGAAGGACCGGAAGGCCGAGGCCGGCGGTCGCATGACCATCGCCGTGGCCGGCTGCGTCGCCCAGGCCGAGGGCAAGGAGATCATGAACCGCCAGAAGGCGGTCGATCTGGTTGTCGGCCCCCAGGCCTATCACCAGCTGCCCGAGCTGATCGCCCGCGCCCACCGCGCGACCGGCGAGCGCTTGGCCGCCGACTTCGCCGCCGACGAGAAGTTCGACGCCTTACCAGCCGAGCGCCATGTCACGGGCGTCACCGCGTTCCTGACCGTGCAGGAAGGCTGCGACAAGTTCTGCACCTTCTGCGTCGTGCCCTATACGCGCGGCGGCGAGTGGTCGCGTCCGGTCAACGACATCGTCGAGGAGGCCAAGCGCCTAGCCGGCGCCGGCGTGCGCGAGGTCACCCTCTTGGGCCAGAACGTCAACGCCTATGACGGCGACGGTTCGAGCCTGGCTAAGCTGGTCCGCCAGTTGGCCAAGATCGATGGCCTGGACCGTATCCGCTACACGACCAGCCACCCGCGCGACATGGGCGATGATCTGATCGAGGCCCATGGCGAGCTGCCGGAGCTGATGCCCTATCTGCACCTGCCGGTGCAGGCGGGCAGCGACAAGATCCTGAAAGCCATGAACCGCGATCACACGGCCGAGAGCTATGTGAAGCTGATCGAGAAGATCCGCGCCGCGCGCCCCGACATCGCCATGAGCGGCGACTTCATCGTCGGCTTCCCCGGCGAGCGCGACGGCGACTTCGAAAAGACGCTGGAGCTGGTCCGCGAGGTCGGCTTCGCCTCGGCCTTCTCGTTCAAGTATTCGCGCCGCCCGGGTACGCCGGCCTCGGCCATGCCCGGTCAGGTCGACGAAGCCGTCAAGGCTGAGCGGCTGGAGCGCCTGAACCAGCTGCTCGACGAGCAGCAGCGCGCCTTCAACGCCAGCCAGGTCGGCAAGGTGCTGCCGGTGCTCTTCGAGAAGGCCGGGCGTCATCCTGGCCAGATCGTCGGCCGCAGCCCCTATCTTCAAGCCGTCCACGCCGAAGGCGGGGAGCATCTGATCGGGAAGATCGTTCCTGTCCATATCGAGAGCGCCGCCAAGATGAGCCTGGCGGGACGTCTCGAACCCGTGCTGGAGACCGCTTGAGCCGCACCCCTGAGTTCCTGCCGCTGTCCGATGACGCGGTGCACGCCGTCTCCGGCCCGAGCGGCCGCCACGCCGCCCTGATCGAGGACGCCTTCAAGGTGCTGATCGAGACGCCGGGCGGCGGCGTCACCATCACCGGCGACGCGCGGGGCCGCACCAGCGCCAAGCGCGCCTTGCAAACCCTGGCCGCTCGCGCCGACGCGGGCGACGAGGTAGTCGAGGCGGACGTGCGGATCGCCATCGGCGGCGCGCACGAGACCAGCGGCCAGGCCTCGCCCCGCGCGGTGCGCAAGGGCAATGTCTCGCCCAAGACCAAGAGCCAGGCCCAGTATCTGGAACGCATGGCCAGCCATCCGCTGGTGTTTGGCCTGGGTCCGGCCGGCACGGGCAAGACCTTCCTGGCCGTCGCCCATGGCGCGGGCATGCTGATGCGGGGCGAGGTCGACCGCCTGATCGTCACCCGCCCGGCTGTCGAGGCCGGTGAGAAGCTGGGCTTCCTGCCCGGCGACCTGAACGAGAAGGTCGATCCCTACATGGCGCCGGTCTGGGAGGCCCTGACCGACATCATGGGCGCCGACCAGCTGCGTCGCCGCCGCGAGAAGCTGGAGATCGAGGTCGCCCCCATCGCCTTCATGCGCGGCCGCACCCTGGCCCATGCGTTCGTCATCGTCGACGAGGCCCAGAACTGCTCGCGCCTGCAGATGAAGATGGTGCTGACCCGCATCGGCGAAGGCGCGCGAATGGTTGTCACCGGCGATCCGACCCAGGTGGACCTCTTGAACCCGCGCGACTCCGGCCTGGCCCACGCCGTGTCGATCCTGGAAGGCGTCGAGGGCGTCGCGGTGTCGCGCTTTACGTCTTCCGACGTCGTGCGCCACCCGCTCGTCGAACGCATCGTCAAGGCCTATGACGCGGACGCGGCGCAGAGTACTCCCCGGTAACATGACCATCACCGTAGATATCGAGATCGAGGACGAAGCCTGGACGGCGGCGGAGCCGGAGGCCGAGGCCTTGGTCTGGCGCGCCGCCCAGGCTGTTCTGGACGCGCATGAAGACATCGAGGGCCAGGGGATCGTGATCCTGCTGACCGACGATGACAGTGTGCGGACCTTGAACCGCGACTTTCGCCAGAAGGACTACGCGACCAACGTCCTGTCCTTCCCATCCCCTCAAGGTCCCGAGGCCAATCCCGAAGGTCAGATCGGCGACATCGCGCTGGCCTATGGCGTCTGCGCGCGCGAGGCGGCCGAACAGGGCAAGCCGCTGGCCCACCACCTGCAACATCTGGTGGCGCACGGCGTGCTTCATCTTTTAGGATATGACCACGAGCGCGACGACGAGGCGGAAGCCATGGAGGCGCTCGAACGCGAAATCCTGGCGGGTCTGGACGTTCCCGACCCCTATGCCGGCGATGAAGAGGGACGCTGACCGGGGCCATGCCCAGCGACGAGCCTAGTCAACAGCCCGCCGCCCGACGAAGCCGGGGCGTGCGGGCGTTCTTCCGACGTATGCGCAAGCAACTGACGGGCGGCGGCGAGTCGCCTCGCCCGCCCGAAACCGCAGCGTCCGCGGCTGCGGTCGACCTAGTGGATCAGGCCGAAGCCTTTCAAAGCCTGCGGGTCGCCGATGTGATGACGCCGCGCGCCGACATCGTCGCGGTCGAACTGTCGACCCCGTTCGAAGCGGTCGCCGCCCAGTTCGCCGAAGCCGAACACTCCCGCATGCCGATCTACCGCGAGACGCTCGACGACCCTGTCGGCGTCGTCCACGTCAAGGATGTGTTCCGCCTGCTGGCCGACGAGGCCAAGCGGCCCGCGCCTGGCGATCTGGTGCTGAACAAGCTGCGCCGCGACGCGTTGTACGTGCCTGCGTCAATGAAGGCCGCCGACCTCCTGCTCCGCATGCGCACCAGTCGTATTCACATGGCCCTCGTCATCGACGAGTTCGGCGGCACCGACGGGCTGGTCTCCATGGAAGACCTTATCGAAGCCGTGGTCGGCGAAATCGACGACGAACATGACGACGCCACCGCCGCGGCTGTGGTCGCCCGCCCGGGTGGCGTGTTCGACGCCGACGCCCGCGCGCCGCTCGAAGAGCTGGAGGCCGCCCTGAGCCATGATCTGGCGCCGCCGGACATGGACGAGGACATCGACACGGTCGCCGGCCTGGTCGTCGCCTTGGCCGGGCGCGTACCGCAGCGGGGCGAGGTCATCGCCCATCCCGATGGTTTCGAGTTCGAGGTGGTCGAGGCCGACCCCCGTCGGGTGCGGCGCGTTCGCGTGCGCGGCGGTCCGTCTCGACCCTCGGAGGCCGTCCTTGACGGCGCCGTCATGGATTCAGAGCGCTCGTGACAGCCTGGGCGCAGTTTCGCCAACACCGCTGGAGCGGACCCCTGCTGGCCCTGATCTCGGGCCTCGCGGCGGCGTTTGCCCATCCGCCCATCGGCTTCCTGCCTGGCCTGCTGGGTTATGCGGGACTGCTCCATCTGCTCGACGACGCGAGTCCCCAACGTCCGCTGCGCTCGGCGTTCTGGCGCGGCTGGCTCGCAGGCCTTGGCTACTTCAGCCTTGGCACCTGGTGGATCGGCGAGGCCTTCATGGTCGACGCCGCCAACCAGGGCTGGATGGCCCCGTTCGCCGTCTCCGCGATGGCGGCCGGCCTGGCCCTGTTCTGGGGTCTCGCCGCCTTGATCTACCGTCTTGTCCGGCCGGCCGGCGTGATGCGCGTGCTGGCCTTCGCCGGCGCGTTCGCGACCCTGGAGTGGATGCGCGGACACGTATTGACCGGCTTTCCCTGGAACCTCCCGGGCGAGACCTGGCGAGCAGGCTCCGCCCCCTCGCAGGCCGCCGCCCTGGTCGGCGCCTATGGCCTGACCTGGATCACCATCGCTACGGCCGCCGCCGCCGCCGTCTGGCGCGAGGGCCGCGCGGGCCGGATCGCGGTGGGAGTCGCCGGGAGCGCGCTGATCGGCCTCTATGGCTACGGCGCAATCGCTCTGTCGCGCCCCGTCGCGACAGGCGCGCCGACCACGGTGCGCATCGTTCAGGCCGACATTCAGCAAGACGCCAAGTGGGACGCCGTGCGCTTCTCCCAGATCGTCCAGGCCTATGTGTCGCTGACCGCCAAGCCCTATTCGGATAGGCCCACAGATATCGTGATCTGGCCCGAAGGCGCTTTGCCGGCCGCGATCAATGACTATCTCGCGCCGGGAACCTGGGTGCGCCAAGCGATCACCGACAGCTTGCGGCCCGGACAGTTGCTGTTGATCGGTGGCTACCGTTACGAGGGCCCCGCCGAACGTCCGGTCTATTTCAACAGCCTGATCGCCTTGCGGCGCACGGAAGCGGACCTCGAACTGGTCGGCATCTATGACAAGCATCGTCTGGTGCCGTTCGGCGAGTACCTACCCGCTGACCGGTTCCTGACCGCGATCGGCTTCAAAAGCCTGGCGCACCTGGGCGACGGCTTCGCCACAGGTCCCTCGCCCGCGCCCTTGCGGGTTTCGCCCGAACTCCTGGTTCAGCCCCTGATCTGCTACGAAAGCCTCTTCCCAGGCTTGGCCAGACCGGATCCCAATGTCCGCGCCCTGATCAATGTTTCGAACGACGCCTGGTTCGGCGTCACGTCCGGCCCGCCACAGCATCTGAACCTGGCGAGCTACCGTGCGATCGAAAGCGCCAAGCCGATGTTGCGCGCGACACCGACGGGTATCAGCGCCGTTGTCGATGCGCGCGGACGAATCGCACCTGGCGCATCGCTTGCCTTAGGAAAAAGTGGCGTCATTGACGCGCAAATACCCGGCATGGGCCAGGTTACGCCCTACGACGACTTCGGAGATTTGGCGTTTTTGATGCTTATACTTATATCAGGGGTTGCATCAGCTCGCCCTTGGATCGTCAAAACCTCATCCTCTATTGCACGCCAGCGAAACTTAAGCTGAACTTGAAATCCAAGTTTCAGCTTCTGGCGTGGGCATGAGCGAACCGTCGGATACCGAACGCCGCCCCAATCCCGTCGACCTGCATGTTGGCGCTCGTATTCGCATGCGTCGGCGGATCCTGGGCGTCAGCCAGGAGCGGCTCGCCGAGGACCTGGGCCTCACCTTTCAGCAGGTTCAGAAATACGAGCGCGGCGCCAACAGGGTCAGCGCCAGCAAGCTCTACGAGATCGCCAAGAGCTTGCAGTCGCCCGTGGACTACTTCTTCGAGGGTCTGGAGGACACCACAAGTGGCGGCATGGCCGAGCGGGGCGGGCCCTTCGTACATGACCTGTTGCTGACTTCAGAGGGGCTGGAGCTCGCCACGCTGTTTCCCAGGATCGACAGACAGAGGGTTCGTCGACGGATCCTGGAGCTGGTGCGATCGATGGCCGCGGAAGATGCGGCGGCCGAGACCGACGATTGACGCCGCTGTTAGATAAGCTCGCCTTGCTCGCATAAACATATCTTTATATGATTCTGGTCTAACTGGACGCCGACTGGGCGTCCGCGCGCCCGTGCGTGTCTTCATGACCGGAGCTGTCTCTTGAGCCGTTCGTCCTACATCTTCACCAGCGAGAGCGTTTCCGAAGGTCATCCCGACAAGGTCGCCGATCGGATCAGCGACACCGTCGTCGACGCCTTCCTTTCGGTCGATCCCGAGGCGCGGGTCGCCTGCGAGACGCTGGTGACCACCAACCGCGTCGTGCTGGCTGGCGAGGTCCGCGCCGGCAAGCCGGACGGCGACAAGAAGGCCAACAAGCAGCTGACCAAGGACATCCTTGGCTCGCTGGAGCCCAAGGTCCGGGCGGCGATCAAGGACATCGGCTACGAGCAGAAGGGCTTCCACTGGCAGAAGGCGAAGTACTCCAACTTCCTGCACGGCCAGTCCGCCCACATCGCCCAGGGCGTGGACGCGACCGACAAGAAGGACGAAGGCGCCGGCGACCAGGGCATCATGTTCGGCTACGCCAGCACCGAGACCCCGGAGCTGATGCCGGCCACGCTTCAATACAGCCACAACATTCTCAAGCGCCTCGCCGAGCTGCGCCACTCGGGCGACCTCTCGGAGCTCGAGCCGGACGCCAAGAGCCAGGTCACGCTCGAATATGACGGCGCCGGCCGCCCGCAACGCGTGGTGTCGATCGTCGTGTCGCACCAGCACAAGAAGAAGATCGACGGCAAGGCCGCGACCTCCAAGCGGGTGCTGGAGCTCATCAAGCCGCACATCCTGCCGATCTTCCCGGACGGCCTGATCACCAAGAAGACCCAGTGGCTGGTCAATCCGACCGGCCGTTTCGAGATCGGCGGCCCTGATGGCGACGCCGGCCTCACCGGTCGCAAGATCATCGTCGACACCTACGGCGGCGCGGCCCCGCACGGCGGCGGCGCGTTTTCAGGCAAGGATCCAACCAAGGTCGATCGCTCGGCGGCTTATGCCTGTCGGTACCTCGCCAAGAACGTGGTGGCCGCCGGCCTCGCCGACCGCTGTACGATCCAGATCGCCTACGCCATCGGCGTGGCCCAGCCGGTCTCGTTCCATGTCGACCTGCACGGCACGGGCAAGGTGGATCCGGCGGTGCTGGAAAAGACCCTGCCGCAGCTGATCGGCGGCGCGACCCCCCGCGCCATCCGCGAGCACCTGCAACTGAACCGTCCGATCTACGCCCGCACCGCCGCCTACGGCCACTTCGGCCGCACGCCCGACAACGAAGGCGGCTTCTCCTGGGAGAAGACCGATCTGGTCGGCGACCTGAAGGGCTTGGCGTAAGCCTCAGGCCACATCCTGATAGCGCGGGCTCCGATCCTCACAGGTCGGAGCCCGTTTTCTTTTCCCGCCCAGCGCTTTAAGACCCGCCCATGACCAACCCCCAACAACCCCATGGGCCGCTGCGCTCGTTCGGCCGGCTGAAGTCGCGCCCGGTGAAGCCACGCCAGCAGGCGCTGCTCGACACCCTGCTGCCCGAGATCGCCGTGCCCCAGGGTCCGTTCCAGCCGCTCGACCTGATGCCGGGCGCCAAGGCGGTTTGGCTTGAGATCGGCTTCGGCGGCGGCGAGCACATGGCCGCTCAGGCCGGCCGAAACCCCGAGACCCTGGTGATCGGCGCCGAGCCGTTCGTGAACGGCGTGGCCAGCGCCGTGCGTCACGTCGAGGAGCAGGCGCTCAAGAATGTCCGTATCCACGAAGGCGACGCCCGCGACGTGGTGGACTGGCTGCCTGAGGCGTGTCTGGACCGGGTTTTCATCATGTTCCCCGACCCCTGGCACAAGGCCCGCCACAACAAGCGCCGCCTGATCCAGCCCGAGTTCGTCGCCAAGCTGGCCCGTGTGATGAAGCCTGGCGCGGCTCTTCGGTTCGCGACCGACTGGGCCGACTACGCGGAATGGACCACAGAGCGCGTACTCGCTGATTCCAGCTTCTGCTTCGCCGAGGAAACAGCGGACCGCAACGCGATCCCGGCCGATCACGTGACCACGCGCTACGAGGAAAAGAAGCTGGGCGATTGCGCGCCGGTGTTCCTGGATTTCATCCGCGCGTAGAGCGTGATCGCCGCCAAGAAAAAGGGCCGGCTTGCAGCCGGCCCTTCTGAACTCAGTAGCTTTCGTTGTAGCGCTTGATCGCAGTGCGGATGATCTCGGCGGTCTCGTCCGGATCGGCCCAGCCGGTGATCTTGGTCGACTTGCCCTTTTCCAGGTCCTTGTAGTGCTGGAAGAAGTGGGCGATCTGCTCGGTCAGGATGGTCGGCAGGTCGCGCCAGCTGGTCACGCCCGTGTAGAACGGGTGCAGCTTGTCGACCGGAACAGCCAGGATCTTTTCGTCCGAACCGGCTTCGTCGACCATCATCAGGGTACCGATCGGACGGCAGCGGATGATGGCGCCGGGCACCACCGGGGTTGGCCCCACCACCATGATGTCGGCGGGGTCGCCGTCATCGGCCAGGGTGTGCGGGATGAAGCCGTAGTTGGCCGGATAGAACATCGCCGTGTGCAGGAAGCGGTCGACCATCAGGGCGCCGCTTTCCTTGTCGATCTCGTACTTCACCGGCTCGCCGCCCTGCGGGATCTCGATGATGGCGTTCAGGTCGTACGGCGGGTTCACGCCGACGGCGATCTTGGACAGGTCCATTTTGACTCTTTATCAGATGCGGCCCTTGGGGAGCGGCCTGCGCGGCTGGGCTTATAGGCCCAAAATGCTGCGACGCGGAAGACGACTCTGGAGATTTCCCCGCCATGAGTCGACAACGGCCGGCAATTCGCCTACAAAGCGTTCCACATCGTCCGTTAGCGCTAGATGGCGCTTTCGAGCGGCGGCCCGAAAGGCTGCCGCTTTTTGTTTGGCCGAACGGTCTCAGCGCCGCCGGCCCAGAACTTGAGTTGAGAGACCGTGCGCGGCAAGACGCAGGAAGACCGTGATCTGATCGAGATGCTCGATCCCGTGGCTGAAAGCCTCGGCTACGAGATTGTCCGCCTGCGCCTGATGGGCGGCGAAGAGCAGCGTCGTCTGCAGATCATGGCCGAGCATCCGCTCCTGGAAGACGGCACGGGCGGCGACATGAACGTCGAGGACTGCGCCAAGCTGTCGCGCGCGGTTTCCGAGGTGCTGGACGCCGCCGATCCGATCTCCGGCGAATACACCCTGGAAGTCTCCAGCCCCGGGATCGACCGGCCGCTGACCCGCCTGAAGGACTTCGACGACTATGCGGGCCTTGAGGCCCGCATCGAGCTCGATCGCGTGGCCGAGGGCCGCAAGCGCTTCAAGGGCGAGCTCGCCGGCGTCGAGGACGACCAGGTGGGCCTGAACATCGAGGGCGAGGACGACGTCACCGTCTACTTCCCCTTCGCGTGGGTCATCGACGCCAAGCTCGTCATGACCGACGCCCTCATGGAGCGGGGGGCCAAGCAACGGGCCGCCCGCCTCGAATCCGAAAACGAAGACCTGTCCGAAAGTGAAGAGGACTGACCATGGCCATCGGCATCGCCGCCAACCGGCTTGAACTCCTGCAGATCGCCGACGCGGTCGCCCGTGAAAAGGGCATCGAGAAGGAAGTTGTCATCGAGGCCATCGAGGACGCCCTGCAGAAGGCCGCCCGCGCCCGCTACGGCGCCGAGCACGACATCCGCGTCAAGATCGACCCCAAGACGGGCGAGACGACGCAAAAGCGTGTGATCGAAGTCGTCGCGGACGAGACCGATCTGGAAGGCGAGATCGGCAAGATGCCGTTCTCGATCGCCAAGCGCACGTGGCGCGACGCCGAGATCGGCAAGGTCTACGAAGAAGTCCTGCCGCCGTTCGAAATCGGCCGCGTCCAGACTCAGATGGCCCGTCAGGTCGTCATGCATAAGGTCCGCGAAGCCGAGCGCGAGCGTCAGTACGACGAGTACAAGGATCGCGTGGGCGAGATCGTCAACGGCAGCGTCAAGCGCGTCGAGTACGGCAACGTCATCGTCGACCTGGGCCGCGGCGAAGGCATCATGCGCCGCGACCAGTCGATCCCGCGCGAGAACTTCAACGTCGGCGACCGCATCCGCGCCTACATCTACGACGTCCGTCGCGAGACCAAGGGCCCGCAGATCATGCTGAGCCGGGCGCACGGCGGCTTCATGGCCAAGCTGTTCGCCCAGGAAGTGCCGGAAGTCTATGACGGCGTCATCGAGATCCGCGCCGTCGCTCGCGACCCGGGCTCGCGCGCCAAGATGGCCGTCATCTCCAACGACGGTTCGATCGATCCCGTCGGCGCCTGCGTCGGCATGCGCGGCTCGCGCGTGCAGGCCGTCGTGGCCGAGCTGCAGGGCGAGAAGATCGACATCATCCAGTGGTCGGAAGACGAAGCCACCTTCATCGTCAACGCCCTGGCCCCCGCCGAAGTCTCCAAGGTCGTCATGGACGAGGAAGACGAGCGCGTCGAAGTCGTGGTGCCGGACGAACAGCTGTCGCTGGCCATCGGCCGTCGCGGCCAGAACGTTCGCCTCGCCTCGCAGCTGACCGGCTGGCAGATCGACATCATGACCGAAAGCCAGGAGAGCGAGCGCCGTCAGCGCGAGTTCGCCGAGCGCACCGCTCTCTTCCAGGAAGCCCTGGACGTCGACGAGGTCATCGCCCAGCTGCTGGTCACCGAAGGCTTCGCCGCGGTGGAAGACGTCGCCTATGTCGAGCCGCATGAAATCGCCTCGATCGAGGGCTTCGACGAAGAAACCGCCGAGGAATTGCAGGCTCGCGCCCGCGAATTCCTCGAGAAGGAAGCCGCCGAGCTGGACGCCAAGCGCAAGGCTCTGGGCGTCGAGGACGAGGTCCTGGCGATCGAAGGCGTGACCCTGGCCATGGCCGTGGCCCTGGGCGAAGGCGACGTGAAGTCGGTCGAAGATCTTGCCGGTCTGGTGCCTGACGACATGCGCGGCTGGTTCGAGAACAAGGGCGGCGAGCGCGTGCGCGAGCCGGGCATCCTGGAAAGCTTCAACCTGTCGCCGGAAGACGCCGAGGCCCTGATCATGCGCGCTCGTATCGCCATGGGTTGGGTCGAAGCCCCGCCGGAGCCGGAATACGAAGACGCCGAGGGCGACTCCGCTGAAGAAGCGACCGCTGAAGGCGACGTCGCCGCAGAGCAGGAAGAGGCCTAAGCGCTTTGGAGCTGTGCTGGACGGCCTCGCGGAGCAATCCGCGGGGCCGTTCGCGCTCCTAGGCCGCTCGCAAGATCATGACCGAAGCCCCCGCGCCCAGGACCCACGCCGAAGCCAATCGCCTGCGCAAGGACATCGTCCTGGGCGAGGCGACCGACGAGGCGCGCCTGATCCGGTTCGTGGCTGGGCCGGACGGCGCTGTGGTTCCGGACCTAGCGCGCAAGCTGCCCGGGCGAGGCATATGGGTCGGCGCCGACCGCGAGTCGATTACGACAGCGGCCAAAAAGGGGCTCTTCTCGCGCGCCGCCAAGACCAAGCTGACGCCGCCGGCGGATCTGGCCGACCAGGTCGAGGCGCTTCTGGCGCGGCGCGTTCTTGAGGGCCTGGGCCTTGCGCGTAAGGCTGGGAGCATTATTTCCGGGTTCGAAAAGGTCGTGGCCGCCCTTGGAACGGGCAAGGTCGCTTGGCTGATCGAGGCCTCGGACGGGGCCGAAGACGGTCGCCGCAAGGTCCTGGCGGCCGCGCGAAGGGCCACAAATCAGCCGCGACTGCTGGGCGCATTCAATTCCGACGAATTGGGTTTGGCCTTGGGCGGGGAGAATGTGATACACACAGCGTTTCTCGCTGGGCGCGGGATCGATCGCTGGGCATTGGATGTCGAGCGTTTGTCCGGCTTCCGCCCGCTTCTGCCTCCCGAATGGTCGGCGAACGGACGCGAGGGCGACTAGGCGTTTCTGCTTCGGCGGGAGCCCTGATCAGACGGCGGGCCTGTCCGCCCGGTCGGTTCGCTGACCCTGGCAGGCGCTAGAGCTTTTCCATCCTACCGGGCCTCCGGTGAGATGGAAAAGCTCTAGAATCTTTGAGTGAGCCCAGGTGTTCGGCCGGGCTCGTGAGCGAAGGGTCGGGGAAACGGCTTCCTTTTGGAGGTACGTCCGGGCCCCTTTCTCACATGGAACGAACGGTTTTTTAGCCGGGTACCGCCCGGCGGAAGTACAAGCGAGCGCATGAGCGACGAGAACGAAAACGGCCGACCCGGCGGACGCACCCCGATGACCCTGAAGCCCCGCCAGGGCTCAGTGAGCGCTGGGGTCGTGAAGCAAAGCTTCAGCCACGGCCGGACCAAGACGGTGGTGGTTGAAACCAAGCGGACGCGCACCCACGCGCCTGCAGCAGGCAATCTTGCCGCGCCGTCCTCGGCCGAGCGTCGCCAGGGCGATCCGCCCGCGCCGCGTCCGTCGCAGCCGCAAGGCGGCGGTGGTGGCGGTTCTGCCGGCGGCCTGTCGCAGGAAGAGCTGCGCGCCCGTCAACGCGTTGTCGACGCCGCCCGGGAGGCTCAGGCCCGCCAGGCGGCTGAACAGGCCGCCGCCGAAGCCCGCGCCCGCGCGGCTGCGGAAGCCGCCCAGCGCGAAGCCGCCGCCAAGGCCGCCGCCGAACGCGCCGCAGCGGCTCCGCCGCCCGCCGCTCAGGCTCCGGCCGCTCCCGCAGCGCCCGTGACGCCGCCGCCGGCCGCTCCGCAGGCGCCGCGCCCCGTGGCCCAGACTCCAGCCGCGCCGTCGGCGGCGCCGCGCCAGGACGCCCCGCGTCAGGACGCGCGCCCCGCTGCGCCGGGCCAGACCCGCACCTACGAGCCCAGCCGCGACCGGCGCGATGATCGTCCCAGCACGACGACCTATCGTCCGGCGCCGCAGGGTGACCGTCCGTTCAACCAGCGCGCTCCGCGTCCCGACGCCGGCGCCAACTTCGGCCAACGCGCTCCGCGTCCCGAGGGTGACCGCCCGCGCGGCCCCCGTCCCGACGGTGATCGTCCGCAAGGCGATCGCAGCGGCTATCGTGGCGACCGGCCGCAGGGTGACCGCCCGCAAGGCGATCGTCCGCAACAGACCGTGCGTTACTCGGCCCTGGCTCCGCGCCCGGCTCCCGGTGGCGCGCGCGGTCCCGGCGGTCCGCCCCGTGGTCCTCGCCCTGGCGTACCCGCCTCGGCCCCGGCGACACCGGAAATCCAGCGCGCCATGCGCTCGGCTCCGCGTCCCGGCGGTGAAGTCAGCCGTCGTCCCGACGAGGATGACGATCGCCGCAAGAGCGCCGCGCCGAACAAGGCCGTCTCGCGCGTCAAGGGCGCTCCGCAGCGCCGCGAAGGCCGCCTGACCATCCAGGCTGTCGCGGGTGACGGAGATTCCGCCGACCGGATGCGTTCGCTCGCCTCGGTCCGCCGGGCTCGCGAACGTGAAAAGGAAAAGCGTCGCGGCGGCGTGGCCGAACAGGCTCGCGTTGCGCGTGAAGTCGTCATCCCGGACGTCATCACCGTGCAGGAACTGTCCAACCGGATGGCCGTGCGCGGCGTCGACATCATCAAGTTCCTGATGCGTCAGGGCGTGATGCTGAAGATCAACGACGTCATCGACAACGACACCGCCGAGCTGGTGGCCACCGAGTTTGGTCACACCGTCAAGCGCGTGTCGGAAGCCGACGTTGAAGAAGGCTTCATCGGCGCCGAGGATATCGACGATCACATGGAGCCGCGTCCTCCGGTCGTGACGATCATGGGTCACGTCGACCACGGCAAGACCAGCCTGCTCGACGCCCTGCGTTCGACGGACGTGGCGGCCGGCGAACACGGCGGCATCACCCAGCATATCGGCGCCTATCAGGTTCGCCTGAAGGACGGCCAACGCGTGACGTTCCTCGACACGCCCGGCCACGCCGCCTTCTCGGCGATGCGCGCCCGCGGCGCCAACATCACTGACATCGTGGTGCTGGTCGTGGCTGGTGACGACGGCGTGATGCCCCAGACGATCGAGGCGATCAAACACGCCAAGGCCGCCGAGGTGCCGATCATCGTCGCCGTCAACAAGATGGACAAGCCGGGCTCGGATCCGACCCGCGTGGTCAACGAGCTGCTGCAGCACGAGATCGTCGTCGAAAGCCTGGGTGGCGACACCCAGATCATCGAGGTCTCGGCCAAGGCCCGCACGGGTCTGGACGACCTGCTCGACGCCATCCTGCTGCAGGCTGAAGTGCTGGACCTGAAGGCCAACCCCGACCGCACCGCCGACGGCGTTGTGATCGAGGCCAAGCTGGACAAGGGTCGCGGCGCGGTTTCGACCGTCCTGGTCAACCGCGGTACGCTGAAGCGTGGCGACATCGTCGTCGCCGGCGCCCAGTTCGGTCGGGTTCGCGCCCTGCTGAACGAGCGCAACGAACAGCTGACCGAAGCGGGTCCCGCCACCCCGGTCGAGATTCTCGGCCTGGACGGCGTGCCCTCGCCGGGCGAAGCCTTCGCCGTGGTCGAGAACGAAGCCCGCGCTCGCGAGCTGACCGAGTACCGCATCCGCCAGAAGCGCGAGAAGTCGCTGGCGCCGATCGGCGCGGGCGCCTCGATGGCCGACATGATGGCCAAGCTGCAAGACAAGAAGCTGAAAGAGCTTCCGCTGATCATCAAGGCCGACGTGCAAGGTTCGGCCGAGGCGATCATCGGTTCGCTGGACAAGATGGCCACCGACGAGGTCCGCGCGCGGATCATCCTGTCGGGCGCCGGCGCGATCAGCGAAAGCGACGTCATGCTGGCCAAGGGCGCCGGCGCTCCGGTCATCGGCTTCAACGTCCGCGCCTCGGCGCAGGCGCGAGCCCTGGCCGAACGCGAAGGCGTCGAGATTCGCTACTACGCCATCATCTACGACCTGCTGGACGACATCAAAGGCGTGCTCTCGGGCATGCTGGCCCCGATCCAGCGCGAAACCTTCCTCGGCAACGCCGAGGTGCTGCAGGCCTTCGATATCTCGAAGATCGGCAAGGTCGCCGGCTGTAAGGTCACCGAAGGCGTGGTCCGCAAGGGCGCGAAGGTCCGGATCATCCGTCAGGACATCGTCGTTCTCGAACTGGGCACCCTGCAGACGCTCAAGCGCTTCAAGGACGAGGTCAACGAAGTCCCCGTCGGTCAGGAGTGCGGCATGATGTTCCAGGGCTTCCAGGACATCAAAGTCGGCGACACGATCGAGTGCTTCACCGTCGAGGAGATCAAGCGCCAGCTCGACTAAGAGCGACGCTGGATCGGAAAATCAGGGCGCGGGTCGAAAGGCTCGCGCCCTTTTTCTTGGAAAAGACACAGACTGGAAATCGCCCCAATCTGTGGCTACGCCTTGCGGATGCGCCTGAAAGCCCTTCTCGCCCTGACCGCTGTCGCCGCGTCCTTGAGCGCCTGCGCCACCGCCAACCGCCTCGATGCGGGCGCCGACGTGCATGATTTGCTGGTCGCGATCCGCGACAATGATCGCGCGACCTTTGACGCGCACGTCGATCGGCAAGCCCTCAAGGGTCAGATCGAGGCGCGATTGATGGCGGAGGCCCGACAGCGCGCCGGCCAGAGCAACAGCGCCATGGCCCTGGCGGCGATCGCCGCCGGCCCGCTGGCCGACGCTGCGGGCGAAGCGCTGATCCGCCCGGCGACCTTCCGGGCGGCGGCCAACTACTACGGCTACACCCCCGACAAACCGATCCCGGGCCGCGTGGCGATCGCCGCCGCCCTTCGCCCCACCGGCGACGGCCGCGTCTGCGCCGCGCGCAAGGATGGCCCTTGCCTGCTGACCTTCAGCCGCGAAGGCGATCGCTGGCGCCTGTCGGGCTTCGACGCCCAGGCGGCCAATCTTCGCGGCAAGTAATGCGTCGCTCGCTTGTCCGCAGCACAATCCTCGCGGCGGCCCTCGTCGGCGCGTCATCGTCGGCCGCCCACGCCGAGACGCGGATGTTCTCGTATGACCCGATCTCGCCCGACGCCAAGCGGCTGACCGGCGCGGGGGTGACTCTCCTGTTCAAGGACGGGCTTCTGGGGGCCAGTCGGCCGCTCAAGGTGTTGGCCACCGGCGTGCCCGCCCAGGCGATGCTGAAGGCCGCGCGCTCAAAGGACCTCGGCCCCGGCGGCCTGTCGGCGATGAGCGGCGTCGACGCCAACGCCGCCCTGTACGAAGTCGACGCCTCGGCCGCCCAGGGCAAGATCTATCTGCGCGCCTTTTGCCCGGGCTCGACGCGGCTCTGGCTGTCGTTCAGCCCCATCGCCGTACGCCGCGACCTGCGCATCCAGGCGTTCGGCGACGATCCCAAGGCGTCGGGACAAGCCCGTCTGTGCGGAACGCTCGACTTCTCCTATCGCGGCGAGTGGCGTCTGCCGGACAATCGCACCCCCGATCCCATGTCGGACTGGACCGACACCCCCCAGCGGCCGGACGTCTCCAACTAGGTGTCTCGCCAGCCGCGTGGCCACGGTCTAGCCTCGCTCCAAAGCAAAGGGGGGCGAGATGGCCGACGACAAGGTGCTGGCGGGTTTTGAGCGCTTCGACTTCGACGACGGCCGCTGGTCCCGCGAGGTCTACAAGATCGGCGCGGGCCCCGCCGTCATCGTCATCCATGAGGTTCCGGGTCTGCATCCGGGCGTGCTGGCCTTTGCGCGCGACCTGGCGGACGCCGGTCTCACCGCCTATTGCCCCAGCCTGTTCGGCAAGCCGGGCAAGCAGGTCTCACGCGGCTACGCGATCGGTACGATCCTCAAGAACATCTGCGTGCGGCGCGAGTTCAGCGTGTGGAAGGACGGCCGCTCCAGCCCGATCGTCGACTGGCTGCGCGCCTTGGCCCGCCAGGCCCACGCCGATTGCGGCGGCAAGGGCGTCGGGGCGGTGGGCATGTGCTTCACCGGCGGCTTTGCGCTCGCGATGATGACCGAGCCCTCAGTCGTGGCGCCCGTACTTTCCCAGCCCTCGCTGCCGCTGAAGGACAAGGGCGGCCTTGATTGCTCGGCGTCCGAGATCGCCTGCGCCAAGAAGCGGTTCCAGGACGAGAACCTGTCGCTGATCGCCATGCGCTTTACCTCCGACAAGCTGGTGCCCGACGCCCGCATCACTCGCCTGAAGGCCGAGTTTGGCGACAAGGTCGAGGTGGTGGAGCTAGCCGACGAAGACGCCGCCCCGGGTCAGCCGATGGACCCGCACTCTGTGCTGACCCTGCATCTGCATCGCTCGGTCCCCTCCAGCGGCAGCATGAAGGCGCGCGACAAGGTGATTGCGTTTTTTAAGGAGAGGACGGGAGCCTGAGGCGCGGCTGGACATTCACGACTGGGAGGCCTAGACACCGCGCCTTCCGATTTTCCCCGCGCACCGGCGTTCGATCCGCCGGCCGGGCCACAAGGACGTCCGCGCCATGAAGCGCCAATCTGACACCAAGAAGGGCGCCCTGACCGGCCCCTCGCAACGCCAACTGCGCGCCGGCGAACTGATCCGCCACGCCCTCGTCGAGATCCTTCGTGAGGAGGAGCTGCAGGACGAGGCGCTGCACAACATCTCCGTCACGGTCTCCGAAGTGCGGATGAGCCCCGACCTCAAGCACGCCATCTGCTTCGTCGAGCCGCTGGGCGCGGGCCTGACCGGTCAGGATACGACCGACATCATCAAGGGGCTGAACCGGGTGTCGAAGTTCCTGCGCGGACGTCTCGGCCGCAGCATCGACATGAAGTTCACGCCGGACCTGAAGTTCATCCACGACGAGAGCTTCGGCACGGCCGCCTATATGGACAAGCTGTTCCTGGATCCGCGCGTCCAGCAGGACACCCGCCGCCTGTCCGACGTGGTCGACGACGAAGACGAGGCCTGAGCATGGCCCGCCGCAAGAAGGGCGACGCCGTCTCGGGCTGGCTGTGCCTGGACAAGCCCTACGACCTGACCTCGACCACGGCCGTTTCCCGCGTGCGTCGGGCGTTCAACGCCCAGAAGGGCGGCCATGCCGGCACCTTGGATCCGCTAGCCACGGGGATCCTGCCGATCGCGCTGGGCGAGGCCACCAAGACCGTCCCGTTCCTGATGGACGCCGACAAGGCCTATCGCTTCACCATCGCCTGGGGCCGCGACACAACGACGCTGGACCGCGAGGGCGAGACCACCGCGACCTCCGACGTGCGGCCCACCCGAGAACAAGTCGAGGCGGCGCTGCCCGCCTTCATCGGCGAGGTCGACCAGGTTCCGCCAAACTTCTCAGCCATCAAGGTCGACGGTGAGCGGGCCTATGATCTGGCCCGCGACGGCGTAGAGTTTGAACTGCCGACCCGCAAGGTCAGCATTTTCGATCTTCAGGTGGTCGACCAGCCGGACGCCGATCACGTCACGCTCACGATGGAATGCGGCAAGGGCACCTATGTCCGCGCCGTGGTCAGGGACCTGGCCAAGGCCTTGGGAACCTGTGGTCACGTCGCCGACCTCCGCCGCACGCGGGTGGGCGGCTTCTCCGAGGCATCGGCGATAGCGCTGGAAACTCTGGAGAATTTGAGCTATGAGGCCCGGCTGTCGGAGGCATTGCTTCCGGTCGAGACCGCGCTGGACGACATCCCGGCGTTGGCCGTGACCGATGAAGACGCTTTCCGGCTTGCACAGGGACGCGCCATCGTCCTGCTTCCGCGTCAGGTGGAAACGTTGAAAGCCGAGCTTCCGCCCGGTGATCGCACCGTTTCCGCCATGCTCGGCGACAGGTTGGTGGCCCTGTGCGAGATGCGCGCTGGGAAGCTCAATCCCGTGCGGGTCTTCCAACTCACCTGAGCGGAGACAACCCGATGTCGATTACTCTCGAGCGCAAGGCCGCTCTCATCGCCGAACACGCCCGCGGCGCGGGTGACACCGGCAGCGCTGAAGTCCAGGTCGCGATCCTCTCGGAACGCATCTCGAACCTGACCGAGCACTTCAAGACGCACAAGAAGGACAACCACAGCCGTCGTGGCCTGCTGAAGCTGGTTTCCCAGCGTCGCCGGCTTCTCGACCACCTGAAGAAGTCCGACGCCGGTCGCTATCAGTCCCTGATCGAAAAGCTGGGTCTGCGTCGCTAAGGCATCAAGATCCGCCGCCCCGCTCCGGCAGGGCGGCGGATCGCGTATTTGGGATCCGGCGGCCGAGACAGGCCGAACGCCGGATTACCCCAGGGCGGTCCGCTCAAAACGGATTGTCCGATTGTCCGAGGGTTCACGTCCTCAAACCCGCCTGTCACACTGGATGAGGATCATCGGGCCGGCTTCCGTTAGCCGTCCGCCCCTGTCCGCCCCGACGGGAATCCGCCCGCGGGAACCGAAAGAAGAAAAATGTTCGATATCAAACGCAAGACGATCGAGTGGGGCGGCAAGACGCTGGTCCTCGAAACCGGTCGCATCGCCCGTCAGGCTGACGGCGCCGTCCTGGCCACCATGGGCGAAACCGTCGTCCTGGCCACCGCCGTGTTCGCCAAGAGCCAGAAGCCGGGTCAAGACTTCTTCCCGCTGACGGTCAACTATCAGGAAAAGACCTTCGCGGCCGGCAAGATCCCCGGCGGCTTCTTCAAGCGCGAAGGCCGTCCGTCGGAAAAGGAGACCCTGGTCTCCCGCCTGATCGACCGTCCGATCCGTCCGCTGTTCGTCAAGGGCTTCAAGAACGAAGTCCAAGTCGTCGTCACCGTGCTGCAGCACGACCTCGAGAACGATCCCGACATCCTGGGCATGGTCGCCGCCTCGGCCGCCCTGACCCTGTCGGGCGCTCCTTTCATGGGTCCGATCGGCGCCGCCCGCGTGGGCTGGATCAATGACCAGTACGTGCTGAACCCGACGCTCGACGAGCAGAAGGAAAGCAAGATGGACCTCGTCGTGGCCGGCACCGCCGACGCCGTGATGATGGTCGAGTCGGAAATCCAGGAGCTCTCGGAAGAGATCGTGCTGGGCGGCGTCAACTTCGCCCACCAGCAGATGCAGGCCGTGATCGACGCGATCATCGAGCTGGCCGAGCACGCCGCCAAGGAGCCCTTCGCGTTCGAGCCGGAAGACACCGACGCGATCAAGGCGAAGATGAAGGATCTGGTCGGCGCCGACATCGCCGCCGCCTACAAGATCCAGAAGAAGCAAGACCGCTACGAAGCGGTCGGCGCCGCCAAGAAGAAGGCCGTCGCGGCCCTCGGCCTCTCGGAGGAGAACCCGACCGGCTACGATCCGCTGAAGCTGGGCGCGATCTTCAAGGAGCTGGAAGCCGACGTCGTGCGTCGCGGCATCCTGGACACCGGTCTGCGCATCGACGGCCGTGACGTCCGCACCGTGCGTCCGATCCTGGGCGAAGTCGGCATCCTGCCGCGCACCCACGGCTCGGCTCTGTTCACCCGCGGCGAGACCCAGGCGATCGTGGTCGCCACCCTGGGCACCGGCGACGACGAGCAGTTCATCGACGCCCTGGAAGGCACCTACAAGGAATCCTTCCTGCTGCACTACAACTTCCCGCCCTACTCGGTCGGTGAGACGGGCCGCATGGGTTCGCCGGGCCGTCGCGAGATCGGTCACGGCAAGCTGGCCTGGCGCGCCCTGCGCCCGATGCTGCCGAGCAAGGAAGACTTCCCCTACACGATCCGTCTGGTCTCGGAGATCACCGAGTCGAACGGTTCGTCCTCGATGGCCACGGTCTGCGGTTCATCGCTGGCCATGATGGACGCCGGCGTGCCGCTGGTCCGTCCGGTCTCGGGCATCGCCATGGGTCTGATCCTGGAAAAGGACGGCTTTGCGGTTCTGTCGGACATCCTGGGTGACGAAGATCACCTGGGCGACATGGACTTCAAGGTCGCCGGTACCAGCGAAGGCCTGACCTCGCTGCAGATGGACATCAAGATCGCCGGCATCACGCCCGCGATCATGGAGCAGGCCCTGGCGCAAGCCAAGGAAGGCCGCGCGCACATCCTGGGCGAAATGAACAAGGCCATGGACGCGCCGCGCGCCGACGTGGGCGACTTTGCGCCGAAGATCGAAACCATCACCATCCCGACGGACAAGATCCGTGAAGTGATCGGTTCGGGCGGCAAGGTGATCCGCGAGATCGTCGCCACCACCGGCGCCAAGGTCGACATCAACGACGAAGGCACTGTGAAGGTCTCGGCCTCGGACGGCGCTAAGATCAAGGCCGCGATCGACTGGATCAAGTCGATCACCGACGAAGCTGAAGTGGGCAAGATCTACGACGGCAAGGTCGTGAAGGTCGTCGACTTCGGCGCCTTCGTGAACTTCTTCGGCGCCAAGGACGGTCTCGTCCACGTCAGCCAGATCAGCAACGAACGCGTCGCCAAGCCGTCGGACGTTCTGAAGGAAGGCCAGATGGTCAAGGTCAAGCTCCTGGGCTTCGACGACCGCGGCAAGACCAAGCTCTCGATGAAGGTCGTCGACCAGGAAACCGGCGAAGACCTGAGCAAGAAGGAAGCGGCGGCCGAAGAGGCGTAAGCCTCTTCAGCTTCCATTCCGGACGCAATCAGGCGGGCGGCTCCGAAAGGGGCCGCCCGTTTTGCGCTTGGGAGCCGGCGGCCGCGTCCGGCGTTTCGCTCCCAAGCAGGGAGTCGCCGATCATGACCCGCCACGAGCGCCAGAGCGCGCACGTCTTCGACGGTCGCGTGGCTTGACGCCGACCGCCTCCTCGCTTGTTCGCCGCCTCTTCGCAGCGCCGACCGGCTTCGCCGCAGGCGTTCAGTGGACCGCCCGTATCGGCTATGCGGCGCGTGGCGCGGTTTACTTAGGCCTCGGCGCGATCGCCCTTCTCGCGGCGCTGGACCTTACACCGCGGGCGAAGGGCGCACGGGGCGTCCTTGAGACTTGGGCAGCTTGGCCGTTCGGGAGCCTCCTGATCGCGCTGATCGCCAGCGGCTTGATAGGTTTCGCCATCTGGCGGGGCGTCCAGGCGGTCTTTGACGCAGACCGCCACGGCGCGACGCTAAAAGGCTGGACGGTCCGCGCCGGCCAGGCTCTGAGCGGCGTCGTCTATGGCGGCCTCGCGTGGTCGGCGCTCGAGTTGCTCGATGTCTTCGAAGATGTCGGCGAGGCCGATGAAACGCAGGATATCCATCAGTACGCCGAAACCATCCTGGCCTGGCCTGGCGGCGACCGCCTCCTGATCCTGGCGGGTCTGATCGTCCTGGGCTTCGGGATCGGCAATGTGATCCAGGGTCTGATGCAGGACTTCGCCAAACGCCTCTCCTGCGACGCGGACACCTGCGCGCGGGTCGTGCCTCTGGCCAAGATCGGCTACGCGGCGCGCGGTCTCGCCACCTTACCCCTGGGCGCCTTCCTCGTCGTCGCCGGGCTTGAGGTGCGCGCGAGCCAGGCGCGAAGCTGGGGCGACGCGCTACAGGTCGTCGAACAGCAGCCCGCCGGCGCCTGGATCCTCGGTCTTGTCGCGATGGGGCTGATCGCCTTCGGCCTGTTCGGGTTCGTCGAAGCCCTGTCACGCCGAATCCGACCGCCGGACGCGTTGTAACTAGCCCCTGGGGGTGACCCGTACGACCGCAGCGTCCGGCGCACCATTTCCGCCCCGACACGCCGCCAGCCTGTACTTCAGGTCCATGCAGACCCAGACCTCGGTCAGCCGGCCCTGTTTGACTCGAATGTTCAGACCCGCGCGGCTCATGCCGCGATTGCGCTCGACAAACGCCTGGCGGATCTCGCCAGCGGTCATGGTCTCGTCGGCGCCGGGATCAAGGTCCGGCACGTTCAGCCGCTCGCGGATCTGGCGGGTCTTCTTGAAATAGGCCTCAGGCGTCTTCCAGTTGCACGTTCCGTGCGCCTGCCATTCGTGCTGCAGCAGCCAGGGCGAGGGCGTCATGCAGAGGTTGGCCTTCACCGTCTTCACCCGCATCGGCGGGCTCATGCGGCAGTAGCGCGGATGCACCTTGTCGGGTCCGTTGGGCCACAAGCCATGCACGGTGAACCCGAAGCGGTTGGCCTGACACTGGATGGCCTTGTCAGACTCCGGAATGCCGGCGCGGCAAGCCTCGGGCGACCAGTAGAGGGCCAGCAGATAGGCCGCGATCGGCACGTTGGGGTGGATCTCATCCGGCGGCGGGATCTCGGTCGGCGCGGGCGTGACGTCCTTAGGCACGGCGCACGCCTGCAGGCTGGAGGCTTGGGCGCCGCCGGCAAGGGCCAGGGCGAGCAGGGCGATAGCAGCGGCGGTTCTCATCCAAGGCTCCATGCGGGACACCGCGATAGGGTCCAGGGAGCACCACCGCGTCAAGCCCACGCCCCGACCGATCCAATCCGACGACTCGTGTTCTTGCGAATTATTATCATTGCGACCTTGTCGCAACAAAGCTAAGAACGCCTCGCAATTTCAGGAGGGGCGCGGCTTGCGGCGCCCCCTGGGGATAGGACCATCATGCGTAATCCGAACTTCGCCGGCGTTGTGAGCCGGCCCCGTCGCGCCTTGGGCGCCGCCGCCGTCGCCGGCCTCGCGGGTCTTGGGCTGGCCCAAGCCGTCTCGGCGACCGAGCTGGACGCCGCGCCAATCGCCACGGCGCCCGCCGCTGACAGCACCGAAGTGGCTGGCGTCAAGATCGACGCCAAGCGGGTGGTCGATCCCTCGTCGAGCAAGTTCACCGCGCCGCTGCTCGACACCCCGCGGTCGGTGACAGTCATTCCCTCGAAGATCATCGAGCAGACCGCCGCCACCTCTCTGGCGGACATCCTGCGCACCTCACCGGGCATCACGTTCGGCGCGGGCGAAGGCGGACAGCCGCTGGCGGACCGGCCGTTCATCCGGGGTCAGAGCTCCGGCAACAATGTGTTCGTCGACGGCGTCCGCGATACGGGCGGCCAGACCCGCGAGGTGTTCAACCTTGAGCAGGTCGAAGTCATCAAGGGGCCGGACTCGGTCTACAGCGGTCGCGGTTCCGGGGGCGGCAGCATCAATCTGTCGTCCAAGTCGCCAAAGCTCGACACCTTCGTGGCCGGCTCGGCCGCCGCGGGCACGGATGACTACTATCGCGTCACCGCCGACGGCAACTACGCCTTCGGCAAGAACGCCGCCCTCCGTCTGAACCTGATGGCGACCGGCGGCGAGACCCCGGGGCGCGACAGCGTGGACTTCAAGCGCTGGGGGCTGGCCCCGTCGCTAGCCTTCGGCATCGACACCCAGACCCAGGCGACCCTGAGCTACTACCACCTCGATAGCGACCAAGACCCGGACTATGGGATTCCGCTGGCGGCCAAGCGCACGTGGGGCGCAGCCGGAACCGACAGCCGCACGCACCCGGCCGATGGCATCCTGGATGTCTCGCGCAGCGCCTATTACGGCCTGGATCGCGACTGGATGAAGACCAAGGCCGATATCGCCACGATCGCTGTCCGCCACGAGATCAGCGACGACCTCGCCGTCCGTCAGGTGGTCCGCTACGGCAAGACGCTGAACGACTATCTGGTCACCAACCCCGGCGACGGCGGCGCGGCCCAGTTCGTGGCCGGCGAATGGTGGATGAAGCGCGGGACCAAGTCGCGCTGGAACGAGACCGAGACCACCGCCTTCGTCACCGATCTGACGGGCAAGTTCGAGCTGGCCGGCCTGAAGAACCGCTTCAACCTCGGCCTGGAGCTGTCGCGCGAGATCAACGACAACGCCACCTACGTAATTTTCACGACGGCGGGTTCGGCCTGTCCGACGGGCTTCGCGGGCGCAGGAACGGGCGACTGCACCCGGCTCTACGCCCCCAATCCGGGTGACGCCTGGACGGGCGTGATCAATCGCGGCCCCGCCTCGCAGTCCAAGACCCGCAGCGGCTCGATCTATGCGTTCGACACGATCGACCTGTCGGAGAAGCTGCTGCTGAACCTCGGCGTCCGCTACGACGACTATTCCACGCAGGGCTTCAACGCGACGGCGACCTCCGCCAATGGCTTGGTCACCGGCGTGACCTACGCCAGCCTCGCCAAGGCCGGCTGGGACTTCGTCAATTATCAGATCGGTCTGAACTACAAGCCGACGCCGTCGAGCAGCCTCTATGTGTCGTATGCGACGGCCTCGACCCCGCCGACGATCGCCGCCGGCGACCAGAACACCGCCGCCACGCCGGCCCAGGCGCTGCTGGATCCTGAAGACACCACCAGCCTCGAAGCCGGGGCCAAGTGGAACGTGTTCGGCGACAAGCTGGCGCTGTCCGGCGCGGTCTTCCGCACCGAGCGCAAGAACGCGGTGATCGCCGTCAGCGCGACCCAGACCGAACAGGCGGGCGAGGTTCGGGTGCAGGGCGTCGAGCTCGGCGTCTCAGGATCAGTCACCCGCGCCTGGCAGGTCTTCGGCGGCTACACCTTCATGGACAGCGAGCTGGTCCGGGGCCCCTACACCAGCGTCAACATCGGGGATCCGCTGGCCAACACGCCCAAGCACACCGTCAGCCTCTTCTCGACCTACCGGGTGACGCCGCAGCTGTCGGTGGGCGGCGGCGCCTACTACGTCTCCAAGAGCTTCGGCGGTAATCAGGGCGGGGCCGGCGGCGGGACCAACAAGGTCTTCGCGCCGTCCTACACCCGCTACGACGCCTTTGCGTCCTGGTCGCTGAGCAAGACGATCGACCTGCAGCTGAACGTCCAGAACCTGACGGATGAGCGCTACATCCTGCGGACCAACGGCGTCCACCACGCCGACCCGGCGCCTGGCCGGCAGGCGATCTTGACCGTCAACGTGAAGTACTGACCTCCCCTCGAAGGACTTCACGCCAGCGCCCCGTTCGGCCTGCGGCCGGTCGGGGCGCTTCTTCGTTCAGGACCGGCGATGATCTGATCCGGATCAAAGGATCGACAAGGCCATCCAGATAGGAACGGCTCGCAAACAGGATGTCGCTGATGATGCTGCAGATCCCCGAGGTGCTGACCAAGACGCAGGTGGCCGAGTGCCGCGCGATCCTCGACGCTGGACCTTGGGTGGACGGGAACGTCACCTCTGGGTTCCAGGCTGCGATGGCCAAGAACAACGAACAGTTGCCGCAGGACTGCGCCGAAGCGCGTCAGGTCGGGGCGATCATCGTTCAGGCCTTGGAAGCCAATCCCCTGTTCGTCTCAGCCGCCCTGCCACAGACCATCCTGTCGCCGATGTTCAACCGCTATGGCGAGGGCATGGGGTTCCGGGATCATGTCGACAACGCCATCCGACGCGACCCCGTGACGGGGCAGCGCCTGCGCACCGACCTGTCGTGCACCCTCTTCCTGGCCGAGCCCGAAGACTATGACGGCGGCGAACTGGTGGTGAACGACCTCTATGGCGACCATGTCGTCAAGCTGGCCGCGGGCGACGCCATCCTCTATCCCAGCACCAGCCTGCATCACGTCACGCCCGTGACCCGCGGCCGCCGCACGGCGAGCTTCTTCTGGATCCAGAGCCTGATCCGCGACGACGCCAAGCGCACCCTGTTGCTGGACATGGACGTCGCGATCCAGCGGCTATCTCGAAAGATCGAGCGCGACGACGACGCGATCCTGTCGCTCACCGGTGTCTATCACAACCTGTTGCGGCAATGGGCCGAGGTCTGAAGCCGCGCACGCGTTCGTCGAACATTGCTACGCCGCGCGAACTATAAGTTTACGGTTGCGCCCCAACATCCGCCCAACTTTTTGGAGACCGGATGTCCAAGGTGTCGACTCCTGCGCCCCCTTCCGCTTCGTCCTTTGGCGAGGTCGAGGCTGCGCGCTGGTTCTTCGCGCACGCGAGCGATCTCTTCACGGTCGTGTCCGCGGACGGCAGGTTCATCAGCGTCAACGAGGCCTGGTCTCAACTGACCGGCTGGGCGCAGGACGAACTGGTAGGACAACCCACGATCAAGTTCGTTCATCCCGACAGTCAGGCCGAGCTCGTCGACACGGGTCGCCGGCTTCGCGAGACGGGGTCGGCGATCAATGAGCTGAAGATCCGCTGCAAGGACGGCCGCTGGATCTGGCTGCAGGGTCGCTCCCGTCTTGGCCCCAACGGCGAGATGGTCGGCGTCATGCACGATATCTCCGCCGAGGTTCGGGCGCGCCTCGAGTTGGACGCGGCGCGACGGACCCAGGCCTTGCTCGCCGAAGAAGCCGGGATCGGCGTCTGGAGCTATGATCCCGAGACGGGGCGCATCGACTGGGCGCCTGACGCGCTGGCCCTGATGGGCGTGTCGCCGGAAGATGTCGCCACCCCCGAGCTGTTCCTCGCCCGCCTGCCAGACGACCAGCGCGCCAGAGTCCAGGCGACCTTCGCGCGCGCCGTCCTGACCGGAGAAGGTGGGTCGCTGGAGTATAGGCTTCGGGCCAATGACGGCCGCTGGTTCACACTGCGCGCGACCTATCGCGCCGAAGCCACGCCTGGGTCGCTATTTGTGCTCAAAGGCGTTTCGCAGAATATCACCGACGTAGCCCGCAGCCGCGACAAGGCGATCTGGAGCGAGCGTCGCGCCCGACGCCTGATCGAGGACGCGCCCTTCGCCGTGGCGGTCTACGACCTCGACATGCGATTGAGGATGGTAAGCCCGCGCTTCCTGGAGATCTTCCGGTCGACCGAAGACCAAGTCATCGGCAAGACCCTGACCGAGCTGACGAACGGAGCGCGCCAGCGGTTCGTGACGCGGGTCACACGCGCGCTCACGGGCGAGATCGTAAAGCGCCGGGAAGACCGCCTCTACGACGCCGAGGGCGTCGAGCGCGCGTTCCGCTGGGAGGCCCGGCCTTGGCGCGACGTGGCCGGCGAGATTGTTGGCGTAATCACCTACATGGACGAGATCACCGCTCTCACCGAGGCGCGGCGTGACGCTCGAAACAATGCGCGGCGACTGAAAGTGGCCCTGGGCGCGGCCCGGGCTGGGGTCTACGAGATCGATCACGAAAAGCAGGCCTTCTGGGGCTCTCCGGAGTTCCATCGTATGATGGGCCGTCGCATCGCGTATCAGGATGTTCGTGACGCGGTCTGGCCGATGGTGCATCCGGACGACAGGGCCCAGCTTTACGAAACCGCCGCCGTCTGGTGGCGCGAGGGGCGTACGGGCCCCCAGCACTACGAAGTCCGACTGATCTCGCCCGAGGGCGAAACGCGCTGGGTGCGGATCTTCCACGAAGTTCGGCGCGACGGACAGGGTCATGCGCGCAAGGCTGTGGGCCTGATCCTGGATATCGATGAAAAGAAGAAGGCCGAGCTGGCCTTGATTGCGGCCGAACGCGCCGCCCAGACCGCCAACGAGGCCAAGGCGCAGTTCCTGGCCAATATGAGCCACGAGATCCGCACGCCCATGAATGGCGTTCTGGGCGTGATGCATGTGCTCAAGCGCGAGCTCCCGCCCGGCGATAGCGCCGATCTCTTGGGTGAAGCGCTCGCCGCCGGTCAGATGCTCTCGACCCTGCTCGACGATGTCATCGATATCTCGCGCATCGAGGCGGGGCGTCTCGACCTCAACCGTGAACCCGTTGATTCGCGCGAGCTCGTACGTAGCGTGGCCCGGCTCCTGGCCGCCCAAGCTTCGCACAAGGGCCTGCGTCTGGAGCTGGACCTCCCCGAGGACCTGGGATGGATCGAGACCGACCCCACCCGGGTCCGTCAGGCGCTGTTCAACCTCGTGGGCAACGCCGTGAAGTTCACCTTGAAGGGCTCGGTGACCGTGCGCGCTCGACGCCTGATCACCGATGCAGGACCTCAGCTGGTGTTTGACGTCATCGACACCGGCGTCGGCGTCCCACTTGCCGCGCAAGGTAGGCTCTTCGAGCGCTTCCAACAGGCTGATGCGGGGACGACGCGGCGGTTTGGGGGCTCCGGCCTTGGACTGGCGATCACTCGCAAGCTAGCTCGCATGTTAGGGGGCGAAGTGGCCTTCAGCTCGACCCCGGGCGAAGGCTCGACATTCTCTCTGAGCATCGCCGCACCGCCGGCGTATCCCCCGAGCGTCGCGCCCCGCGAGAGCCCGGACCTGCTGACGGACCTCCAGGTATTGGTCGTAGAGGACAACCGTACGAACCAGCTGGTCGCTCGGCGGATTCTCGAGCAGCTGGGCGCTCAAGTCAGCGTGGCCGACGACGGCGCCGCCGGCGTCGCCGCGGCCGCAAGCGGCGCTTTCGACCTGATCCTGATGGATGTGCAGATGCCGGGCATGGACGGCCTGGAAGCCTCCCGACAAATTCGCGCCTTCCCGGGTCCCGCCGGCCTCACGCCGATCATAGCCCTGACCGCCAATGTCATGGCCCATCAGCGGGCGGCCTATCGCGCGGCCGGCATGGACGGGGTCGCCGCCAAGCCGATCTCGCCAACAGCCCTGGTGACCGAAATCCTGCGTCTGTCCAAGAAGGAGCCGGACAACCGAGCTGCGGTCGCCTAACCCCGTTCCCCCAAGCCCTGAACCACGCTAAGCAAGGCCAAAATAGGGGGAACCAGATGGCTGACGAAGGTCAGGAACGCGCGTCGATGCGCACGGTGGTCGCGGCCTCTTCGGCCGGTACGGCCTTCGAGTGGTACGACTTCTTCATCTTCGGCAGCCTGACCCAGGTGATCTCGAAGACCTTTTTCGCGGGGCTGAACGAGACCGCCGGCTATATCGCCGCCCTCGCCCTCTTTGGCGTCGGCTTCGCCTTCCGGCCGCTGGGCGCCCTGGTGTTCGGCAAGATCGGCGATCAGGCCGGCCGCAAGGGTGCGTTCCTGGCCACGGTTCTGCTGATGGGCGGCGCCACCTTCGCCATTGCGTTCCTGCCCACCTACGAACAGGCGGGGATCATTGCGCCGATCCTGCTGATCATCATGCGCTGCCTGCAGGGCTTCGCCCTGGGCGGCGAGTACGGCGGGGCGGCCATCTATGTCGCCGAGCACTCGCCCGCCAACAAGCGTGGCTGGTCGACCTCGTGGGTGCAGACCTCGGCCGCGTTCGGCCTGTTCGGCGCGCTGCTCGTGATCCTGGCCACCCGGTGGGTGCTGGGCAAGTATGTCGGGCCCGACGCTTTCGACGCCTGGGGCTGGCGGATTCCGTTCGCTGTCTCGATCGGTCTGCTGGGTGTTTCGGTGTGGATGCGCCTGAAGCTGACCGAAAGCCCGACCTTTGAAGCGATGAAGGCCGAGGGGCAGGCCTCAAAGGCCCCCTACGCCGAAGCCTTCGGCCAGTGGAGCAATCTCAAGCTGGTGATCCTGGCCTTTGTCTCGATGATGTGCGCCCAAGGGGCGGTCTGGTACACGAGCTTCTTCTACGTCCAGACCTTCATGGAGAAGTTCCTGAAGGTCGATCCGGTGACGATCAACGAGTTGATGATGATCGCCACCGCGATCAGCGCCATCTTCTACGTCGTCTTCGGATGGCTGTCGGACAAGATCGGTCGCAAGCCCGTGATGCTGGGCGGCATGACCCTGGCGCTGTTGTTCTACTTCCCCGGCTTCCACCTGCTGGAAAAGGCCGCCAATCCCGCGCTCGCCGAAGCCAGCGCCAAGGCGCCGGTGGTCGTGTTCGCCGATCCCAAGGACTGCTCGCTGCAGTTCGATCCCGTCGGCAAGACCGCCTTCGTCACCTCGTGTGACATCGTCAAGAGCACCCTGGCCAACGCCGGCGTTTCCTACGCGAACGAGGCCGCGCCGGCTGGCTCCGTCGCGGTGATGCGCATCGGCGGCGCCGAGGTCGTCTCCAAGAGCGCCGCCGGTCTCGGCAAGGACGAGGTCAAGGCGACGAAAGCCGAGGTGGAGACCCGGATAAAGGCCGCGCTTGTCGAGGCCGGTTATCCGGCCAAGGCCGATCCTGCGCGGATGAATGTCCCGATGATCCTGGGCGTGCTGTTCGTCTTTGTGATCGCCGCCACCGCGCTGTTCGGGCCGCTGGCTGCGTGCCTGGTCGAGCTCTTCCCGACCCGTGTGCGCTATACGGCGCTGTCGCTACCCTACCATATCGGCACGGGCTGGGTCGGCGGCTTCGTGCCGTTCTTCGCCTTCGCCATCGTGGCGGCGGTCGGCAATATCTATGCGGGCCTGTGGTATCCCGTCGCCTTCACACTGCTCAGCGTGCTGACCACCGCCTTCCTGCTGCCCGAGACGAAAGAGCGGCCGCTGAACTAGCCAAGTCGGGTCAGGTCGCGACGGGGACAACCTCGACCGCGACCTCGGCCTGGGTGAGGGCGTGGACCAGGGCCGGATCCACCGGATGCGTGATCAGCCGGACGATCTGACGACCCTCCCGGGCCAGTTGGATCAAGTGTCCGGCGTCAGCCCCTTCGGCGTCCACCCGTTCGGCGTCGCGTCGCGCCATCTTAAGCACCTCGGGCTCAACGTCGACGTCCAGCACCAGGACATCGGCTGAGCCGAGCGCGCGAAGCGCGCGGAGCGTCAGCAGGTCGGACGGTCCCTTGCCCGCGATGAAGCGCACGACGCCCCTGCGTGCGCCGCCACTGGCCAAGGCCTCGCGGAACAGCTGGCCGGCGCGGTCCATGTCGCCCGCCCGAGCCGCAGCGGCCGCTTCGCCCATCACCGCATCGCGCAGGAACGCGCGGCGCTCATGCAAGGCCGGCAAGGTCTTGCGCACTTCGCTTTGAAACTTGGCGAGCAGGGCGGCCACCCGGCCCGTACCCTCCGGCACCTGGGCCTCGATATCGTTGCGCAGCATGGTGGCCAGAACCGGCGCCCCGCCGCCGGTTCCGACGGCGGCTACGACCTGACCCCTGTCGATCACCGCAGGCGTGTTGAAGTCGCAGAGTTCGGGCCGATCCACGACATTGACCAGCACCCGCGCCGCCCGCGCCGCGCCAGCGGCCGCCTGGACGAACACTTCGTCCGGACTGGCGATGAAGGCGAAGGCCGCACCGCTGTAGGATCCAGGCAGATAGGCCGCATGACCGTCCAGGCGAACCAGCGTCGCGGGCGAACCGTCGAAGAGCCGCGCCTTGGCCTCGGCGGCTTCGCCAGAGCCTGCGATCACCACCTTGCGGCCGGCCAGGGGAAAGAAAGCGGGAAACGAGTCCAACACGAATCCTCGAAGGCTTATTGCGAACGGCAGTTGTCGTAAGGGCCTCCGGGGAACCCGGTGAGCATGGCGTCGACGCCCTTGCTCCAGATCTCCGCCTGACCCGCAGTGTAGCGCGCGCCGGAAGCCGATCGCGCCAGTTTGAGCGTTTTGGTCGCGCCGCCGGCGGTCACGACGACCCGTTTTCCATGCAAGGCGTAGGCGGCCGTGAAACGCTTGCCCGCCTTGCAGCTGTAGCGGATAGGCGCATCGGTGGAGTCCATCGGCGCGACCGTCGCGCACCCTGCAAGCGCAACGGATAGGATGGCGGCGGCGATGACGATGCGACGCATGACGCAAACTCCTGAACAAGGCCAGCATAGCCCGTTTCGCGCCTGGCGCCCTGCAAAGCCGCGTCCAGATCGCGATTTTCGAGGAAGGAACGCTTGTGGGCCGCGTGGTTGAAAATCCTTCTGGCCAAGCCATGTGTGAACAGTGTTAGGTTTCGTTTGGGGCGCGATGCGTCCCGTCTTTCGTTGGGAGGCGAAGACGCATGGCCATGACTCTGGACATCAACGGCAAGCCAATCTCGGTGCAAGCCGCGCCCGAGACGCCTCTGCTGTGGGTGCTGCGCGACGAGCTCGGCATGACAGGCACCAAGTTCGGCTGCGGCGTCGCCCAGTGCGGCGCCTGCACGGTGCATTTGGACGGGCAACCGATCCGGTCCTGCGTTACGCCGATCGAGGCGGTCGGCGGCGCCAAGGTCACGACGATCGAGGGCCTGGGCGGTCAGCATCCGGTGCAACAGGCCTGGGTGCGCCACGACGTTCCCCAGTGCGGCTACTGCCAGTCAGGCCAGGTCATGTCGGCCTGCGCGCTCCTGGCCCAGAAGCCCAAGCCCACCGACCAGGACATTGATGAGGCCATGGCGGGCAACATCTGCCGCTGCGGCGCTTACCAACGCATCCGCGCCGCGATCAAGGACGCCGCCGATTTCGGCCCGCCCACGGGCGAAGCGCACGCCGATATCGATGAAGCCATCGTCGCCGCCTCGGGCGCGACGCACCGGGGAGCCGGCCGATGAACGCCCCTGTCGATTCCAAGGACCTGAAGACCGCCCAACCCAGCCGCCGCGACGTTGTCGTCGCTTCGACCCTGGTCGGCGGCGCGCTCTTGGTCGGGTGCTCTCCCGCCGACCTGATGAGCGCTGGCTCGAAGGTCGAGGTCGGCGCGTTTGGCCCCTTCATCAAGATCGCGCCAGACGGCGTGGTGACGGTGATCTCCAAACACATCGAATTTGGCCAAGGCAATCACGCGGGCCTAGCGGCCATCGTCGCCGAGGAGCTGGACGCCGACTGGAGCAAGGTCAAGGTCGAGCAGGCGCCAGCCAACGCCAAGCTCTACGCCAACGGGACCATGGGCGCCCAGCTCACGGGGGGCTCGTCGGCGATCTCGAACTCGTGGGAGCAGCTTCGCAAGGCCGGCGCGGGCGCCCGGGCGATGTTCGTCCAGGCCGCCGCCAACCGGTGGAACGTCCCGGTCGGCGAGATCACGGTGAAGGACAGCGTCCTGACGCATACGTCGGGTAAGACCGCGACCTTTGGCGAGCTGTTGAACGACGCCGCCAAGGTCAATCCGCCCACCGATCCCAAGCTGAAGGATCCAAAGGCGTTCACGCTCATCGGCTCCGACCGCGTGCGCCGCAAGGACTCGCAAGCCAAGAGCGACGGCACTGCGCGCTACACCCAGGACGTCCGCCTGCCCGACATGCTGACGGCCATGGTCGCCCATGCGCCGCGGTTCGGCGGCAAGGTGAAGAGCTTCGACGCCGGCGAGGCCAAGAAGGTCCCGGGGGTCGTCGACGTTTTCGAGATCCCCACCGGGGTCGCGGTCGTCGCCCAGACCACCTACGCCGCCCGCATGGGCCGCGAGGCGCTCAAGGTCGAGTGGGACGAGGAGAAGGTCGAGAAGCGCGGCAGTCCGGCGATTATCCAGGGCTATCGCGACGTGCTGTCCGGGAAGGACGCCTCGGTCAAATGGGAGCCCTTCGACCAGCGCGGTGACGCGGCTTCACTGGAAGGCGCCAAGGGCGCGGACGTGGTCGAGCTGAACTATGAGTTCCCCTATCTGGCTCACGCCACGATGGAGCCGATGAACTGCGTCGCCGCCGTCGACGGCAACAAGGTCAAGCTGACGTTCGGATCTCAGGGCCAGACCTTGGACCAGCTGAACGTCGCCAAGGTGGTCGGCTGTCTGCCGGGCGCGGTCGAGATCGAAACTCTGTTTGCGGGCGGCTCATTCGGCCGCCGCGCCACCTTCCAGTCGGACTACGCTGTCGAGTGCGTCCACATCGCCAAGAAGGTCGGCAAGGGCCGTCCGGTGAAGCTGGTCTGGACGCGTGAGGACGACATGCGGTCGGGCTATTTCCGACCGATCGTCTTGCACGCCCTGAAGGTGAAGCTGGACAAGGACGGCTTGCCGGCGGCCTGGCGCCACCGGATCGTCACCCAGTCGATCATGAAGGGCGCGCCCATGCCGATGGGCAAGGGTCCTGACTCATCGGCGTTCGAGGGCATCAACGACTCGCCCTATATGAAGGCCACGCCGGTGGTCGACGCCCAGGTGGCCTTTCCCGACATCGGCGTCCCCGTGCTCTGGTGGCGCTCGGTGGGCGCGACCCACACCGCCTTCGTGATGGAGCACACCATCGACCAACTGGCCGCCAAGGCCGGCAAGGACCCGGTGGCCTACCGCCAGGCGTTGTACGCCAAGGCGGGCGCGGATCGTCACCTGGCGGTGATGAACCTGGCCTTGGAGAAGGCGGGTCCCAAGGCGACGGCGGGCTGGACGCGCGGCGTGGCTGTTCACGAGAGCTTCGGCTCCGTCGTGGCGCAGATCGCCGAGGTCAAGCTTGAGAACGGCGCGCCGCGCGTCGGCCGCGTGGTCACCGCGATCGACTGCGGCGTGGCGATTTCGCCTGACCAGATCGCCGCCCAGATGGAGGGCGGCACCTGCTATGGCCTGTCGGCGGCTCTGTTCGGCGAGATCACTCTGACGGACGGTCAGGTCGATCAAACCAACTTCGACGGCTACCGAGTGCTGAGGATCAATGAAGCGCCCTCGGTCGAGACCCATATCGTTCCCTCGGGTAACCGACCGAGCGGGGTTGGCGAACCCGGAACGCCCGTGATCGCTCCAGCCGTGGCCAACGCCCTCTTTTCGTTGAACAAGGTCGCCACGTCACGATTGCCGTTCGTCAGGTCGGACGCCTGATCGATCACCGTTCTCAAAATACACGCTGGACGGGAAGAAATTCCCCGATCATCCTAGGGCCATGGGTGAGCGTCTCAGTACTTGTTTTGGCGGGCCGGGTTCGAACGGGCGGGAAGCTTTATGGCTGAGCGCGTCGAATCCTCGCGTTCTAGAAGTTGCGCGATTTCTCGGTACGTCGTTCAAGGTGACGGAAACGCGCGTCCCGCGGCTCCGCGCTCGCAGGGGAATGACCCTGTGAGGCCGTATTCCGACACTGATCTCGAGGCGATTGCTGACCAGGAAGACGTTGCGCTTTTTATCGAGGCGCTGGCAAGGGTCGGTATGGACTATCGCCGCGTCCTGAGTTTGCTGATCCCCCGTTTGGCGGCGTTGGAGGAGCGCGGCGACATCGTCGGCGCGCTCCAACTGATCAAGGAGATCCGAGCAATCGTCACGTCTCCGGAGCAGCCGGAACAGTAGACGCCAGCAAAGCGGATGGTACGCCGAAGCCGCTCGAGCGCCCTCTAAGGCGTTAGGTCACAACCCATTGTTCTAGATGGACCTTCTCTCCGCGAGAGGCCTATCGTCTCGTCGCGATGGACGCGAGATCGCCAGGGCGATCGACATCCATATGAATACCCGCATCCTCCACGGGGACGCGGATCAGTCGTTGGCCTGCGCTGTCGACGATCTCACGTGCGCCTTCGTCGCCCGATTGCGTGCGTAGCGCCGGTAGCCAGTTCGCGCCGAATAGAACGGGATGACCCCGGCGGCCCAGATGGGTGGGCGCCACGATATCGTCCGGATCGAGAAGAAACCTGGCCAGATGGGTGGGCGTGGCCGGATCGATCCTCGGCATGTCTCCCAGAAAGACGAAGACGCCCCCCGTATCGTCAGGAACGGCGCGCGCGGCGACCGCCAGCGAGTCGCCCATGCCCGCCGAGGGGTCGGCGATCGACACGACCACCAGCCGGTCGTCCGCCGCCAAGCGCGTCGCAGTCGCTTTCACCGCCCTGAGGACACTAGGATCTGGGCCCACCGCCACAACGACCCGGCGAACTGGCGCCAGGAATGCGGTGAGCAGGGCCCCCGTCACCAAGGGCGCGCCGTCCAGTGGCGCGGTCAGCTTGCCGCCGCCGAAACGAACACCGCGACCGGCCGCCAGGACGATGGCGTCGAGGTCGCTCGTAGCTCTTTGCGTCATCGGTCGCAGCGCCTATTCTAATCTTCCGACATGACGCCCTACGACGACAGTCCCGCGCAAGCGGTCTCAACCGCTTCCCGAACGCCCGGACCGTCCCTGATCGACGGCTTTGGGCGCGCGGTCACCTATTTGCGCGTCTCTGTCACCGATCGCTGCGATCTGCGCTGTGTCTACTGCATGGCCGAGCACATGACCTTCCTGCCCAAGGCGGAGGTTCTGACGCTTGAGGAACTCGATCGCCTGGCCTCGGCCTTCGTCGGCCTGGGGGTCCGCAAACTGCGCCTCACCGGCGGCGAGCCCCTGGTGCGCAAGGGCTTCATGGATCTTGTGGCCGGCCTGTCGCGGCATCTGCGCTCAGGCGCGCTGGACGAGCTGACCCTGACGACCAATGGGTCACAGCTCGAACGCTATGCCCCCGATCTGGCGCGCCATGGCGTCAAGCGGATCAACGTCTCGCTCGACACCCTCAAGCCCGAACTCTTCAGCGCCCTGACCCGGGGCGGTGACGTCGCCCGGGTCATCGCCGGGATCGACGCGGCCCAGACGGCGGGTATGGCGGTCAAGATCAACACCGTCGCGCTCAGGCACGACAACGCCGATGAAATCCCCGCGCTGATCCAGTGGGCGCACGGGCGGGGCTGCGACATCACCCTGATTGAGACCATGCCCCTGGGTGAGGTTGACCAGGACCGAACGGATCAGTTCCTCTCTCTGAAGGACGTACGCCAGGACCTGTCGGCGTTCTGGACCCTGGAGGACATCCCGGATACGACCGGCGGGCCCGCCCGCTATGTGCGCGTAGCCGAGACCGGCGGTCGGCTCGGCCTGATCACGCCGCTCAGCAATCATTTCTGCGACACCTGCAACCGCGTGCGACTGACCTGCACGGGGACATTGCACACATGCCTGGGCCGCGATGACGCCAGCGACCTGCGGGCGGTGATCCGAAACGGGGCCAGCGACGCGGAGCTTGTTGAGGCGATCCAAGCAGCCATCGGCGCCAAGCCCAAGGGTCACGACTTCCAGATCGCCGCCGCGCGCCCCGCCGTGGCCCGCCACATGTCGACGACCGGAGGTTAGATGGCGCGGGTTCTTCTGTTCGGGCGCTTGGCCGACCAGGCAGGCTGGCGTGAGTGTCAAGTCGAGGCCCCGAACCTGGACGCCTTACGCGTCGCTATCGGCCTGGCGGATCAGATGCTCGGCGAAGCCCTGACCGCGCCAGGCGTCCAGGTCGCCGTGGACAAGGCCATCGTCCGAGGTGAGGCGGAGCTATCGCCCACCAGCGAGGTCGCCTTCCTGCCGCCGATGAGCGGCGGATGATCGTCACCCTGACCGACCAGCCGTTCGAGCCCGGCGCGCTGGTGACCGCCTTTTGCGCGGCGCGCGAAGAGACAGGTGCGGTCGCGACCTTCGTCGGACTCGCGCGCGCCGAAAAGGGCGCCGCCAGCGCTCTGGAGCTCGAGGCCTATCCTGGCTTCACCGACTCCGCGATCGCGGAGATCGCCCAAGGCGCCGTGACGCGCTTCGCCCTGCAAGACGTCCACATCGTGCATCGTGTCGGCCGCATCGCGCCGGGCGAGGCGATCGTCTTCGTGGCGACGGCCGCCGCTCATCGCCGTGAGGCTTTCGAGGCTTGCGACTACCTGATGGACTATCTGAAGAGCCGCGCCCCTTTCTGGAAGAAGGAGCATGGGCCCAACGGTCCGCGCTGGATCGAACCGACCGCGCGCGATAGGACCGACGCCGAACGCTGGGATTAGGAGGCCTGAGTGTCCGAAGCGCTGAAGCCCGGCGGCGGGATCAAGCCCGACCTGCCCTTCACCGCCGTTCGCGTGGCGGTGCTGACGATCTCTGACACCCGCGACGAGGCCAGCGACACCTCTGGTCAGATCCTGGTGGAGCGGATCAAAACGGCCGGCCATGAGCTGGGTGGTCGCGTCGTCGTTCGGGACGACATCGACAAGATCCGGGCTCAGGTCCGGTCGTGGATCGCCAGCGGAACCGTCGACGCGATCATCACCACCGGTGGGACCGGCTTGACCGGTCGCGATGTCACCGTTGAGGCGCTGGAGCCCCTGTTCGACAAGAAGATCGACGGCTTTTCGGTCGTCTTCCATCTCATCAGCTACGCCACGGTCGGCCTGTCGACCCTGCAGTCGCGGGCCACAGCGGGCCTGATCGACGGCGTCTTCGTCTTCTGCCTGCCGGGCAGCAACGGCGCGGTGAAAGACGGCTGGGACAAGGTCATCGCCGCCCAGTTGGACAGTCGGCACAAGCCCTGCAACATGGTCGAACTGATGCCGAGGCTTCTGGAACGTTGAGCAAGCTCACCCATATCGATGACGACGGGCGCGCCCGGATGGTCGACGTTTCCGAGAAGCCGGCGACCGCACGCGAAGCCGTCGCGACAGGGTTTGTGCGCATGCGCCCTGAAACCCTGGCGCTGGCGATCTCGGGCTCAGGTCGCAAGGGCGATGTCCGCGCCGTCGCCGAACTGGCCGGTGTGATGGCCGCCAAGCGAACGTCCGACCTGATTCCGCTTTGCCACCCGTTGGTCCTGTCGAAGGTCGAGGTGGCGGTGGAACCGGTCGAAGAGGGGCTGGCCGTGACGGCTCGGGTCAAGACCACCGGGCCCACCGGCGTCGAGATGGAGGCCCTGACGGCCGCCTCGGTGGCTTGCCTGACGATCTACGACATGCTCAAGGCCGCCGAGAAGGGCATGGTCATCGAGACTGTTCGTCTCCGGGAAAAGACCGGCGGAAAGTCGGGCGACTGGCGGGCGGACTAACCCTACCGCGCGACGCTGGCCCGAGCCCTCTTGAGTCCTGGCCGCGCCGCCGGGGCGCTGGCTTCGTTCTGCTCCAGCGCGGCCAGCAAGTCCGCCTTCAGCGCGTTGAGCTTGCGCGTGTCCGTAACCTTGCCACCCTCGGTCGTCTGCACATAGAAGGCGTCGACCGCGCGCTCGCCATAGCCGTCGATATGCGCTGACTGGATGGACAAGGCGCTGTCGGCCAGGGTCTTGGCCAGGGCGTGCAACAGACCGGGACGATCGCGTCCTGAGGCCTCGACGACTGTGGCGTCGTTGGAGGCGTCATTGTCGATGGTGACCGAAGGCGCGATCGCGAAGGCCGCCGCGCGCGAGAGCTCCGAGCCTCGGCGAGGCTCAACGGCCAGCGCGTCGCCCTTCCCGGCCGCTTCCAGGGCGTCGGCCAGTCGACGTAGCGCGCGGGGATTTTCGCAGCCGAACGGCGCGCCCATTACGTCCTGGACGTAGAAGACATCCAGCGCCTGGCCCTGGCGGGAGGTGAACACGCGGGCCCCGACGACGTTGCCGCCGAGAGACGAGATCGCCAGGGCGAGATCAGCGAACAGACCACGCCGGTCCTTGGCGGCGACAACCACCTCGGCCGCGTTGCTGCCCGGGCGGACTTGGCCCTCAGCCGCAGCGCCGCCTTGGATCGCGGCGCGACGCGCAAGTTCGGCATGATGGAAGAGGTCTTCCTGCGAGAAGGCGCTGAAATAGGCGTTTTCCATCGCTGCGACCCAGCCCTTGGCGGCGGGATCCGTTTCCAGCAGAGCGGCTCGTGCGGCTTCGGCCGCGTTCTCCTGGTGGCGCTGGACGTTGGCGGCCGCGTCGCTGCCCCGCCCGCCCCGGAACACCGCCTCGGTGGCGTTATAGAGTTCCCGCAGCAGCTGGCCCTTCCAGCCGTTCCAGACGCCCGGCCCAACGGCGCGGATATCGGCCACGGTAATGACCAGCAGCAAACGCAGGCGTTCGGGATTCTCGACGATCCGCGCGAAGGCCGCGACGGTGCCAGGGTCGGAAACGTCGCGCTTCTGGGCGAAGTCGCTCATCACCAGATGGTTCTCGACCAGCCAGGCGACCAGTTCGACCTTGCTTCGCTCGACGCCCAGGCGCTCGCAGGCGCTGCGGGCGCTGCGGGCGCCGGCCTTTTCCTGGCCACCTACTCCGCCCTTGCCGGTGTCGTGCAGCAGCATGGCCAGGAACAGCGACTCGCGGTCCTCGATCAGAGGCATGATCGAAACCGACAGCGGATGATCCTCGACCAGCTGACCGGCCGCCATGTCGCCGATCACGCCGACCGCGCGCAAGGTGTGCTCGTCCACCGTGTAGGAGTGGTACATGTTGAACTGCATCTGGGCGACGACCCGCCCGAACTCCGGGATGAAGCGCCCCAGAACGCCAGCGTCGTTCATCAAGGTCAGCGTGCGGTAGCTACGCTTGCCGCGCGCCAGCAGGTGCAGGAACGCGCGGCAGGCGTCAGGATCGCGACGCACCTTCGAAGTGATCAGCGGCAGGCTACGCGTGACCGCGGTGAACGCGTCAGGATGCAGATCAAGGTCGCGCTCGTCGGCGATCTTGAACAGCCGGATCAGGTTGACCGGGTCAGCCTCGAAAATCTCCGGTCCGGCGATGTTCAGGCGTCCGCCGTCCTCGTAGAAGCCCTCGACATCCAGCGCCTTGCGCTTGGGTCGTCCGCCAGGAAGGAAGCGCGAGATCCCCTTGGGCTCGTTCTTGAAGTGCTCGGCTTCCAGCTTGGCCGAGAAGGCGCGGGTGAGGGTCCCGACCTCCTTGGCGATCAGGAAGTAGCGCCGCATGAAACGCTCGACCGCCGGCGCGTCGCCGCGGTCGCCATAACCCATGCGGCGGGCGATCTCGGGCTGCAGATCGAAGGTTAGCCGCTCCTCGGGCCGGCCGGTTGTGAAGTGCAGGTGGGCCCGCACGGCGTGCAGGAAGTCGAAAGCCCGGATAAAGGCTTTGGTCTCGCGGGTCGAAAACACCTCCATCTTGAAGACGTCTTCGGGCCGGTCGACGGGATGCAGGTATTCGGCGATCCACATCAGGGTGTGGAGGTCGCGCAGACCCCCCTTCCCTTCCTTGACGTTGGGCTCGACCATATAGCGGCTGGCGCCGGCGCGCGCTTGCCGGTCGTCCCGCTCCTTAAGCTTGGCGGCGACGAACTGGGCCCCGGTGCCCTTCATCACCTCGTCGCGGAAACGCTTTTTCAGATCCTCAGCCAGGCGCTCGTCGCCGGTCAGGCGTCGCGCCTCCAGGATCGAGGTACGGATCGTGAAGTCTTCCTTCGAGAGACGGACGCACTCCTCGATGGTCCGCGACGCGTGGCCGACCTTGAAGCCCAGGTCCCACAGCGCATACAGCATGTACTCGATCACGCTCTCGGCGTGCGGCGTCTGCTTGTAGGGGCGCAGGAACAGCAGATCGATGTCGCTGAACGGGGCCAAGGTCCCCCGGCCGTAGCCGCCAACGGCCAGCAGGCAGAGACGCTCGCCTTCGGTCGGGTTTCGGGCCCGGAAGACGTGGACCGTCGTAAAGTCGTAGAGGGCAGTGATCACCTCGTCGGTGACGCCGCTCAGCAGACGGCTGGTCTCGACGCCGCTGGCGCCGTTCTCCAGGCGCTCCTTGGCGATCATCCGGCCGCGAAACAGGGCCTGCTTGAGGATGTCGATGGCGCGGGCGCGCTGCTCGGCCTCGTTGCCGATTGAATCGAGGGCGGCGGCCGAAAGCCTCGCCCGCAGAGCGTGACCGTCGACGACGTGTTCCAGGCGGGTTGGGCGAAGGCGACGGGGCATGCGGGTAATATGGTTACATCCTAGGCCCTGAGCAGACCCTTAAGACGATAAAGCGCGTCCAAGGCCTCGCGGGGACTCATGCCGTCAACATCCAGATCGGCGAGTGAGGTCTCGACGGCGCTGGGCGCCGCCTTGGCGGGCGCCTGGGCCGCCGCCTGACTCACGGCGAACAGCGGCAGGTCATCCAGCTTGGCCGGCGATTGGTCCTTGCTCTCCAGGCGATCGAGAACTTCGCGGGCGCGAACCACCACGGGCGCTGGGACACCGGCCAGCTTGGCGACCTGAACACCGTAAGAGCGATCGGCGGGTCCTGGCGCAGCTTCGTGCAGGAAGACGAGATCGCCGTTCCACTCCTTGGCGCGCAGGGAGAGGTTGGAGACGAAGCTCATGCGCTCCTCGAGGGTGGCCAGCTCATGATAGTGCGTGGCGAACAGCGCCCGGCAGCGGTTCACGTCGTGCAGGGCCTCGGCGCAGGCCCAGGCGATCGCCAGACCGTCATAGGTCGCCGTGCCCCGGCCGATCTCGTCCAGGATCACCAAGCTGCGGGGCCCGGCCTGGGTGAGGATCGCCGCGGTCTCCACCATCTCCATCATGAAGGTCGAGCGGCCACGCGCCAGATCGTCGCCCGCGCCGACGCGGCTGAACAGCCGGTCGACCACGCCCAGCCGGAAGCTGGCGGCCGGCACGTAGCAACCCGATTGAGCCAGGATCGCCAGCAGGGCGTTCTGGCGTAGGAAGGTCGACTTACCAGCCATGTTCGGGCCGGTGACGATCGACAGACGCGCGCCGATCTCGCCCGAGGCGTCCAGACAGCAATCGTTAGGGGTATAAGGCTCCCCCGCCCGCTTGACGGCGGCCTCGACCACCGGGTGGCGCGCGGCCTTGGCGTCGAAGGCCAGGGACTTATCGACGATCGGACGGACGGCCCCGGCGTCCTCGGCCCATTCGGCAAGGCTTGAGGCGACGTCGAGCCGGGCCAGCGCTTCGGAAGCGATCTGGATCGCGTCGGCCAGCATCCGGGCCTGTTCGCGCCAATCCTCGAACGCGGCGACTTCCATGGCGAGCGCCCGCTCGGCGGCCTGGGCGATGCGGGCGTCGAGATCGGCAAGCTCCACGGTGGTGAAGCGCACCTGATTGGCCAGGGTCTGGCGGTGGATGAAGGTGGCGTTCAGCGGCGGCTGGAACAGCGGGTCGGCCTTGCCGGCCGTCGCCTCGACGAAATAGCCGAGCACGCCGTTGTGTCTGATCTTCAGCGGCACGCCGCTTTCCAGGGCCAGCTGGGATTCCAGGGCGGCGATGACCTTGCGGCTGTCGTCGCGGAGGCTACGCGCCTGATCCAGTTCAGGCCGCACGCCCGAGGCGACGAAACCGCCGTCGCGGGCTAACGCCGGAAGGTCAGCGCCCAGACCCTGCTCCAGCGTGTTCAGGAACGATGACAAGCCCTCATGCAGAGCCGGCGTCAGGGCCTTGAAGACGTGCTCCAATTCAAAGGGCGGCGGTGACAGCGGATCCGGAGACCCGCCAGCCATGCCCGCGAGGCGCTCGCCGACTTTGAGCGTGTCGCGAATGCAGCCCAGATCACGGGGACCGCCCCGTCCCAGAGCCAAACGCGAGAGCGCGCGGGCCATGTCCCCGGCGCCCTTGAGCACTTCGCGCAGGCGCTGGCGCAGCTGGCGATGTTCGACGAACCATTCGACGGCGTCGAGGCGCTGGTCGATCGCGGCGACGTCCAGCAGCGGCCGCGCCAGGCGCGAAGCCAACAAGCGGGCGCCGCCGGCCGTAACCGTACGGTCAATCGCCGCTAGCAGCGAACCATTGCGATCACCGCTCTGGGTTCGGTCAATCTCAAGGCTCGACCGGGTGGCCGGATCAATCGCCATGACGTCGGCGTCAGCCGCGCGACGCGGCGCCCGCAGCGCCGGCAACCGGCCCGCCTGGGTCATTTCCAGGTGAGCGGCGATCAGGCCGAGCGCACCGACTTCGGCCGGCGACAGGCCGCCGAAGCCGTCCAGTGTGTCGACGCCGTAGAGTCGCTTAACCCGGGTCTCCGACGCCTGAGGTTCGGACAGAGCCGACGGCATCGGCTGTACGAGGCCCCCGCAGATCTTCAGGGTCTGGGACAGGCTGTCGTCGGACAGCAGGCGGTCGGCGACCAGAGTTTCGGACGGAGCCAGGGCCGCAAGGATCGGCGCCACGCCTTCCTTGGCGACGGCGAACACCTCGACCTCGCCGGTGGAGAGCTCCACCGACGCCACGGCGGCCTGGCCGGCGCGCAGGGCGACAGCGGCCAGACGGTTGGCGCCCCGGGCGTCGAGAAGCCCGTCCTCGGTGAGCGTACCCGGCGTCACCACCCGGACAATGTCACGACGGACCACCGCCTTGGAGCCGCGCTTCTTGGCCTCGGCGGGGTCTTCCATCTGCTCGCAGACAGCGACCTTGAAGCCCATACGGATCAGCTTGGAGAGATAGGCCTCGGCCGCGTGCTGCGGCACGCCCGCCATGGGAATGGGCTGACCATTGTGCGTTCCCCGGAACGTCTGGCTGATGCCCAGGGCGGCGGCGGCCTTGTAGGCGTCGTCGAAAAACAGCTCGTAGAAGTCGCCCATTCGGAAGAAAATCAGCGCGTCCGGCTGACGCGCCTTCATCTCGAAGAACTGCGCCATCACCGGGGTGGCGCCGGTGGGGTCGATCTCGTGGGCTGGGGTCGGCGTGGCGTGGGCGTTCATCGCCCCGGAAACTACAGAGCGTCGCGCCTCGCGTTAAGAGTCGGCGTTAAGGAATTGCGGGGACGGCGCGAAAACAGTGCTGGACGCGAAGCCCTAGCTGCCCGTCACCTCTTCCCAGAAGCGTTTGGCCTTGCCGACGAAGTTCGCCGACTTGGGGTTCTGCTTCTCGCCGCACAGGCCGGCCAGTTCGCGCATCAATTCCTTCTGACGCGCTGACAGGTGGGTCGGCGTTTCGACGAACAGCTCCACCACCAGGTCGCCGCGCTGGCGGCTACGCAGGGACGGCATGCCCTTGCCTTTGAGGCGGACGGTCTTACCGGTCTGGGCGCCCTCCGGGACCTGGACCATGACCTTGCATTGGCCATCACAGGACTCACCGCCGAGCAGACAGGGCGCCTCGATCTCACCGCCGAGGGCGGCGGTCGTCATCGGTACCGGCACCGTGCAGAGCAGGTCCAGGCCATCGCGCTCGAAAAGCTCGTGCGGGGTCACCGACAGGAAGATGTAGAGGTCGCCGCGCGGACCGCCCCGAGCGCCGGCGTCACCTTCTCCGGCCAGACGGATGCGGGCGCCGTCATCGACGCCGGCGGGAATGCGGACCGAAAGGACGCGCTCGCGGCGCACCTGGCCATGGCCGTGGCAGTTGGAGCAGGGATCCAGCACCATCCGGCCCGAGCCGCCGCAGCGAGGGCAGCCGCGCTCAACGGCGAAGAAGCCTTGTGTGGCGCGAACGCGACCGGCGCCGCCGCAAGTGCCGCAAACGGTAGGACTGGTGCCCGGTTTGGCGCCCGAGCCCTCGCAGACCTCGCAGGTCATGGCGGCGGGAACGGTGATCTCAACCTCGGCGCCGGCATAGGCCTGCTCCAGGCTGATCTCCAGATCATAGCGCAGGTCCTGGCCGCGCTGCGGGCCATTCGACTGACGTCGGCCGCCGCCGAACATCTCGCCGAAGACATCGCCAAAGACGTCGTTGAAGATATCGCTGGCGTCGAAGCCCTGACCGCCGAACCCGCCTGCCCCGCCTTGCGGGCCATTGACACCGGCATGGCCGAAACGGTCGTAGGCCGCGCGCTTCTGGGGGTCGGAGAGGACCGAATAGGCTTCGTTGATTTCCTTGAACCGCCCGGCCGCTTTCTCGCAACCGCCGTTGCGGTCGGGGTGATGTTCCATCGCCAGCTTGCGGAACGCGGACTTCAGACCTGCCTCATCGACAGTCCGGGTCACGCCGAGAATTTCGTAATAGTCGCGCATCGTCAGCGTCTGGCGCCCAAAAGGCCCACGAAAGTGGCGTTAATGTTGGAAGAGGTGGGATAGCCTCCGGCCCGGCGCAAGGCGCTCTTGGACCTAGAGACAGAAGGTCGCGGCCGCGGAACGATCCTTTGACGAATGTTCCGCGGCGCACGCATGGCGGTCTTAGGCCGCCGGCTTGTTGTCGTCGACTTCCTCGAACTCGGCGTCGACGACGCCGTCGTCGGCCTTGGCGTCGCCGCCTTCGGCCGAACCTTGCTGGGCGGCGTACATGGCTTCGCCCAGTTTCATCGAGGCCTGGATCAGGGCTTGAGTCTTGGCTTGGATGGCCTCGACGTCTTCACCTTCCAGAGCGGTCTTCAGCTCGGTGATACCGGTCTCGATCGCGGTCTTCTCGGCCGCGCCGACCTTGTCGCCGTGCTCGGCCAGGGCCTTCTCGGTCGAGTGCAGGATCGCTTCGCCCTGGTTCTTGGCCTCGACCAGCTGCTTCTTCTTCTCGTCCGCAGCCTTGTTGGCCTCGGCTTCCTTGACCATGCGCTCGATGTCGCTGTCCGAAAGGCCGCCATTGGCCTGGATGCGGATCGAGTGCTCCTTGTTGGTCGCCTTGTCCTTGGCGTGCACCTGGACGATGCCGTTAGCGTCGATGTCGAAGGTGACCTCGATCTGCGGCACACCACGCGGCGCCGGCGGGATGCCGACCAGGTCGAACTGGCCCAGCATCTTGTTGTCCTGCGCCATCGGGCGTTCGCCCTGGAACACGCGGATCGTCACGGCCGACTGGTTGTCGTCGGCCGTCGAGAAGGTCTGCGAGCGCTTGGTCGGGATGGTGGTGTTGCGTTCGATCAGCGGGGTGAACACACCGCCCAGGGTCTCGATGCCCAGGGTCAGCGGGGTCACGTCCAGCAGCAGCACGTCCTTGACGTCGCCTTGCAGCACGCCGGCCTGAACGGCCGCGCCCAGGGCCACTACTTCGTCAGGGTTCACGCCCTTATGCGGCTCACGACCGAAGAAGTCCTGCACCGCCTGTTGGACCTTGGGCATGCGGCTCATGCCGCCGACCAGGATCACTTCGTCGATGTCGCTCTTCTTGAGGCCGGCGTCCTTGAGGGCCTGTTCGCACGGACCGATGGTGCGCGCGATCAGATCGTCGACCAGGGCTTCCAGCTTGGCGCGCGACAGCTTGATGTTCAGATGCAGCGGACCCGAGGCGTTCATGCTGATGAACGGCAGGTTCACTTCGTACTGGGCCGTCGAGCTCAGTTCCTTCTTGGCCTTTTCAGCCTCTTCGCGCAGGCGCTGCAGGGCCAGCTTGTCCTTGCGCAGGTCGACGCCCTGCTCCTTCTTGAACTCGTCGGCCAGGTAGTCGACGATCCGAAGGTCGAAGTCTTCACCGCCCAGGAAGGTGTCGCCGTTGGTCGACTTCACTTCGAAGACGCCGTCGCCGATTTCCAGGATCGACACGTCAAAGGTGCCGCCGCCCAGGTCGTAGACGGCGATCTTCTTGCCGTCGTTCTTGTCCAGACCATAGGCCAAGGCCGCGGCGGTCGGCTCGTTGATGATGCGCAGCACTTCCAGGCCGGCGATCTTGCCGGCGTCCTTGGTGGCCTGACGCTGGGCGTCGTTGAAATAGGCCGGAACCGTGATGACCGCCTTGGTCACCGGCTCACCCAGATGGGCTTCGGCGGCTTCCTTCATCTTCTGCAGGATGAAGGCCGAGACTTCCTGCGGGCTGTAGTCCTTGCCGTGCGCCTTGACCCAGGCGTCGCCGGTCGGGCCCTTGACGATCTCGTAGGGCACCATGCCCTTGTCCTTCTCGACCACCGGATCGCTGGCGGTGCGGCCGATCAGGCGCTTGATCGCGAACAGCGTGTTGGTCGGGTTGGTCACGGCCTGGCGCTTGGCGGGCTGGCCGATCAGGCGCTCGCCGTCTTCCTGGAAGGCGACGACCGAAGGAGTCGTACGCGCGCCCTCGGCGTTCTCGATCACCTTCGGGTTCTTGCCGTCCATGATGGCGACGCACGAATTCGTGGTGCCAAGGTCGATACCGATAATCTTGCTCATCTTCGTACCTGTCGCTCCTTTAGGCGGACGGCGGTGACAAGGGCCTTCTCAGAAGCGCCCCGGTTTTTCTCGCTCCGTCCCCAGTGGCTTCGCACTCATTACGGTTCAAGTTCCGCGCTCCGCGCCGTCGACGAAAATCGAACGGGCGGAATGCGTTGTGCGAAGTTGACGAGCCCGTCAACCCCGCTTCGAAGCCGGATATGGGGGATAGGGGCCGCCGCGCAAGGTCATAACCCCATCAGGCGAGGGGGAATCTGGCGTCAGGACGAAGAAAAATCGCCGCACCTGCGCCGCCAGAGCCAAGCACCACGTCCGCTGAGGAGTCTCTACCTCAATGGCGGGGTCGAAGGATGCATCGGCATCGGTTTTGTGGAACATGGCGGAGGCTCCTTAACCCTCGCCGCGTGTGAATTCCAGACGATGTGCAACGCCCTACGCGTCATGCCCGGCTTCGATCTCTGGCCCGGCTTGCTGGATGCGTCGGCGCAACGCGCTCTGCTCGATGTCGTCCTGGCCGCAGCAGAGCATGCGCCCTTCTCAAACTATGAAGCCGCCTACGGAAAGCCGATGAGCGTGGCGATGACAGCACTCGGACCCCTGGGTTGGACCAGCGATACGCAGGGTTACCGGTATGTCGATCGCCATCCTGACACGGGCCGACCCTGGCCAGACATTCCGCCAGTTCTACTTGACCTCTGGGAGGCGCTTGGCGACCCGGAAACGCCGCCAGACTCCTGTCTGGTCAATCTCTATCGCGACAGGGCTCGCATGGGCCTGCATCAGGATCGCGACGAAACAGACCCTCGGTTTCCCGTGCTGTCGATCTCCCTCGGCGATACGGCGGTGTTCCGGATCGGCGGCGTAAGCCGCAAGGAGCCGACACGCAGCCTCAAGCTTAGCTCAGGCGATGTGTGTCGGCTGTCCGGACCCGCGCGACTGGCGTTTCACGGGGTGGACCGGATCTTGCCAGGCTCATCCGCGCTGGTTCCTGGCGGCGGTCGGATCAATTTGACTCTGCGACGCGCACGTTAGGCGGCGCCCGAACGCTTGACCGAGGGAGCCGGAGGGCTCGCGCCATGCCCACTAGTTGTCCTTCACATAGGGCACGAACTCTCCGAGCCTGACGCCGCCATTGAAGCCAGGTCCCGCGCCGCGACCACCATTGTCACTAGTCGGCAGATTGTTGCCCTCGCATAGGTTTACGGCCTGATTGAGCATCAGTGCGTTGTTGGAGTGCAGATCCTCCAACCCCGCCGTCGGTCGGTTCACATAGAGCGTGGGGCTGCCCCGGAGCCGATACACGATCGCCGTTCCGGTAATGATTTCGGTGGTGATGATCTTGCGGACCTCGATGCAAGGCATCCCGGCGCGCACTGAGCGCCCCTCCAGCAGCTTGGCGAGCTTCACCTCGCCCTTGGCGTCCCTGGCCTGGGCGCTCGACGCCATCACGAGCCCCAAAGCCGTCGCCAAGACCAGTCCTCTCATCGCTCCGTTCATCAACCTGCCCCTCAACCTTCATTCATTACGACATGAAGGCTCAACCATAAATGGTTCCAGGTCAATCTCAGAACAGCTCGATCTGCGAGCGCAGGTTCCAGCCCGGCGCCCGAGAACGCGCAAAAGAAAGGGACCGCGCCTTCAACGCGGTCCCTTCATAGAGCTGGTCTCAAACCTTCAGCTAGCCGCGCAGCTTGCGCGTCAGCGTCTCAAGATCGTGGCTCAGCGCGCTGTCTTCGGCGCGCAGGGCCTCGATCCGGCGCACAGCGTGCAGGACCGTGGTGTGGTCGCGACCGCCGAAACGACGGCCGATATCCGGCAGCGACCGGGTGGTCAGCTGCTTGGCGAGCCACATAGCGGCCTGACGCGGACGGGCCACGGCGCGATTGCGGCGTTCGCTCAGCAGATCGGCCTGTTTCATGCCGTAGTGCTCGGCGGTGGCCTTCTGGATATCGTCGATGGTGATGCGTTTCTCGCCCGACCGCAGGTGCGGGCGCAGGATCGCCTGCACCTCGTCCAGCGTCATGCGCGAAAGGCCTTCGCCGGCGCGCGCCGAGAGGGTGTTCAGCGCGCCTTCCAGCTCGCGGACGCTGTCGGTGAAACGATCCGCCAGGAACTGCATGACTTCCGGCCGCATGCTGGGCTCAAAACCCTGGGCGGCCGACAGGGTCTGGATCTTACGCTCCAGGATGCCGAGGCGAAGGTTACGATCAGCCGGCTCGAGGCCACAGACGAGGCCCGCCGATAGATGCGAGCGCAAGTGCGCGTCCATCTCGCTCATGGCCGACGGCGGTCGATCGGCCGAGAACACCACGCGGCCGCCCTCCCCGACCAACGCGGTCAGGGTGTGGAACAGCTCTTCCTGGGTCGACTGCTTGCCGGCGATGAAGTGGACGTCGTCGATGATCAAAAGGTCCGCAGCGCGCAGCTCCTCCTTGAAGGCTGCGGTCTGGCGATCCATGACCGCGCGCACAAAGGTCGAGAGGAAACGCTCGGCCGTGAGATAGACCACCCGCTTGTCCGGCGCGTTGCGCATGGCTTCCCAGGCGAGGGCGTTCAGCAGGTGCGTCTTGCCGAAGCCATAGGGGCCGTGGAACAGCACGGGATTGAAGTGACCGTCCGCCCAGTTGGCGATCCGACGCGCAACGGCGTGGGCGAACTCGTTGGCCGGACCGGGCACGAAGGTCTCGAAGGTGAAACGCTCCTGCAGGCCCTGGGTGCGCGGGGACTTGGCGCTCGGCGCCACGACGCTCGGCGCGTCGGTCGACACAGGAAGGACAATTTCGATTGGTTCAGCGGCGACGGCCTTGGGGGCGGCCTCGACATAGACGCCGGCCGCCGCCTCGAACTCAAGGCGTGACTTCAGGTCTATGCGACGACCTGTCGCATCATGCGCGGTCCAAAGTTCGCAGATCCGGCGCCAGGCGCTGCGACGGATCCAATCGCGGGCGATGCCTGTCGACGTAACGAGAACAACGTCGCCGGTGGCGGCCTCGCGCAGCATCGCCGGAGCGATCCACGACCCGAAGGCCGCATCACCCAGCTCGCGCTTCAACGCCACGCAAACCTTCGACCACACGCTCGCCGACGGCTCGCACGCCGTCGCGATCGCCGCCGAGAAGTCCTGGCTGGCAACCCCGCCCTTCATGGTCATTCGTCCACCGCCTTGCACAAAAACAATCGCCGCATCTATCAGCCGCCGCCCCCCATGGCGCGCGACCGTTTTTCTCAACGCACACAGGTTCTTACTCGGCGAACACGATCGGTCCGCCGCCGCCTTGTTTTGTCCAAGACTGGAAGAGCGTTGAGACCCTTAAACTAGCCAGCGGCCCGGGCCGGTCAAACGGAAAACTTGCGTCCGATCGCGGATATTTCTGTTGACTCGCGAGAGGCCCTCGCCCCGCAAGGGAATAGCGGCTCCGACTACTCAGATCACAGATTGCAACACAAGAAATAGAGCGTTGGATTCAAAGCAAAAGCCGACCAGGTTACCCTGATCGGCTTTTGTAAATCTTTGAAAAGATTGAACGAACAGGGTTCGTCCAGGATCTTGACTAGGCTGCGGCCTTGTCCAACTTCTTCAGGCGAGCCGCCAGACGCGAGACCTTGCGCGAGCCCGTGTTGGGGTGAACCACACCCTTCGAAACGGCGCGCATCAGCTCGGACTGAGCCTCGACGAACGCGGCCTTGGCGACGGCGACGTCGCCCTTGGCGATCGCGTCTTCGAACTTGCGCAGGAAGGTGCGAACGCGCGAGCGGCGCGCGGTGTTGACTTCAGTGCGGCGAGCGATCTTGCGGATCGCTTTCTTGGCGCCGGGATTATTGGCCATAGGTCGGACCTTCAAACGGACAGCCGCGCGGGCGGCCGCGAAGCAGGTGGAAATGTGAGCGCGCGGATATACGGGAAGCGCTGGCCTGGGTCAACGGTCCACAGGCAGGATTCCCGAGGCCGTTTCGCCGTCACCATTTTGGTTCTGGATCACACGCCCTTGAACGTGGGTTTACGCTTCTCGACGAAGGCTGTCATGCCTTCCTTCTGATCTTCGAACGCGAACAGCGAATGGAACAGTCGCCGCTCCAGGGCGACGCCGGTTGTTAGCGTCGTCTCGTAGGCGGCTTCGACGAGCTCCTTGTTCATCGCCACAGCCAGCGGCGACTGGCTGGCGATCTTGGCGGCGATGGCCAGCGTCTCATCGACCAAGCTGTCGACGGGGAAAATCCGCGACACCAGACCCGAGCGCTCGGCTTCTTCCGCGCCCATCATTCGACCGGTCAGGATCATGTCCATGGCCTTGGACTTGCCCACAAAGCGGGTCAGACGCTGGGTCCCTCCGATGCCCGGGGCGACGCCCAGATTGATCTCGGGCTGGCCGAACTTGGCGGTGTCAGCCGCTAGGATGAAGTCGCACATCATCGCCAGCTCGCAGCCGCCGCCCAAGGCGTAGCCGGCGACGGCCGCTATGATGGGCTTGCGGCACTGTTCGATCGTGCGAGCCCCGGCCGTGAAGAAGTCAGCCTTGAACATCTGAGCATAGCTCTTGTCCGACATCTCCTTGATGTCGGCGCCGGCCGCAAAGGCCTTAGCCGATCCGGTCAGCACAACGCAGCCGACACTGTCGTCGGCTTCCGCCGCCGCCAGCGCCTGGGCCAACTCGCCCAACAGGGTGGTGTTGAGGGCGTTCAGCGCTTCAGGTCGGTTCAAGCGGATCAGCGTGACGCCCGGCGCGCTCTCCGGCGCTTCGACGATCAGGGTCTGGAACTGGGTCATTGGGTTCTCCTGCTTGAGCCGGCGCAGTTATAGAGACGCCCATCGTCTTGGGGAGCCCCGAGCTTTCACCGATGCCCAGCCACGGCTCTGACCGGCGGGTAGCGCATTGACCAGAACCAGGAGGGTAGGGAGCTCAGCCTTCGGCCGCCACGACGCCGAACTGGATCCAGAGCGCCTTGTCCTTGAGGTTCTTGCGGACCCAGGCGGCGTGCGCCTCGCGCTCCGCATCGGATGAACGCGGAGCCAAGGGACGCGACCGAGCGCCGTAAGACCCCTGGATCGCTGCGGACACGGCCAGGGCCCCAACGGCGTGGGTGAGCTCAAGCGCCCGCTCCTTGCCCCCCTGCAGCTCAAGATAAACCTCGGCCAACAGGTGGGCGTCGATCAGGGCGCCGTGCTTGTCGCGGCTTTCCAGGCTGATCTTGAACCGCTTACAGAGCGCGTCCAGCGAGTTGTACATGCCGGGGAAGCGCTTCTTGGCCATGGCCAAGGTGTCGACCCAGCGCTCCTCGTGGATCGGGGCCTTGCCACACTTTTCCAGCTCGAAATTGACGAACTGCCGGTCGAAGGCGGCGTTGTGCGCCACGACCACGCTGTCGCCGACAAACTCCAGAAAGCGATCGGCGATTTCGTGAAACTTGGGCTTGCCGGTCAGGAAGGCGCTGGACAGCCCGTGGACCTTCTCGGCCTCGGCCGGCATGTCACGCAGCGGGTCGCAGTACTCATGGAACGAGCGACCGGTGGGCATGAAGTCGACCACCTCGATGCAGCCGATTTCGACCAGACGGTCGCCGGTCTTGGGGTCGAAGCCGGTGGTTTCGGTATCGAGGATGATCTCGCGGGCCATGGTCCTTCAATGGAGCCGTTCGCGGTCCGCTTCAAGCCGAGGGAGCGGTTCTCAACAGAGTCAGAAGGTCGCGGACCTGCCCGCGCGCGTGGTCCAGACCTTGCCCCGTATCGATGACGAAGTCAGCGCGCGCGCGCTTGTCCGCATCTGGTGTCTGGCGCGCCAGGATCGCTTCGAACTTTTCCGGCGTCATCTCCGGGCGGGCCAAAACCCGTTGGCGCTGAACATCAGCGGGGGCGGACACTACAACCACCTTGTCGACACGCTTCTCGCCGCCCGTTTCGAACAGCAGCGGGATGTCGAGCACGACGATCTCATGGCCCTCCGCCTTGGCCTGCTCGAAAAAGCCGATGCGGTGAGCGCCGACCAGCGGGTGGACGATCGCCTCCAGCTTGGCCAGGGCTTCGGGGTCTCCAACGACCTGAGCGCTGAGCTTGGCCCGGTCGATAGCGCCGTCCACGACGACCCCGGGAAAGGCCGCCTCCACCGGCGCGACGGCGGCGCCGCCCGTCGCGTAGAGCGCGTGGACGGCGGCGTCGGCGTCATAAACCGGCACGCCTTCGTCCTGGAACATCTTCGAGGTCGTCGACTTGCCCATGCCGATCGAACCGGTCAGTCCGAGGATCAACATGTCAGACTTCTCCTAGCAGCTTGAGCGCCAAGCCCCTGACATCGACGGCGGAGGAGGGGGCCTGGCCGTAAATCGCCTCGAAGGTCGGGATCGCCTGGCGCAGCAGCATCTCCAGCCCATCCACCGTGCGACGGCCAGCGGCCTCGGCGCGACGCAGGAACTCGGTCCGCAGCGGCTTGTAGACCATGTCCATCACGACCACGCTCTCGGGGGTCAGGGTCAGGTCGGCTTCAGGTCCCGCGCCGCCCCCCAGACCCAGCGAGGTGGCGTTGATCACCAGGCCCGCCTGCGACAGCAGCGCGGGAAGGGCGCCTTCGCCATGGGCGAGAACCTTTTCCCCGAACGCGTCGGCCAAGTCCTGGGCGCGCGCGACGGTGCGGTTGACGACAGATACCTGCGGCGCGCCCGCGAGTAGCAGGGCCGCCACCGCGCCCCGCGCTGCGCCGCCTGCGCCGAGGATGACCACAGGGGCGGCGGCCACGTCGAAACCTGGCGCCTGAACGGCGATCGCGCCCAGCAGACCCGGGCCGTCGGTGTTGTCAGCGTAGACGCGGCCCTCGCCATCGAAGAGCAGGAGATTGGCGGCCCCGGCCATTCGCGCCAGGTCGCTGGCGGTGTCGGCGACCGCCAGGGCCCGCTCCTTGAACGGGATGGTGACGTTGACGCCGCGCACCGCGCCACCGCGCAGTCCATCGACAAAGGTCTCGAACCGGTCTGCGGCGGGCGCAAACGGGACATACGCCGCGTCGAGACCCGCGGCGGCGATCCAGGCGTTATGGATCACCGGGCTCATCGAATGCTTGATCGGCTGGCCGCAGACACCGCCGACAATGGCCGCGCCCGTGAGGGAATTGCTCATGCCGCCAGGGCTCCATGAAGACGCAGGAAATCCAGCAGACCGATCAGCGGCAGGCCCAGGATCGTGAAGTAGTCGCCGTCGATCTTGTCGAACAGCTGAACGCCCTCGCTCTCCAGCTCGTAGCAGCCCACGGACCAGAGCAGGGCCTCGCCGCGACGCTCTATGTAGGCGTCGAGCCAGGCCTCGCTGAACGGGCGCATGGACAGCTTGGCGCTTTCGACAACCCGCCAGATCGGCCGGCCGTCGCGCGCCACCACCACAGCCGAGTGCAGCTTGTGGGTCGTTCCGCGCAGGTCCAGCAAACGCGCGCGGGCTTCGTCCAGCGAGTTGGCCTTGTCGATCAACTGGCCCTTCAGGTCGAGGGTCTGATCGGCGCCGATGACGAGGCCCGGGCGCTTTGTCGAAACCTTGACGGCTTTCATTTCGGCCAAGGCGTCGGCTATATCGCGGGGCGTGACGTCTTCGGCCAGCAGCCCGGCCTTGGCCGCCTCTTCGTCGACGCCGGGGCTGACCGCCTCGAAGGCGACGCCGGCGTTCTTGAGGATCATCTGTCGCGCCGAGCTTTGCGAGGCGAGGGTGACGGGGGTCAGGCTCATCCCAGGACCTCGACCTTGCCACGTCCTCCGGACAGCAGGTTGATTACCGCAGCGGCCGTCTCCTCCACGGAGCGACGCGTGATATCGATCACGGGCCAGTTCTGACGCTCGAATAGACGACGCGCGGCGATGATCTCCTGGCGCACGGCGTCAGCGTCGACGTAGTCGCTTTCGCGGTTCTCTTTCAGAGAGAGCAGGCGATTGCGCCGGATCTGGATCAGGCGGTCGGGCGAAGTGATCAGGCCGACGATGAGGGTGTTCTTCAACTCGAACAGCTCGGGCGGCGGCGGGCGGCCGGGCACCAGCGGCACATTGGCGGCGCGCACGCCGCGATGCGCCAGATAGATGCAGGTCGGGGTCTTGGAGGTTCGCGACACCCCCACCAGGATCACATCGGCTTGGGTCAGGTCCTGTCCGCCCTGACCATCGTCATGGGCGATGGCGTAGTCCAGCGCCTCGATCCGATCGAAATAGTCGTTCGTCAGAGCGTGCTGGGCGCCGACCCGGGTTGAGATGCGCGCGCCCAGATATCGGGACATAGCGCTGATCACCGGATCCAGCGCCGCGATACAAGGCATTTCCAGCTTTCGACAGCCGTCTTCCAGTGCGGCGCGCAGGCCGGGGTCGACGATAGTGTGCATCACCACGCCCGGAGCGCCCGCGATCTCCTCAAGCGCTCGGTCCAACTGACGGGTGGAACGGACCAGCGCATAGATGTGTTCGATCGGCAGGATGTCCGTAAACCGGGCGCACACGGCGCGCGCCATCGCGTTCAGGGTCTCGCCAGTGGAGTCCGAAACCAAGTGGATATGGAAGTAGGTGGCGAAACGGGGCGGTAGCCTTTCGCCCTCGCCCTGAGCCAGACTCTCCTGTGGATCATCCGTTAACGGTTGCTTAACCACTTGCCCTGCCTCTGGGGACGTCCGGGCGCCGAACAGCTCCGAAGACGTCGTGACACGGCGCCGCTGTGATCAACGGTCGCATTGCTCGCCTATCATCCCCAGACCTGCGCCGCATCCCCAGAAGTCTAAATCCAGGTTTTCCCGAGACGTGAAGCGAGTCCTTCGCGGGGTTTTCGCACGCCATCCGATGTTAAGAATTCATTAAGGTCTTCAAGGCGCTGCTGGATCATCCACATGATTAACAGAGCGTTAACCCCATGTGGGAAGGGCTGGGGGAAACCCGGGACGGCGTGTGCGAGTCACTCGCCTTTCAGGTGTTTTCCCCGCTTTGCAGTTGCCCTTCCGCTCCCTCCTTCAATCTTAATTTCTTATTAAGATATGTTAGAAAGATCTTAAGGGACGTCCGGACTTGAGCCGGAGCCCGCGCCGGGCTTTAACGCCAGACATGACGTCTCCCGCAAAGACCCCGAAATTTCTCTCCGCGCTGCAAGGCGAAGCCCATGCGAACCCTCCGGTGTGGTTCATGCGTCAAGCTGGCCGCTATCTCCCGGAATATCGCGCGGTGCGTGCGACAGCCCCGGACTTCATCAGCTTCTGCTTTGATCCTGAGAAGGCGGCCGAAGTCACCTTGCAGCCGATGCGTCGGTTTCCGTTCGACGCTTCGATTGTTTTCGCGGACATCCTGCTGATCCCCGGCGCCTTGGGCCAGAAGGTTTGGTTCGAGGCCGGCGAGGGACCGAAGCTGGGCGATATGCCGGCTGTGGAGTCTATGGCTGAGAAAGCCGGGGAGGCGGGTAAGGCCCTTTCGCTAGTCGGGGAGACGTTGACCCGGGTTCGTTCGGCGCTTGATCCGGACAAGGCCCTGATCGGTTTCGCTGGCGCGCCCTGGACCGTGGCGACCTATATGATCGAGAAGGGCTCCAGCGATCGGAGCGGGGCGCGGACCTTCGCCTATCAGAACGCCGAAGTGCTTGATGCGCTGATCCAGGTTCTTGTCGACGCCACCATCGACTACCTAGCCATGCAGGTCGACGCCGGTGCTCAGGCCTTGAAGCTGTTCGAGAGCTGGGCCGAGGGTTTGTCGGAGCCGCTGTTCGATCGTCTGGTCACCCAGCCGCATATCCGCATCATCGAAGGCTTGCGCGCGCGGGGCGTGACCGTGCCTGTCATCGGCTTCCCCCGCGGCGCCGGAACCTTGGTCGAGGACTATGCCGCCAGGACGCCTGTTCAGGGCGTGGCTCTGGACACCTCGGCTTCGGCCAAACTCGGACAGACGATCCAGAAGACCAAGACCATCCAGGGCGCGCTAGACCCGCTGCTGCTCCGCGCCGGCGGTGACGCCTTGCTCAAGCGGGTCGACGAGCTGCTCGAGCAGTGGAACCAAGGCCCGTACATCTTCAATTTGGGCCACGGCATCCTGCCGGACACGCCGATCGCGAACGTCGAGGCTGTGCTTGAGCGCGTAACCGGACAGAAGGTGGCCAAGTGAGTCAGAAGCTCGCCGTCGTTCTCTTCAATCTCGGCGGGCCGGACGGCCCCGACGCGGTGCGGCCGTTCTTGTTCAACCTGTTCCGCGATCCAGCCATTATCGGAGCCCCGGCGCCCATCCGCTATCCGCTGGCGGCCTTGATCTCGACCACGCGCGAGAAGTCGGCCAAGGCCAACTACGCCATCATGGGGGGCGGCTCGCCCTTGCTCCCTGAGACGCAAAAGCAGGCCAGCGCGCTCGAGGCCGCGCTGGCGGTTTCGATGCCGGGCGTCGAGGTCAAGTGCTTCATCGCCATGCGCTACTGGCATCCGCTGACAGGTGAGACAGCGCGTCAGGTTGCGGCCTTCGCGCCCGACCAAGTGGTGCTGCTGCCGCTCTATCCGCAGTTTTCCACGACGACGACGGGATCGTCGCTGAAGGCGTGGAAGAAGGCGTACAAGGGCTCAGGCGTTCAGACGACGGTGGGCTGCTATCCGACCGAGACGGGTCTGATCGAAGCTCACGCACGAATGATCCGCGAAACCTGGGAGAAAGCGGGTTCGCCCGCAAACATCCGTCTGCTGTTCTCGGCCCACGGTCTGCCTGAAAAGGTGATCCTGGCGGGAGATCCCTATCAGAAGCAGGTTGAAGCCACGGCTGCTGCAGTGGCCGCGCTTCTGCCAGCGCAGATCGAGTGGAACGTCTGTTATCAGAGCCGGGTCGGGCCCCTGAAGTGGATCGGTCCGTCGACCGATGACGAGATCCGCCGCGCAGGCGCAGAAGGAAAAGGCGTGATGATCACGCCGATCGCCTTTGTCTCCGAGCACGTTGAGACCCTGGTTGAGCTGGACCACGAATATGCCGAGCTGGCCGAAGAGGTCGGCGCGGCCCCGTATCTTCGCGTCGCCGCTCTAGGCACGGAGCCGGCCTTCATCGACGGTCTGGCCAAGGCGGTCCAGATGGCCCTGGACAAGAGGCCAGGAACAACATCCGCCGCCTGCGGCTGGCGGTGCGGGCTTGAGTGGTCCAAATGTCCTTGCCGGGAAGGAGTCTCGAGGTGATGGATTTCCTGGTGGCGCACTTCAACCTGGTGCGCGGTCTTCACATCCTGGCGGTCATCGCCTTCATGGCCGGCATGCTCTATCTGCCGCGCCTGTTCGTCTATCACACCCAGGCGGAGCCCGGGTCCCAGATGGACGAGACCTTCAAGGTGATGGAGCGTCGTCTCCTGAAGGGCATCATCAATCCAGCCTCGATCGCCACGGCGGTGTTTGGTCTGGGCTTGATCCTGGCCGATGGCCAGATCCGGGGTTGGGACTTCCTGCTGCAGCCGTGGATGTTCGCCAAGCTTGTGGCGCTTGTCGGCCTTTACGGCTTCCACGGTTTCCTGTCGGCTTCCCGCAAGAAGTTCGAGAGGGGCGAGAACGTCCGCTCGGAAAAGTTCTGGCGGATGGTCAACGAGATCCCCTTCGTGCTGGCGATCGTCATCGTGATCTCGGTGACGACGAAGTACTTCAACCACTGAGCTTCCGGCGGCGGCGCTTGACCCGCCGCCGTCCGCGTGGTTTGCATCCACGGTCGGTCCGGCGCTCGCCGAACCCTCTTCTTCCACGGACTGGCGCCCGTCCTGGCGCGCCCCGCGAGCGATCCCGCCGCAAGTCCGTCCCCCGAACGATCCGCGTCATCGTCAATTGGCGCGCTTGTCCGGCCCAGCCTTAGGGCTTCGCCCGACATGATCATTGAGTTCTACCGGCCGGACTCCGCCTTGGAGACCGCGCCCAGCCTTGAGTCTTGTCATGACCGAAGAAACTGAAAACCAAGTCCCGGCCGCTGAAGACGCGACCACCGAGGACGCCATCGAAGTGTCGGCGACTGTCGAAGCTTCGGTCGAAGCCGCCAGCGAAGGCGAAGGCGAAGGTGAGGGTGAGGACGAAGGGTCCGATATCGCCGCCGCTGTCGCCGCCCTTGGCCTCAAGTCCATGTCCCTGCAGGAGCTGAAGGAGAAATCCCCGGCCGACCTGCTGGCGTTCGCCGAGACCTTCGAGGTCGAGAACGCCAACTCTATGCGCAAGCAGGACATGATGTTCGCCATCCTGAAGACCCTCGCCGAGGAAGGCGTGGAGATTTCGGGGTCGGGCACCATGGAAGTCCTGCAGGACGGCTTCGGCTTCCTGCGCTCGCCGGAAGCCAACTACCTGCCGGGCCCGGACGACATCTATGTCTCGCCGTCGCAGATCCGGAAGTATGGCCTGCGCACCGGCGACAGCGTCGAGGGGGCGATCCGCTCGCCGCGCGAAGGTGAGCGCTACTTCGCCCTGACCAGCGTCACCAAGATCAATTTCGAAAGCCCAGACAACGTGCGCCACAAGGTGCACTTCGATAACCTGACGCCGCTCTATCCCGAAGAGCGTCTGAACATGGAGCTGCCCGATCCGACCGTGAAGGATCGCTCGGGACGGGTCATCGATATCGTCGCCCCGCTGGGCAAGGGCCAGCGCTGCCTGATCGTCGCCCCGCCACGCGTCGGTAAGACGGTGATGCTGCAGAACATCGCCAAGTCGATCGAGACGAACCACCCCGAGTGCTACCTGATCGTCCTGCTGATCGACGAGCGCCCGGAAGAAGTCACCGACATGCAGCGTACGGTGAAGGGCGAGGTGATCGCCTCGACCTTCGACGAGCCGGCGACCCGTCACGTCCAGGTGGCCGAGATGGTCATCGAGAAGGCCAAGCGCCTGGTCGAGCACAAGCGCGACGTCGTCATCCTGCTGGACTCGGTCACGCGTCTGGGTCGCGCCTACAACACCACCGTCCCGTCGTCGGGCAAGGTGCTGACCGGCGGTGTCGACGCCAACGCCCTGCAGCGTCCGAAGCGCTTCTTCGGCGCGGCGCGGAACGTCGAGGAGGGCGGCTCGCTGTCGATCATCGCCACGGCCCTGATCGACACCGGCAGCCGGATGGACGAAGTCATCTTCGAAGAGTTCAAGGGCACCGGTAACTCGGAAATCGTCCTGGACCGCAAGGTGGCCGACAAGCGCATCTTCCCGGCGATCGACGTGCTCAAGTCGGGCACCCGCAAGGAAGAGCTCATCACGCCGCGCGACCAGCTGCAGAAGACCTACGTCCTGCGCCGCATCCTCAACCCGATGGGCGCCTCGGACGCGATCGAGTTCCTGCTGGACAAGCTGCGTCAGTCGAAGACGAACGGCGACTTCTTCCAGTCGATGAACACCTGAGTCCAAACAGACTCATCCCGAAACGAGAAAGGCGCCGGTGCTACCCGGCGCCTTTTTTGTTGGGTCCTACCGGGTAAGGCCCTACGGAATCAGCAGAGTGGCGCCGACGGTCTTACGGCCCTCCAGAGCCTCGTGCGCGGCGCGGGCCTCGGCGAGAGGGAAGGTCTGGCCGATGTCGATCTTGACCGCGCCCGTGGCAAGCACCGCGAACAACGCCTCAGCGCTCTCGTCCAGCTCCTCGGTCGTGACGATATAGTCGAACAGCTTCGGCCGGGTGACGAAGGCGGACTTCGGCGCCAGCGCCAGCGGCGGGAAGGCTGGCGCTGGACCCGAGGCGTTGCCGAAGGTCACCAACATGCCGCGTCTGGCCAGGCTGGACAGGCTGGCCTCCCAGGTGTCCTTGCCGACGCCGTCATAGACGACCGCCACACCTTGGCCGTTCGTAAACGCCGCGACGCGGGCCGCGACGTCCTCATGGCTGTAGTCGATCACGTGGTCGGCGCCGAGATTGCTTGCGATCTCCGCCTTCGCCGCCGCGCCAACCGTGGCGATCACTCTCGCGCCGAGAGCCTTGCACCATTGTACGAGGATCTGGCCGACGCCGCCGGCGGCCGCGTGCACAAGAACCCAGTCGCCTTGTTTCACGTGGAAACACCGACGAACCAGAAACTCGGCGGTCATGCCCTTTAGCAGCGCGGCCGCAGCGACTTCGAGACTGACGCCGTCCGGAACCTTGACAGCGCGGTCGGCCGGAACGACCGCCGCTTCTGCGTAGGCCCCCATGGTTCCATTGTAGGCGACACGGTCGCCACTCTTGAACCGGGTGACACCTTCGCCGACGACCTCGACCATACCAGCGGCTTCCAGCCCGATCACCAGCGGCGTCTTCACGGGATAAAGACCCGACCGGTGATAGGTGTCGATATAGTTCAGGCCGACCGCCTGGTGACGGACGAGGATCTGGCCTGGACCCGGCGAGGGCAGGGGAAGATCGGCAACCTCGAGGACGTCGGGGCCGCCGGTTCTGACGGCTTGGACTGCGAGCATCAGGCCAGCGCCTTCTGGAAGAAGGTCAGGCTGCGGCCGTTGGCCTTGGCGGCGTCCGCCGCGTCATAGTGGGCGCCGCCCTCGCGGGCGAAGGCATGGTCCCGGCCCTCATAGGTATGGACCTCGATTTGCGGGTGATCCTTCAGAGCGTTGAGGATCAGCTGCTGGGCCTCGGGTGGGACGAACTGGTCCTTCTCGGCGATGTGCATCAGAAGGGGCCGCGCCAGCTTTTCAGCTTCGCCGACATGCTTCTCGATGCCGACGCCATAGTAGGAGACCGCCGCGTCGACGTCGGTACGGGTCGCGGTCAGGAAAGCCAGCAAGCCGCCCAGGCAATAGCCGACCGCGCCGACCTTACCGTTGACGCCATTGAGCTTCCGGGCGGCGGCGATGGTCGCAGCGATGTCCGAAACACCGGCGTCCACGTCGAACGCGTTGAAGAGCTCGAACGCCTTCTTCCATTCGGCTTCGCTCTGGTCGGTGATGTCGATGCCAGGCTCGATCCGCCAGAAGAGATCGGGGCAGATGGCGACGAAGCCCTGGGCGGCCAGGCCGTCGCAGATATCGCGCATCACCTTGTTGACGCCGAAAATCTCCTGGATCACGACGATGGCCGGTCCGCTTGCTACCTGAGGGCGCGCTACATAGGCCGAGAAGGCGCCGTCCGGGGTGTTGATCGTGAGGGTCTCGCTCATCGGGGCTCTCCGTCGCTTTCGGGTCCACAGGACCAATGTGACTTTCGACCGAAGCGCTCTACCCTGACCCGGCGGGCTTGCCCCATAACAAAATCGTGCCCTGACCGAAGGGAACTCTGATGAAGATGACGATCGAGATCGACTGCACCCCGGTGGAGGCGCGCGCCTTTCTGGGCCTGCCCGATGTGAGCGCTTTAAACGACCATCTGGTCAAGGAAATGCAGAACCGCATGGACGCCAACATGGCGATGCTGGCGCCCGAAGAGTTGATGAAGAACTGGATGGCCTTCGGAGCTGGGGCGCAGGAGTCGTTTCGCAAACTGATGACGGCGGCGGCGGGCGCGGCTGTTGGCGCGGCAACGCCGAAGCGCGACTGAGACGATGACGGATACGATTTTCGCGTTGGCTACGGCCGCCGGACGCTCGGCTGTCGCCGTAGTGCGGATGTCGGGTCCCAGGTCTACTGAGATCGCCGCTGTTCTGTGTGGACGCCTTCCGCCGCCGCGCGTGGCCGCAGTGCGTAGGTTGAAGAAGGACGGCGTGGCGCTGGACGAGGCGCTGGTGCTGCGCTTCGAGCGGCCCGCCAGCTATACCGGCGAAGACAGTGTCGAGTTTCACGTGCACGGCGGCCGCGCCGTCGTCGAAGCCTTGTTGGGCGCGCTATCGGAACTGGGCGCGCGCCTCGCCGAGCCAGGTGAGTTCACGCGGCGAGCGTTCGAGAACGGCAAGCTCGATCTGGCCCAGGCCGAGGGTGTCGCCGATCTGATCGATGCCGAGACCGACGCACAGCGCCGGCAGGCCTTGGGTCAGGTCGGCGGCGCTCTGAGCCAGCGCTATGGCCGGTGGCGAGATCTGCTGGTCCAGGCTTTGGCGATGCTGGAAGCAGCAGTCGACTTCCCCGACGAGGACCTGCCCGAGGAAGTGGCCGAGCGCGCTCGACCAGGCCTGAGGCAGTTGAGCGCCGAGTTGGACGCGGCCTTGGCGGATGTTTCACGTGGACGTCGGGTACGCGACGGCTTTCGTATCGCTTTGGTCGGTGCGCCCAACGCTGGCAAGAGCACGCTGCTCAATGGCCTTGCCGAGCGCGACGCTGCGATTGTCACTGACGTCGCAGGCACCACCAGGGACATCATCGAGGTCCCTTTAGTTCTGGGGGGGTACAAGGTTCTGGTCGCGGATACGGCGGGCATCCGGGAGACCTCGGACGTGGTCGAGGCGGAAGGTGTTCGACGCGCCAAGGCCTGGGCCCAGAGCGCGGACCTGCGGCTCTGGATCGTCGATAGTTTTCACGTGAAACAGGCCGACGACTGTCCCGAGATTGTCCGCCCCGGCGACTGGCTGATCCTGAACAAGACGGACATCGCCGACGGCGCGGTGCTTTTGCATGCCGAGGCCCACTGGGCGGAGAGGGGGCTCGCCGTTATCCGCTTGATCGGCAAGTCCGAGGATGGAGCGCGCACACTGCGCGCAGCTCTTGCAGCCCACGTGACGGATGCGCTGTCGGGCGCTGAGTTCCCCGCCGCGACTCGGCTGAGGCATGCGGAGCGGCTTGAAGAGGCGAGGCGCTATCTGGAACGGGCGCTCTCCGATGTTGGCCTCGAGGTCGAGCTGGCGGCTGAAGATGTGCGTCTGGCCGCGCGAGCTCTTGAGAGGATCTCAGGCCGGATTGATCCAGAGGATGTGCTGGGTCGCGTATTCTCGACCTTCTGCATCGGCAAGTGATGTTTCACGTGGAACATCTCCCCATGCTGTCCACAACCCGCTCACAGTTGTGGCGGGGGTGTTTCACGTGAAACGCCGATGAGTCACATCGACCCGCTCGCCTGATTGGCGTATAGAACGACTCCAGCGCCCCCGCTCAAGCCCGGGGGCGTTCGCATTGAGGCGAGTGTCTTGTCCAAGTTTTGGGATGTCATTGTCATCGGCGGCGGTCACGCCGGCTGCGAGGCGGCGGCCGCCTCGGCGCGCACGGGCGCGCGTACGCTCTTGCTAACCCACAAGCTAGAAACCATCGGCGAGATGTCGTGCAACCCGGCCATCGGCGGCCTGGGCAAGGGGCATCTGGTCCGCGAGATCGACGCCCTTGATGGCGTCATGGGCCGTATGGCCGACAAGGCCGGCATTCAGTTCCGAATGCTGAACCGCTCCAAGGGCCCCGCCGTGCGCGGTCCGCGGTCTCAGATCGATCGGCGGCTGTATCGCGAGGCGATGCAGGCGGAGCTGTTTTCCACGGGAAACCTCGACATCATCGCTGCAGCCGCCGAGGACTTGATCGTTGAGGACGGCAAGGTGGCTGGCGCGATCGATGCGGACGGCCAGGCCTACCGCGCGACCCACGTGGTCCTGACGACCGGCACCTTCCTGAAGGGCGTGATCCATCGCGGCGAGGATCGTATCCCCGCCGGCCGGGTGGGGGACCAGCCGGCGATTGGTCTTTCGGATCGGCTCTACGGTCTCGGCTTCCAGATGGGGCGGCTGAAGACCGGGACGCCCGCGCGTCTCGACGGCAAGACCATCGCCTGGGATCGCCTGGAGAGCCAGGCAGCTGATGATCAGCCCGTTCCGTTCTCATATCTGAACGACCGGATCGACGTGCCGCAGATCGCCTGCGGGGTCACCTACACCACCGAAGAAACCCACCGCATCATCGCCGAACGGATTGCTGAGTCGCTGGTCTATAGCGGTCGCGCCACGGGTGTCGGTCCGCGCTATTGCCCGTCGATCGAGGACAAGGTGGTCCGCTTCGCCGACAAGACCAGCCACCAGATCTTCCTGGAGCCCGAGGGTCTAGACGACGATACGGTCTATCCGAACGGCATTTCCACCTCGGTTTCGGAAGAAACTCAGCTCTTGTTCCTGCGGACCATTCCGGGCCTCGAGCAGGTGGAAGTCATCCGCTACGGCTATGCGATCGAGTACGATTACGTCGATCCTCGCGAGCTTTATCCCACCCTGGAAACCAAGCGCCTGCCTGGCCTCTATCTGGCAGGGCAGATCAACGGCACGACTGGCTACGAGGAGGCGGGCGCCCAAGGTCTGGTCGCCGGCCTCAACGCGGCCTTGGCGGTCCAGGGCCGTGAGCCCGCGATCTTCGCCCGTGACGAGGCCTATATCGGTGTGATGATCGACGATCTCGTCACCCGTGGTGTCACCGAGCCCTATCGGATGTTCACCAGCCGAGCCGAGTTCCGCCTGACCCTGCGCGCCGATAATGCCGACCAGCGCCTGACCGACCGTGGGATCGATCTTGGGGTGGTGGGGTCTGTACGAGCGGCGGCGTGGGCGGAGAAGAAGGCTCGGTTGGGCGCTGCCCGCGCCTTCGCTCGCTCGGTGTCTCTCACGCCAAACGAGGCTGTGAAGGCCGGCTTCAAGGTCAATAGCGACGGCGTACGTCGCGACATCTTCGCCATGCTGGCCTATCCCGATGTGACGCTAGATGACCTCGGCCGGATCTGGCCCGAGGTTTTCACGTGGAACACCGATGTCCGCGAACAGATCGAGATCGAAGCCGCCTATGCCGGCTATCTGGATCGCCAGCGGGCCGACGCCGAGTCCCTGCGAAAGGATGAGGACCTGCGCCTGCCGGCCGACCTCGACTATGCCGAGATCGGCAGCCTCTCGAACGAGGTGCGCGAGAAGCTAGCGCGCGTGCGTCCCCTCACTCTAGGCCAGGCGGCCCGGATCGAAGGGGTCACGCCGGGCGCGCTCACAGCGTTGTTGGCTCACGTGAGGCGCGGCCGTGCAGCCTGATCTTGCCCTTGCCCCCGAGACGGTCCTGGACGCGTCCGGCTTCCAGACCCTGATCGGCGCCACCGACGCTCAGATCGCAGATCTGACGCGTTTCCAGGCGCTGCTGGCCGAATGGAACGAGGTCATGAACCTTGTCGGGCCGCTGACCATCGCGACCTACTGGACCCGTCACGCTCTGGACAGTGCTCAGTTGATCCCGCTGGCGCCGGCGGCGACCACGTGGGCTGACCTCGGTGCGGGTGCAGGTCTGCCGGGCGTCGTGCTGGCCATACTTTTAAAGGGTAGGGCGGGAGCCAAGGTGCATCTGGTCGAGTCTATGACCAAGCGATGCCGCTTCCTGGAGGTGGTGGCCAAGGATCTCGACCTGCCCGTCCAGATCCACAACGCTCGGGCCGAAGATCTGAAGCTGAAGGTCGAGGTCGTCACCGCGCGCGCGTGCGCCCCGATGACCAAGCTTCTCGGCTTCGCCGAACCTTATCTGCGCAACGGGGCGCTGGGTCTGTTCCTCAAGGGGCGGGATGTCGAGGCCGAGCTCGCCGAGGCGCGCAAGGCCTGGACGTTCGAGAGCGAATTGCGCACCAGTCAAAGCGACCCTCGGGGCCGCATCGTTCAAGTGAAGAGGCTTTCCCGTGTCCGCTAATCCTCTGCGCGTGCTGGCCATCGCCAATCAGAAGGGTGGGGTGGGCAAGACCACGACCGCGATCAATCTAGGCACCGCCCTGGCGGCGTGCGGCGAGCGCGTTCTGCTGATCGACGCCGATCCGCAGGGCAACTGTTCCACGGGGCTTGGCATCGGGCGCACCCAGCGTCGTACGACGCTCTATGACGTGCTGATGGGCGAGGCCCCCGTAGTCGACGCTGCGGTGAAGACCGAGCTGCCCGGCCTGGACGTCATACCGGCCGACGCCGACCTATCAGGCGTGGAGATCGAACTCGGTCAGACCGCGCGCCGGTCCTACCGTCTGCGCGACGCGCTGGAGACGATCCGGGCCAACGGCCCCTACACCTATGTTCTGATCGACTGCCCGCCGTCGTTGAACGTGCTGACCGTCAACGCCATGACCGCCGCCGATGCGGTGTTCGTGCCGCTGCAGTGTGAGTTCTTCGCCTTGGAAGGCCTGACCCAGCTGATGCGGACGATCGAACGGGTGCGGGGAAGCCTCAACCCGCGCCTTGAGATCCAAGGCGTGGTGCTGACCATGTATGACCGCCGCAACAGCTTGTCGGAGCAGGTCGCCAAGGACGTTCGCGAGCACTTTGGCGACAAGGTTTATGACGCGGTGATCCCGCGCAATGTCCGCGTTTCCGAGGCTCCGTCGTTCGGCAAGCCTGTGCTGTTGTATGACCTCAAGTGCGCCGGCAGTCAGGCCTATCTGAAGCTGGCCCGTGAGGTGATCAGCCGAGAACGTGATCGCCAGGCCAAGGCCGCCTGAACCTAACCGTAAGAACCGTAGCTTGACTGAGATAGTGATGGAGTCCGTCGTGGTGGGAGAGCCCGGTATGTCCGAAGGGCGTCGTGGTCTAGGGCGAGGGCTTTCCGCCTTGCTGGGCGAGGTCGACGCCGCCCCGGCTCAGGCCCCGGGCGAACAGCTGGGCGGCTCACGTGAGGCGCCGATCGAGATTTTGCAGCGCAATCCCGACCAGCCCCGCCGGACCTTCCGCGAGGAAGACCTCGAGGACCTGTCCAACTCGATCCGCGAAAAGGGCGTGCTCCAGCCCATCCTGGTGCGGCCTTCGCCCGACACCGCCGGGGAATACCAGATCGTCGCCGGCGAGCGTCGCTGGCGTGCGGCTCAGCGCGCTGGCCTCAAGACCGTGCCGATCATGGTGCGCGAGCTGGACGATCTGGCGGTTCTGGAAATCGGCATCATCGAAAACGTCCAGCGGGCCGACCTGAACGTCCTGGAAGAGGCGCTTTCCTACAAGGTGCTGATGGAGAAGTTCGAGCGCACCCAGGAGAACATCGCTCAGACCATTGGCAAGAGCCGCAGCCACGTGGCCAACACCATGCGTCTGCTGGCCCTACCGGACGAGGTCCAGTCGTACCTCGTCAGCGGCGAGCTGACGGCCGGTCACGCGCGCGCCATCGCGGCCGCTGCAGACCCGGTGGCTCTGGCCAAGCAGATCATCGAGGGAGGGCTGTCGGTCCGGGAGACCGAGGCTTTGGCGCGCAAGTCCCCGAACCCCGGCCCCGCAGGGAAGAGCAAGGGCGGCCGCCCGCCGCGTGTGAAGGACACCGACACCCAAGCGCTTGAGTCCGACCTGTCCTCGGTCCTTGGCCTCGACGTCTCGATCGACCATCGCGGCGCCACGGGAACGCTGACGATCACCTATGCGACGCTTGAGCAGCTCGACGACCTCTGCAACCGGCTGACGCGCGGGATGTGATCAGGCGCACGCAAAAAGGTGCGATCGCCCGGTTTTCCGGTGCAAACTCACCCTTTTAAAATCGCCTCTGTCGCGCATGAAGGGGCGCCTTTCCGTACGCCGGGAGGCGCCGCTTTCGTCAGGCGAGGGCGGGGCTTGCGAATATCGGGTGCAAGCATTTGCCCCATAAGGCTTTCTTGCAAAGCATCCACAGCAGCGCAAAGCGGCCGATTTCGGGGCCCGAGACGGTTACGTAGACTACAAGCCCAACCGTCGCGCGCGACCGGCGATCATCAGCGCGAGGCGCTCGGCGATCAGCTGGTCCGGGGAGCCCGACGTCTTGCAGGCCCGGTCGGCGATCAGGATCTCGCCCTGGATCTCGAGGATGGCTTCCAGGTTCCAGGCGCGCGCCTGGCGCAGGAACTCGCGCTCCTGTTTCCAGAACACGCCGGCGGCCTTCGCGGCGGCCTGAAGATCGACTCCGTTCTTGTGGAGCGTCAGGACGCGACGCAGACGTCCCAGATAGTAGCCCATGGCCCGGACCGCCCCCGGCCCGCCTTCACCCTCGGCGGCCGCTCGGCGGAGGGCTTGTTGGGCGGCGCCCAGCTTTCCACCAAAGGCGTCCGCCGCCGCGTCGCTGAGCGAGGCTTCTGGCTCCACGCCGAGAAAGTCGGTCAGATCGGCGGCCGTGGCGTTGATCCCGCTGCCGGGGCCCAGATAGAGGGCTAGCCGCTCGATCTCGGCGCGGGCGACGCCGCGTTCCTTGGGTAGGCGTGAGACGAACAATTCCAAGGCTTCGCTATTGAGGCTGACCTTGTCGTTCGCCAGCGTGTCGCGCGTAAGGCGGGCCAGATCGCCGGCCTCATCCTCGTAGCAGGGGATGACAGCGCACCCGCTGGCTTTTTCGCCGACCTTCCGAAGTTGCGAGTCGCGGCCCAGGGCGCCGGCCTCGACCAGAAAGAAGGCGTCCGGATTGAGAAGGCCCTCAACGTGACGTGTGAGCGCTTCGGCGGCCTGCTTGTCGGGGCCGGCCTTGTCGCTCGACAATCGAAGACGGACGAGGCGACGGCCACCCATCAGCGACATCGCGGACAGCTCGTCCTCAAGCTTGGCGGGATCCGCGTCGAGGTCACCGTCGGTCAGCTGGGCTGTGTCAAACGGATCGTCCGGACGCTCCACGACACGTCGCGCCAGCGCGTCGGCCCGGTCACGCACCACGCCCCGGTCCTTGCCATAGATCACCACGGCCCGGATGTCCGGGGTCGGCTCCTTGAGGAAGCGCTCGACGTCCGGACGCTTGGACAGGATCATCTAGGTCAGGCCGGCTTTCTGCCCGCCAGCCAGGTTGCGAGATCCAGCTGGATCTTGCGGGCGGCCTCGGCGGCGGCCCGCTCCTGACCATCCTGCTGGGCTGCAATGGCGGCATAGGGCTGGTCGGCCGAGTCGTAGGTCACGGAGACATCCGCGCGACCCTTGTGAACCTCGCCGCCGTTCTTGGCGTCGAGCAGGCGCCAGTCGACGCTCATGCGCAATTCATAGCGGTTGGCGACGTTGTCGAGACGGACCCCCCGCGCGAAGCGTTGTTCGTTGACCGACAAATAGAGCTTGTAGGCCGCTGGCGAGTTGGGGCGATGGGCCAGGGCGTCGTCGAGTTGCTCGCGCAACAGGTAACCGCCGCGCCCCTCGGCGGCGACCGTCTCAATGCTCGACAGGCCGCCCTCAACGCCGGGACGGCCGTACAGGGGCGTGAAGCCCGCGCAGGCCGAGAGCGCCATCGTCGAAAAGGCCAGAGCGGCCGCCGCCAGGGTGCGTTTCATCGCTTGGGGTCTCAATTGGCCACGATGTTGACGATACGGTCCTTGACCACGATCACCTTGCGGACCGTCAGACCCTCAAGGTGGGCCATGACGTTGGGATCCGCCAGAGCGATTTTCTCGACTTCGGCCTCGGCCGAGCCGGCCTTTACCTTGATCTCGCCGCGACGCTTGCCGTTGATCTGGATCGGCAAGACGCGTTCGTCGTCGGCCGCGAGGGCGGGGTCGGCCTTCGGCCAGGGCGCGTTGACGACCATGCCTTCGCCTCCGATGCGCGCCCAGGCTTCCTCGGCGAGGTGCGGGGTGAACGGGGCGACGAGGCGGGCCAGGATATGCAGCGCCTCCGCCCGCGCGGCCAGCACAGCTTCCGACGCGCCGTCGGCGGGGGCGGCTTTCAGAGCGTTCAGGAACTCATAAAGGCGCGCCACGCCGCTGTTGAAGCGGAAGCCCTCGATGCTGTCGGTGACGAAGCCAATCAGTTTGTGAGCGGCCTTGCGCAGCGCCACCGCGGCTTCGTCAGCGGCGTCGTGGGCGAAATCGCCGGCAGGCTGGCTGTCGAACTCATTCCACAGGCGGTGCGTGAAGCGCCAGCTCCCCTCGACACCCGAGTTGGTCCACTGGACATCGCGCTCGGGTGGGCTGTCGGACATCACGAACAGGCGGGCGCTGTCGACGCCGTAGGCTTCGAAGATGTCCTCGGGGGCGACGACGTTCTTCTTCGACTTCGACATCTTCTCGATGTCGCCGATGACGATAGGCGCGCCGGTCTTGGCGTGGGTGGCCGAGCGGCTATTGCCCTCGACCTTGATCACCACGTCCGAGGGTTCGACCCACTCGCCGGCCTCGTTCTTGTAGGCCTCGTGGGTGACCATCCCTTGCGTGAACAGGCCCGCGAACGGTTCCTCCACCGAGACCAGACCCTCGTCCTTCAGGGCGCGGGTGATGAAGCGGGCGTACAGCAGGTGCAGGATCGCGTGCTCGACGCCGCCGATATACTGGTCGACGGCCAGCCAGTAGTCGGCCGCAGCCTTGCCCACCGGCTCCGCAGCTTGGGTGTCGGCGAAGCGGGCGAAGTACCAGCTCGAGTCGATGAAGGTGTCCAGCGTGTCGGTCTCGCGCTCGGCCTTGCCGCCGCAGGACGGACAGGTCGTGTGCCGCCAGGTCGGGTGGCGCAGCAGCGGGTTGCCCGGCTTGTCGAAGGTGACGTCGTCGGGCAGGGCGACGGGTAGCTGGTCTTCCGGCACCGGAACCACGCCGCAGCTTTGGCAGTGGATGACCGGGATCGGGCAGCCCCAATAACGCTGGCGCGAGACGCCCCAGTCGCGCAGGCGATAGACCGTCGCGCCCTGGCCCTGGCCGGCGGCTTCGATGCGCGCCACAGCCTCGGCTTTGGCGGTCTCGACGTCCATGCCGTCCAAGAACTTCGAATTGAAGATCTTGCCGGGGCCGACATAGGCCTCCTTGCCAACCTGGAAGGTCGCCGGATCCTCGCCGTTCGGCAGCACCACCGGCCTGACCGGCAGGTCGTACTTGCGGGCGAAGTCCAGGTCGCGCTGGTCGTGGGCCGGGCAGGCGAAGATCGCGCCCGTGCCGTAGTCCATCAGGATGAAGTTGGCGATCCACACGGGCAGGGTGATCGACGGGTCCAGCGGGTGCTTGACCCGCAGGCCGGTGTCGTAGCCCAGCTTCTCGGCGCTCTCGATCTCGGCTTCCGAGGTGCCGCCCTTGCGGCAGTCGGCGATGAATTGCTGGATTTGCGGGTTCTCGACCGCCAGCTGCTCGGCCAGCGGGTGCTCGGGCGCAATGCCGACGAAGCTGGCGCCGAACAGGGTGTCGGGGCGCGTGGTATAGACTTCCAGCCCCTCTGCCAGGCCATCGGGGGCTTCACCCTCGAACTGGAACTTGAAGCGCAGGCCCTTGCTGCGGCCAATCCAGTTCTCCTGCATCAGGCGAACCTTGTCGGGCCAGCGGTCCAGGGTCTTCAGGCCCTCGATCAGGTCGTCGGCATATTGGGTGATGCGCAGGAACCACTGGGTCAGCTTGCGCTTCTCGACCGTCGCGCCCGAGCGCCAGCCCTTGCCGTCGATGACCTGCTCGTTCGCCAGCACGGTCATGTCGACCGGGTCCCAGTTGACCGAGGCTTCCTTGCGATAGACCAGGCCGCGCTTCAGCAGGCGCAGGAACCAGGCCTGTTGCTTGCCGTAGTACTCAGGGTCGCAGGTGGCGAACTCGCGCGACCAGTCGACCGAGATGCCCAGCGACTTCAGCTGCTCGCGCATGGCGGCGATGTTGTCGTAGGTCCAACCCTTGGGGTGGACGCCGCGCTCCATGGCCGCGTTCTCGGCCGGCATGCCGAAGGCGTCCCAGCCCATCGGGTGCAGGACGTTGAAGCCCTGGGCGCGCTTGTAACGAGCGACCACGTCGCCCATCGCGTAGTTGCGGACGTGGCCCATATGGATGCGACCCGACGGATACGGGAACATCTCGAGCACGTAGTATTTCGGACGGCCGTCGTTGATTTCGCCGGTCTTGAAAACGTCGGCCTTCGCCCAGGCTTCACGCCATTTGGGTTCGGTGTCTTTGGGATTGTAGCGGGCCATCGGAAACCAGGTCTTGATCGGCGGAAAGCGCGCCCGGAAGGAGCGTCCGCGATGTCATAAGCGGTTTCGCGGTCCAGGCGCGCGGAAAATCGGAGAGGAAACGGGTCCCAGCCCGAAGGCCGGGACCCGAACGGGCCTTAGCCCTTAATGTTCGAAAGTCGAAGCTGACGCGCGCGCGTCAGGATCGCATTCTCGATATCAGCGGCCGTCTGGTCGGAGACCGGCGCGTCGACCCAGGCTCCGTTGATATCTTTGGTCTGCTTGAACACGGTCACGTTCAGGCCGTCAGCGCGCAGGCGCGTGTCCAGGATATAGACCGTGGCCTTGAAGCGCTCGGCGGGCGTTTCCGGATTCACATACCAGTCGGTGACAATGACGCCGCCGTAGGGGTCAGCCGAGGCCAGCGGCATGAACGCCAGCGTGTCCAGGCTCGCGCGCCACAGATAGCCGTTGACGCCAATCGAACCTTCGGTGGCGGGGGCCTTGGCGCCGCCGCCCAGACGCTTGAACGGATTGAACCCAGGCTCATCGCTCTGTGTGGAGAACGTCTTCGGGGCCTTGTCGCTGGCGCAGGCCGAAACGCCCAGCACCGACAGAGCCAGGACGCCCGCGGCGACGCCGCGCATCACAGACCCACGCTCAAACGCCATAGTACCTCGCTCCAATGTCTCGCCGACGCTGTCAGCGCGTCCAGGCGCGCCCCCGCGGCCGGGAGCCGGTCTATACCATGGCAGCGCCGCCTCAAAACAGGAATCGCGTGACCTCACCGCCACAGGAGTCGATTGAAACGTCGATTGTACGACCGCGTGCGACCAAACGCCGGTTGACCGCGTTCCAGCGAGGCCTTTAATCGCAAAGCAAGGGGCCTGATCCTATATGGAGCGGGTGGGGACAACTGAGTATAGGCGGCGAGTAGCGATGGTCGCGAAGCGTTTCTTCCTGGCGGGAACTGCCGCGTTGATCCTGACGGGATCGGCCGCGACGGCGTTCGCTCAGGCCAAGCCGCACGCGGTCGCCCCCGATTTCACCGTCAAGAACGACTTCACCAGCGCCGCCTCGGGCGTACAGTATCCGCGGGATGACAAGCGCACTCTGCGTTGGGACGCCAAGAAGGGCCGTTGGGGTCTGAAGCTCGACCTCGACCAACCCTCCAGCCGTGAAATGGAACTGCAGGACGTGAAGGCGGGCGCCTACTTCAAGGTGACGCCGTCCATTCGCGTTGGCGGCGCCGTCAGTCTGGGCGAAACCAATCCGGCTCTGGCTGCGCGCAAGGCCCAGCAAGCCGATCCGGCGCCGCGCGTGCGCCTGGAAACTGCTTTCAAGTTCTAGGCCGGTCTCAGCCCGCCAACGCCTCGACCGCCGCTAGGCCGGCAACGCTGCTGCCTGCCAGCGAAGCCGCCGTGCTCGCGTTGACGCCGCCCAAGGCGTAGACGGGCAGCGTGGTCGCCGTGACCAGCCTGTTAAGCCCTTCAAGACCCAGAGGTTCGCCCGCTGAGGGGCTATTGCTGGGGAAAACCGGTGACACCACCGCCGCGTCCGCTCCGGACCGTTCGGCGGCCTGAAGCGCCACGAGATCGTGCGCGGCGGCGGTGATCAGATAACGCGGATGCTCGGCCCGCAGGCGCGGAAGAGCAGACACCATGCGTTGCGGCAGGTGAACGCCATCGGCGCCGACGCCCTCGGCCAGACTGACATGTGCGCCGACCAGCAGCATCAGGCCGCGCGCCGTCGCGATCTCGCGCAGTCGACGTCCCTGGTCGACGGCGTCCGGCGCGCCGAAGGCGCGGAAGACGATGGCCGACCCGGCGGGGAGCCGTCCAGCGACCGCTCCTGGGTCTGCAACACGCGCTGGGTCAGTGAAGAACAGCAACCTTGGCAGCATCAAGCCGCGCACCATCCTTGGCGGAAGGGCCAGGGCCGCATTAGACAGGGCTTCCAGTTCGCTCACATCGCCCAAGGCACGATCCCCATGTCGTCATCGCTCGCCGAGATCCGCGCCCGCATCGCCGCCGCCGAGGCCCGCGCCGAACGTCCAGCAGGGGGCGTGACCCTGGTGGCGGTGTCCAAGACCCAGCCGTGGGATCATATCGCGCCGGTGCTCGACGCGGGACAGAAAGTGTTCGGCGAAAACAGGGTTCAGGAGGCGATGGAGCGCTGGGCCGACCGTCGTCAGGGACTGGAGTTGCGGCTGATCGGGCCCCTGCAGACCAACAAGGCGCGCGAGGCGGTTGGCTTCTTTGATGTGATCGAAACGCTCGATCGGGAAAAGCTGGCCCGCGTGCTGGCTGACGAGATCCAGCGAGCGGGCACGGCGCCGCGACTCTACGTCCAGGTCAATATCGGCGAGGAGCCGCAGAAGGCCGGTGTTGCGCCGGCCGAGGCCGACGCCTTCATCGCCGCGTGCCAAATAACCTACGGCTTGGCGATCGAGGGCCTGATGTGCATCCCGCCCTTCGAGCAGGATCCGGCGCCGCATTTCGCGAATCTCGCCGCGATCGCCTCTCGGAATGGTCTCGACAAACTCTCCATGGGCATGAGCGACGATTTCGAGATCGCCATCGCGCAAGGCGCCACCTCGGTTCGGGTGGGCTCGGCGCTCTTCGGAAGCCGCAATTACGGCTAGTCCGCGAGGATCTCGACCGCATCACCTGGTCGCGCCGCCGCCAGAACCGCTTCCAGATCGCCGCGCGCCAGAGCCACGCAGCCTTCAGTGCCCGGATAGCCGTCACGGGCCAGGTGCATGAAGATGGCCGATCCCAGTCCCGGTACGGGCGGATCGTCATTGTGGCCCAGGATCACTACCAGGTCGTACACGGTGTCGTCGCGCCACATCCGCTCAGCGCTGGCCGGATAGGGGAGGGTGACCGGGCGGTTATAGTTCGGATCGCTCGGCGCATCGCACCAGCCGTCCGTGGGCTGGGTGGCGCGCACGGACAGGGCCGTATCTGGGCCTTCTGGATAGACATCGGGTCGATACCAGACCTCCCGCATCACCCAGACGCCGATAGGACTCTTGTTGTCACCCTCGCGCTTCTCAGCGGCGGCGATCGCACCGGCCTTGCCGAGCGCGCAGCGCACCATGCGTCCATCCAGCTCGAAACGGCCGTCAGCGTGGGCTCGAAACAGCATAAGCGGCGACTCCTCGACTTATAGGCCGCGCGCGGGGTTGTCCCCGGGGGGCGCAGCGGTGCATGTTCCGCCTCATGGCGCAACGCAAGACGCTTCTTCTGATCGACGACGACGACGACCTGCGCGGGGCGCTGGCGGAACAGTTGGCCCTGCACGAGGAGTTTGCGGTCAATGAGGCCTCCAGCGCCGGCGAGGGCGTAAAGCTGTCGCGGGAGCTCAAGCCCGACCTGATCCTTCTGGACGTCGATCTTCCCGATATGGACGGCCGCGAGGCCTGCCGCCTGATGCGCAAGAACGGCGTGACCGCGCCGGTCATCATGCTGACGGCCGCCGCCAGCGACAGCGACACGATCCTGGGCCTGGAGTCCGGCGCCAACGACTATGTGACCAAGCCCTTCCGCTTCGGCGTGCTGCTGGCCCGCATCCGCGCTCAGCTACGCAGCTATGAGGCCTCGGAAGACGCGCTGTTCCGGATCGGCCCCTACGAATTCCGCCCGTCGGCCAAGCTGTTGGTGGATGAAAAGCAGAAGAAGGTGCGGTTGACTGAGAAGGAAACCAACATCCTGAAGTACCTCTATCGCGCGGGTTCCAAGCCCGTGTCGCGCGAGGAACTGCTGACCGAGGTGTGGGGCTACAACGCTGGTGTCACGACCCACACGCTGGAGACCCACGTCTATCGCCTGCGCCAGAAGATTGAGCCTGATCCGACTGTGGCGCGGATCCTGATCACCGAGATGGGCGGATACCGGCTCCAGCCGTAGCCTAAAGCCAACATCCCTCGTCATCCCGGCTCCAGCGGAGCGGAGAGCCCGGATCCAGTGCAATCGCACCGCGTTGGCCCCTGGGTCCCGGGTCGGCTACGCTGCCTGGGATGACGCTGACTTTTTTGGCTATAACGCCCGAAGAAAAAGGCCCGGCCTTTCGGCCGAGCCCTTCTTGCAATCACATTCGATCAGACGCTTACGCGTTGCCGACCACTTGGCCTTCGGCCTGGGCCTTGCGCGCGGCGTAGACGCCGGCGAAGTCGATCGGATCGATCAGGAACGGCGGGAAGCCGCCTTCGGCCGTCACGTCCGAGATCAGACGACGGGCGTAGGGGAACAGGAAGCGCGGGCACTCGATCAGCAGCACCGGCTCCAGATCCTGCTCTGGGATACCGGCGATGTGGAACAGGCCGCCATAGACCACTTCAACGTGGAACACGGCTTGGCCTTCGCGCTCGGCGCGGGCCGACAGCTTCAGGTCGACTTCGAACAGGCCATCGGCGCGACCGCGCGCGTTCATTTCCACGCCCATGTCGATGGCGGGCTGGGCGCCGCCGGCGCGCAGCGCGTCGGGAGCGAGCGGGTTCTCAAACGAGAAATCGCGGACGAACTGAGCCAGGATGCGGATGCCCGCTTGGCCGGCCTCGGCGCCGTCCGGGGTCGCCTCGGGGGCGGTGGTGTCGGTCATTAGGATAAAATCCGTAATCGGCGGCTAGAACGCCAAAAGAAAGGTGGGCGCTGCTACCATGAGGGCTGGTCTGGCGCAACGTCAGGCGCCTGACGGGCGAACCTGTCTCACCTATATAGATACCATCTCCAGGGCCTAAAGCCCGCTGCCGGACCCCGACGTGTTCCAGATCCTGTTCCTTGCCGCCGTGGCCGCCGTTGTACTCTACCAGCTGTACGCGACCCTTGGTCGTCGCGTCGGCCGGCAACCCGAAGACGTTGCTGTGACGGCGACGTCGGGCGCCGCGTCCGCGCCGGTAGATCCGATCCTGCAAGCCGAGGGCGTGGCCACCCTCAAGGCGCGCCAACCTGACTTCGATCCCAGCCGCTTCCTGACGGGGGCCCGCGCCGCCTATGAGCAGATCGTCAAGGCCTACGCCGAAGGTGATCGCGAGACGCTCAAGCCGCTGCTGGCGCCCGACGTCATGGAAAACTTCGAGCGCGCCATGGCTGCTCGCGAAGCGGCCGGGCGCACGGAAAAGGTCGAGTTCCTGACGCCGCCGCGCGTTGATCTTGAGCGCGTCGATGTGGTGGGCGACACGGCCAAGGCCGTGGTGCGCATCCTGGCGGAAGTCCGCACTCGCACAAAGGACGAGCGTGGCGAGGGTGTCGACGACCGCCGCACCGCCGAACTCTGGACGTTCGAGCGCGAGGTCAAGAGCACTGACCCGAACTGGAACCTTTCGTTCGTGGCCGCCGCCGAGGCCTGATGATCCGCCTGTCCTGCTCTTCGCTGGCGCCGGCCGCCTTGGCGGCGCTGCTGCTCAGTGCGTGCGTCAGCACGCCCTCAGCGCCCCCGACGGTCGCCCCGCCCGCTCCGCCAGCGACCCCTCCGCCCCCTACCGCGCCCGTCGCGCAAGAGCCGGCGCCGACCGCGCTGTCTTTCGAGAAGCTCGCGGGTTGGGCGCAGGAGGACCATCTTGCGGCGCTGGACGCCTTCCGCGCCGGCTGTGGCGTGTCCAAGGATCCGAGCGTCACGCGGGCGTGCGGTCTAGCTAAGGCGGCGAAGGACCTTGATGGCTCGGCCGCTCGGGCCTTCATCGAGGCCAACTTCCGGATTGAGCCTGTCGGCGGCGACGGTGCTGGCGCGGACGGTCTGCTGACCGCCTATTTCGCGCCACAGTACGAGGCGCGCATGTCGCGCAACGCCGAATTCAGTGCGCCCCTGCGCGGACTGCCCTCAGATCTGGTGGTGCTGGATCTCGGCCCCTTCGAACCCGCCCTGGTCGGCAAGAAGATCACAGGCCATGTCGAGGGCTCGACCTTCGTGCCTTATCCCGATCGGGCCGAGATTGAGGCGGTCGCCACCGACAAGCCTCTGGCGTGGATGAGGCCCGAAGAGCTGTTTTTCCTACAAATCCAGGGCTCCGGTGTTCTGGTGCTGCCAGACGGCCGTCGGGTCCGCGCGGTTTTTGCCGGCACCAACGGCAGGCCATTCGTCGGGATCGCGATCGCCATGCGCGACAAGGGCCTGCTCGCCGACAACAACACTTCGGCCGAGTCCATCCGGACCTGGCTGGCCGAGAATCGGGGTCCCGAAGCCGATGCGATCATGCGGCTGAACCCACGCTATGTCTTCTTCCGCACGGTTCCTGACGACGGCAAGGAGCCCGCCGGGGCCGCCGGTGTGGCCCTGCCGTCCGGCCGCGCGATCGCTGTTGATCCGAGCCATCACGCCTATGGCGGCTTCTATTGGCTGGACGCCGCTGCGCCGAAACTGGCGGGAGCCTTCCCGGTCTATCGACGGGCGGTGATCGCGCTGGACACCGGCGGCGCCATCAAGGGCCAAGTGCGGGCTGATCTCTATATGGGCTCTGGCGCCGCCGCCGGCGTCGAGGCCGGTCGTGTACGCCACACCTTGCGTCTCTATCGGCTGACGCCGAACCCTTAGCGTGAGCAAGAAGCCGCCACCCGGACCGGAAGACGACAAGCGCCTTTGGCGGCTCGTCGCCTCGACCGTGACGCCGCGCGCGCCGGTCAAGCCTGAGAAGATGCGCAGTAAGGCGCGGATCCGGCCCTCGTTGAAGGCCGACACCGCCCTGCCGGCCGACCCGCCGACCCGTCTCGCCTCGATCGCCCCGCTGCGGCTGCATCCCGAGGACCTGAAGCCGGCCGCGCCAAAGCCGATCAAGGGCCCGGCGGGCCACATCGAGCCCAATCGCAAGCTGCGGATCGTCAAGGAACGCGACCCGATCGGTGCGCGACTAGACATGCACGGCCTCGACCAGGACCAGGCTCGCGCGACACTGGAAGCCTTCATCCGCCGCTCATTCGGGCAGGGCCACCGGGCGGTGCTAGTTATCACCGGCAAGGGCAGGGTGGGGCAGGGGGTTTTGCGCACCCGGACGCCCGAGTGGCTGACCGACCCGTCGCTGCGCGAGATGGTCGCCGGCGTCTCCACCGCCGACCGCCGGCACGGCGGCGAAGGGGCGTTATACGTGGCGCTGAAGCGGCGGGTTTAACCCTTCCGCGACGCCTTTTCGGCGATGCCGGACGTTCCCTCGCGGGCTTCCAGCTTTTCAGCCACGGCGTCCAGCGAGACGCCAGAGGCGGCCATCAGGGCCAGCCAGTGGTAGAGCAGATCCGCGCTTTCGGCCGCCAGGGCGTCAGACCCTTGCGCGACCGCGGCGATCACCGTTTCAACGGCTTCCTCGCCCAGCTTCTTGGCGGCGAGGGCCGGGTCGTTCAGCAGCTTGGCGGTGTACGACACCGACGCATCGCCACCCTTGCGGGCCTCGATCGTCGCGGCCAGGCGTTTCAGGACGTTTGTCAGGCGCTCGCTCATGCGGCCCCCTTCAGCGCGTCGAGGCGCACAGGGATGCCGGCGTCGGCCATGGCCTGCTTGGCCTCGCCGATCGAGATTTCGCCGAAGTGGAAGATCGAGGCGGCCAGGACGGCGGCGGCGTGGCCGTCGCGAGCGGCTTCGACCAGGTGTTCGGTCTTGCCGGCCCCACCCGAGGCGATCACCGGCACATTGACCGCGCCCGTGACGGCCTTCAGGAGCGGGATGTCGTAGCCGATCTTGGCGCCGTCGCGGTCCATCGAGGTCAGCAGGATCTCGCCCGCGCCGCGCTCGACCACCTCGGTGGCCCATTCGACGACGTCGAGGCCGGTGTCCTTGCGGCCGCCATAGGTCCAGACGTTCCAACCGGAGCCGTCCTCGCGCGCCTTGGCGTCGATGGCCACGACCACGCACTGCGCCCCGAAAGCGTCCGCCCCGCCTGCGATCAGGTCAGGGTTTTCGACAGCGGCCGTGTTGACCGAGACCTTGTCGGCGCCGGCCAGCAACAGGCGGCGCATGTCAGACACCTGCCGCACGCCGCCGCCTACGGAGACGGGCATGAAACAGACCTCCGCCGTGCGCGAGATGACGTCCAGGATCAGGCCCCGGCCTTCGCTCGAGGCGGTGATGTCCAGGAACATCAGTTCGTCGGCGCCGGCGGCGTCATAGGCGCGGGCCTGCTCCACCGGGTCGCCGGCGTCGCGCAGGGAGACGAAGTTGACCCCCTTGACCACCCGCCCGTCCTTCACGTCGAGGCAGGGAATGATCCGGGTCTTCAGCATCAGGCGGCCGCCGCGATCAGAGCTTCGGACGGCTTGATGGTGCCGGCATAGAGCGAGCGGCCCAGGATCGCGCCAGCGATCTCGACGCCCTTGCGAGCCTTCAGGCGCTCGATGTCTGCCACGGCGGCGACGCCGCCCGAGGCGATGACGGGAATAGAGACCGCGTCGGCCAGCTCGCCCACGCCCTCGACATTAACCCCCGTCAGGGCGCCGTCGCGGCTGATGTCGGTGACGATAAGGGCCGCGACACCGGCGTCCTCAAAGCGCTTGCCGAGCGTGATGGCGTCGATGTCCGAAAGGCCCGTCCAGCCGTCTACGGCGACCTTGCCGTCGCGCACGTCGACCGCCACGGCGATCTGCTCGGGCCACAGGCGCGCGGCCTTCTTGACGAGTTCCGGATCATGCACGGCCACGGTGCCGAGGATGACGCGGGACACGCCCGCTTCAATCCAGGTCTCGACGCCTTCCAGCGTCCGGATGCCGCCGCCCAACTGCACCGGGATCGAGATCGACTCGAGGATCTGTTCGACGGCGGCTGTGTTGACCGACTGGCCCTCAATGGCGCCGTTCAGGTCTACGACATGCAGCCACGAGAAGCCGTCCTGGACGAAGCGCTGGGCCTGGTCGGCGGGCGAGGTGTTGAAGACCGTGGCCTTGTCCATGTCGCCATGCAGCAGGCGCACGCACTGGCCGTCCTTCAGGTCGATGGCCGGATAGAGGATCATGGGCGCCATTCCAGGAAGTTGGCGAGCAGGGCGAGCCCTGATGCTTGTGATTTTTCAGGGTGGAACTGTACGCCCGCGACATTGTCCTTGGCCACAGCGGCCGTGAACGGTCCGCCGTGATCGGCGGTCGCGACGACATCTTCCATATGGGAAGGGGTCAGGGCGAACGAGTTGGCGAAATACATATGGGCGCCGTCGTCGATGCCCGCGAACAGGGCATGAGGACGTGTGAAGCTGATCGCGTTCCAGCCCATGTGCGGGATGGTCAGTGACGGATCGTTGGGCTCCAGCTTCTTCACCTGGCCGGAAATCCAGTTGAGGCCCGGTGTGACGCCGAACTCCAGGCCTTCGGTGGCCAAAAGCTGGTGACCGACGCAGATGCCCATGAACGGGACGCCCCGACCATGGACTGCCTGGTTCATCGCTTCATAGACGCCGGTCGCGTCAAGCCCGGCGCGGCACGAGGCGAAGGCCCCGACGCCGGGCAGGAAGACGCGATCGGCCTTGGCGACAAGGTCGGGGTCAGCGGTGACAACGATGTCGGCGTTCAGGGCGCGGCGGCGGGCCGCCTCACGCAAGGCCTTCTCGGCCGAACGCAGGTTGCCCGACCCGTAATCGATCAGGGCGACGGTCTGCATGAAATCAGGTTCCTACAGCACGCCCTTGGTGGACGGAGCCTGGCCGCCGGTCTTGGGGTCGATCTCGACCGCCTGACGCAGCGCCCGGGCCAGGGCCTTGAAACCGCTTTCGGCGACGTGGTGGGTGTTGTCGCCGTACAGGGTCTCAAGATGCACGCACGCCCCGCTGTTCATGGCGAACGCGTGGTGGAACTCCTTGAAGAGCTCGGTGTCCATCTCGCCGACCTTGGGCCGCTTGAACTCGACCTTCCAGATCAGATAGGGCCGGTTCGACAGGTCGATGGCGCAGCGCGTCAGGGTCTCGTCCATCGGGATATAAGCCGAGCCGAAGCGTCGGATGCCCTTGAAGCCGTCCAGCGCCTTGTTGATCGCTTGGCCCAGCACGATGCCGGTGTCCTCGACCGTGTGGTGCATGTCGATATGCAGGTCGCCCTTGGTCTCGACCTTCAGGTCGAAGCCGCCGTGGCGCGCGAAGCTCTCCAGCATATGGTCGTAGAAACCAATGCCGGTGGAGATCGTCGAGACGCCGGTCCCGTCGAGATCGATCCAGACCCGGATCTGGGTCTCCTTCGTCTCGCGGACCACTTCAGCGGTGCGGGCCATCTGAATCCTAAAGTCCGTTCTTTTGAGCCAGTTCGCGCAGGGAAACCTGCGGACGCGGGCCGTAGTGGTCGATCACCTCGGCGGCCGCCAGGCTGCCCAGCTGGCCACAGATAGGCAGCGGACGGCCCTGCGAAAGGCCAAAGAGGAAACCCGCCGCGTATTGGTCGCCCGCGCCGGTCGTGTCCACGACTTTTTCCACGGGGTAGGCCGAGATTTCGTGCAACTGCCCGTTCGCCGCGACGACCGAGCCCTTCTCGCTACGGGTTACGGCGGCGATCTCGCAACGCTCCGCCAGGGCCTTCACGGCCGCGTCGAAGTCGTCCGTCTCGAACAGCGCGCAGACCTCAGCGGCGTTGGCGAAGACGATGTCGCATTGCGTTTCGACGAAGCCGAGCAGGGCGCCGCGATGGCGGTCGACGACGAAGCTGTCAGACAGGGTCAGAGCGATCTTGCGGCCTGCGCCGTGCGCCAGGGCGGCGGCCTTGGCGAAGGCGCGGCGGGCTTCCGGCGGATCGAACAGGTAGCCTTCCAGATACGAGATCTGCGCGGCCTCGATGATCTCGGGATCGACGTCGGCGGGGTTCAGTTCGACGCAGGCGCCCAGATAGGTCGACATCGTGCGCTGGGCGTCCGGCGTGACATTGATCAGGCTCTGGGCCGTCGCAGGACCTTCGGCCAGCGGCGGGGTCGTGAAGACGCAGCCGATCGCCTTCATGTCGTGGCGGAAGACGCGGCCCAGTTGGTCGTCCGCGACTTTGCCCAGAAACGCGGCCTTGCCGCCGAAGCTGGCGACGCCGGCCACCGTGTTGGCGGCGCTGCCGCCCGAGGCCTCGATCGCCGCCGACATCACGTCGTACAGGCTGGCGGCCCGGGCCGGATCGATCAGGGCCATCGAGCCCTTCACCAGGCCCTCGCGCTCGAGGAAGGCGTCGTCGCACTGGGCGATGACGTCGACGATGGCGTTGCCGATGGCGGCGACGTCGTAGAGCGCGGTCATGGGACGGAAAAACCTTTGAAAGAACAGGACCGAAGGTCCAAGTCGCGTTGCGATTAAAGGATGTGGTCGGCCGTGGCAACGCGAGGGTTGCCCAAAGTCCTGCGACATCCTAGCTGCGCAGTTCTAGCAAGCATGGGTAAACCGATGGTCGACGTTCTGCTCCTGGTGCCCGCCCGCGACGAGCATCGCTATGGCGACAGCTGGTCCACCCTGTTCGAGCGGCTCGCCGCGCCGCTTCGGGCCCAGGGCCTGACGGTCGAGGCGCAGCCGTGGACGGATCCCGTTGAACCTGGCCAGGCGCGCTTGGTCATGCCGTCCCTGGCCTGGGGCTATCACGCCCGGCAGGCGGACTGGTTCGCGCAGCTCGAGGCTTTCGAGGCCAGCGGCGTGCGGATGGTGAACCCGCCTTCGGTTCTGCGGTGGAATGCGACCAAGACCTATCTCGTCGAGCTGGCAGCTAAGGGCGCACCGGTGGTGCCGACCCAGGCTCACGACCATCTGACGGCCGAGGTCGTCGAGGCGGCGTTTGACGCTTTCGGGGTCGCCGAGGTGGTGGTCAAGCCGCAGGTCTCGGCCGGATCTCACGAGACGATCCGGGTCAAGCGTGGAGGGTCTCTGGCTGGCGGCCCGAACGGTCCGGCGCTCATCCAGCCCTTCCTGCCGGCGGTGGGCGAGGAGGGGGAGCTGTCCCTCTTCTATTTCGACGGTCACTTCAGCCACGCCGTCGCCAAGGTCGCGGTCGAGGGCGACTTCCGGGTCCAGCCTCAGTTCGGCGGCCGAGTGAGCCAGATAGCGCCCGAGCCGGAAGCCCTACGCGCCGCCGCCATTGTGCTGGAGGCCGCCGGTCGCCCCCTGACCTATGCTCGGGTCGATCTGATCCGGGGATTGGATCGCACGCCCCAGTTGATGGAGCTCGAGGTCATCGAGCCAGACCTCTTCCTGGAGCACGCCCACGACAAGGGCGCGGCGTTTGCGGCGGCGGTGATGCGGGCGATCGGCTAGCTCAGCAGACTCCCACCTGACTTCGCCTTGCGAAGTCGTCCGCCCCCATAGGGGGCGGAAGGCCCAAACCCTCCTTCTTCTCCTTCTGGGGGAGGAGCGCCGCCGGCGCGGAGGGGCAAGTCACGCCCCCAGAAACAGCTCCCGAGACGGGCAAAGATCGCTGATCTTGCAGATCTCGCACTTGGGCTTCCTCGCCACGCAGACATAGCGGCCGTGCAGGATCAGCCAGTGGTGCGCGCGAGTCTGGTAGGGCGGGGGGACCACCCGCATCAGGTCCTGCTCGACGGCGTCGGGGGTCTTGCCAGCCGACAGCTTCAGGCGATGCGATACCCGGAAGACATGGGTGTCGACGGCTATGGCGGGCTCTATGTCCAGCTCGTTCAGCACCACGCTGGCGGTTTTTCGGCCTACCCCCGGGAGCGCCTCAAGCTCCTCTCGGTTCAAGGGAACCTGACCGGCATGCTTCTCGATGATGATCCGGGCGGCGGCGATGACGTTCTTGGCCTTGCTGCGGAACAGGCCGATCGAGGCGATGTACTTGATCAGCCCCTCTTCCCCGAGCGCCAGCATCGCTTCGGCGCTGTTGGCGACCTGAAACAACGGGCCGGTGGCCTTATTGACCTGAACGTCGGTGGCCTGGGCCGACAGCGCGACCGCCGTGACCAGTTCATAGGCGTTCGAATAGTTCAGCTCGGTCTTGGGATGCAGGTCTAGGCCCTCGAACCGGTCGAACAGAACGGCGACGCGTTCGCGCTGGGCCGGTGAGAGCCGTTTTACGGGCTTCTTGGCGGCCTTGCGCACGGGCGCCTTGGTGACCGAAGCGGCTTTGCGGGGAGTCTTGACCATGAGGCGACCATGCCGTGGGGGACTCCGCTCGCCAAGAGCGCGGCTGACACCTAAATTCGCGCCATGGCCAAGCCGATCTACATGGACCGTGTGATCGCACCGCACCGCTCGCTGAGCCCGCAGGGCGGCGCGGTGCTGTTGGCCGTCGTGATGGGGTTCAACGTGCTGGTGGCGATCTTCCTGATCGTGGTCCGCGCGCCGCCGGTTCTGCCGTTCCTGGGGCTCGACGTCCTGGCGCTGTGGATTGCTCTTCGGGCCAGCGAACGGGCCGCGCGCCGGGTAGAGCGCATCCAGGTCACTGCCGAGGCTGTGACGGTTAGTCGCGAGGATGAGAAGGGCGCACGCACGGTCTGGACCTCGCCGACCGCCTTCACCCGCGTGGACCTCGACCATCCGGGAGAGCACGACGTCCGGGTTCGCTTGATGATCCATCGCAGGCGTTTGACCCTGGCCCGCGCGCTGGGCCCGGATCAGCGTGCGGAACTGGCCGATGCGCTGCAGGACGCGATCCGCGCGGCCCGCAGCGAGCGCTGGTCGTGAACGCCGCAAGAACCGGGCGGACGGCGCGAGTTCGAGAGCCTAGCCTATGACCATGGCTTACGACGCATCCCCCTTTTCCGACGCCATTTCCGAGGCGGCCCGCCAGGAGCTTGCCCGCTTGGCGGAACGCTCGGTCGACTATCACCGGATGGCCAAGGCGCTCGACTGGTTGGCTGAGCGGTGGTCGGACCATCCGTCCCTCGACGATGCGGCCCAAGCGGTGGGCCTGTCGCCTTTCCATTTCCAGCGCATCTTCACCCGCTGGGCCGGGGTCAGCCCCAAGACCTTTGTCTCGGCCATCGCCCATGCCGAGGCGCGGCGCTCGCTGGAGGCTGGCGGCACGGTGCTGGACGCCGCCTTCGACGCTGGGCTTTCGGGGCCCTCGCGCCTGCATGATCTGTTCATCGCCCAGGAGGCGGCCACGCCGGGTGAGGTTCGTCGGCGCGGCGCGGGCATGCGGTTGCGCTGGGGCTGGGCGCCGACACCGTTCGGCAGAGGTCTTTTCGTGATGGCCGATCGTGGTTTGGCCGGCCTGGCGTTCTCCGACGGAGACGACGAGGCCAGCTTCGCTGACATGCATCGCCGCTTTCCCGCCGCTGACTGGGTCCGCGACGACGGCGCCGCTCAGACCATGGCTCTCCGCGCCTTCTCAGGAGGGGAGGGGCCCCTGCCGGTGGTGTTGATCGGCTCGCCGTTCCACATCCAGGTCTGGAAGGCGCTGTTGAATATCAAGGCCGGTGAGACGGCCACCTATGGCCAAGTGGCCGCCTGGGCCGGAAAGCCCAAGGCCTTCCAGGCGACCGGCGGCGCCATCGGGGCCAATCCGATTTCGCTCCTGATCCCCTGCCACCGCGCCATCGCCAAGGACGGCCGGCTGACCGGCTATCACTGGGGTCTTGCTCGCAAGGCGGCGATCCTGGGGATGGAGGCTGTGGCGGCGGCGGGGTGAGTAAAATCCTCTCCCCAAGGGAGAGGTGTCGGCGAAGCCGACGGAGAGGGATGAGGCCGGTTCAGCAGAACTTCCCCCTCCGGTCGCTTCGCGACCACCTCCCCCACGAGGGGGAGGATTTGTGATTACAGGATAAAGCGACTGAGATCCGCATTGGCCGCCAGCGCGCCCACGCGCTCGGTCACATAGGCCGCGTCGATCGTCACGGTGTCGCCGCCGCGATCGGCTGCGCTGAAGCTGATCTCCTCGACCACCTTCTCCATGATCGTCTGCAGGCGGCGGGCGCCGATGTTCTCGACCGAGCCGTTCACAGCCACGGCCGCGTCGGCCAAGGCGTCGATCGCCTCGTCGGTGAAGACCAGCGTGACCTCTTCGGTCGCCATCAGCGCCTGATGCTGGCGGATCAGGTTGGCTTCCGGCTCAGTCAGAATGCGGCGCATGTCGTCGCGCGATAGGCCCTTCAGCTCCACCCGGATCGGCAGGCGGCCCTGCAGCTCGGGCAAGAGGTCCGACGGCTTGGCGACATGGAAGGCGCCCGAGGCGATGAACAGGATGTGGTCGGTCTTGACCGGCCCGTGCTTGGTCGAGACCGTCGTGCCCTCGATCAGGGGCAGGAGGTCGCGCTGGACCCCTTCGCGACTGACATCGGCGCCGGAGCGCTGAGAGGAGCTGGCGACCTTGTCGATCTCGTCCAGGAACACGATGCCGTGGTTCTCGGCCAGTTCCAGGGCCTCCTGGGTCAGCGCTTCCTGATCCAGCAGCTTGTCGCTCTCCTCGGCGATCAGCGGCGCCCAGGCGCCCGAGACGGTGGTCTTGTGGGTCTTGGTGCGTCCACCGCCCAGCGACTTCATCATGTCCGACAGGTTGAACACCGCCGCACCGGGCTGGCCGGGAATGTCGAAGCTGGGGCCGCCGGTGTCGGCCAGCTGCAGCTCGACCTCCTTGTCGTCCAGTTCGCCGGCGCGCAGCTTTCGGCGGAATGCTTCGCGAGCGGCCGTCGAGCCCGGACCGGTCAGGGCGTCGAGGATGCGCTCCTCGGCGGCCCCCTCGGCCTTTGCCTTCACGGCGGCGCGGCGCTTGTCGCGCACCATGGCCAGGGCGCTTTCGACGAGGTCGCGGACGATCTGGTCGACGTCGCGGCCGACATAGCCGACCTCGGTGAACTTGGTGGCCTCGACCTTCAGGAACGGGGCCTGGGCCAGCTTGGCCAGGCGGCGCGCGATCTCGGTCTTGCCGACGCCTGTGGGACCGATCAGCAGGATGTTCTTCGGCGTGACCTCGTCGCGCAGGTCCGCAGGGACGCGACGACGGCGCCAGCGGTTGCGCAGCGCCACGGCTACGGCCTTCTTGGCCTCAGCGTGACCGACGATGTAGCGGTCGAGCTCGGAAACGATCTCGCGGGGCGAAAACTCGGTCATTATAGGCTTTCGACGGTCAGGTTGCCGTTGGTGTAGACGCAGATCTCGGCGGCGATGCCCATGGCCTTACGGGCGATGTCCTCGGCCGAAAGATCCAGATCGATCAACGCCTTGCCGGCCGCCAGGGCGTAGTTGCCGCCCGAGCCGATCGCCGCAACCGCGCCGCCGCCAAGGCTCTCGCCCGGCTCCAGCACATCGCCGACGCCCGTGACGGTGTAGATGGCGGTCTTGTCGGCGACCAGCAGCATGGCTTCCAGCTTGCGCAGGTAGCGATCGGTTCGCCAGTCCTTGGCCAGATCGACGCAAGCGCGGGCCAGCTGGTCGGGATACTGTTCCAGTTTAGCTTCCAAGCGCTCAATGAGCGTGAAGGCGTCTGCCGTCGCCCCGGCGAAGCCCGCGACCACCTTGCCGCCGGCCAGGCGACGCACCTTGCGGGCGTTGCCCTTGACGACGGTTGGCCCCATGGAGACCTGTCCGTCGCCGGCGATCACGGTCGAGCCGTTCTTGCGCACCGCCAGAATGGTCGTGCCGTGCCAGTCGGGGAAGGAAGAGCTGTTGCTTTGCATGGCTTCGCATGTGGCGAGGCCGGGCCGGAGGGTCAAGCGCCATGAGTTTTTCGGAAGCCGAAGTTGAGCGCTACGCCCGCCATCTGGTGCTGCGTGAGGTCGGTGGCCCGGGCCAGCAGAAGCTGAAGGCCGCGCGGGTTCTGGTGGTGGGGGCGGGCGGCCTCGGCGCGCCCGCTGCGCTGTATCTGGCCGCCGCCGGGGTCGGGACGATCGGGCTGGTCGACCCGGACATGGTTTCACTGTCGAACCTGCAGCGTCAGGTGCTCTACGCCACCGCCGACATCGGCCGACCCAAGGTGGAGGCGGCCAGCGCGCGCCTGGGCGCGCTGAATCCGAACACGACCATCGAGACCCATCCGGTATGGCTGGATGCGTCCAACGCCGAGGCGGTGGTTTCCGGGTATGACCTCGTCCTCGACGGCACCGACGACTTTGTAACCCGCTTCGCCGTCAGCGACGCCTGTCTCGCGCAGGGCAAGCCCCTGGTCAGCGGCGCCCTGGGGCGTTGGACAGGTCAGGTCGGCGTGTTCCATGGCCAGCCCTGCTATCGGTGCCTGGTGCCCGATGTCCCGCCGGATGCGGAGACCTGCGCGATGGTCGGCGTGGTCGGGGCGCTCGCCGGGGTGATCGGCTCCATGATGGCCCTGGAGGCGGTAAAGCTCATCACCGGCGCCGGTGAGCCCCTTTCTGGGCGCTTGCTGATCTACGACGGCTTGGCCGGCGAAACGCGTACGGTCCGGATCGGGCGCGACACTCAGTGCCCGTCCTGCGGCGCTTGACCTCCCTAGCGTAACGCCGTTCGCTATGGGGCTCACCTTCTGTGGGAGTCTTGGATGAAAACCTGGGCGCGGGGCCTGGCGATCACGCTGGGTGTGTTGATCGCTCTCGCCGTGGGAGCCTGGTTTCTGTTGCAGAGGCCGGATATTCCCTATGCGACGCTTGAGGCCAAGTATGGCTATCCGGACTCGCAATACATGGATCTGCCCGGTGGCGTGCGGGCGCACTACCGCGATCTGGGACCGCGAGACGCGCCGGCGATCGTGCTGGTGCACGGCTATTCCGCCTCGACCCACGCTTGGGACGCCTGGGCCGCGCGGCTATCAAAGACCTACCGCGTGGTGGTGCTGGATCTCCCTGGCCACGGCCTGACTCGCACGTCGGGTCCCTATCTCGCGGGCCGCCAGGGATTTGTGGCGGTGGTCGACGCGCTGACGGCTCGGCTGGGTCTTACGCGGTTCACCCTGGCTGGAAACTCGATGGGCGGCGCGGTGGCGTGGACCTATGCGGTCGACCACCCGGACAAGGTTCAGCGGCTTGTCCTGGTTGATGCGGCGGGATGGCCTTCCGAGAAATCGGGTGGGGCGCTGATCTTCACCATACTTCGCCATCCGCTCGGCCGCGCCCTGCTGAAGGACGTCGACACCCGGCCGCTGGTCGCTCAGGGGCTGCGTTCGGGGTACTGGGACCAGAAGCTGGTTACTCCGGCCCTGATCGATCGGTATGTCGAGCTGTCCCGCGGACCCGGTCATCGCGATGTCCTGCTCTCCCTGCAGAGCGGACCCCGTCGCGACGCTACGATCGCCGAGCTTTCAACGATCCATGCCCCGACCCTGATCATGTTCGGCCAGGAGGACAGGATCATTCCCGCCGCCGACGGCGAGAAGTTCCACAAGGCCATACCGGGGGCGACCCTGATCCTCTATCCGGGCGTGGGTCACGTGCCGATGGAGCAGATCCCCGACCGCTCGGCGGCGGACCTGGAGGCCTGGCTGGCCGCGCATCCGGTCGAATAACGCCGTCTTCGGGTTCGTACGGACCTGACAGGGTTGCTGCGGGTCAGCCATATGCGAGCGGACCAGAGGCGCGAGGCGACATGGACGGGTCACGGATAGGGCTGGACGCGCTCAAGGCCAAGGTGATGTCGCCCGAGGATGCTGCTGCGCTGATCCACGCCGGCGAGACCGTCGGCATGAGCGGCTTTACTGGCTCTGGCTATCCCAAGGCTGTCCCTACCGCGTTGGCGCGCCGGATCGAGGCGGAGCACGCGGCGGGCAATCCTTTCAAGCTGCGGGTCTGGACCGGCGCCTCGACGGGACCGGAACTCGACGGCGCCCTGGCCAGGGCCAACGGCATCGAGTTCCGCCTGCCTTACAATTCCGACCCTATCGCCCGCGAGATGATCAATCGCGGCGAGATGGACTATTTCGATATGCACCTGTCGCAAGTGGCGCCGATGGCCTGGCAGGGGTTTCTGGGCCCCCTCGACACCGCCGTCATCGAGGTCACCGGCATCCGACAAGACGGCTCGCTGATCCCGTCCTCCTCGGTGGGCAACAACAAGACCTGGATCGACCGGTCCTCGAAAGTGATCCTCGAGGTGAACCGTTGGCAAAACCCCGCGCTGGAGGGGATGCACGACATCTACTACGGCACGGCCCTGCCGCCGGCGCGCATCCCCATCCCGCTCACACGGCCGGACCAGCGGATCGGCGAGTCCTATTTCCGGTGTGACCCGGCCAAGGTCGTGGCGGTGGTCGAAACCGACACCCCTGACCGCAACCTACCCTTCGACCCGCCGGGCGAGGATCATCGCGCCATCGCCGGCCACCTTCTGGAATTTTTCCGTCACGAGGTGGCGCGCGGACGCCTGCCGGCCAACCTTCTGCCGTTGCAATCAGGCGTCGGTAACATCGCCAATGCGGTGATGTTTGGTCTCGTGGACGGGCCCTTCGACGGCATGACCGCCTATACCGAGGTCCTGCAGGACGGGATGCTGGCGCTGCTGGAATCCGGCAAACTGCTGAGCGCCTCATCGACGGCCTTCTCGCTCAGTCCCGAGGCCGCGCATACGCTGAACGCCGACCTTGACCGGCTCCGCGATCGTCTGGTGCTGCGACCCCAGGAGATCAGCAACCATCCTGAACTGATCCGACGCCAGGGCTGCATCGCCATGAACGGCATGATCGAGGCCGACATCCACGGGGCGGTCAACTCGACGCACCTGATGGGCTCGCGCATCCAGAATGGCATCGGCGGCAGCGGCGATTTTGCTCGCAACGCCTATGTCTCGATCTTCATGGCCCCATCGACGGCCAAGGGCGGCAAGATCTCGACCATTGTCCCCAAGACACCGCACGTCGATCACATCAACCAGGACGTCCAGGTGTTGGTCACTGAGCAAGGCTTGGCTGATCTGCGGGCCCTGTCGCCGCGGCAACGGGCCGAGGTGATCATCGAGAACTGTGCTCACCCGGACTATCGCCCGGCCCTGGAGGACTATCTCGCCCGGGCCCGGCGCGACTCCTACGGCCAGCAGTCGCCGACCCTGCTGATGGAGGCCTTCGCCTGGCATCAGAGGTTCATCGAGGCGGGCGACATGCGCGGGTGAGGTTGCGGCGGATCAAGGCGCCACAGGCTGTCTCCCCGCCATCTGTCGCTTTCGACAGAGCGTGACGCCGAAAGTGGAAATCGGTTTCGGTGCGAGTCGCGCTCTAAGTATCTGATTTAGATCCTCTTTATCGCGTCGAAACGATTCCGCTTTGATGCGCGAGGCTCTAGGAGTTCGCCATGACTGACGCCGACCAGCAGACCGCCTTTGACCAGATCGGCGGCGCCGCGCCGGTCGCGGCGATGGTCAACGCTTTCTACGACCTCATGGAGACTGACCCGGCCTATGCGCGGCTACGCGCGATCCACGCTGACGACCTGACGCCGATGCGCGCTTCACTGACGGGCTTTATCACCGGATGGCTGGGTGGGCCCCGCGACTGGTTTGTTCAGCGGTCGGGCGTCTGCATGATGTCGCTGCATCGCGCCATGCCGATCGACGCCGAACTGGGACGGCAATGGGTCGAGGCCATGGCGCGCGCGATGGGTGAGGCCAAGATCGAACCGGATATGGCGCAGGCCCTGAGCGAGGTCTTCGGCCGGATGTCGGCCAATATGACGACGCGCTGAGGGCCTACAGCATCGCCGGAATGACGCGGTCCGGTGGCCTGTGGCCGTCCATGAAGGTCTTCACGTTGACGATGACCTTCTCGCCCATGTCGATCCGGCCCTCGACCGTGGCCGAGCCCATGTGGGGCAGCAGCACGACGTTGGGCAGTTTCAGGAGCTTGGGATTGATGGCCGGCTCGTGCTCGTAGACGTCGAGACCGGCGCCGGCGATCTCGCCCTTGGCCAGCATATTGGCCAGGGCGCCCTCGTCGATCACCTCGCCGCGCGCGGTGTTGACCACCACGGCGTGGGGGCGCAGCAGCTTCAGGCGACGGGCCGACAGAAGGTGGTAGGTGGCGGGGGTGTGCGGGCAGTTGACCGATACGAAGTCCATTCGGGCCAGCATCTGGTCAAGGCTTTCCCAGTAGGTGCAGCCCAGTTCCTCGGCGATGCGCGGGCTGACAGGCTTGCGGTTGTGGTAGTGCACCTGCATGCCGAACGCCTTGGCGCGACGGGCGACGGCCTGGCCGATGCGGCCCATGCCGATGATGCCCAGGCGCTTGCCCCACAGGCGGCGGCCCAGCATCCAGGTCGGTGACCAGCCATGGAACCCGCCGGCCTTGACCACCTCGGCGCCTTCGACGATCCGGCGCGAGGCGGCCATGATCAGCGTCATGGTCAGGTCAGCGGTGTCTTCGGTCAGCACACCGGGCGTGTTGGTGACGATGATGCCGCGGGCGTTGGCCGTGGCGACGTCGATATTGTCCACGCCGGCGCCAAAATTGGCGATCAGCTTGAGCCGATCGCCGGATCGCGACAGAAGGCGCGAGTCGATGCGATCCGTGATCGTCGGCACGAGCACGTCGGCGCGGCTCATCGCGTCGACCAGTTCGTCCGCCGTCATGGGCTTGTCGGAGACGTTCAGTTCGGTGTCGAACAGTTCGCACATCCGCGTCTCCACCGGATCGGGGAGTTTGCGGGTGACGATGACTTTGAGCTTGCGGGCGGCCATGGGCGGTTTGAAAAGCTCTCTCTGACAGGCGTTTGAAAGCTGTAGCAAAGGGGCCGGTGGGGGCCAAGCAACATGCGGTCAAAAACAGAACAAGGTTCGTCTCGGATGGGTTTGACGCGCGTCATGGTCGGAATTGCGGCGGGAGCGGCCTTGCTGGCCGGCCCGGCCGCCGCGCAAGCGCCCAGGGTCACGCCCTCGGGGCTGGAAGTGCCGCGCTACGTCTCGCTCAAATACGCCGAGGTCAACGCTCGCAACGGTCCGGATGAGGATCACCAGCTTCTGTGGGTCTATCACGCCAAGGGATTACCGGTTCAGGTGGTGGCCGAAACCCGCGAGTGGCGCCGGATCTGTGACCCGGAGGGCGGCTTGGCTTGGGTCCACAAGCGCACGACCGATGGCCGACGCTCGGCCATGCGGGTCCAGTCGACCAATCTTCCTCTGCTCAGCGCGCCGAAGGAAGGCGCCAAGGTCAATGCCTATCTGAAGGCCCGGTCGGTCGCCTCGCTGGAAAAGTGCGAAAAAGGGTGGTGCAGACTGCGGGCCGACGGATCGTCTGGCTGGGCTCGCGAAGGCGAGATCTGGGGTGCTGATCCCGCCGTCCAGTGTCGCAAGCGCTAGGGCGCGTTGGATCGCTTCGCGTAGGGAAACGTTGAGGCCTCACCCACCGCCGTGCTAGGGCGTGCGCCATGCAGAAGAACGCCTACACCTTCGAAGAACTCTTGGCCTGCGGCCGCGGCGAGATGTTCGGCCCCGGCAACGCCCAACTTCCCGCGCCACCGATGCTCATGTTCGACCGGATCGTCCGGATCGAGGCCGAGGGCGGCAAGTACGGCAAGGGCTACGTCGAAGCCGAGTTCGACATCAATTCGGACCTCTGGTTCTTCGACTGCCACTTCATCGGCGACCCCGTGATGCCCGGCTGCCTGGGCCTGGACGCCATGTGGCAGCTGGTCGGGTTTTTCCTGGGCTGGTCGGGCGGTCCTGGCCGCGGCCGGGCCCTGGGCGTTGGCGAAGTGAAATTCACGGGCCAGGTCACGCCCGACATCAAGAAGGTCGTCTACAAGATCGACCTGAAGCGTGTGATCATGCGCAAGCTGGTCATGGGCATCGCCGACGGCGTCCTGGAAGCCGACGGCAAGGTGATCTACGAAACCAGTGACCTGAAGGTTGGCCTGTTCACGCCCGAACAAATGGCTTGATCCGTTAGACGAGACCGGCCCTAGAGAGCTGGCCCCTGTCGGATCGTAGGGGGAGAAGAGGATTTAGAATATGCGTCGCGTCGTCGTCACCGGACTGGGGATCGTCTCGTCCATCGGCAACAACGCCCAAGAGGTCTTGGCCTCGCTGCGCGAAGCCAAGTCCGGCGTCATCGCCGCGCCGGAGTACGCCGAGCTCGGCTTCCGCTGCCAGGTCCACGCCGCGCCCCAAATCGAATGGGAGTCGCTGGTGGATCGCCGCGCGGCGCGCTTCCTGGCGCCCGGCACGGCCTATGCCCACATCGCCATGGAGCAGGCGATCACCGATTCCGGACTGTCGGAGACCGAGATCTCCCACGAGCGCACGGGCCTGATCGTCGGTTCGGGCGGCCCCTCGACCCGCGTCATCATCGACGCGGCGGCGATCACCAAGGAAAAGGGTCCCAAGCGGATCGGCCCGTTCGCCGTGCCCAAGGCCATGAGCTCGGGTCCGTCGGCGGTGCTTTCGACCTGGTTCAAGATCCGCGGCGTCAACTATTCGATCAGCTCGGCCTGTGCGACCAGCGCCCACTGCATCGGCGCGGCCGCCGAGCAGATCCAGATGGGCAAGCAGGACATCATCTTCGCGGGCGGCTGCGAGGAGCTGGACTGGAGCCTGTCGAACCTGTTCGACGCCATGGGCGCCATGAGCAGCAACTTCAATGACCGTCCGGCCGTGGCCAGCCGCGCCTACGACAAGAACCGCGACGGCTTCGTGATCGCCGGCGGCGCCGGGATCGTGGTGCTGGAAGAGTACGAACACGCCAAGGCGCGCGGGGCCAAGATCTACGGGGAAGTGGTTGGCTACGCGGCCAATTCCGACGGCTACGACATGGTTGCGCCGTCGGGCGAGGGCGCGGCGCGCTGCATGCGCCTGGCCATGGCAGAAGCGGGGAACCGCGCCATCGACTATCTGAATCCGCACGGCACTTCGACGCCGGTCGGCGACAGCAAGGAAATGGGCGCGGTGCGCGAGGTGTTCGGCGACAAGGCGCCGATGATCTCGTCGACTAAGTCGCTGACCGGGCATAGCCTGGGCGCCGCCGGCGCGCAGGAGGCGATCTACTCGATCCTGATGCTGAACAACGACTTCGCGGCCGAGAGCGCCAATATCGAGGAGCTCGACCCCGAATTCGCCGACCTGCCGATCCTGCGCCAGCGCGCCGACAAGCCGCTGGAGACGGTGATGTCCAACAGCTTCGGCTTTGGCGGCACCAACGGCACGCTGATCTTCAGCCGCGTCTAGAGCCGGCGGGCGTTGACCAGCGCCCGCGAGGCCTTCGACCTCTATCGCGCCGGGCGACGGGCCGAGGCGGCCGCCCTTTGTGAGCAATTGGCCGCCGACGCGCCGAGCGTCGAGGCCTGGCATCTGCTCGGCCTTTGCAGGCTGGAGTTGGGCCAGGTTGAAGCCGCGCTGATAGCCCTGGATGCGGGGCTGATCTTGGACCCTGCGCGTCCCGGTCTCCTATCGGCGAAAGCCTTGGCCCTGACCTCTCTGCGGCGCGACGGCGAGGCGGTGGTCGCGGCGCGCGCCGCCTTGGCGGTCGATCCCGACAATCCGCCGGTGTTTAACGCTCTGGCGGCTTCGCTTCAGCGGCTGGGCGGACTCGCCGAAGCCTTGGCGGCGATGGATCATGCTGTCGCTGCGGCCCCCCGCGAACCGACCTATCGCGCACATCGCGCCGCCCTGCTGACCCTGCTCAACCGGCCCGCCGACGCAGCGCATGACCTGGAGGCCGTGCTCGACTTGAACCCCAGTCATCCCCGTGTCGCCGGAGACCTGATGTGGGCCCGGCGCCAGACCTGCGACTGGCGGGAGGACGCGGCGCTGGACATGCTGGTCAAGGCGGACCTGAAGCTGGGGCGACCGGGCGTCGCGCCGTTCGCGGCCCTGGCCCTGTTCGACCTTCCCGTACTCCACCGCCGCTGCGCGGCGCTGTCCGCGCCGCCGCACATTGCGGCGCCGGTATGGCCGGTCAAACCGCCGGGTGATCGCATTCGGGTCGGCTACTTGTCTTCCGACTTGCACGAGCACGCGACGGCGCGGCTTCTGGCGGGGACTTTGGAGGCGCACGACCGCTCAAGGTTCGAGATCTATGCGGTCTCCTACGGGCCAGAAACGGGCGGAGCCATGCAAGCGCGGCTACGCGCCGCCTGTGAACACTGGATCGCGGCGCGCCGCCTGTCCGACGCTGAAATCGCTCTTAAGTGTCGTGATCTGGGCCTTGATATCGCAGTGGATCTCAAGGGCTACACCCAGGACGGTCGACCAGGGATTCTAGCGCACCGGGCAGCGCCCGTTCAGATCAGCTGGCTGGGCTATCCTGGCACGCTGGGCGCGCATGCCGATGTGGTCCTGGCGGACGCCGTGACGATTCCGCCGGGCGCAGAGGCGTATTGGTCTGAGGCGGTGGTGCGGCTGCCGCACTACCAGCCTAACGACGCTCTGGCGCCGGCCATACCGCCCCCTCGGCGCGGGGAGGTCGGCTTGCCCGAGGGCGCGCGCGTCTTCTGCTGCTTCAACAATCCGGCGAAGATCACGCCCGAGGTGTTCGCGACCTGGATGCAGATCCTGCGCGCCGCGCCGGACAGCGTGCTTTGGCTCTACGCCGGCGCGCCAGGCGCGGCGGATAACCTTCGAGCCTACGCGCGCGACGCAGGCGTGAGGCCGGATCGCCTGATTTTCGCCGATCCCGCGCCGCACGACCAGCATCTGGCCCGCCACTCCCTGGCGGACCTGGTGCTCGACACCTGGCCCTACGGAGCCCACACCACCGCCAGCGACGCGCTGCGCATGGGGGTTCCGGTTCTCACCCTGCCGGGAGAGAGTTTCGCCAGCCGGGTTGGGGCCAGTCTTCTGACCGCCATCAGCATGACCGACCTTATCGCGGCTTCGAAGGCCGACTATGTCGCCAAGGCCCTGGCCCTGGCGGCCGATCAGAGCCTCAAGTCCCGTGTGGCGGAGGCCGTCCGGCGCTCGACGCTCTTCGATCCCATCGCCTTCGCGCGGTCTCTGGAAGCCGCCTACACCGCGTTGGTCCGTCGCTGAAGGGTTCCGCAGGGCGACGGCGCCTGCTAACCAGCGGTCAACGATTTGCGAAAGAGGGCCCACCACATGGCCGACGATTACGCGTTCCCCAAGGGCGAGCTGATGCGGGGCAAGAAGGGCCTCGTCATGGGCGTGGCCAACCACAACTCGATCGCCTGGGGCATCGCCAGCCAGCTGGCCGCCCAGGGCGCCGAGATGGCCTTCACCTACCAGGGCGAGGAACTTGAGCGCCGCGTGCGCCCGCTGGCCGAGAGCATCGGCGTCAAGACGATGATCCCGTGCGACGTCACCGACGACGCCTCGATGGACGCGGCCTTCGCCGAGATCGAGAAGGCGTTCGGGACGATCGATTTCGTGGTCCACTCGGTTGCTTTCGCCAACAAGAATGAGCTGAAGGGCTCGTTCGTCGACAACACGACCCGCGAGGGGTTCCTGCTGGCCATGAACATCTCGGCTTTCAGCTTCGTGGACGTGGCCAAGCGCGCCAGCAAGATCATGCCGAACGGCGGTTCGCTGATCACCATGACCTATCTAGGGTCGGAGCGGACTATCCCGAACTACAACACCATGGGCGTGGCCAAGGCCGCGCTGGAAGCGTCGACCCGCTACATCGCCCGTGATCTGGGCCCGAAGGGCATCCGCTGTAACGCCATCTCGGCCGGCGCCATGCGCACCCTGGCCCTGGCGGGCATCGCCGGTGGTCGCGGCATGATCGCCCAAGGCCGTGCGTTCAGCGCGATGAAGGAAGACACCTCAATGGAAGGCGTCGCCGGTTGCGCTCTATGGTTGGCTTCGGATCTTGGCAAATCGACGACAGGCGAAGTCGTCCACGTCGACGCGGGTTTCCACATGATGGGCATGCCCGACGCCGAGGAGGCTTAGGCCCTCAGGCCTGCGCGCCTAAGGCGCGTAGGCCCGCATGAATCGTTCGGCCGCTTCGCGTGCGAGGCGGCCGAACTGTTCCTGGCTCTTGTCGGATGGCAAGCGCAGCAGGGACCGCAGCTGGCTGTGGCCCATGACCATGCCAGAGAAGAACTCCGCCGCTTGGTCGAAATCCTCCACCTTCATCCGGCCCAGGCGCGTCTCGGTCTCCAGGAACGCGGCTAGCTGCCGCCGCGCGTTCAGCGGCCCGGCCTCGAAGACTTCCTGGGCGATATCAGGCATTTCGCCCGAGCCCAGAACGATCACCCGCATCATCGAGTAGCTCTTGGTGGTGATCACCGTCTCCAGAACCGAGCGCGCATAGGCCTCGAGCGCCTCGGTCGGATTGTCGACCGCGCCGGGTTCGCGCAGCGAGGCGGTGATGCTCTCGACGCGCCGCTGCATCAGCGCCCGCATCAGTTCGGCCTTCGAGCCATAGTGGTTGTACACGGTCTGTTTGGAGACCCCGGCATGGCGGGCGATCGCCGCCATGGGCGCGGCCAGACCGCGCTCGCCCATCACCTCGACGGCCGCGTCCAGGATGGCCTCGGTCTTGGCGACATCGATCTGTCCGGGAATGCGGGGCATCTGGAAACTCCGGGCGTCAGTGGGCGTCGGACGGCGGGGGCGGGGCGTTCTTGACCGGCGACGCCAGCAACGACACCGCAGCGGCGATGAAGCAGCCGATCGCCAGCAGGGTGAAGCTGTCGCCAAAAGCCATCACGGTAGCCTGCTGTTGCATCATGCCGCTGACGGCTTTGCGCGCGGCGCCGGCGGGATCTGCGACGCCCAGCTGCATCATCCGCTCGGTCAGTCCGGCGATCATGCCGGCCGCGGGGCTGCCCTGGATCACCTTGGACGTCATGTCGTCGTAGTAGAGCGCGGTCTGTTGCGTGATCGAGGTGGCGAGCAGCGCAAGGCCGATCGCGCCGCCGGTGTTGCGCGACAGGTTCACCAGCCCGGAGGCGTTCTTGACCATGTGCGGGGGCAGGGTGCTCATCGTGATCTGCTGGGTGGCGATCATGGCGATCATGACCCCGACGCCGCGGCAAGCCTGAACGCCGGCGAACTCCCAGAAACCCCAATCCTTTGTCACGCCGTGAGCCATGTACATGCCAAAGCCGGCCAGCAGGAAGCCGATGCACATCGGGATACGCGGATCGGTCTTGCGCACGAGGCGTCCGGCGATCGGTCCTGTCAGGAACATCGACAGGCCGGATATGACCATGGTCGTACCGACTTCGGACGCCGAGTAGTGCCGCACCCGGCCCAGGAACTGCGGCAGCAGGAAGGTGCCGCCGAACAGGCTGGCCCCCGACACCGCCGTCATCAGCACGCCGACGGTGAAGTTACGATTGGAGAAGGCGCGCAGTTCAACGATCGGGTTGCGGTAGGTCATCTGCCGCCAGACGAACAAGATCCCGCCGAGCACCGCCACGACCGTCAGCCACAGGATCAGGCTGTCGGAGAACCAGTCCTCCTTGGCGCCTTCCTCCAGCACGTACTGCATGCTCATCAGGAAGACCGCCATCACGGCCAGTCCGAACCAGTCGAAGCCTTTTGCCAGGCTGGGGTCACCCTTGTCGAAATCGCCCCAGCGCGCCACGCCGAACAGCACGATCAGGCCCGTCGGCACGTTGATGAAGAACAGCCACCGCCAGCTTAGCCATTCGGTCAGGTGGCCGCCCAGCGTCGGACCAACGGTCGGCGCCAGCGTGACGATCAAGCCCATGATCACGCTGGCCGTCACCCGGCGCTCGGGGGGGAAAGCGGTGAACGCCGTGGCGAACACCGTCGGGATCATCGCGCCGCCGATGAAGCCCTGCAGGGCGCGGGTTATGATCATCATGTCGATCGAGGTCGACAGGCCCGTCAGCACGCTCATGACGATGAAGCCGGCGCAGGAGGCCAGGTAGAGCCTCTGCGTGCCCCAGAGGCGCGAGAGGTATCCCGACAGCGGGATCATCACGACCTCGGGGATCAGATAGGCGGTCTGAATCCAGCTGACCTGGTCGGTGCTGGCGCCGACCCCGGCCTGGATCTGGGGCAGAGACGCCGCCACGATCTGGATGTCCAAGATGGCCATGAACTGGCCAATGACCATGGCGCCAAAGCCGAGGAACAGCTTGGTCCAGTCGACCGGCGCCGTTGGTGCGCTGGCGGATGCTGTCTTGCCGAGCGCGTCGGCGGGGAGGGCGGCGTCGGCCATGGGTGTGTGGCCCCGACTAGCGGGCCGCGCCCTGTCGGGCCATCTGCGGCGTCATCTGCGCGGCTTCCGCGAATGAGAGGCCCGAGCGGTCGCGGACGTCGACCTTGATCTCGACCGAGAGGCCAGGACGCAGCGCCGCGCCGAGCTGGCTACGGTCGACGGCGATCTTCACCGGCAGGCGCTGGGTGATCTTGGTGAAGTTGCCCACAGCGTTCTCGACCGGAATGAGGGCGAACTCCTGGCCCGTCGCCGGGGCGAAGCTGTCGACCTTGCCGACGATCTTCTGCTTGCCGAACGCGTCGGCCTTGATCTCGACCGGCTGGCCGATCCGCAGGCGCGCGACCTGGGTTTCCTTGAAGTTGGCCACGACATAGGCTTGGCCCAGCGGCACCACCGACATCAGGGCGACGCCCGGCTGGACTAGCTGGCCTGGACGAACCGAGCGGGCGCCGACCACGCCGCCGACCGGCGCGCGAATGACAGTGCGCTCAAGGTCCAGCTTGGCTTGCTCGACAGCGGCATGGGCCGCGGCGGCTTGGGCCACGGCCTGGGCCTTGGCGGAGCCCAGCGATTGTGCGGCGCGCTTTTCCGCCTCCAGTGCGGCTTGAGCGCTGGCGACCCCGGCGGCGGTCTGGGTGGCCGCAGCCTTCGTGGTCTGGACCTTCTGTTGCGAGACCCAGCCCTGGCCTGCCAAGGCGTTGTAGCGGTCGAAGTCAGCCTTGGCCCGACTGGCGTCGGCCTGGGCGCTGGTCACGCCAGCGGCCTTCTGGGCGATCACGGCCAGCTCGAGACGGCTCTTGTCGTCAATCGAACGGACAGCGGCGTCGGCGGCGGCGGCGTTGGCGACCGCCTGATCGACTCTGGCCTGGAAGGTGGAGGGGTCGATCTTGGCCAGCACCTGACCCGGATCGACGCGCTGATTGTCGGTGACGAGAACCTCAGCGACATAGCCGGCCACCTGCGGGCTCACCTGCACGGTGTCGGCCTGCACGAACGCGTTGTCGGTGCTTTCGAAATGCTGCTTGTCCAGAAACCAGAGCGTTCCGCCAACCAGGACCGCGACCAGCGTCACGCCGCCCACGATCAGGGGAACCAGCTTCTTCTTCTCGGCCGCCATGCCCAGACCCTTGTCAAAAGACAACAAGCGCGCCGGATAGAAGGGTCTGGCGCGCGGTTCAAGGGATAAATGGACGCAGTCGTCCAAAAATCAACGCGCCCGACAGAGATTTCTCCTCTCAGGCCGCGCGACGCTCCCGGCCGTCTTCCGTGAGACGGAATTTCTGGACGAGGCGACCCAATTGGCGAGCCTCGTTCGACAGGGCGTGACTGGCCGCCGTGCTTTGCTCAACCATGGCCGCGTTTTGCTGGGTGGCCTGATCCATCTGGTTCACGGCGGTGTTGACCTGATGCAGTCCCGTGGCCTGCTCGTTGGCCGAGGCGGCGATCTCCGCGACAATGCGATTGAGATCCTGCACGCCGGCGATGATGCGGTGCAAAGCTTGCCCGGTTTCGCCAACCAGACTGACGCCTTCATTAACTTGGTTGGTCGAGTTCGAGATGAGAGTCTTGATCTCCTTGGCGGCTTCAGCCGAGCGCTGAGCCAGGGCGCGCACCTCCTGAGCGACCACCGCAAACCCCTTTCCGGCGTCGCCTGCACGCGCGGCTTCGACGCCCGCATTCAGGGCCAGAAGGTTCGTCTGGAACGCGATTTCGTCGATGACGCCGATAATCGCCCCGATCTCATGGGAACTGGCCTCGATCTGGCCCATGGCGGCCACGGCGCGCTCCACGACCTCGCCGCCCTTCTCGGCGTCCTGGCGAGCGGACTCGACGTTTCGGCGGGCGCTACCCGCGCCCTCGGCGGTCTTTCGGACCGTGACGGTGATCTCGTCCAGGGCGGCGGCCGTCTCCTCAAGGCTGGCGGCCTGTTGTTCGGTGCGTCGCGCCAGGTTGTCGGCGGCCTGACTGATTTCACCCGAGCTTCCCTGGATCCCGCTCACCGCGCCATTGATGACCGCCATCGTCTGGCTCAGCTGGTCCATCGCCGCGTTGAAATCGGCCTGCAGCTTCCGATAGGCGGCCGGAAACGCCTCATGTAGCCGGAAGGTCAGGTCGCCCGCCGCAAGGGCTTCCAGCCCTTCGCCCACGCGCCCAACGACAATGGTCTGCTCGCGCGCATTGTTGTGCCGCTCGGCCTCCGTCAGCTCGCGGGTTCGCTCGACCTCGGCGCGTTGTTCGGCCGCGACCCCTTCCAGACGCTGCTTCTCGATCGCGGCTTCTTTGAACGTGAGCACGGCGGCCGCCATCCCACCGATTTCATCCTTGCGGCCGACCGCAGGGACTTCGACGCTATTGTCGCCACCTGCGAGGCGGCGCATGGCGGCGGTCATAGCCGTAACGGGCGCTGCGATGCTGTTGGCGAGCAACCAGCCCATCAGGCCGGCGATCCCAACGGCCAGGGCGCCGCCGACTACCAGCACCATCAGGCCGCTCTGGAACGCGCGCTGTTGGCTGACCTGTCTCGCCGCCAGCTCCGCAGTCTCGATCTCGTCGATTTCCTTCATGACCTTCCGCGTGGCGGTAAGTCGACCTGTGGTGAGGATTTCCTGACGCGCCATCTCCAGCGTCGCGGGATCCTTTGCATGGGCGATCTGTAGCTTCATCTCGTCGTGAAACACCGCGACGGCGGCGGCCAGCTTGTCCAACCGGGCCAGCTGCGCCTCAGACTCAGCGTTGTCGCGAAGCTTGGCGTACTCAGACTGATAGGCTTGAACCTGCTTGTCCTGCTTCTCCAGGAACGAAGGATCGAGGCTGGCGACATAGCCCCGTACGGCGTTCTGCTGTTCGACCAGAGCCGCCAGGGTCTGGTTCAGGGTGTTGACCTTGGCGTGACTGCGTTCGTTCGCGGCGGTCGCTGTCTGGATCGAGAGGAGGCTCGCGCCGACGAAGCCGCCCGCAGCGATGACAGCCGCGACCAGAATGGCGAAGGCCAAGACCAGTTTGTGAGCAACCTTGAGATTAGACATGAGAAAGCCTCCGACGCGAAGTCGGGCTTAGGTTGCATTGCTAAGGTTAACAAACATCAAGGGAACAATCGAGGCCTAGTATCCCGGCTCCATCGCACCGCCGGATGAAGCAAAAATTGCCGTAAGGTATTGATTATAAATAATTTGCGGCGATTTGACGCAGAATTCCCAAAATCGATGCTCTACTCAGTGAATACTATCCGTAGTCGGATGATTATGGGCGGCGGCGTACGCTGACCTGCGACACCGCGCCACAATTTCCACTTGCGTCGGAATCACGACAGATTAAAAGCCGCTCCCCATCGCAACCAAGGGTTCGGGAGCGCGTATCTCCTCCGGCGTGTGTCCGCCGATCTCGCCTATTGGCTGCAGGAGGTTCTCGTGAAGTCTTCGTCTCCGATCGGCCAAACGCCGCTCGACATGCTCCGTCCGGTCTTGTGGATGGCCGCCGTCGCTTTCGTGGCGGGCTTTGGCGGCTACTTGGTGCTGGGCCTGCGGACCATGCGTCCGCTGATCAACTAGACCCCGGTCGACCCGAAGCCTCCGGCGCCCCGCTGGGTGGCGTCCAAGTCGTCGACCTCGACCAGAGTCCACTGCGGCGCGGCGGCGATGACGCCCTGGGCGATGCGGTCGCCCCGGCGGATGGTGAAGTCTTCCTCGCCCAGATTGATCAGCAAGACGCAGACCTGACCGCGATAGTCGCTGTCTACGGTGCCCGGCGCATTGACCACCGTCAAACCGTTCTTGAGCGCCAACCCCGACCGTGGGCGCACCTGCATTTCATAGCCGTCGGGGATCGCCACCGAAAAGCCGGTGGGCGCCATGCAACGTGCGCCCGGTTTCAGGACGATCGGCGCGTCTTCCGGCACGGAGGCCCGCAGGTCGAAACCGGCCGCTCCGGCCGTCGCGTAGGCGGGGACTGGCAGGTCGGAATTGCCTTCCCAGCGCTTGAAGCGGATGGCGAGACCAGCGGGAATGGCGGACATGCGAGGCTCCTCGAAGGGGTCGCCCCGGCTGTAGCTGATTTGCCGCCTATCCTGAAGGCTAAGCCAGGACCTCTGCGATCCGGGCAGCGATCTGAGCTGCGACACGATCCTTTGCGGCGCGCTCCCAGCGTTCCGTTCCAGATTTTGTCACCAGCAACACCGCGTTCTCACCGCCGCCCATGACGCCGAGCTCTGTCACGTCGTTGGCGATGATCCAGTCGCAGCCCTTGCGCGCGAGCTTGGCGCGGGCGTGTTCCTCGACATGGTCGGTCTCGGCGGCGAAGCCGACGACCAGTCGTGGCCGGTGTGGGCCTGACGCAGACAGGGTCGCCAGGATGTCAGGGTTTTCCACGAAGGTCAGGGCGGGAGGGCCGCCCTTCTCCTTCTTCAATTTGCTGCCGAAGGCTTCGTCGACTCGCCAATCGGCGACGGCTGCGACAAACACGCCGACATCAGCAGGAAGTGCGGCCTGGCTGGCGGCCAGCATCTGCCGGGCGGTCTCGACATCCACCCTGCGGACGCCGGGCGGCGTCGGCAAGGCGACGGGACCCGCGACGAGGGTCACCTCAGCGCCGAGCCTGGCCAAGGCCTCGGCGATCGCGAAGCCTTGCTTTCCGCTTGAGCGGTTGGTGATTCCGCGCACCGGATCGATGGGCTCAAATGTCGGGCCGGCGGTGACGAGCGCACGCTTGCCTTGGAGCGGGCGAGCAGCGGGCCCCTCCAACGCGGCCATGATAGCGGCGAAGACTTCCTCGGGCTCTTCCAGACGGCCGGGACCGAACTCGCCGCACGCCATCGCGCCGTCCGCAGGTCCCACGAAGGTCACGCCATCGGCCTTGAGCGTTGCGATGTTGCGCTGAGTAGCGGGATGCAACCACATGCGCACGTTCATCGCGGGCGCCATCAGCACAGGCTTGTCGGTCGCCAGCAGGGTGGTGGAGGCCAGATCGCCCGCCAGGCCGTTCGCCGCCTTGGCGATCAGGTCGGCGGTGGCCGGTGCGACGACCACCAGATCGGCCGACCGCGACAGTTCAATATGGCCCATCTCGTGTTCGTCCGTGAGCGAGAACAGGTCCTGATAAACCTTGTCCTCGGCCAGGGCCGCGAGAGAGAGTGGTGTGACAAACTCGGCGCCGGCCTTCGTCAGGATGGGCCGTACGGCGACGCCGGCCTTGCGCAGAAGTCGGGTTAGCAGCAGCGCCTTGTAGGCCGCCACGCCGCCGCCGACGATCAGAAGAACCCGCTTCTCGCCCACGTTCCGCTCCGCGCTCTGCTCGAACGGTTCAGCACATGCCCATCCGCGCCGCAAAGCGCCAGAGGCAATCGCGACGGGAAAAAGAGACTCGACTCGCGTTCCGCTTTCGTTCATTAAACGCATGGGTAGAGCAATGGGGCATTTACGATCATGAAGGTTATCAATCAAGCATCGACCGGCGCCCTGGCGATGCTCCTCCTGTTGGCGCTAGCGGCCTGCGACAGCGGCGCGTCAGCGGTCAAGGCCCCGACCGGCGGCGACCGCGCTTCGGCCGACGCCGGGGCCGCCCCTGTCGCCGGCGTGAATGGGGAAAGCCGCCGGGATGATCCCCGAGACGCGCCGGTCAAGTTGATCGCCGGCAAGCCGTACTGGGCCGCTAACCGCACGCGCTCGGCCGATGAGAACGCCCAACGATCCTTCGAGCGAAACGGCGCCACCTTTTCCGCAAAGTCGGTTGATGACTATGTCTCGAAGACCCACGCCTTCGTCAGCGATCCGCCCAAAGGCGCGGAGACCTTGAAGCGCGCGAATGGCGACCTTTTGATCTACGATCCGAAGGGAAACATTTTTGCGGTGGTGTCGCGCGAAGGCGCGCCGCGCACGATGTTCAAGCCCGATGAGGGCGGCGCCTATTGGGACGAGCAGAAGGCCCGCGAAGCTCGCCGAACGTCTGCGTCGAAGGCGCGTGGTCGGGATCAGGCTGAGGGTTAGCGCGCCGCGCGATCGTTTGTGATGTCTCGGAGAGATTACGATGGATGTACGGATTGTCCCGTCCGCCGCGCTTCGCGACCCGAACGCCATCGAGCTGGCGCGGATCTGGACCGCGGAGCGCGGGCTACATTGCTCGCTGAAGTGCGGTCTCTACGCCGACCAAGGGGTCGTGATGGAGACCACAGCCTGGGGCGTCATCCTCGCTGACATGGCTGGCCATGTCGCCGATGCGCTCTGCGCCGAGGGTATGGGTCCACGGGCGGCGCTGTATGACGCGATCGTCGGCAGCTTCAGTATCGAGGCGATGATGCCGACTGCGCAGCGAACGGCAGACAAGCCCGTTGGGCTGGCCTGAAGGGCTACCGGGCCAGCAGCACGCCCGTGACGAACGCCGCACCTGCGGTTGCCGCCCCAACGAGGAACCAGATCAGCGGCCAGGTATGCGGTCGCTCGGCGATCACGGGCTCGGGCGGAGGCGCGTCGGCCAGGCGGGCCAACGCTCTGATGGCGCGCAAGGCCTCGTCAGCGAAATCGCGCGCCTTGGCGGCGGGCGAAAGCTCGCGGCCGATCCAGCGTCGCACCACGGGATCTGCAGCAGCCCACAGGTCGTGAGTCGGATCGATGCGGCGGGCGACGCCCTCCACCGTGACCATGGTCTTCTGCAACAAGACCAGCTCGGGACGCAGCGCCATGTCGAACAGAGCGGTGATTTCGAACAGTTGGGCCAGAAGACGACCCATCGACACCTCGCGAGCATTGCGCCCGAAAACCGGTTCGCCGACCGCTCGCAAGGCCTGGGCGAAGGCGTCCATGTCCTGGTGGGCGGGCACATAGCCAGCGTCGAAATGGATCTTGGCCACGCGCGCATAGTCGCGATTGAGAAAGCCGTAGAGGATCTCGGCCAGATAGCGTCGTTCGCCAGGTCCGAGCCGGCCGACAATGCCATAGTCCACGGCGGTGATGGCCGATGGGGCGGCCACGAACAGGTTGCCCTCGTGAAGGTCAGCGTGGAACAGCCCATGATCCAGGGCCTGGGCCAGGAACCCTCGCGTGACGTTCTCGGCCAGCGCCTTGCGGTCCAGGCCTGGCAGATTCAGTGCGGCGGGGTCGGAGAGAGGCGCGCCTTCCGCCCATGTCAGGGTCAGGACACGCTTGCCCACGCCTTCCCAGCAGACGGCGGGGGCTCGCATGTAGGGATCCTTGGCCATGGCCTCGCCCAGTTCGGCGCAACCGGCGGCCTCAAAGCGCAGGTCCATCTCAAGGTCGAGCGCGCGGATCACGACCTCGACAAACTCTGTCGGACGCAAGCGGCGCGAGGCGGGCGCGAGGGCTTCGGCGAGACGTGCTGCGAGACGCAAAACCGCGCTGTCGCGGGCCACCTGTCGCTCGACGCCGGGGCGCAGGACCTTGACCGCCACCTTACGGCCATCGATCAGCGCCGCGGGGTGGGCCTGAGCCAGAGAAGCGGCGGCGACGGGCTCGCCGATCTCGGCGAAGATCTCGTCGTGCGGCTTGCCGAGGTTGCGGGCGATCTCGGCCTTGGCGACGCTCAGCGGAAAAGCCGGCAGTCGGTCCTTGAGGCGCGAGAGGTCCTCGGCGAAGGCCGCGCCAAAGATGTCGGCCCGGGTCGACAGGAATTGGCCCATCTTGATCGCGGCCGGGCCCTGTCGCTCCAACACCGCCGCCAGCCGTTCTCCGGGGCGTCCCTTACGCGCCGCCGAGCCAGCGAAGAGGCGTAAGACGCGCCCCGCCAGCTTGGCGCCGGTGGGGAGCAGCGGCTCTAGTTCGCGGGGGATCAGGGCGTCCGCCCGAACCAGGGCCCAGCCCGCCCCAGTCAGACGCCAGAAGGCTTCAAGCGTCGCCACGATCCTAGATCGCCCAGCCCTGATGCAGGGCCGCGACGCCGCCGGTGAAATTGGTGAAGGTCACCCGCTTGAAGCCTGCGGCCTCGATCATGCTCGCGAAGGTCCGCTGGTCGGGGAAGCGTCGGATGCTTTCCACCAGGTATTGGTAGGCGTCGCGGTCCTTGGCCACCCATTCGCCGACCTGCGGGATCACCTTGAAGCTGTAGGCGTCGTAGGCCTTGGCCAGCGGCTCGGTCACGGGGCGCGAGAACTCCAGGCATAGGAAGCGGCCGCCCGGCTTTAGGACGCGCCGCGCTTCGCGCAAGGCCGCGTCGATATCGGTCACGTTGCGGATACCGAACGAGATCACATAGGCGTCGGCATAGGCGTCTGGCAGCGGCAGGCGCTGGGCGTCGCCGACGGTCCAGGTGATTTCCGGCTCACCGCCGCGCTCGATGCCGGCCATGATCATCTCGGCGTTGTAGTCGACGATGTTGATCGTCGCATCGGGGCCGCCGCGGCGTTCCTGCGCCTTTCGCGCCATCTTGGCGAAGCGGCGCGCCATGTCGCCGGTGCCGCCGGCGCAGTCGATGATCACTTCGCCCGGCTGCGGGTTGAGGCGCGCAGCCACTGCGTCCTTCCACAGCCGGTGGACGCCGCCGCTCATCAGGTCGTTCATGATGTCATAGTTCTTGGCGACGCGGTCGAAGACCCCGCGCACCAGACCCGCCTTCTGCGAGGCGTCGACATCCTTGAAACCGAAGCTGGCGGAGGTGTTGCTCATGACGTCTTTGGGCCGGGCTTTCTGTATGTAGGTCCGCTATTAGCTCGCGACACGCCCGCCGTCATCCGCCGAAGGTTCCCCGTGCCCGAATTGCCCGAAGTCGAGACTGTCCGCAGAGGCCTGGAGCCCGTCCTGGCCGGCGCGCGTCTCTCCAGCGTCCGCGCCAATCGGCCCGACCTTCGGTTCCCGTTGCCTGAAGGCTTCGTGCAGCGGCTGACGGGCGCGCGAATCCTGCGCCTGGATCGCCGCGCCAAGTACATCCTGGCCCCGCTCGACCGGGGCGACACGCTCGTCATGCACCTGGGCATGACCGGCCGCTTCGAGATCGCGGCTCCGGAAGGGACCGTGCGGCCCGGCGACTTCGCCCGCGAGATTACGCCCGACGACAAGCACGCCCACGTCGTGTTCCAGACGGAAGACGGCGCGACGATCACCTATTTCGACCCGCGCCGTTTCGGCTTCATGGACCTGATCCCGACCGACCGCGTGATCCATCACCCGTGGTTCGCGACCATGGGGCCGGAGCCCCTGGGCGAGGGTTTCGACGTTCGCACGCTCGAAAAGGCGTTCGCCAACCGCAAGCAGGGTCCCAAGACCCTGCTTCTGGACCAGCGTACGGTCGCGGGTTTGGGCAACATCTATGTCTGCGAGGCTCTGCACCGGTCCGGCATCTCGCCCTTCAAGCCGTCGGGCGCCATCGCGAAGAAGCGGCTGACGCCGCTGACCGCCGCGATCAAGGACGTCCTGGCCGAGGCCGTCGAGGTGGGCGGTTCCACGCTGAAGGATTTCGCCGCCGCCGACGGTGCGCTGGGCTATTTCCAGCATCGTTTTCGGGTCTACGACCGCGAGGGCGAGCCTTGCCCGACCTCTGGCTGCAAGGGCGTGATCGCCCGCGAGGTCCAGGCGGGGCGGTCGACGTTCTATTGCCCCGTCTGTCAGCGCTGAGCGCCGCCGGCGTCAGACTCTCAGATCGGCCGTGACCGGCGCGTGATCGCTGGGGCGTTCCCATTCGCGGACATCGTCGTGGACGCGCGACGAGACCTTGCCGTCGAGGATCGCGGCCTCGCGCAGGGCGGGGCTGGCCAGGATGTGGTCCAGCCGCAGGCCGCGATTGGACTTGCGGAAGTCGGCGGCGCGATAGCTCCACCAGGAGAACAGCTTTTCCGGCTCCGGGGTCGCCAGGCGCGGCAGGTCCAGCAGGTCCATCGACTTCATCAGCGCGTCGAAGGCTTCCAGCTCCGGCGGCGTATGGCTGACCACCTTGAGCATCTGCCGGTGGCTCCAGACGTCGTTCTCGCCGGGCGCAATGTTCAGGTCGCCGGTGACGATCAGCGGATCCTTCGGATCGCGCCGCCTTAGCGCGGCGGTGAGCGTCTCGTAGAAATCCAGCTTGTGGTCGAACTTCGGATTGGCGACACGGTCAGGCGTATCGCCGCCCGCCGGGATGTAGAAGTTCTGAATCTCGACGCCGGCCACCTTGACCGCCACGCAGCGCGCATGGCCCTCGCGGCAGTTCATCAGCGTCGGGACGTCCTCGATCGGCAGGCGCGAGGCGATGGCGACACCGTGCCAGCCCTTCTGGCCGGCGATCTTCAGGTGCGGCAGACCCATGGCCTCGAAGGCTTCCCGCGGGAATTCGGCCTCCTGGCACTTGATCTCCTGCATGCAGAGCACGTCGGGCGCCTGTTCGTCGACGAAGCGGGCGGCCTGCTCGGCGCGCAGGCGGACGGAGTTGACGTTCCAGGTGGCGATACGGAGGCGCATGGCGTCGCTCTAGCGCGGTTTCGAAGGACCGGAAAGAAAAACGCCCAGACGCATCGAGCGCCTGGGCGAAAGTCTAGTCTCTCATGCCGCCGCCGGGAGGGGATAGGATCCGGCACGGTTCGCGAGGGGCGGGTCGGTCGCCCATCGCCATGCGTGTTAAATATGCCACGTCCTAATTTTTAGTCAAGTGGCGACGCGGTTGATTGTTGCCTGTTGTGAGAATGTCACAAATTGATCCGGCTAGGGTTTGCCGACCTTCCGGCGGGGATCGGTGAGCACGAACAGTTTGGGATCAAGATCGGCCGTCTCGGCGAAGTCGCTCAGGCGGACGCGGATTTGGCCGCCCTTGATGTCGGTGACCGTCCAGCCCATCAGCGCGGTGGGGCCATTGGAAAAGTCGATCGAGATCCGGCCCAGAGCCTGGCGCTTGGCGTCCTGCGCCACGATCGTGAAGCCGTCGGCCAGCGGCCGCACGTCGGTGATCACCACGCCGCGATCCAGGCGGACTTCGCGGGCCAGAAGCAGGTTCAGCGGCGTCTTGCTGAGCGGATAGCTCTCATAGGTCTTCAGCCGGCTATCGAAGATGTTGACGTTGTTGCCGTTGGACACGACTAGCAGGCCAGCCGGCGGGTCATAGGCGAAACGGGCCTTGCCAGGCCGCTGCAGGTAGAAGGTTCCCTGCGTCTGGGTTCCGCGCTGATCTGTCTGCACAAAGCGGCCCTTGGCCGAGGACAGGCCCTGGATATAGGCGGTGGCCTTGTCCAGCAGCGCCTTCTGCTCGGCGGAAAGCTTGGCCGGAACGGGAGCGGTCGAGCCCTGGGCCCAGGCGGGCGTGACCAAGGCGGGCGAGGCGAGGGCGGCGGCGAGGCCGGCCGCCAGGAGGATACGGCGTGTCGTCATCTGGACTCCTTAGCCCCTAGCTTGGCCCGCGCGAAGGCGGCCGCAAGGCCATTTTCCGGCGGCCCGATGAAGCCGCGTTCAGGTTGGGAGCGTCCGAAACGCCCTTGTCCTGCTCCAGGTTGCCTCACAGCGGTGGGGGCGGCGGCGCGAGGATCTCGCGCTTGCCGGCGTGGTTGGCGGCGCCGACGACGCCCTCCTTCTCCATCCGCTCCATCAGCGAGGCCGCCCGATTGTAGCCGATCTGCAGGCGGCGCTGGATGTAGCTGGTCGAAGCCTTGCGGTCGCGGGTGACCACGGCCACGGCGTGGTCGTAGAGATCGTTGGCCCCGCCCTCGCCCGAGAACGCGCCCTCGATCGCCTCTTCCTGCTCCTCGTCGCCGCCGGCGGTGACTTCCTCCAGGTACTGCGGGATGCCCTGGTCGCGCAGGAACTTGGCCACGGCCTCCACCTCGCCGTCCGACACGAACGGACCGTGCAGGCGGGTGATGCGGCCGCCGCCGGCCATGTAGAGCATGTCGCCCTGGCCCAGCAGCTGCTCGGCGCCCTGTTCGCCCAGGATGGTGCGGGCGTCGATCTTCGACGTGACCTGGAAGCTGATCCGCGTCGGGAAGTTGGCCTTGATGGTGCCGGTGATGACGTCGACCGACGGGCGCTGGGTGGCCATGATCAGGTGGATGCCGGCGGCGCGGGCCATCTGGGCCAGGCGCTGCACGGCGCCCTCGATGTCCTTGCCGGCCACCATCATCAGGTCGGCCACCTCGTCGATGACCACGACGAGATACGGCATCGGCTCGGGCCGGATCTGCTCGGTTTCGTAGATCGGCCGGCCGGCGTCGTCGAAGCCGGTCTGGACCGTGCGCTCGAAATGCTCGCCCTTGGCGGCGGCCTCATTGGCCTTCTCATTATAGCCGCCGATATTGCGCACGCCGATCTTGGACATGCGGCGATAGCGGTCCTCCATCTCGCGAACCGTCCACTTCAGGGCCACGACGGCCTTCTTCGGGTCGGTCACGACGGGGGCCAGCAGGTGCGGAATGCCGTCATAGACGCTCAGTTCCAGCATCTTGGGGTCGACCATGATGAAGCGGCACTTTTCGGGCGGCAGCTTGTACAGGATCGACAGGATCATGGCGTTGACGCCGACCGACTTGCCCGAGCCGGTGGTGCCGGCGATCAGCAGGTGGGGCATCTTGGCGAGGTCGGCGATGTAGGGCTCGCCGCCGATCGTTTCGCCTAGCGCCATCGGCAGGATCTGGCTGGCCTTCTCGTAGTCGGCGCTCGACAACAGGTCGCGCAGATAGACGGTCTCGCGGCGCTGGTTGGGCATTTCGATGCCGATGGCGTTGCGGCCCTGGGCCACCGCGACGCGGCACGAGATCACGCTCATCGAGCGGGCGATGTCGTCGGCCAGGGCCACGACGCGGGCGGTCTTCACGCCCGGGGCTGGCACCAGCTCGTACATGGTGACCACGGGGCCGGGGCGGATCTGGTCGATTTGGCCTTTAACCCCAAACTCGGCCAGCACGCTTTCCAACAGGCGCGCGTTTTGGCGCAGCGCTGCGGCGTCCACCTCGGACGAGCGGGGCTTGGACTTGGCCAGCATGGCCAGTTCCGGCAGCTGGAAGCCCGCGTCCTCCTCGAAGTCGAAGGCCTTCTGCTGCTCGCGCGCCTCGCGGCCGGATTCCTTGACCGGAGCCTTGGGCTTGGCGATGGCCATGGGGCGGGCGTCGAGGCTGTCCTCGAAGTCGTCCTCGTCATCCTGCACCGGCGGCGGGGTATAGGCGCGTTGGGCCGGCGCGGGCTGCGACGTGGCGATCGGGGTCTCGTCGTCTTCGGCCTCCAGCGGCGGCAAGCGGCCCGTGCGCTTCGGCGCGGCCTCGGGCTTTTCACGCTTGGCGCGGACCGGCTTGGCGACCGGCGCAGGCTCAGGTTCCGGCTCGGGACGGGCGCGCGGCTGCAGCGCATGGCTGACCGCAGCATGGATCGCGTCGGGATCGACCTCCCGCACCCCGATCGCGAAGCCAAGCGCGACGATGGCGGCGATCCCGAACAGGACGGCGGCGATGATCGTCGCGCCGGGGATGTGGGCGAAGCGCAGGACGGCGGCCACCATGTGCAGCAGCGAGTCGCCCCAGAAGCCGCCGAGGCCCTTTTCCAGTTGCCAGATGGCGGGCGGGGGCGGGGCGGCCAGCACGGCCGACAGGGCCAAGAGGCCCAGCGCCCCGACCAGCGCCCGCTGGCGCAGGTCCTTACGGTCGGCGTCCGGGTCGGCCTGGGCCACGCGCGTGACGCCGAACACCAGCATCAAGAGGGCGATGCCCCAGGCCGACAGGCCCAGGGACTGCATCAGGACGTCGGAAATCGCCGCGCCCACGCCGCCCAGGGCGTTGCGGGCGGGCTCGTCGGTGACGGCGTTGAAGCTCGGATCGGTGGCGTTGTAGGTGGCGATGGCCAGCAGCAGCACCGCTCCGACCACGGTGACGATCCCGCCCCGGAATCGGGCCGTCCAGGGCTGGACCCAACCATAACGGATCGCATCCCAAAGGAGCTCCGTCGTGGATCGCCGCGCGGCTCGCGCCATGAAAAGTCTCCGAACTCAACGTCGTATCTCGGGACCGGCGGGGCCGGTCGAACCGCCATGTTGTGCCTCAAGACCGTTAAGGGCTGTTTACGACGTCCGTTAGGACGGCGGTCACGACGTCACGGGGTCCAGAAGTTCTCCCTTTCCCTTGATGAGGAAGGGCCGGGGATGGGGTGACAGCTGAGGCGGCGACGGTGCGCGGCATTTGGCGCTGTGCTCACCCCCCCCCTACCCCTCCCCATCAAGGGGAGGGGCGCGTTTTATCCGCTTCACACGATCGCTCGCTGAAGGTCTGGAAAGGGACGCGGAGCGCCGGACGTCCGTCCGGAGGCAATGGATAAATACCGTTTCGACGAAGCTCGACGCCCCGCGCAGCCGTTATCCGGAAGCGTGATCCCGCGACGCTGTTGGCGCCTCGAAACCCTTGAAGCCTCCGGCGGGCGGGTCGGGCCGCGAAGCCTGATCCCGGACAGACGCTTTTCAGCGTCCCTGTCGCTCTCGCCAGCCGATGTCCAACGTCGTTTCTGTGTTCCAGGGTCGACCACCGCCAGATGAACATCGTTGCGGAGTGTCCCCCGCGCCGGCGAGCGCGCCCGCTCAACCGCCCCCCGCCGCCGCAAATGGTCGCTGGCCACGCGCCCTTCCTCGCGACGAGGTGAGATCATTGTGCGGGCGGTTTGGCGTGTGATGCGTCGATTTTGGATGAGCCCGTCGCTTGGCGGGCTAAGGTGTTGATTGCGTTGGCGGCGGCTGGCCTAGCCCCCCGCGAGATGGCGGGGATTGGGGGCTGCGAAGCGGACGTCTGTAGCTTCCGGAATGGGTGGTGAGCGGATCAAATCCTCCCCCTAGCGGGGGAGGTGTCGGCGAAGCCGACGGAGGGGGAAGAAGCCGGCTCAGCAGGACTTCCCCCTCCGGCCTTCGGCCTCCTCCCCCTCTCGGGGGAGGATTTTCCAAACGTCCGCTCAGGGTCGATAGCCGTCTGGGGCGCGGCCGCATAAAGCCGACCTCTCGTCAGCCGCTAAGCCGCCTCGAACGCCAGCGGACCGCCCCAGAAGCTCTGGACCAGGCCGTTTTGCGGACCCGGCGTTCCGGTGGTCAGGAACACGCGCCCGCCGCCCGTGCCCACGTCATATTCAGGGTGACGCTCCAGATAGAGCGCCAGGCCCTCGGCGGTGGCCGCCGGCTGCTGGATCAGCGGCGTGCCGGCCGGCAGGGCGGCGCGGAAGACATCGGCGATGATCTCGTAGTGGGTGCAGCCCAGCACGACGCGGTCGGGATAGCGGCCGATGCGGGTCTTCAGCGCCTGCACGTGAGCCTCCACAGCCTTGGCGATCTCGACGACGCTGGCGTCGCCCTCAATCAGCGGGACCAGTTCCGGGCAGGCCTCGGAGAACACCGCCAGGTCCTGTTTGCGCTTGTCGATCTCGATCTCATAGACGCGCGAGCGCACGGTGGCCTGGGTGGCGAAGACGCCCAGGATGTCCAGGGCCTGGACCATCTCGCCGCGGCGCTCGGCCTCGTGCTCCCAGGGCAGGCCCGTGGCCTTCTCGATGGTCGGCACGATGATGCCGAGGATGTTGACCGGACGACCGATCTCTTTGCGATAGGTCGGTAGCCAGGTCTGCTGCAGGCGGCGCAGGGCGATGGCTGACGCCGTATTACAGGCCAAAACGACCAGGCTGGCGCCGCGCTCGAACAGGCGCACGCAGCCAGCCTTGGTCAGCTCGACGATGTCCTCGCCGGTCCGCACGCCGTAGGGCGCGTTGGCCTGGTCCGCCAGATAAGTGAAGTCCGCCTGGGGCAGACGTTGCACGAGGGCGCGGTGGACCGAGAGGCCGCCCACGCCAGAGTCAAAGACGCCGATCATGGGCCAAGCTTTAGACGCCAAACCCCCCGCCGTCCACGTACGGGCCGTTCCGGAAAGAAGGTTACGGTCCTGTCATGTGACAGGCCGCTCGCCCATATCCTAGAGTCAGGTCCATACTTCCTCCGGAGATGTTCCGTGCAACGTCGTACGTTTCTCGCCGCCACCGCCGCCGCCGGCGCGATGGCCGCCATCAACCCCAGCCTCGCTCTGGCGGAGACCATGAATCCTCTGACCCAGAAATGGAGCGGCCCCTTCGGCGGCGTCCCCGCCTTCGACAAGGTCAAGGTGGCTGATTTCAAGCCGGCGCTCGAGGCGGCGATGGCCAAGAACCTGGCCGAGATCGACGCGATCACCGCCAACACGGCCGCGCCGACCTTCGAAAACACCATCGCGGCGCTGGAAGACGCCGGGCGCCTGCTCAATGACGTCCAGACCTACTACGGCATCTGGGGCTCGAACATGAGCAGCCCGGAGTTCCAGAAGGTCGAGGAGGCGATGGATCCGGCGCTGTCGGCCCACTACGACAAGATCAACCAGAACGCTGCGCTCTTCGCCCGGATTCAGGCCGTCTATGACTCGCCCGATAAGGCCAAGCTGACGCCCGAGCAGCAGCGCGTGCTGTGGATCTACTACACCAACTTCGTGCGCTCAGGCGCCAAGCTGTCGCCCGAGGCCAAGGCCCGGGTCGGTGCGATCAACACTGAGCTAGCGGGCCTCTACACCAAGTTCAGCCAGAACCTCTTGGCCGACGAGAACACCTGGATCGAGCTCTCCGAAGCCGATCTGGTCGGTCTTCCCGAGGGCCTCAAGGCCGCCGCCGCCTCGAACGCCGCGACGCGCAAGCTTCCGGGCAAGCACGTGATCGTCAACACCCGCTCCAGCGTCGATCCCTTCCTGACCGAGTCGCCGGTGCGGGCCGCGCGCGAGAAGGTCTGGCGCTCCTTCGTCAATCGTGGCGACAACGGCGGGGCGACCGACAACAACGCCATCATTCGCAAGATCCTGAAGCTGCGCGTCGAGCGGGCCAAGCTCCTGGGCTACAAGACTCACGCCCACTGGCGCCTTGAGAACGCCATGGCCAAGACGCCGGAAAACGCCATGGCGCTGATGGAGGCGGTCTGGAAGCCGGCCATCGCCCAGGTGGCCATCGACGTCGCCGACATGCAGGCGATCATCGACAAGGAAGGGGGCGGCTTCAAGCTGGAGCCTTGGGACTACCGCTTCTACGCCGAGAAGGTGCGCAAGGCGAAGTACGACCTCGATATGAACGAGGTGAAGCCGTACCTGCAGCTGGACAAGCTGCGCGAGGGGATGTTCTGGGCCTCGGGCCAGCTCTACGGCTTCGAATTCAAGAAGCTGGAGGGCATTCCCGTCTTCCACGAGGACGTCACGGTCTATGAGGTGACCCGCGGCGGCAAGCATGTGGGCCTATGGTACTTTGACCCCTACGCCCGCCCCGGCAAGCGCTCGGGCGCGTGGATGAACGCCTACCGCACCCAGGAGCGGTTCAAGGGTGACGTCACCACGATCGTCTCGAACAACTCCAACTTCATCAAGGGCAAGCCCGGCGAGCCGGTGCTGATCTCGTGGGACGACGCGGTCACGCTGTTCCACGAGTTCGGCCACGCGATCCATGGCCTGAACGCCAATGCGACCTATCCATCGGTGTCGGGCACGGCGGTCGCGCGCGACTATGTCGAGTTCCCCAGCCAGCTGAACGAGCACTGGCTGTCGACGCCGCAGGTGCTGAACCAGTTCGCTCTGCACTACCAGACTGGCAAGCCGATCCCGGCGGACCTCGTCAAGAAGATCGAGGCCGCCGGCAAGTTCGGCCAGGGCTTTGGCACCACTGAGTATCTGGCCAGCGCCCTGATCGACATGAAGCTGCATCTGGCCGGCGACGTCGACATCGATCCCGACGCGTTCGAGCGCGAGGAGCTGGCCAAGCTGAACATGCCCAAAGAGATCGTCATGCGGCACCGCACGCCGCAGTTCGGCCACGTGTTCTCGGGCGACGGCTATTCGGCCGGATATTACAGCTATCTGTGGTCCGACACCCTGACCGCCGACGCCGCCGAGGCTTTTGCCGAGGCGCCGGGCGGCTTCTACGACAAGGCCGTCGCCAAGCGCCTCTACGAGGACATCATGTCGAAGGGCAACACGATCGATCCGGTCGAGCAGTTCCGCGCCTTCCGGGGCCGGGACGTCAAGATCGGCGCGTTGATGCGCAAGCGCGGCTTCCCGGTTCCGCCGGGGGCCTAAGGCAGATCCCCTAGCCCTTCTCCTGCACGGACGGAGGGCTAGGGGACCTTTGGGGGGCTGAAGGAGTTTCGCTGATCGTGTCCGCCGCCCTGACCCTTTCCCTGCTGCTTTCCGCACAAGCGGCGCCCCTGCCGCCCGGCTCCCTCGGCGTCGCGCCGGCCCAGGACGAGAGCGCGGTGGTCGCCGAGCTGACGATCATGGCCAAGCCGCCGGGTCCTGCCGTGTGGCTGGTCGAAAAGGACGGCGCCAAGCTCTACATCCTGGGCTCGGCCCCGCCGCTGCCGCATCAGCTGAAATGGAATAGTCCGCGCCTGAACAAGGCCTTGTACAAGGCCAGCCTCGTCCTGGTTCCGCCCGAGGCGGCGGTCGGCGTCACCCAGATGGCCGGCTTCGTCCTCAAGTTCGGGGCCGGTCTGCGCCAACCGCTCGGCAAGTCGCTGGAGGACCAGCTTCCGCCCGACCTGAAGGCGCGGTTTGTCGAGTCCCGCACCCAGGCGCGCAAGGGCGCGGGCGAGTACAAGAACTGGAAGCCGGCGGTCGCCGGGTTCCTGCTGCTGTCGGATTTCCGCCAGGCCGCCGGCCTCTCAGAGGCCAAGCCGGTCAGCACCGTCGAGCGCATGGCCAAGACGCGGAAGCTGAAGGTCAAGGCGGTGGGGCAGTACCGGATGAGCGCGGTCACCGCCATCGCCGGCAAGCTCTCGCCCGAAGACCAGCTCTATTGCCTGCGGGTGGCCCTGGACGAAGTGGCCTACGACGGCGCCCATTCCACGACGATCGGTCGGGACTGGGCGGAAGGCGACCTGGCGTCGGTGCGCGCCCGCTACCGGGCCAGCGCCGCCCAGCGCTGCCTGACCCACGTTCCGGGCGGCCCGGCCTTGCTGGAGAAGGGTTTGGCCCAGACCACAGAGGCGATGACCGAAGCGCTGAAGCGGCCTGGGGTCACAGTTGCGGTGGTGGATCTGGGCTTCCTGCTGCCGGCGGATGGCGTTTTGGATCGCCTCAAGGCGCAGGGCGCGACGATCACCTCGCCCGTCGAATAGGTTGGCGAGTTGACGCTTGCCGCCGGTGGCGATCAAGCTCCTGGCGGGAGGATGAACCGATGAAGACGATGATCGCCGCGAGCGTTCTGGCGTTGCTGGCTTCGGGCGCGGCGCGAGCCGAGGTGACCGACGCCCAGCCCAGCGGATTCCAGGCTCGCCATCAGGTGGTGATCGCTGCGCCAGCGGCCGCCGTCTGGGCCGTGCTGGTCCAGCCCTCGAAGTGGTGGGCCTCGGCCCATACTTGGTCAGGTTCGGCCGCCAACCTGTCGTTGGGCGCGGCCTCGGGCGGCTGTTTCTGCGAGCGCCTGCCGAGCGGCGGTTCGGTTCTGCACATGACCACCATCCACGCCGCCCCGGGCCAGAAGCTGGTGCTGAGCGGGGGGCTCGGGCCCTTGCAGTCGTCGGGCGCTACGGGCGCGATGACCGTCGTCCTGGCTGAGAAGGACGGCGCCACCGCCGTGACGGTGACCTACGATGTTGGGGGGTACTTCAAGGGCGGCCTCGACAAGATCGCGGCGCCTGTTGACATGGTGTTGGGCCAGCAGGTCCAGGGGCTCAAGGCCGCTGTCGAGGGGCGGTAGGACGCCTTACGACGCCTAAAGAGAAACGCCCGCGAACCTCTCGGTCGCGGGCGTTTTCGTTTCGTTGTGAGGCGAACGCCTAGGCGGTCGCGGCCACGTTATCGTCGCTGGCGCCGAGCAGAGCCATCTGCAGGCGCGAGCGGTCGCGACGCGCGGCTTCCAAGGCGCCTTCGGCCAGGGCGGCCTCGGAGGTGAGGCGCTCGATGGTCGCCTGCAGTTCGGCGACCTTGGCCTCGTGATCGCGGCGGGCCTGATCTTGCGCTTCCTGCATCGCATCGAGGCGGGCGCGCAGTTGCTGAGCGCGTTCTTCGGCGCGCTTGAGCGCCTTTTCCTGGGCGACGGCGCTCTTGGCCAGTTGGTCGGCGCGTTCAATGGCGGTGGCGCGGGCGGTGTCGACGCCGGCGTGGCGCTGACGCAGGCCGTCGGCCTCTTCTTCCAGGGCGCGGATACGGTCGAGGGCGCGTTCCAGCGCGACATTGAGGTCGCCGGCGCGGCGTTCCACCGCCTTTTGCTGGGCGCTGGAGTCGGCGAGACGGGCCGAGATCTGGCCGTTCATCTCTTCCAGCTTGTCGGCGCGACCGGTCGCGGTCTCCAGGCGGGTTTGCAGGGCCGAGATCTCGGCGCGGTTGGCCTCGACCTGGCTTTCCAGGCCGCGGATGGTCCGACCGCTGTCGGTCTGGTGAGCGGCCAGGGCGTTCTCGACGGCCTGCACCCGCGCCCGTTCGGCGGCGAGCTGAGCCTCGAGGTCGGTTTCGATCCGCGAAAGACGAGCCAGATCCAGGCCGGCCTGATCGACGCGCTTCTTGAGCGTGGCGGCTTCCTCGCCCAGCAGGGCGTTGTCCTGGTTGGCGCGGGCCAGAGCGGCCTCGGCGTCGCCGCGACGGGCGTCAATGTCCTGGGCCTGGATCCGCAGGCCCTCGACGTCTTGCACCAGGTGCTCGATGCGGGCGGTGGCGTCGCGCAGCGAGGCGTCGAGGCTGGAGACCTTCAGGTCCGACTGCAGCAGCGCGTTGCGCAGGCGGTCGATCTCGAGGGCGTTGTCCTCTAGCGCCGCGTCTTGGGTCTGACGGCGGGCCTCGGACTCGCCAAGGGCGGTTTCAGCGGCGGCGAGACGGGCGGAGACCTCGCGCTCCTCGGCCTGGATCAGGGCGATCTGGCGCTGGGCCTGGTCGAGATTGGCGCGGACGGCGATCAGTTCGGCGTGCTCGGCGCGGCGGGCTTCGAACTCCTGGCTGACGGGGCCACGGATCTCGGCGATCAGCGGCTCGATGGCCTTCAGGTGCTCCATGACCCGGCCGATGCTGTCGAGGCCGCCATGGATGGTTTCGTAGCGTTGACCGATGGCCTGGGTGGACTCGATCTGGTGCTGCATCGCCTCGGAACGGGCTTCCTCGCCCAGAACGGTCGGCTTGCCGTTCTTCGTCTCGCGCGCGTTCTTCGACAGCAGTCTCATTCGGCCCACCTTCGCCCCATGCGAGTCCTCGGCGTCCTCAACGGGACGGCTCGGCGGACGCCGCGAATCTGTTACCCAGAGGTTAACAACTTAGTTTACGGACAAGATGAATGTCGAGGGGCCGACGCCGCGACCGGGCGTCGCGGCAGCGCTCAACCGTCCGAATTCTGGGGACGGAGCGCGGCCTCGGCCGCCAGCGTCCGGGCCACCGCCGACACAACCGCCGCGATGCGCAGCGCCGCCTGCACTTGGGCGGGCTCTACGCCTCGCTCGCGTAGCGCGGCTTCGTGGCTGTCGAGGCATGCGCCGCAGCCGTTGATCGCCGACACGGCCACGCAGAAGAGATCATAGGCCACAGCGCCCACTCCGGCGTGGTCGAGCGGGTTCAGGCGAAGCCGGGAGGGCAGGGCCTGATACTCTGACGGCGCCATCACGTGCAGCGCGCGGAAATAGACATTGGTCATCGCCATCGTGGCGGCCGCCTTGCGGGCGGCGAGGTTCGCCTCGGGGCTCAAGCCGGCGGCGGTGGCGGCCGCGTCGATCACCCGAAGCGTCTGTGGCTCGCCGACGGCGCAGGCGCTGGCCAGCAGGCAACCCCATCGCGCCTCGGGATCCAGCGCAGGATCATCGACCACCAAAACGAGATTGGTCCCCAGGTCGCGGGCGTACTCGGGCAGGCGTGCGCGCAGGGCGTCGATCGACACGTGATGCTCCATGGCCATCGATGACGAGATAGCATCGGGTGGAGCATTCGTCCCGGTCCGAGCCGCGAGGGGGAGGCGGTCGGACCGGGAGGCGCCGGACATCCGGGTCGGGGTGGGGAGACATCACCGGACGCGTCGACGGTCGAGTTGTAGATTGTGGCTGGCTCGCGGTCCAATCGATAGTTTTTTGAGAATGGATAGATCGGGCCTATATGCAGGGTCATGCTTCTGCCCACCCTGCGCCAACTCCAGTATTTGAAGCTCCTGTCCGAGCACGGCTCGTTCAGTCGCGCCGCCGAAAACGCCCACGTCACCCAGCCGACCCTGTCGGCGGGGATCCAGGAGCTGGAGAAGATCCTGGGCGCGCCAGTGGTCGATCGTGCTCGGTCCGGCGTGATCCTGACGGCGGCCGGCCAGGAGGCCGTGCGACGAGCCGAGGACATTCTGGCCCGAGCCGAGGATCTGGTGCAGGCGGCGCGCGGCGCGGGTCAGCCGCTGGCCGGGCGGTTCCGGCTGGGCGTGATCCCAACCGTGGCGCCCTACCTCCTGCCGCGCGCGCTGCCGGTGCTGCGCGACCGTTTTCCCAAGCTGAAGCTGTTCCTGCGCGAGGACCTGACCCACCGACTGATCAGCGCGCTGAAGACCGGAGCCCTGGACGCGGCGCTGATCGCGCTGCCCTATGACATGAGCGGTCTCGACTGGGCCCATGTCGAGGATGACGAGCTACTGGCCGCCGCACCGGCCAATCATCCGATGGCCGCCTCGACCCAGGTGGATCCCGACAGCCTGGCCGGCGAGGACCTGATCCTGCTGGAGGACGGACACTGTCTGCGCGACCATGCACTGGCGGCCTGCGGCCTGGAGCCGCCGCGCGGCGTCGGCGAGGAGGAGACCTTCGCGGCCACGTCCCTGCCGACCCTGGTGCAGATGATCGGCTCGGGCCTGGGCGTTTCGTTCCTGCCCAAGATGGCGGTTCAGGCGGGCCTGACCGACAAGGCCGCCGTCACGGTTCGGCCTCTGGCGACCGAGCACCCCAGCCGCGAGATCGTCGTGGCCTGGCGCGCGGGCTCCAGCCGGGGCGTCGAGGGACGCCTTCTGGCGGACACTTTGCGGCAAGCGGTCTGATCGATCCTAGTGGGTGTGTGAGATTGGACCCTCGGCCCGCCCTTCCACGAACTGCCGCACATAGGGATTGTCGGTGGTGGTCAGCTCCGCAGCCGGCCCGCGCCAGATGATCTTTCCGTCGTGCAGCATGGCGATCTCGTCGCCGATCGTTTGAGCCGAGGCCAGATCGTGGGTGATCGACACCGCCGTCGAGCCCAGACGACGCACCTGGTCGGAGATCAGCTGGTTGATCGCCGCCGCCGTGATCGGATCAAGGCCGGTGGTCGGCTCGTCGAAGAACAGGATCTCCGGCTGGGCGACCACAGCGCGGGCGAGGCCGGCGCGCTTCTGCATCCCGCCCGAAAGCTCCGACGGGAAACGATTGGCGACGTCGGGGGACAGGCGGACCTGCTCCAGCGCTTCGATCGCCCGTTCGCGCGCCTGGCGGCGGGGAACGCCGTCGGCGTTGATCAAACGAAACGCGACGTTCTCCCAGATGGAGAGGCTGTCGAATAGCGCCGCGCCCTGGAACAGCACCCCGACCCGCGAGAACAGCTTGCGGCGCTGGTTCTCGGACAGGCCGACGACGTTCTTGCCGTCCAGCTCGATAGCCCCCGCTTCGGGACGCAGCAGGCCGAGCGCAGTCTTGATGGTGACCGACTTACCCTGGCCAGAGCCGCCGATGATCACGAGCGAGCGGCCCGGGGCGACCGACAGGTCAAGCTGGTTGAGAACCTTGCGATCCCCGAACTGCTTGGTGACGCCCTTCCAGGCGAGTTTCGGAACCGGACTCGTCATGACATGTGCGTGAAAAGGGTGGTCAGGAGATAGTCCGAGGCGAAGATCAGGATCGCCGAGGAAACCACCGCGTGGGTCGTAGCGCGGCCGACGCCGCGCGCGCCGCCTGAGGCGTTGTAGCCGTGATAGCAGCCCATTAGGGCCACGATGAAGCCGAACACGGCCGCCTTGATCAGGCCCGAGACGATGTCCCAGCTTTCAAGGAAGTTGATGGTGTTGCGGACATAGACCGTCGGATTGAACTCTAGCACCCGCGTGGCCACCAGCCAGCCGCCGGCGATGCCGATGATGTCCGCCACGGCCGTCAGAAGGGGCAGGGTCAGCACCGCCGCCAGCAGGCGAGGCGCGACCAGATAGCGGAAGGGGTCGGTCGACAGGGTGCGCATGGCGTCGATCTGCTCGGTCGCGCGCATGGCGCCGATCTCTGCGGCGATAGCTGCCGAGACGCGGCCCGCCAGCATCAAGGCCGCCAGCACAGGACCCAGCTCGCGCGTAATGCCCAGCGCCACGATCTGCGGCATGACCTGCTCGGCGTTGAAGCGGCCGCCGCCGGTGAAGATGTTCAGCGCCAGGGCCGCGCCGGTGAAAATGGCGGTGAGGCCCACGACCGGCAGCGAGAAGAAGCCGATCGCCACGATCTGTCGCCGCAGCTGGCTGACGAACCAGATCGGCGTCAGGGCGGCGATGACGCCGCGCACGGCGAAGACGCCGACCGCTCCGACCATGCGCACGGCGGCCAGGGTCGAGCGGCCCAGCGCCTGGACGGGGTGGGTGGCGACCCGCTTGGCCGCCTCGGCCGCGGTCATGTCAGTAGCTCTCGGCCGGTTGGGTGGCCGGATTGGCCGCCTCGGGCGTCGGTGCGGCCGCAGCCCCGCCTTGCGGCCGGATCACCGAGCCGATCAGGCCGAACAGGTCGACCGCGCCCTGGGTGTTCTCGATCTCGCCGCCCGGCTTCAGGTCCTCCAGCGCGCCGCCCGGCGCGATGGCGACATGCGCGCCGCCCAACAGGCCATCGCTGGTGATCTTGGCGGTGGAGTCGGCAGGAAGCTTGACGGTGGGGTCGATGCTCAGCTTCGCCACCGCCAGATAGGTCTTGGACTCCAGAGTGATCTCCGAGACGGTCCCAACCTTCACGCCGGCCACGGTGACCGCCGCTCCAGGGGCCAGCGAACCAGCTTCGCCGAACTTGGCGCTGATCTCATAGTCGCCGCGCTTCATGTGAACGCCGCCGACCGTCAGCGAATAGGTCAGGAACCCACCCGCCAGGGCGAGGACGACGACCCCCATGGCCGTCTCGGCCCACTGTTCGCGCAATGCCATATGCCGTTGTCCTTCCAGTTCGGGTTGCGTCTAGCGACGACCCGAGCCGCCCTTCTGAAGCTGGTTGGTCAGCACGTCGATGTTGCCGCCCGCGTTATCGATCGTCGACACGAAGTCCTGTTGCTGGGTGATCGCCAACCAGACGCCCTTGAACTGCACATCGACGACCTTCCAGGTCCCGCCATTGTTGAGGACGCGCCACGAGACGGGGACGGGCTGGCTCAGCTGGCCTCCGGCGACGACGGTGTTGACGATCACGTCGCCCGGCTTGCGAACGACCGAGCCGGTCACCTTCAGCTGCTCGCCCCGATAGTCATCGATGCGGCTCTGGTAGACGTTCTCGGCGTAGGCCCTGAAGACCGGCGTGAAGCGTGCGCGTTGGTCCGGCGTGATGGTCCGGGCGTACTTGCCCAGTACGAAGTTGGTGATGCGCGGCACGTCGGCCAGCTCATCCACCGCCTGGCGGAAGACCTGCTTCTTCTGCGCTTCGCTCATGCTCTTGTTGGCCAGCACGCTGATCACGCGCTGGGCCTTAGTCTGAACGAAGGCCTCCGCGCCGGGATCGCGCGCGCCGCTTTGGGCCAGGGCCGGGCCGGCGATCGACAGCGTCGCGGCGCCGACGAAAGCCAAAAGCGCGGCATTGGCGCCGCGCCGGGTGAGGAAGGTGTTTCGCATGGTTTTACCGGGAAGGATCATGGATTGGCCGCTGCGGGCGATGGGGTCGGTTCCGGCGGCGCGTCGAAATCGGGCAGCGCCTCGGTCTCGCCCGTCGCTTCGCGGATGAACGCCTCGCGATACTGAGCGTAGGCGGATCGGGTGGTGACATAGGGGTCGGCGGCGTCCTTCAACGCCTCGTACGCCGAGTCCGTCGAGGCGCGCAGGTCGACCACGGTGACCGCTGTGCGGGCCTTGCCGAAGTCGGTGTCGAAGCCGCCGACGAACAGCGAGACCGGATCGGTCGCGATGTCGAGCGCGCGGCCAACGCCGTCGCGAACGTTCAGGGGACCCATCAGCGGCACATAGATATAGGCGCCGGGGCCCGCGCCCCAGCGACCGAAGGTCTGGCCAAAGTCGGCGCCGCGCGGCGGCAGGCCGATCTTGGCGGCGACATCGAAGAGGCCCAGGACGCCGACAGTGGAATTGACAACGAAGCGGGTGCTTGAACGTACGGCCCGACGTGGCTTGGCCTGGAGAACCTGGTTCATGACCGTGTTCGGCTCGCCCAGATTATAGATCGCCGCGCTCACGCGATCGCGCACGAAGCGGGGCGTGACGGCCATGTAGCCATGCGTGACTGGCGCCAACAACGCCCGGTCCAGTCCCATGCCCAGCTTGAATGAGGCCCGGTTCAGGCCCTCCAGCGGGTCGTTGGGGGCCGGTCCGGCCGCAGAAACGGGCTGGGCTTCGGCCTGCGCATGGGCGTTCGACGCCAGGGCCAAAAGACCGGCGGCCGCCATCGCGCCAACGGCGACGCGATGTCCGGGACCTTGTGGCCGCGCGCTTTGGGACGGGTCGCGCAAGCGGATGCTCCTGCTTCTCATAGGCGCCATGTATTCACGACGCCCTCCGTATCAAGATTAAGGCCGACTATTTCGGTTACGCTTGAACGCCCGAGCGCAAATCGTCAGGTCGGCGCCGACTCGGTCGCGCGCGCCGCGAACCATAGGATGTGGTCGACTGACGGGCGCACTGGAAGCCCTGGAACGCGGGGGAGGGCACGGTTTGTCGACAAGCGTGGCGCCGGCGCCGCGGCGGTCGATATGCGACTCTATTCAGATATAACGAAATGCGCTCTTGACGATCCGTCATTTCGATATATCTGTAATTCCGATATAACGAAACAGGATCTAAAACATGTTTGGACGACATCATTCATATCGCGCGGCGTGGGGCGGCCATGGCGGCCAGCATCACGGCCGGCATCCCTTTGGCTTCCACGGCCACCATCACGGGCCCCGGGGGCGCGGCGGACGCATGGGCCGCTTCTTCGAGCACGGGGACCTGCGCTTCGTGGTGCTCAAGCTGATCGCCGACAAGCCCAGCCACGGCTACGAGCTGATCAAGGCCATCGAGACGGCGGCGGGCGGCGCCTACACGCCCAGTCCGGGCGTGGTCTATCCGACCCTGACCCTGCTCGAGGAGCTGGGCTATGTGGTCGCCAGCGAGGCCGGCGGCGGTAAGAAGCTCTATACGATCACGCCGCAGGGCGAGGCGTTCCTGGCCGACAACGCCCAGCCCGTGCGATCGCTCTTTGAACGCATGGCCGAAGCCGCCTCGACCAGCGCGGCCTTCTCGCCGCAGATCCTGCGGGCGCGCGAAAACCTGAAGACGGCGCTGCGGCTGAAGCTGCATGGCGGTCAGCTGACGACTGAGCAGATCGCCGGAATCGCCAAGGCGCTCGATGACGCCGCGGCGACGATCGAGACCCTTTGAGGAGCCCGCGATAATGGAAAGCCACGCTCGCGTCGCCACCGACAAGGCGGCCCGCTACATGACCCAGCTAGCCAAGCACTGGAGTCACAAGTTCGAGGTTCGCTACGACGACACGTCAGCAGATTTCCCTCTGTCGCTGGGCCTCTGTCGCATGACGGCCCATGGGGATGGTCTCGACATCACCGTGGAGGCCCCCGACGAGGCGGGGCTAGCCAGGCTGGAAGATGTGGTCGCCAAGCATCTCGATCGTTTCGCCTTCCGCGAGGGCGAGCTGACATACGGCTGGACCCGGGCGGCGTGACGCCCAGGGCCCTTAGTGCAGGCCCCTCAGGAGGTCGATGCGCCGCATCGCCTTGCCCGGAAGCTCCGAGATCCGTCCCAGCGGCAGGGCCTCGGCGACGCTTCGGACGCCATAGACCGCGTGCCGCACCAGGGTCGGCACCGAGGGCGAACCCAGAAAGCCGAACACCACGCGCTGCTGGGCGTTGGAGAGCTCTCGCTTGAACCTGTAGTCGCCCGTCCCAAGATCGAGGCGCTTGTGGGGCGTGCCGTCCATGCTCTTCAGGATGTCCTGGAAGAGCATCATGCCCGGCGAATAGCGCTCGAGGTCAGGATTGTGGGCGATCAGCCAACCGTGGATCGTGTGCTCGCCACGAAGGTGGAAATGAACGGCCGCAAGACGCTCGCCCAGGTGCAGCGTGTAAAGCGCCCCGCCGAAATCGGCGTCGCGGCGCGCGAAAAGGTCATCCAGAAGCTTGTTGACCCACGGGGCCTTGAAGAGGTCGGTCTGGTGGGTGAGCAGCAATTGCACCCGCTTCCAGGCCATCAGCTGATCGAAGGCTGACCGGCTCTGCGACATCGCGGTGAAGCGGCAGGGGCCAACCTCCCGCTCGGCCTTGCGGCGCTTCTTGTCGATATCCTTCAGCGCACCGACCCCAGCCGCCTTGCGCTCGGCGGCGTAGGCTTCGTAGCCGTTGGGGGTTTCGACAACCCAGCTGTCGGTCTGGCCGCGGGCATGGCGGCCCAGGGTCTCGTCATCGGCCATCATGTGACAAAAATCGATCCTGCCGACGCCCAGCGCGTGCAGCAGCTCGCGCGGGTCCATGGTTACGCCGGGCGCGGAGATCAGGGCCTGATAGTCGCACATCGGCGCGCCGACGGGCATAGCCACGTCCTGACGCACGCGGACGGGCAGGTAGGCCAGCGCCTGCCCTTCGGGTCCGCGCTGGATCGCGACCTTGACCTGGTCGCCCTTGTCGCCCTGAGCGCGGGCGACGGCCAGCGTCCATTGCGGCGACAGGAAGGGCGAGTCGAGACGCGTCTGGCCATGCTGAAGCTGCGTCCACCGCACGCGGTCGGCGTCCGAGATATCCAGCGCTTTGACGATTTCGATGGGCAAAGAAGCCAGTCCGACAGAGAGAGTCGGCGCGGAGTGTGAGCCCGAGAGATTGCCTTAGGGTTGACGAGACGTCGTTCTGCAAGACTTGGCGCCGCTCGTCTCTCCTTAAGGGCGAGCGGCGCCAGCCTTGTCAGTCCATCAGCTTGCGCGTCAGATAGACGTACTCCAGCGCCTGGCGACGAGCGGTCTCGGCGAGGTTTGCAGCGCCGGCGTGACCGCCGTCGATGTTCTCGTAGTAGAGCACCGGATAGCCCAGCTCCATCAGGCGCGCGGCCGCCTTGCGGGCGTGGGCGGGGTGGACGCGGTCGTCCTTGGTCGAGGTCTCGATGAAAACCTCGGGATACTTCTGACCGGCCTTCAGGTTGGAGTACGGATCGTACTTGGCGATGACGGCGCGTTCCGACGGGATCGCCGGATCGCCGTACTCGCCGACCCACGAGGCGCCCGCGCCGAGCTGGCTGTAGCGGATCATGTCGAACAGCGGCACCTGCACCACAATGGCGTTGTAGAGGTCAGGCCGCTGGGTCAGGGCGACGCCCATCAAGAGGCCGCCATTCGATCCGCCCATGATCCCAAGCCGACGCGGCGAGGTGATCTTGCGGGTGATCAGGTCCTGCGAGACCGCGAAGAAGTCGTCATAGACCTTCTGGCGGTTCTCCTTGAGACCAGCCGAGTGCCAGGCCGGACCAAACTCGCCGCCGCCCCGGATATTGGCCACCACATAGACGCCGCCGCGCTCCAGCCACAGCTTGCCCATCACGCCGGAATAGCCGGGCGTCATCGGCACCTGGAAGCCGCCGTAGGCGTAGAGCAAGGTTGGGGCAGAGCCGTCGTACTTCACGCCCTTGGGTCGCACGATGAAGTAGGGGATTTTGGTCCCGTCGGTGCTGGTCGCCTCGAACTGCTCAACCACATGGGTCGAGGCGTCGAAGCGCGCGGGCGAGGCCTTGACCTGTTCCAGTTTCAGCGAGCCGGCGTCGGCCAGCCAGTAGGTGGTCGGCGTCAGATAGCCCGTGACGGTGACGAACAGGCGGTCGCCCTTGTCGTCCGACGAGCCCAGGCCGATCGAGCTGTTGGCCGGCAGGTCGAGGGCCTGCGCTGTCCAGCCCTTGGGGCCGTGGGTGAACACCTTGGCCGCGCCCTTGACGTTGTCGAGCATGCCGACCACCAGCTTGGTGCGGGTGGTCTGAACCTGCTCCACCGACTGGCGGTCGGTCGGGCGCAGCACCAGCGTGGCCACAGCCTTGTCCGGCGTCGCCTTCAGCTTGGCCAGATCGAAGCTGATCAGGTCGCCGGTCTTGAAGCCCTTCGCCGGCCAGTCCTGCTCCATCAGCACGACCATCTGGCCGTCGACATAGCCCTGGATCGAGCTCTTCAGCGGCAGATCGAGCTTCACGGGCTTGTCGCCCTCGATCAGATAGGTCTCGCTCTCGAAGAAGGTGACGCCGCGCGTGGCCATGACCGCCACCACCTTGCCGTCGGCGTCGCGCAGCACGAACGGGCTGACCGAAACGTCGGTCTCGACGCCGCGATAGACCTCCTTGGCCTGGTCCAGGGGCTGCCCGCGCTTCACAGCCTTCAGCACATAGGCGTAGCCGGACTTGGTCAGCTCGCCCGGCGTCCACTCACGGCCGACCAGCAGGGTGTCCTTGTCGAGCCAGGTGTAGTTCTGTTTGCCCTCCGGCAGTTCGAACCCGCCCGGCACGAAGCTCTTGGTGGTGGTGTCGAACTCTCGAACCGTCACGGCGTCCTTGCCGCCGTTCGACAGGGTGATGAGGCAGCGGGTGTCGTCCGGCGGCAGGCAGTTGGCGCCCTTGAACACCCAGTTGGCGTTCTCGGCCTTGGTCAGGGCGTCGATGTCGAGAATCGTCTCCCAGGCGGGCTCGACGGTGCGATAGCTGTCCAGCGTGGTTTTGCGCCAGATTCCGCGCACGTGGTCCTTGTCCTGCCAGAAATTGCGCAGGGAGCCGTCGCCGGCGAACGAGACGCCGGGCACGCGGTCCTTGGCGTTCAGAATGGTCAGGGCCTTGGACTCAAGATCGGCGTAGCGCGGGTCGCCCTGCAGCACCGGCAAGGACCGCGCGTTCTGGGCCTTGGCCCAGTCCATGGCGCGCGTTCCTTCGATCTCCTCCATCCAGATATACGGATCGTCCTTGCCCAGTTCCGACAGGGGCGTGCGGGCCTCGGCGGCGGGCTTGGGGGTATCGGCGGCGATCGCGGGGGTCAGGGTCATCAGACTCGTGGAAGCGAGGAGGGCAAGCAGCGACTTACGCATTTAGTGATCCATCAACTGGCGCGACAGGTAGGTGTAGTGCAGGGCCCAGCGACGGGCGTTGGCCTTGGGATCGGCTCCGTTGGCGTGGCCGCCGTCGGTGTTCTCGAAATAGAGGTTATCGACCTTCAGGTCGTCCAGGCGCGCGGCGAACTTGCGGGCGTGACCGGGATGGACGCGGTCGTCCTTGGTCGAGGTGGTGATGTAGGCCAGCGGGTATTTCACGCCCGCCTTCAGGTTCTGATAGGGGCTGTATTTCTCGATCCAGGCGCGCTCGGCCGGGATGGCCGGATCGCCGTACTCGCCGATCCACGAGGCGCCGGCGGGCAGCTGGGTGTAGCGGATCATGTCCAGCAGCGGGCTTTCCACGATCACCGCGTTCCAGAGGTCCGGTCGCTGGGTCATGGCCACGCCCATCAGGAGGCCCCCGTTCGAGCGGCCATAGGCGCCGAGGTGGCGCGGCGAGGTGATCTTCTTGGCGATCAGATCCTCGGCCACGGCGAAATAGTCGTCATAAGCCCGCTGGCGGTTGGCCTTCAGGGCCGACTGGTGCCATTCGGGCCCGAACTCTCCGCCGCCCCGGATGTTGGCCACGGCGTAGCTGCCGCCGCGTTCCAGCCACAGCTTGCCGATCAGCGGGTCATACACCGGCAGTTTGGACAGGTTGAAGCCGCCATAGGCGTGCAGCAGCAGCGGGTTCTTGCCGTCGTGCTTGTGGCCCTTGGGGTGGATCAGGAAGTAGGGGATCTTGGTCCCGTCCTTGGAGGTGGCGACCTTCTGCTCGACTTCGAGCTTGGTGGCGTCGAACTGGGCGGGCTGGGCCTTGACGGTCTGGGCGGTGGTCCCGGTCGCGTCGGCCAGCTTGAGCTGGGTGGGCGTCGCAAACCCCTCGTCGGTGTAGAAGACAAGGTCGCCATCGTCGGAGTGCGAGCCCAGGGTGACGGCGGCGTTGTCGATGACGGGCAGGTTGGTCTTGACCACGCCGCGCTCGCCCCGGTTCTCCAGGCTGACCAGCGAGCCCCGGACGTTGTCATAGACGACCGCGACCACGCGGTTGTCGGTGACGGTCGCCTGAGCGATCGACTGGCGCGGGCCTGGCGAGAGGAGGGCGCACGGGTTGCAGCCGTTGGACGTCACGATCTCGCTGCCCGGGCGCAAGCGTTCGGGCGTCGCCAGCGCCAGGCTGCCGGCCGGGATGGTGACCCCGGCGAAGGTCCACGGCTCTTCGGTTTTCACGACCAGAGAACCGTTCAGCATGCCGATCACGCCGCCCTGCTTGGGAAGGGGAAGCTGCGCCAGACCCTTGGGCGTCCACTCGAAATAGAGGCTGTTGAAGAAGTCGCTCGCCTGCTCGATCAGGACGACGCGGTTCCCCTTGGCGTCGCGGATGACGTTCGGGCGCACCGAGACGTCACCCTTCTGGCCGCGATAGATCTCGACGGCCTGGTCTAGCGGCTGGCCGCGCTTCAGGGTCTTGACCACCATGCCGTAGCCGCTGTCGGTGGTCGTGCCCGGACCCCAGTCGCGGGTCAGGATCAGGGTGTCGGGGTCAAGCCACTCGATCGACTGCTTGCTCTCGGGCAGGACGAAGCCGCCGGCCGCCGGATCGACGAAGCTCTTGGTCGCAAGATCGAACTCGCGGACGGTGACGGCGTCCTTGCCGCCATTGGACAGGTTTACGAGGCAGCGGTCATGGGTCTTGGGGCGGCAGTCGGCGCCCTTCCAGATCCAGTTCTTGCCCTCGGCGGCGGCCAGTGCGTCCAGATCGATCACCGTCTCCCACTGGGGACCAGCGTTCTTGTAGGACTCAAGGCTGGTGCGCCGCCAGACGCCGCGTATGTGGGTCGCGTCCTGCCAGAAGTTGAACACCGTCTTGCCGACGAAGTTCGGCATGGCGATCCGGTCCTTGGCGGCGAGGATCTTCAGAGCCTCGGCCTGCAGGCCCGCAAAACGCGGATCGCTTGAGAGCAGCGGCAGGGTCTTGTCGTTCTGCGCCTTCACCCAGGCGAGGGACTCGGGGCTCTCGACGGCCTCCAGGGCCAGGTGAGGGTCCTGCGCCTGGGCTCGCGCGGAGCCGGAGGCCAGGAGGGCGAGGGCGAGAGCGGCGGCCGAGCCGTGGCGGAGCTTGATCATGGCGCGGGACGGTACCGGACATTCCGTCGCGCGCCAGCCCACTTTTCGCACGTCTTGAGCCAGTAACGGCCCGCGCGTGGTCGATCATGCCCCGCGTCGCCGCGTCCCCTGACTTGGCGAGGCTTTTCCACTATATAGCCCGGCCATGAGCCGCACCTTCCTGAAGATGAACGGCCTGGGCAACGACTTCGTCGTGATCCAGACCCTCACCGAACGCTTCGATCCGACCCCTGAGCAGATCCGCGCGATCGCCAAACGGGACGGGGGGATCGGCTGCGACCAGGTCATCGCCATTGACCCGCCAAGGGCCGAGGGGGCCTCGGCCTATGTGCGGTTCTGGAACGCCGACGGCGAGGAAGCCGGCGCCTGCGGCAACGGAACCCGCTGCGTCGCCTGGCTCCTGATGCAGTCGGCCGGCAAGGACGCCGTCACCTTCGACACGGTGGCGGGGCGCCTGTCGGGTAAGGCCGCCGGCGACAAGCTGGTCACCGTCGACATGGGGCCGCCGGGCCTGGACTGGACCCAGATCCCCCTCTCCGAAGAGATGAACACCGAGCGCGTCGAGCTGCAGGTCGGCCCGATCGACGCCCCGCTGGTCCACACGCCGGTCTGCGTCTCGATGGGCAATCCGCATGTGGTGTTCTTCGTTGAAGCGCCGGCGACCGACGCCTTCGCGACCGGCACGGGCTCGCTGGTCGAGCACCATCCGCTGTTTCCGGAAGGCGTCAATGTCGGCTTCGCGCATGTCGTCTCGCGCGATCACATCCGCCTGAAGGTCTGGGAGCGCGGCGCGGGCCTGACCCAGGCCTGCGGCACGGGCGCTTGCGCGGCCCAGGTCGCGGCCGTGCGTCGCGGGCTCACCGATCGCAAGGCGCGGGTCGAGTTCGACAGCGGTTCGCTGACCATCGAGTGGCGCGAAAGCGACGGCCACGTGATCATGACGGGCCCGATCACCATGGAATACGCCGGCAAGCTGCCGGAGTCGGTCGCGGCCTAGGGATATGGCGACCTACACCGTCATCAAGGCGACCCCGACGCCCAGGCCTGAACCCGGCGAGGAGGGCGGGCCGGCGACCACGTTGTCGGGCCCCGACGGCGTCGACGTCGTCACCTTCGGCTGCCGTCTGAACGCCTACGAAAGCGAGGCCATGCGGGCTCGCGCCTCGGCGGACGGGCTCTCGGATGCGGTGGTGTTCAACACCTGCGCGGTGACCAACGAGGCTGTTCGACAGGCGCGGCAGGCGATCCGCAAGGCGCGGCGTGAACGGCCCGGCGCACGGATCATCGTCACCGGCTGCGCCGCCCAGGTCGACCCCGCCGCCTTCGCCGCCATGCCCGAGGTTGATCTCGTCTTGGGCAACGCCGAGAAGGCCGCGCCGGGCGCCCTGACCGACACCTCGGCCCGCGTGCGGGTCAACGACATCATGTCGATCAAGGAGACCGCCGGTCACCTGATCGACGGCCTGAAGGACCGCGCCCGCGCCTATGTCGAGGTGCAGAACGGCTGCGATCACCGCTGCACCTTCTGCATTATCCCCTATGGCCGGGGAAACTCGCGTTCGGCCCCGGCCGGCGAGGTCGTCGAGCAGGTCCGAAAGCTGGCCGCCGAGGGCTATCGCGAGGTCGTGCTGACCGGCGTCGACGTGACGTCCTGGGGCGCGGACCTGCCAGGTCAGCCGACCCTGGGCCAGCTGGTCGGCCGCATCCTGCGCATGGTCCCGGACCTGCCGCGCCTGAGGCTTTCGTCGATCGACGCGGCCGAGATCGATCCGGATCTCTTCAAGCTGCTCGAGACCGAGCCGCGCCTGATGCCCTATCTGCATCTGTCGTTGCAGGCCGGCGACAACCTGATCCTCAAGCGTATGAAGCGGCGTCACAGCCGCGAGGACGCGCTGAAGCTGGTCGCCGAAGTGCGCCGCGTGCGCCCCGACACCGCGTTCGGCGCCGACCTGATCGCCGGTTTCCCGACCGAGACCGACGAGGCGTTCGACAACACGCTGAAGCTGGTCGAGGAGGCGGGCCTGGCCTTCCTGCACGTCTTCCCCTACAGCGCCCGCCCCGGAACCCCAGCCGCGCGGATGCCGCCGGTGAAGGGGCCGGTGATCAAGGACCGCGCCCGGCGCCTGCGGGAGGCGGGCCAGCGCGGGCTGGAGCGCCACCTCCAGGCTCAGGTCGGGCGAACTCTGTCGGGCCTGGTCGAGCGGCCGGGCGTGGCGCGCGCCGAGGACTTCACCGAGATCGCCTTCGAGGGCGCGGCGACGCCCGGCGCCATCCAGGCGTTCCGGATCGTCGGCCACGACGGCGCCCGGGCGCTCGCCGAGCTGGTCGAGGCTGCCGCCTGATCGCCGCAGCCCCGCCAACGGCCAGGGATTAGTCGCCGGCCGTCGTCTTGGGCAAGGCCGTGCTTCGCGTCTTCCACAACGACCAGCCGATACCCGCCGCCAGGATGGCGAAGGTGATCGACAGTGACAGGCTGGCGGGGAACTTCTCCCAGCCCAGGGCGTCGGCGATGAAGATCTTGCCGCCGATGAACACCAGCAGCACGGCCAGGGCCTGCTTCAGATAGGCGAAGCGGTGCAGCACTGCGGCCAGCGCGAAGTACAGGGCCCGCAGGCCCAGGATCGCCATGATGTTCGAGGTGTAGACGATGTACGGGTCGGTGGTGATGGCGAAGATGGCCGGCACCGAGTCGACGGCGAACACCAGGTCGGCCAGCTCCACCAGCACTAGGGCCAGGAACAACGGCGTGGCCAGCAGCGCCATCTTGCCCGTCCGCTTGTCGACGCCCCGCACGAAGAAGCGTTCGCCCTCCAGCTTTTCGCTGACCGGCAGCACACGGCGAAGCCATTTGAGCGCGGGGTTGTTGTTCAGGTCGACGGGCTCGTCGCCGGCGAACAGCATCTTCACGCCCGTGATGATCAGGAACGCGGCGAAGATATAGAGCACCCAGCCGAACTGGCTGACCAGCGCCGCGCCGATGCCGATCATGATCCCGCGCAGGACGATCACGCCGATCACGCCCCAGAACAGCACCCGGTGCTGCAAGGCCGGCGGGATGGCGAAGAAGCCGAAGATCAGCGCGATGACGAAGACATTGTCGATCGCCAGGCTCTTCTCGATCACGAAGCCGGTCAGGTACTCGACGCCTGCCGTGGGGCCCAGCTGCATCCAGACCAGGCCGCCAAACCCAAGACCCAGGCTGATATACATCAGCGACATCGTCAGGCTGTCGCGCACGCCGATTTCGCGGGGCCCGCGCTTGCGGCCGGGGACGACACCGAGGTCGAACGCCAGTAGCGCCAGGACCGCGAGAATGAAGCCCGCCCACATCCAGAGCGGTTTGCCGATGATCGGCAGGGTGAGGAAATCCATGATCTCGTTCAATCGTGAGCAGTGGGCGAGGGGGCGGCGCATAGCGCCAGGCGCGCGCAGCGATCGCGTCGCCGCAGCGCTCCTCCCGCCTCATGAGAGGGCGCGCGCCGCCTATTCGGCGGCGCGCTGTTCAGTGATGGGGGGTGTCAGGCCCGGATATCCAGCCGTCCCGCGCTCAGCGGGCGAGGCGCCGGTCCACGTTCGACACGGTCAGGCGCTGTCACCGGCTTGGCGGTGGGCTGGCTGGCGTGCGACGCGGCCTGGACAAAGGTCTGCTGGGCCATCCGCAGCGCCACCCACGTCGCAGGGGAGGGGGTTCCGACTCTCATCGCCTGCCCCGCTCGGCGATCAGGTCGAACTGGACGGGGCTGAGGGCCAGCAGGCTGCAGACCCGCAGCAGGACATCTCGCTCCTCAGCGTCCAAGCCGCCATCCGAGGTCGCCACCACGCAGGCGGCGTTGACCACGGATCTGGCCGCGTCGTCGCGCCCCCGCAGGCGCCGGATGGCCATCTCGGCCTCGAACTGGGCGGCGTCGGGGTCCTGCTCGAAGCGGCGCTCCAGAGCCTCGAACGCTTCGAGCGCGTCGTCGACGCCAAACACGGCCAAGGCCGCCAGGCCGCGCATGCGTTCCAGCATGCGCGCGCGCTCCTCGGGGGTGACCCAACCGTCAGCGCGGGCGACCAAGGCGCAAACCGCGACGAGGGCGTCCAACTGGTCCAGCTGCGCGGGAGTCCAGGTTTCAGCGATCCGCACGCGCGCGGCATGAATGGGATTAAGGGACATATGTGCTCTCCTCTGTTTGGAGGGAGCGCCCGACACCGGGTTGGCGGGGTTCTGGGGGGCTTGACCCTTGGACCCGACGCCGGGCGCACCCGACGCGGTCCGACATCACGATCACGCTTTTGAAGCGCGAGAGTCGTCAGAGGGGCCCGGCCCGCACTAGAGATATTGGATCAAGCGTGAGCGGGCGCAAGGGGTGACGTTCGTCGATCTTGCGGCCGGTTGTCGCGACTGGCCGATGGCGGCGCGCCCGATCATGGCGCCCAACGCGTTCAGCTCAGGGGCTGAGGCCGCTCGTCCCCGTCATGGAAGCCTGGCAGGCTCCAGCCGAACAGGATCGCACAGGCCCGCAGGCCGAACGCCGCTGCAAAACCCGCGATACCGGCCGGCCAGAAGGGAACGCCCGCCAGCTTCAGCGCGGCAAACACCCCCGCGCCCAGCAGGGCGGCGGTGATATAGATCTCCCGGCGAAGCAGAAGGTTCGGCTCTTCGGCCAGCACGTCACGGATCACGCCGCCGAAGGCGGTGGTCAGCACGCCCATGACGACAGCGCTCAGAGGGGGGACGCCCAGACCCAGGGCTTTGGCCGTCCCGACGACGGCGTAGGCGGCCATGCCCAGGGCGTCGAGCCAGAGCAGGGCCCGGAACCGCCAGCCGCGCTTGCCCATCAGCCAGACCACGGTGGCGGCCGCCAGGCAGGCGAGGATGTAGCCGGGCCGCTGCACCCAGAAGACCGGCGCGCCGATGAGGAGGTCCCGAAGTGTGCCGCCGCCCACGCCGGTGATCGCGGCGAAAAATCCGAACGTGATGATGTCATGCTTGCGCCGAGCCGCCGCGAGGGCGCCGGTTGCCCCGAAGACCGCCGCAGCGGCGTAGTCGAGCCAGAAAAGCGCGGTTCCAAACGGGTCAAGCTGCAAGTCCATGCCCCTTCATCGCATGCGTCCGCGCGTGGCGCTAACCATCGACCGTTAAATCCCGATTTACACTTTCGCCCGTTCGCCTAAAGGAGCGCGGATGAGCGATAAGCCCGATCAGAAAAAAGGCTGGTTCCAGCGCCTGACCTCCGGCCTGACCCGGTCCTCCCAGGCGATGACCGAGCAGGTCACCGGGGTGTTCACCAAGAAGCCCCTAGACCAGGAGCAGCTTGACGCCCTCGAGGAGATGCTGATCGAGGCCGACCTTGGTCCGCAGATCGCCGCCCGCATCACCGAGGCGTTCGGCAAGGCGCGTTTTGGCAAGTCGTCGACGGACGAGGAGGTCAAGGAAGCCCTGGCCGAGCTGATCGCCGCTGAGCTGGCCGATCGCCAGGGAGACTTTGATCCGCTGAACGGACCGCGCCCCTATGTGGTGCTTTTCATCGGCGTGAACGGCTCGGGCAAGACCACGACCCTGGGCAAGATCGCCGCCGACCTGACTGAGAAGGGCGCGCGCGTGCTGATCGCGGCCGGCGACACCTTCCGCGCCGCCGCCGTCGAGCAGTTAAAGGTCTGGGCCGATCGCGCCGGGGCCGACTTCATGTCCAAGCCCACGGGCTCGGACGCCGCCGCCCTGGCCTATGAGGCCGTCGAGCGCGCCAAGGCCGAGCACTACGACGTCGTGCTGATCGACACCGCCGGCCGCCTGCAGAACAAGCAGGGCCTGATGGACGAGCTCCTGAAGGTGATCCGGGTCGTGAAGAAGGTCGATCCGGACTACCCGCACGAGACGCTGCTGGTGCTGGACGCCACCGTCGGCCGCAACGCCCTGGCCCAGGAAAAGATTTTCGGCGGCCAGGTCGGGGTCTCGGGCATTGTCATGACCAAGCTGGACGGCACCGCGCGCGGCGGGGTGCTGGTGCCGGTGGCCCGCGCCTCCGACAGCCCGATCAAGCTGATCGGCGTCGGCGAGGGCGTCGAGGACCTGCAGCCGTTCGATGCGCGGGCGTTCTCACGCTCGCTCGTCGGCTTGAAGGACTGATCCGTGAGCGAAGCTTCCCCGAAGGATGATCAAGCGGCCAAGAAGCCCAACAACGGCTGGGTGCGGACGGTCGTCGACTATGGCGCGGCGATCGCGTTCGGCGTCGCCTATTTCGTCACCAAGGACTTCCAGAAGGCGACTTGGGTGCTGGTCGCGGCGTCGGCCGCCGCGCTCGCCATCGGCTACGCCGTGGAGCGCCGCTTGGCCATGTTGCCGCTGTTCTTCGGCGGCATGGCGCTGATTTTCGGGACCCTGGGCCTGATCTTCCATTCCGACGTGTTCGTGAAGATCAAGGTCACGGTGATCAATCTCGCCCTGGCCACTTTCCTGGTCGGCGGCGTGCTGGTGCAGCGCCAGCCGCTGAAGGTGATCATGGGCGAGGCGCTGCATATGCCCGACGCGGCCTGGCGCACGCTGACCTTGCGGTACGGCGCCTATTTCGCGCTCGTGGCCATCGTCAACGAGGTGGTGCGCAACACCCAGGACACCGACACCTGGGTCAAGTTCCGCCTGGCTCTGCTGCCGGTGGCGCTGGTGTTCGTGGCGACGCAGCTGCCCTTCATGATGAAGCACATGGCCAAGGGCGATGATCCCAAGGCGGCCGAACCGCCGGACGCCGGCTTCTAGCTTTCGACCGTCCACGGACCGTTGTCGTCAAACCGACGCGTTCGGGTGCTAGCCTTTGACCGTCGGCCGAGGGATGGCCGTGCGAGCAAGGGGCGGCGGCGATGGCCAAGGGCAAGGGCGACAAGCAGGGCGCTGGACTTCTGGAGCGCTCGCCCAGTCACCTGCTGCACCGCGTGCTGCAACTGGCGCTCGACATCTACGCCGAGGAGTGCGGCGACGCCGGCGTGACTCAACGCCAGTTCGCGGTGCTGGCCGCCGTGGCCGAGAACGAAGGCGTCACCCAGACGGCCCTGGTGCGCGCCACCGGCATCGACCGCTCGACCCTGGCCGATATGGTCGCCCGCATGATCACCAAGGGCCACCTGGAGCGCCAACGCTCCAGCGAGGACGCCCGCGCCAACAGCGTGCGCCTGACCGCCGCCGGCCGCGAAGCGCTCGAAGCCATCCGTCCGATGGTCGCCATGGCTGACGCCCGTATCCTGGCTCTGCTCAAGCCCGGCAAGCGCGACGGCTTCCTCGACCTTCTGGCCGACATGGCGGGCGCCGAGCTGCACCCGGCTGAAGCCGAGCCCAAGGCCAAGAAGGTCAAGGCGCCGAAGGCTGAAAAGCCCAAGAAGGACAAGAAGCCCAAGAAGGACAAGGCCGCCAAGAAGGCGGCCTGATCGGCGTGGAGTTCTTCCTCGATCCCCTGAGATGATTTTCCGTCGTCATCCCGGCCGGAAGGTCGCGTAGCGGGCTGGAGCGCCGGGACCCAGAGGGGCTACCGCACTGCCGCTCGCCCCTGGGTCCCAGACGGCCTCTTCGAGGCTTCCGGGATGACGAGAGGTTCGATCTCTAAGGCATCGGGGGCGGCTTGCCTCCGCAGCTAGGGCAGGACCCTAGACCACGATATTCAGCAGCGAGCCTGGACGCAGGATCCGCGTGGGCTGAGCGTCCGGCTGTACGAAAGGCTTTGGCGGCGCCTGGCGCTGCTGGGGCTGGGCCATGGTCTGCATCTGCACCGTCGAGGGCGCGGCGACCGGACGGGTCGGCGCGGCGTCGCCCAGGGCCGCCTGGAAGAAGGCCGCGCGCGTCGAGGCGCCCTGACCCGAAGCGGGGGTCGAGGTCGTGTTCGACGTGACGGTGGGCCAACCGGCGGGGCGGACGGTGCTCATGACTCGCAGACTAACATGGTTAATGGAGCGTCGGCGAGTATGGTCAACGCTCGGTTAACGCGCTAGCTCCGCGACCTGTGAGCGCACCTGGCGCGGACGGCGAAGGCGAGAGGTTCATGAACCGGCAGAAGATCATCTTCCTCATCGTGCTGGGCGCGGTCGCGGTGTTCATCGCCGCGATGGTGAGTTCGATGTTGCCCAGCCACCAGGTCCTGGCGAACGGCTATCAGGTGTCGGTCGGCGGCAAGGGGGAGACCTGGGTGCGCACCCCGGACCGCAAGACGCTGATCACCGAGGTGACGTCGGTCTGGGCGTCGAGCGACCGCATGCTGATCGAACGTCATCCCACGGATGATAAGCCCCCGTTCAAGCTGCTCGACTGCGATTATCAACTGGGCGAGGGGCGCGCGCCCTTGCGATCGATCTCGAACGCCGAAGCGAAGGCGATGATGGGAGCGTTGCGTCGCGAGGCCGCCTCGCCCAAGACCTGCGTCAGGTAGCGGCTATTTCGCCTGCTTCAGAAGCGTTTCAGCCGCGTCGGGCGTCAATGGGCCCGTGTGCTTGGCGAGGATCACCCCGTCGGAACCGACGAGATAGGTCTCCGGCACGCCGGTGACGCCAAATTCGAGTCCTGCGCGGCCGTCACGATCGATCCGCTTGGCGGCGAAGGGGTCGCCCAGCCGCGTGAGGAAGGCCTGTGTGTTGGCCGGCGCGTCCTTGTAGGCGATCCCGACAACCTTCACGCCTTGCGCCTTCAGGGCCATCAGCTGCGGGTGCTCAATCTCGCAGGGCGCGCACCAGGAGGCGAAGAAGTTCACGAGGATCGGTCCGTCGCCCGCCTCACGCAGAGGCGCTTGGCGTCCGGTGTCCAGGTCGGGCAGGGTCATGGCGGGCATGGGCTTGCCCACCAGCGCCTGGGGCTGGACGCGCGGGTCGCGCTTCAGCGCATAGCCGGCGAACAGCACCGCCAGGGCCGCGAGAACGATCAGCGGCGAGAAGGCCAGCCAGCGCTTCACGGACGCGGCTCGTCCAGCTCGGCTTGCAGCCGCTCGGCCTCGCGACGCCAGCGACGGGCCATGGCCAGGCTGTCGCCGATCAGCCAGGCGAACGCCACGGCCGAAATCGCGAAGGCGGGCCAGAGGTAGATGGCGTACTTGCCGGCGTCGAAGTCGAAGCTCATCGCGCGCCCTCCGCCAGCTTCATGGACAGGCTCCGCGCCTTGCGCCGCCAGACCAGCGCCCGGATGCGCACCAGCCACAGGGCGCCGAAGCCGCCGAGATAGGCCAGGGCCATGAAGACCGCCGGCCAGGCGTAGATCGCCGGCAGGTGGTCGCCCTTGTCGGCGAAGAAGGTCGAGGAGCCCTGGTGCAGGGTGTTCCACCAGTCGACGGAGAACTTGACGACCGGCAGGTTGATCACGCCGACGAGGGCGAGGATGGCGGCCGAGCGCGCCGCCTTCTGTTCGTCTTCCAGCGCGCCGCGCAGGGCCATGTAGCCGAGATAGAACAGCAACAGGACGAGCACCGAGGTCAGACGCGCGTCCCAGACCCAATAGGTCCCCCACATCGGGCGGCCCCACAGCGATCCGGTGATCAGGGCCAGGACAGTGTAGACCGCGCCGATCGGCGCGCAGGCCTGGGCGGCCAGATCGGCCAGGACATGACGGAACACCAGCGACAGCAGGCTGGCGATCCCGAGGCAAAGATAGATGAACATCGACAGGGACGCGGCCGGGATGTGGATGAACATCATCCGCACGGTGTCGCCCTGCTGGTAGTCCTCGGGAACCATGAAGGTCAGGACCAGCCCGACAAGGCCGGCCAGTACGGACAATACGCCCAGCAGCGGTGCGGCCCAGCGCGAGAAGGCCATGAACCGCTCGGGGTTGGTCAGGAAATCGAACGTGTGGCGGGCGTCCATGAAGGCTGCTTAGTGCGGCCGGCGCGCGCGGGCAATGGCCGTATCGCTACGGAGGGGAAGCGGCGCAAGTTCGCGCGCCGCTTCCGCCGCAGGGCTGCGGTCAGCCGACCTTGCGCTGGATGATCACCTTGCGGTCGCCGCCCTTGAACATGGCGGGGCCCTTGGTGTCGAAGCGGCGCACGAAGACGTGCTCGCCGCCACCCATGCCATCTTCGCCCATGCCCAGCACGTCGAAGGTCTTCTGCTGGCTCGGGGTCAGGGCGGTGTAGAAGGCGCGCGTGGCCTCGGCGCGCTGCTTCATGGCGTCGGCGGCCTTGGTCATGCGGTCGAGGCGCTCAAGCGTCGTCAGCGGCGCGCGCTCGGTCCATTCCATCTTGTCGCCGTCAGCCTTGTCGCCCTTTTCCTTTTTGATGACCTCGCGCTTGATCTCGATCTTTGGCGTGGTCGCCGCGACGAAGGCCTTCAGCGCGCCGTCCTGGTCAGGACGTAGCTGCAGCACGTCCCGCAGGCGCTGGGCGCGCTTTTCCGGATCGGCCGAGCGGCCGTGGCGCATCATCATGATGTCCATGCCCGGGCCCGCCATGGCCATCATGCCCTCCATAGGCATGGGCGGCATCGGGGGCATGGGCGCTTCGGGCGGCGGGGGCGGCGCCGGCGGCGCGGGCGGAGCCGGGACCTGCGCGAGCGCCGCGCCGGCGATGAGGGTGGAGATGGCGGCGCCGGCGAAGGCCAGCTGAAGCGTTGTCTTACGCATGGTTGTGAGCTCCCTGTCGTAACGTGAAGCTGAAGCTTGGCCACCGGCTTATGGCGCGAAAATGTCCGCGTTCATGAACAAATCTACATGTTTGCCCAAGACGGGTAACGTTGTTCGGCCATGCGGCGCGCCCCAGCTGACAGATCCTGGCGCGTCTCCCTCTAGAAATGACCCTCGCGCCGTGCCATCGCCCGGTCCGTATCCTCGCCGGCCGGAGTCCGCATGAAGTCGCTCGCCTTTGTCGCGCTGGCCCTGGCCGGGATCAGTTGGGGTCTGGGCTTTCCCACGGGCAAGCTGATCCTTGAGGAGACCGATGCGGCCCACATGGTGCTGCTGCGTTTCCTGGTGGCCGCCCTGGCCGCCGCTCCGTTCGCGCTGCGGCGTCCTGAGGTGCGGGCGCTATTTCGCTCCCCGATCGTGCTGCTGGCCGGCGCCCTGTACGGGGTGGCGTTCATGGTCCAGTTCGAGGGTCTGGCTCATGTCAGCGTCACGGTCGCGGCCCTTCTGGTCGGCGCCATGCCGGCGCTGATCGCTGTCAGCGCCCGGGTGCTGGGCGAGAAGGTCTCGCGCCTGTCCTGGATCGGCGTGGCGGCCGCGACCCTGGGCGCGGCCCTGATCGCCGGAAAGCCCGATGGGGCCAGTTCGCCGCTGGGCGTCGCGCTATCCATTGCGGCGCTCTTCCTGTTCCTGACGTGGCTGCTGGTGCTGCGTCGCGCCCCGCCCGCGCCCAATCCGATGGCCATTCCTGCGGTGTCGATCATCATCGCCGCAGTGGTCGTGCTGCCGATCGCGCTCGTCATGCACGGTCCGCCGAAGCTGGCCCTCAGCGCGCCGGCCTGGACGGCGATCATCGCCCAGGGCGTTCTAGCCACCCTGCTGGCGACCGCCGCGTGGCAGTACGGCGCCGCCAAGGTCGGCGCGGCCAGCGCCGGGGTGTTCATCAATATCGAGCCCTTGATGGGCGCAGCCTGCGGCGTTCTGCTGTTCGGCGACCATCTGACCGCCGCTCTGTTCGCAGGCGGCCTCTTGATCATCGGCGGCAGCTTCGCTGTGGTGCTGGGCGAGCGCCAGGCCAAGCCCGGAGACCTGCAGGCCACCGTCGCGCCGACGCCTTAGTCGCCGTCCCTAATCCAGCGCGCTGCGGCAGGCCGCGCCCATGGCGAGCGGGGTCAGGGCGACGGCGCCGACGCTGTAAGCCAGCAGGAACAGCAGGCCGCCGGTCCAGTGCAGGCCGGCCGCATAGCCGTCCAGGGCGCCGGCGCCGAAGATCACCGGCGGGGCGAACAGCGGCAGCACGATCACCGCCACCAGAAGGCCGCCGCGCTTGCTCCCCAGGGCCAGGGCCGCGCCCAGGCCGCCGAGGAAGGCGAAGGCCAGGCCGCCCGCCAGGGCGCACAGCACCAGCAGCGGCATCACCTTCGGCTCCGCGCCCAGCATCAGCGCCGCGACAGGGGCGGCCAGAGCCAGCGGCGCGCCGGTGGCCAGCCATTGGGCCAGGCACTTGGCGACCGCCACGGCCTCCAGCGGCGCGGGGCCCATCGCCAGAAGGTCTAGCGTCCCGTCCTCGTAGTCGCGCTCGAACAGACGCTCCAGCGACAGCAGAGCCGCCAGGGCGAGGGCCAGCCAGGCGATCCCCGGGGCGATGGCGGCCAGGCGCTCGGGCGCGCGGCCGGAGGCCATGGGCAAGAGCACGACGACGCAGGCGTAGAAGGTCAGCGCCAGCAGCGGACCGCCCCCCTTGCCCCAGGCCAGGGCCAGTTCACGCCGAAGGAGGACTCCGAACGCCCTCATGCGCCGACCTCCACGCTGCGGGCCGGGATGGGCAGGGGGTCGTGGACTGAGGCGAGGATCATTCCTCCCCCGGCGATATGTTCGGCCATCACGGCGCCGAACGCCGCGCGCTGACCGGCGTCCAGCGGGGCCATGGGTTCATCGAGCAGCCACAGCGAGCGCGGGCTGGCCGCAAGGCGCGCCAGGGCTAGGCGGCGGCGCTGGCCGGCGGAGAGACGGCGCACCTCCAGGTCCAGCAGGCGGCGCAGGTCGAAGCGCTGGGCGGCCGTGCGGGCGCTGTCCTCGGTCCCGCCGGTCCACAGGGTCTGGAAGCGTAGTTCCTCCCAGGCCGTGCGGCTGGATTTCAGCCCATCCTGGTGGCCCAGCATATGCAGATGGTCGGCGCGAGCGGCGTCGGCCTCGATCGGACCGGCGTCGCCCTCGAACGCGATCGAGCCGGCGGCTGGACGCAGAAGGCCGGCGACGGCGCGCAGCAGGCTGGTCTTGCCCGCGCCATTTCGTCCCACCAGCGTCGCGGCCTCGCCGGCGCGAAGTGTCAGATCCAGCTTGGAAAACAGCGTTCGCTCGCCGCGCGAAATCGCCAGATCCTTAATGAGAACAGCTCTCAACACGCCAAGACCCCGCGCGTAACATGGACGTTGGTCGACGGCGGCGCTAAGAAGCGGCCGGTCGCCCCCCTCCAGTCGTTCAGGGTGGTACGCGGCGCGGAGGCGGAACCTGTGTGTCCCTTCCGATCTGCGCGTGATTCCGGGAGTGGTTTTCGGGCGGCCGTGGACAGAGAAGGATCCTTGAATATGGCGTCTGTGGACAGCCTCAAAGCCCGCCGCGAGCTCAAGGTCGGCAAACAGTCTTACGTCTATTACAGCCTTCGCGCCGCCGAGGAAGCCGGTCTTGCCGACGTTTCCTCGCTGCCGGTGTCGATGAAGGTGCTGCTCGAGAACCTCCTGCGTAACGAGGACGGTGTCTCGGTCAATGAAGACGATCTCAAGGCGGTCGCCGCCTGGCTCAACAACAAGGGCTCGGTCGAGCACGAGATCAGCTTCCGCCCCGCGCGCGTGCTGATGCAGGACTTCACCGGCGTTCCCGCCGTCGTCGACCTGGCCGCCATGCGCGACGCCATGGTCGCCCTGGGCGCCAACCCGGCCAAGATCAACCCGCTGAACCCGGTCGACCTGGTGATCGACCACTCGGTGATGGTCGACAACTTCGGCGACGCCAAGGCCTATGACGCCAACGTCAAGCGCGAGTACGAGCGCAACATCGAGCGCTACCGCTTCCTGCGCTGGGGCTCGTCCGCCTTCAACAACTTCCGCGTCGTGCCGCCTGGCACCGGCATCTGCCACCAGGTGAACCTCGAATACCTGGCCCAGACCGTGTGGACGAACGAAGTCGACGGCGAACAGGTCGCCTATCCCGACACCGTCGTCGGCACCGACAGCCACACCACCATGGTCAACGGCCTGGCCGTGCTGGGCTGGGGCGTCGGCGGTATCGAAGCCGAAGCCGCCATGCTGGGCCAGCCGATCCCGATGCTGATCCCGGAAGTCATCGGCTTCAAGCTGACCGGCGCCCTGCCGGAAGGCGCGACGGCCACCGACCTGGTGCTCACCGTCACCCAGATGCTGCGCAAGAAGGGCGTGGTCGGCAAGTTCGTCGAATTCTATGGCGACGCCCTGGCCAACCTGACCCTGGAAGACCAGGCGACGATCGCCAACATGGCTCCGGAATACGGCGCCACCTGCGGCTTCTTCCCGATCTCGGCGGCGACCATCGCCTATCTGAAGGGCACCGGCCGCACCGCCGAACGCGTCGCCCTGGTCGAGGCCTACGCCAAGGAGCAGGGCCTGTGGTGGGAGCCGGGCGTCGCCGAGCCGACCTTCACGGACACCCTGGAGCTCGACCTGTCGGCGGTGCAGCCGTCGCTGGCCGGCCCGAAGCGTCCGCAGGACCGCGTCCTGCTGGCCGAGGCCTCCTACAAGTTCCAGGAGTCGCTGGTCGGCGAGTTCGGCAAGGCCGAGCAGCCTGACTTCCGCGCCCCGGTGGAAGGCGAGGATTTCGCCGTCGGTCACGGCGACGTGGTCATCGCGGCCATCACCTCGTGCACCAACACCAGCAATCCCTCGGTGCTGATCGCCGCCGGCCTGCTCGCCAAGAACGCGGTCGCCAAGGGCCTGAAGGCCAAGCCGTGGGTGAAGACCTCGCTGGCCCCCGGCTCGCAGGTGGTCACCGACTACCTGGCCAAGGCCGGCCTGACCAAGCACCTCGACGCCCTGGGCTTCAACCTGGTGGGTTACGGCTGCACGACCTGCATCGGCAACTCGGGCCCGCTGCCGGAAGCCATCAGCAAGACGATCAACGACAACGACCTGGTCGCCTGCTCGGTGCTGTCGGGCAACCGCAACTTCGAAGGCCGGGTGAACCCGGACGTCCGCGCCAACTACCTGGCCTCGCCGCCGCTGGTGGTGGCCTACGCCCTGGCCGGCACCCTGAAGATCGACCTGGCCACCCAGCCGATCGGCAAGGACAAGAAGGGCAATGACGTCTTCCTGAAGGACATCTGGCCTTCGAACGAAGACATCGCCGCCCTGCAGCGCAAGGCCATCAACGAGAAGATGTTCGCCAGCCGCTACGGCGACGTCTTCAAGGGCGACAAGAACTGGCAGGGCATCAAGGTGACCGGCGGCCAGACCTACGCCTGGGAAGCTGACTCGACCTACGTCCAGAACCCGCCGTACTTCCCCAACATGTCGATGACGCCGGCTCCGGTGACCGACATCGTGGAAGCCCGGATCCTGGCCGTGTTCGGCGACTCGATCACTACCGACCACATCAGCCCGGCCGGTTCGATCAAGGCCTCCAGCCCGGCCGGCAAGTTCCTGATCGACAACGGCGTCGAGCCGGTGGACTTCAATGGCTACGGCGCCCGCCGCGGCAACCACCAGGTGATGATGCGCGGCACGTTCGCCAACATCCGGATCCGCAACCGCATCACCCCGGATATCGAAGGCGGCGTGACCAAGCACTTCCCGACCGGCGAAGTGATGTCGATCTACGACGCCGCGATGAAGTACCAGGAAGAAGGCCGTCCGGCGGTCGTCTTCGGCGGCAAGGAATACGGCACCGGTTCGTCGCGTGACTGGGCCGCCAAGGGCACCAAGCTCCTGGGCGTCCGCGCGGTGATCTGCGAAAGCTTCGAGCGCATCCACCGCTCGAACCTGGTCGGCATGGGCGTGCTGCCGCTGCAGTTCGTTCAGGACGGCTGGCAGAAGCTGGAGCTGACCGGCGAGGAGATCGTCTCGATCCGTGGCCTCACCGACCTGGCCCCGCGCAAGCAGCTGATCGTCGAGCTCTACCGTCCGACGGACGGCCGCATCGCCCGCTTCCCGGTGCGCTGCCGCATCGATACGCCGACCGAGCTTGAGTACTTCAAGAACGGCGGCGTGCTGAACTACGTCCTGCGCAACCTGGCCAAGGCCGACTAAGCAGGACGCTTCGGCATCTCGAAAAAAGGCGGCCGGTCCCTCGCGGGGCCGGCCGTTTTCGTCTGTGAGGCGAACTGACAACGATGTCGGTGCGCTTTCTCCCCACATGACACCGCTATTCACGGCCTCGTGAACGGCTAAGCGGGGCGTTCTTGGCTTAAGTGCGCTCGATGCGTAAGGCCGCCCTTTCCCTGTTCAGCCTGGTTCTGTCCGGCGTCGTCGCCACCCTGTCGTGGGGGGGCGTCGCGTGGGCGCAGAAGCCGCCCGTGGTGGTGGAGCTCTTTACGGCTCAAGGCTGCTCGTCTTGCGGCAAGGCCAATCAGGTCGCCGCCGACCTCGCCAAGCAGGACGGGGTTCTGGCCCTGACCTATGCGGTCGACTACTGGGACTATCTGGGCTGGAAGGACACCTTCGCCAAGCCGGTCTTCGCCGAGCGCCAGCGCGCCTACGCCAAGAAGTTCGCCCTTCGTGACGTGCCCACGCCGCAGATGGTCGTGGCCGGCCGCGTTCAGGCCTCCGGGACCAAGGCCGAGGCGGTCGAGGATCTGGTGAAGACGGCGGCCCGCGCGCGCTTGAGTCCGCCGGACATGCAGTTCATCGGCAAGGCCCGCGTTGCTGTAGGCTCGGGTCCGGCTCCGCGTGGCGGCGGCGAGGTCTGGCTGGTGCGCTACGATCCGCGCGAGCAGGACATCGCCATCAAGCGCGGCGACAACAAGGGCCAGACCCTGGTCCACCGGAATGTCGTCCGCGAACTGGTGAGGCTGGGCCCCTGGGCCGGCAAGCCCAAGCTCTATCGTCTGCCCGCCGCCAACGACGACGACCTCGTGACGGTCGTGCTGCTTCAGGGGGCCAAGGGCGGGCGTATCCTGGGCGTCCTGCAAAGCGTGGGCGAGGCCAAGCGCGTCGAGCGCTGATCCCAAAAGCCGGACAAGGAAAACCCGCGCGGCTGGAGGGGACGAGCCGCGCGGGTCCTTTTGTCAGCCGAAGACAACCGTTGGCGACCGGGAGGGCTGGGGGGCTGGTCAGGAACCCGGTCCGGTCGTCTTCGACCCTTCCCTTATCGCGGCTCAACGCGGCGGGGGAACGACCGGATCAAGGTCGTTTCGCGGCGGAGCATGGCCCGATCAAGGCGCACGAAAAAGCCCGCGCGGTGGGGGAAGTCCGCGCGGGCTCATTTCGGGGGAGGGGATATAGGTTTGTCGGCTGACCGGCCCATGATCTGGGGGCTGGGGGGGCTGTTCAGGATCCTGGACCACAGGGCGTCCGATCAGCCGACAGTGATGTTATCCAGTCGCAACCGGGCGGGGGATGGACCGAATTAAGGTCATATCGGGGCGCCGCGTGACGGGGGCGTAGCATTTCCTGCGGGCGTGGCCGTCGTGACACGGATGGTTTCAATCCGTCGATTTGACGATAGATTCCGACCATGGCCCTGGAGTCTTCATCCGCGCCGCTCAGCGGCGTTGTCTTCTTCGAGCGGCGCGAGCTCGATCAGCTGATGCGCCTGTACGGTCGCATGGTGGCGGCTGGGGAGTGGCGCGACTACGGCATTGCGGGCCTGTCCGAGAGCGCTGTGTTCTCCATCTTCCGTCACGCGGCCGAAGCCCCGCTCTACCGGGTGGAAAAGCGCCCGGCCCTGGCGCGCAAGCAGGGGGCCTGGGCCGTCTATGGTCAGGGCGGCCAGGTCCTCAAGCGCGGCCATGAGCTGGCTCAGGTCCTGCGCGTCTTTGAGAGAGGCAAGTTCGCGGTCGTCGACTGAAACGCCGAGCGATCGGCCTCAATGGCGAAGCAATCAAAAAAGCCCCGGCGGGTGTCCGCCGGGGCTTCCGTCATCGCCAAGCGATGAAGTCTCCAACCTATTCGCGATTGCCGCCCAGGAACGACAGCAGGAATTGGAACAGGTTGATGAAGTTGATGTAGAGGCTCAGCGCGCCGAAGTTGGTCGCCACCGCCATCGAGGCGCGGTCGCCGCCCAATTCGTAGTAGGTCATCTTCAGGCGCTGGGTGTCATAGGCGATCAGGCCCGAGAAGATGAACACGCCGAGCACGTTGATCGCGAACAGCAGCGCCGGGCTCTTCAGGAAGATGCTGACCAGCGAGGCCACAATCAGACCGATCACGCCCATCATCAGGAAGCTGCCGAAACCGGTCAGGTCCTTCTTGGTGGTGTAACCAAACAGGCTGAGGCCACCGAAGGCCGTGGCGGTCACGAAGAAGGTCGCGGCGACCGATTCGCCCGTGTAGCGCAGCATCACCGCGCCCAGCGACGCGCCGATCAGCGAGACGATCGTCCAGTAAAGCGCGCCGGCCGTCTGGGGCTTGGGGTTCCGCATCGCAAAGCCCGCGACCAGCATCAGCACCAGCGGCGCGAAGGCCACCACCATGTAGAGCGGGGTCACGCCAGCGAGACGGCCGCCCTGCACCACGAACATCAGGTCGCGGATCGCGGGGACGGACGAGGTGGCGTAGGCGAGCGCGCCAGAAACCACCAGACCCAGCGCCACCTTGTTGTAGACGCCGAGCATGAATTTGCGCAGGCCGGCGTCAACCGACATGTCGGCGCGATCCGCCGGGATCGAGCGCGCATAGCCGCGGTTGAAGTCGTTCATAGAATTAAGCCCTTGAGCTAGGCGTCCACCATGGACGCGCTTTGAATATCGTGTGTCGCGCGCCGGGACGCAATCCCCCAATCCTGCGTTCATGGTATGCGTTCGCGAAAGCGGCGGCGGGATCCCTTTCCCTACGGTCCATCTTGCGAGGCGCGCGCGGACCCTCCTACAACGCAGGCTCCGCGAAAAAGAGGCATTGCTCATGGAATACGCCAAGCTCGGCCGGTCGGATGTGATGGTGTCGCGTTGTTGCCTAGGAACCATGACCTGGGGGTCGCAGAACTCCGAGGCCGAGGCCCATGAGCAGATGGACTACGCGCTGAGCCGGGGCGTGAACTTCTGGGATACGGCCGAGCTCTACGCCAGCCCGCCCAATCCCGAGACGCAAGGCCTGACCGAGACCTATATCGGCTCCTGGCTGCGCAAGACCGGCAAGCGGTCCGAGATCGTGCTGGCCTCCAAGGTCGCCGGCCAGGGCGCGGCCTTCGGCGGCCTGCCGTGGCTGCGGAAGGACGGCGCGGTGACGCGCCAGACCAAGGCGCAGATTGACGAGGCGGTCGAAGGCTCGCTGCGGCGCCTGGGGACGGACTATATCGACCTCTACCAGCTGCACTGGCCCGACCGGCGGGTGCGCGTGTTCGGGGGTCAGACCTACAAGGACTACAGCCAGGACTTCGAGCGCTTTGGCGACATCCTGCTGGCGCTGGACGCCCATGTGAAGAAGGGCAATGTTCGCCACGTCGGCGTCTCCAACGAGTTCCCCTGGGGGGTGATGCGCTTCCTGTCGGAGAGCGACACGCGCGGCCTGCCCCGCATCGCCTCGATCCAGAACGCCTATCACCTGGCCAACCGCACCTTCGAATATGGTCTGGCCGAGATCGCCATGCGTGAACAGGTCGGCCTCCTGGCCTATTCGCCGCTGGCCCAGGGGCAGTTGACGGGCAAGTATCTGGACGGCGCGCTCCCGCCGGGCTCGCGCAAGGCGCTCTATGACCGGATGCAACGCTATGAGGGCCCCGGCGCGCTTGAGGCGTTCCGCAGCTATGTCGAGCTGGCTCGCGCGAACGGCGTGGACCCCGCGCAGCTGGCGCTGAAGTTCTGCGATGCGCGCCCGTTCGTCACCGCCACCATCATCGGCGCCACCTCGATGGAACAGCTGAAGACGAATATCGACGCTTTCGACCTGACCTGGACCGACGAGCTTGAAAAGGCGGTCGAGGCCATCCACCTGCGCCACCCCAATCCGTGCCCGTAAAGCGTCGATGATCCGCCTGTTCACCGCCATCGCCATCCCGCCCGAAATCGGCGAGGGCCTGCTCTCTCGCCAGCACGGGATCGAGGGCGCGCGCTGGCGGCCTCTGGAGGCGTTTCACATCACCCTGCGCTTCGTCGGCGACGTGGCCGAGGATGCTGCGGCTGACCTCGACGAGGCTCTGGCGGAGATCGCCGCCGCGCCGTTCGACCTGTCTTTGGCCGGCGCGGGTCACTTCGGCGAGGGCGCCGACATCCACGCGGTCTGGGCCGGGGTGGACGAGAGCGCGCCACTTCGCCAGTTGCAGAAGAGCCATGAGCGCGCGGCGCGGACGGCGGGCCTGAAGCCTGAAAGCCGTCTCTATACCCCGCACGTGACCCTGGCCTATCTGAAGCGGCCGGCGGTTTCGGAGGTCGGCGCTTGGCTCCAGGCCAACAACCTGCTGCATTCCCCGGCGTTCACGGTCGATCGCTTCGGCCTCTATTCCAGCTGGCGGACGCGCGAAGGTTCGGCCTATCGGCTTGAGCGCGAGTACCGGCTACAAGCCTGATCAGGCGGCGGCGTGATCCTTGAGGACACCCAGGGGAACCACCGCCAGCATTTCCTCATGCGTGGCCTCGAGCACGACCTGAGGTGCGACGCCGGCGTCCAGCGCCTCTTTCCAACGTCCCGCGCACAGGCACCAGCGATCGCCAGGCTTGAGCCCTGGAAAGGCGAGGTCTGGACGCGGCGTGGAGAGGTCGTTGCCCTGAGCCTTCGAGAAGGCCAGGAACTCACTGGTCATCACGGCGCAGACGGTGTGCAGGCCCAGATCGTGCGGACCCGTCTCGCAGCAGCCATTGCGATAGAAGCCTGTAACGGGATCGAACGAGCAGGGGAGCAGTTCCTGGCCGAGCACATTCCTGGCGTTCTTGTCATAGCGGGTGGTGGTCATGCGCCGATCCTGCGCTCCAGACCGGCGGGCGACAAGCGGCCTCCCCGTGGCGATGATTTGTGCGGGAAGGCTTTTGCTGCGTCGCAGCAATGCTAAGGTCGCGGCAAAGCACAAAAGACCGCAGGGGAGTTCCAATGACCACCGCCCAAGCCAACCGTCCGCGCCGCAGTGCTCTCTACATGCCGGCTTCCAACGCCAAGGCGGTCGAGAAAGCCCGCACCCTGGACGCCGACGTCATCATTCTGGACCTGGAAGACGCCGTCGCGCCCGAAATGAAGCCCGCCGCGCGCGAGGCGGCCGTGGCGGCGGTGAAGGCGGGCGGGTTCGGTCCGCGCGAAGTGGTGATCCGGGTCAATGGGATCGATACGCCGTGGGGCGCGGACGACCTGGCCGCCGCCGCCGAGGCGGGGCCGGACGCGGTGCTCGTTCCCAAGGTCAATGACGCCGCCGACGTGCGCCTCTACGACCAGCACCTGACGGCGGCGCCGCCGAGCACGCGCCTTTGGACCATGATCGAGACGGCGAAGGCGGCGTTCCACCTGTGGGAGATCGCCGAGGCTCGCCACGGAACGCGTCTGTCGGCCTGGGTGATGGGCGTCAACGATTTCGCCAAGGAGATGCGCGCGCGCCAGACCCCGGATCGCGCGCCCTTCCTGCCGTTGCTGACCTTGTCTGTCGCCGCCGCGCGGGCTCACGGGCTGATGATCCTGGACGGCGTGCACAACGACATCGAGGATCTGGCGGCGCTGGAGGCGGTCTGTGTGCAGGGCGTCGACTTCGGCTTCGACGGCAAGACCCTGATCCACCCCAAGCACCTGGAAATCTGCAATCGCGTCTTCTCGCCCTCGCCCGAGGACGTCGCGTGGAGCCATGCGGTCATCGCGGCCTTCAATGCGCCGGAAAATGCGGGCAAAGGCGCTCTAAGAGTCGATGGAAAGATGGCCGAGCGCTTGCATCTGGCGCAGGCAGAGCGTCTTGTCGCGGTGGCGGAGGCCATTTCGGGACGATCAGCCCAAGGTTAGGCGGTCCAAGGCTAGGCGGCGGTTGAAGGTTTCTATGCGGGCTATCGTTCTCTCCGTCGTCCTGGTCGCCAGCCCCGCGTTGGCGCAGCAGCAGACTCCGGCGATGCCCCCGCTCTCGGACTACGTGCCGACCTTCGGGACGCAGAGCGCTCCACCAGGCGCCCAGTCGGCTGCTCCGGCTCCCGAAGCGCCGGTCGGCGCCGCGCCTCAGGTCACGCCGTCCGGCGCCGATGCCGCCCAGGTCCCAGAGGCTTTGGACCCCCTGGCCGATCTGATCGCCCAGAGCGCCCAGACCCTTGACGAAGAGGCGGCTGAAACGGCGGCCGCGCCGGCCCCGCGCCGTCGTGGCCGCATCCTGCCGATTCCGCCGCCCGAGCCCGAGGCCCCGACCACGCCCGGCGCCTACCTGACGACCGCGCAGATCTATGAGTTGAGGGTCAAGGGCTCTGTGGCGGCGGCGCAGAACCTGCAAGGCCCTCTCGATGGGAGCTGGAGGGTCACCGGCGCCGACGGCGCGCAGCTCTTGGCTCTGCAGATCGTCGACAAGGTCGGCGGCGCGAGCGAACTCGAAGGCGCTTGGCGTGATGTGCGACGGCCCGGTTCGGTCGGCTCGACGGGTCTGATCGACGACCTCCGGCAGGACGGCGACCAGATCATCGCCCGCTTCAGTCCGCGCGGCGGCGAGTCCGCCGTGCTGACCTTGCGTCGCACCGGCTACGAGGTCTGGTCAGGCGAGCTCTACGAGAACGGCCTCCCGATCGCGGTGCAGGCCGAACGAATCCTGCCCGAGGCGCCCCCTGGATACGAGGCGCAGGGGCGCGGCCCCTATGTCTGGCCGCCGCGCGTCGTCGCCAGCCGTCCTGCGCCCGCCGCCAAGGCCGTCTGCTCGACCAAGGGCAAGAAGGGCAAGGCGTTGAAGGCCGCCAAGGCCAAGTGCGCCGCCGCCGCTAAGAAGACCAAGGCCTCGGCGAGCAAGAAGGGCAAGGCCAAGGCGACCGCCGCCCGCAAGGGCAAGGCGACGGCCAAGAGCAAAAAGCGCTAGAGCGTCAGCACGCCCCGCACTGCTGCGACTGCTGAGAGGCGGATAGCCTCATCGTAGGACAATGCGGGGCTATGGCCCCACACAGGGCCAGGCCATGCTGGATCGTCAGCCCGTCGTCCGACGACGTGGACATGGAGCTGGGCGGTGACATTGCCCAAGGCGCCGACGTTCAGCTTGTCGACGGCGAGCCTCAGCGTCGCCCCTACGGCCCGCACAGCGGCGCCAGCGCGGATGGTCTCTTCCAGAAGCAGCGCGCGATCGGTCGGGCTCAGATCCTCCAATTCCCGCAGGCCTGGCCGGCGTGGGATCAGCACCAGCCAGGGATAGCGGGCGTCGTCCTGCAGCCTGAGCTCGCAGAGTGGAAGATCGATCACGGCGTGCGAGGTCGCCACGAAGGCGGGATCGAGCTGGAACTCAGCCACGCTTGGGAACCGCCGCCCAATAGTCGAAATCGAGGATGACCGCTGGGTTGTAGGCGCCTTCGGAGTCCTTGTCCGGGAAGTCGTCGCAAGGGCGGTCCTTGGTGGCCACGAGGCGAAGGCGCAAGGCGCCGGCGGAGCCGAGATCGGCCTTGTCCAGCACTTCGCTCCAGGCGAACACCGTGCCGCCGGCGAAGAACGGGGCCACGTGCCGCCCGCCGTTGATCGCCAGGATCAGGCCAGCGTTCTGCAAGCCGTTGAACGACAGAGCCTTGGCCGTCGAGATCACCACCCCGCCATAGACAAGGCGCTTGCCGGACGGGTCCTTGGCGCGCTCGAATTGGTTGAAGTGCACCTTGGCTGTGTTCTGCCACAGGCGCGTGGCCATCTGGTGCTCTGCCTCCTCGACCGCCATGCCGTCGACATGGTCGATCTTCTCGCCAATCGCGTAGTCCTCGAAAGCGTGCGGCGCGCCGGCCAGGCTCCAGTCATAGGCGGAGAAGTCCACACCGGACGGCAGCGTCAGGTCGGCCGGGGCCACGGCGGAGGCGAGCGACGGAACCGTCTGCTCGGCGATCTCCGCTTCGGCGTCGCGCTTGCGCACCATCACCCAGCGCACATAGCTCAGCACCGCCTCGCCGCGCTGGTTCATGCCGGTGGTGCGGACATAGACGACGCCAGTCTTGCGGTTGGAGTTCTCCTTCAGCCCGATGACGTCCGAGACCGCGCTCAGGGTGTCCCCGGGGAACACCGGCGCCAAAAAGCGGCCCTCGGCGTAGCCTAGGTTCGCGACGGCGTTCAGGCTGATGTCGGGCACGGTCTTGCCGAACACCACGTGGAACGCGATCAGCGGATCGACAGGGGCGGACATAAGGCCGCAGGCTTGCGCGAAGGCGTCGGACGAAAACAGCGAGAACCGCGGGCCGTAGAGCGCGGTGTAGAGCGCGACGTCGCCGGCCGTGACCGTGCGCGGCGTGGCGTGAACCAGCCTTTGGCCCAGTCGGAAATCCTCGAAATAGTTTCCGGGATCGGTCTTGCTCATCGTGCCCCTCGCCCCTGGCGCTGCTTATCGTTGTTCAGTCGACTTTGCCGCAGTGCAGCGAAACGGGAAAGGGGGCTTGAGGCCGGGCCGCTAGAGGTCTAGACCGCGCCCCGAGATTTGACTGTCCACAGCCTTGATGGAGACCCCATGGCTCGCGCGAAGATCGCCCTTATCGGCGCCGGCATGATCGGCGGCACCCTGGCCCACATCGCCGCTCGCGAAGAGCTGGGCGACGTGATCCTGTTCGACATCGCCGAAGGCACCCCGCAGGGTAAGGCCCTCGACATCGCCGAAGCCTCGGCCGTGTTCGGCAAGGACGTGGCCCTGAAGGGCGCCAACGACTACGCCGACATCGCCGGCGCCGACGTCTGCATCGTGACCGCCGGCGTGCCGCGCAAGCCGGGCATGAGCCGCGACGACCTGTTGGGCATCAACCTGAAGGTCATGAAGGCCGTCGGCGAAGGCATCAAGGCCCACGCCCCCAATGCCTTCGTCATCTGCATCACCAACCCGCTTGATGCGATGGTCTGGGCGCTGCAGCAGTTCTCGGGCCTGCCGAAGGAAAAGGTCATCGGCATGGCCGGCGTCCTCGACTCGGCCCGCTTCGCCTACTTCCTGGCCGAAGCCACCGGCGTGTCGGTGGAAGACATCCACGCCTGGACCTTGGGCGGCCACGGCGACGACATGGTCCCGATGGTCCGTCACTCGACGGTCGGCGGCCTGCCGCTGCCGGAACTGGTCAAGCAAGGCTGGCTGACCCAGGACAAGCTGGACGCCATCGTCGAGCGCACCCGCAAGGGCGGCGGCGAGATCGTCGCTCTCTTGAAGACCGGCTCGGCCTTCTACGCCCCGGCGGAATCGGCGATCGCCATGGCGACCTCGTACCTGAAGGACAAGAAGCGCGTCCTGCCGTGCGCCACCTACCTGACGGGCCAATACGGCCTGAACGACCTCTATGTGGGCGTTCCGGTCGTGATCGGCGCCGGCGGCGCCGAGAAGATCGTCGAGTTCGAAACCAACGACGACGAAAAGGCGATGTTCGCCAAGTCGGTCGAGTCGGTGAAGGGCCTGATGGAAGCCTGCAAGGCCATCGACAGCTCGCTGGTCTAAGCGACGCTCGATCCTGGAACGACGAAGGGCGGCTCCTCGCGGGGCCGCCCTTTTTCTTTGCCTAGTGCGCCGCGTCGCCGGGTTCCTGGGAGATTTCCTCCAGGGTCTTGCCGACCTGCTTGGCGCCGTAGTCCTTGGCCACGTCGCCCAGCGACAGGATGCCGGTCAACTTGCCGGCGTCATTCAGCACGACCAGGCGGCGGACCTGGTTGTTGGCCATCTTGGCCGTGGCGTCGGCCAGGACGTCGTCTTCTTTCACCGAAAGCACCTCGCCGTCCGACATCACCTCGGAGACCGCGCTGTCGAAGCTCCGGCCCTCGGCGACCACGCGCAGCACGATGTCGCGATCGGTCACCAGCCCGACGACCTTGCCCTCGTCGACCACCGGCACGACGCCGCTATCGACCTTGGCCATGGTCTCGGCGACCTGGCGAACGGTGTCGGACGGACGGGCGACCGAGACCTGGCTGGTCATGGCGTCGCTGACTTTCATGGCGGACCTCGTGGGTTGCGAATGCGAAGCCCTAAAAACCCTCAGCGTCGCAGAAGCGTTCCGCTTCCGATCGTCACAAGGCGGCCCTATCTAGGCGCATCTCGTCTTCCCGGAGCTTTCCATGTCGATCTCGATCCATCAGGCCAGCGCGCCCGTTTTTGTTCAGGGCCTGAAGGGCTTGAAAGGCGTGCTGACCAAGGCCGCCGCCCAGATCGAGGCCAAGGGCTGGGACGCTGACGCGCTCCTCAAGGCGCGGCTCTATCCCGACATGTTCCCGCTGATCCGCCAGGTGCAGATCGCCACCGACTTCGCCAAGGGCTGCTGCGCGCGTCTGGCCGGCGAAGACGTTCCGGCCTGGGACGACGTCGAAACCAGCTTCGCCGAACTGATCGCCCGCATCGACCGGGCCATCGCCTATGTCGAGGGCCTGGACCCGGCCGCCTTCGACGGCGCGGAGGATCGCGACATCACCCTGACCCGCCGCGGCGAGACCAGCGTCGTGAAGGGTCTGGCCTATTTCCAGGGTCAGGCCCAGCCGAACTTCTTCTTCCACCTGACGACCGCCTACGCGATCCTGCGCCACAACGGCGTCGAGGTCGGCAAGCGCGACTATCTGGGCATGGCCTGATCTCTATGAACGCCGATCTCCCCGGCGAATGCCGGGGCCCAGATCTCTTGGCGATTGGGATGACTGGAACGGCTCAGAGCTTCTTGAGCCCACCTCAGCGCCCTTCCATCTGGATCCCGGCCTTCGCCGGGACGGCCGGATGAAGAGGTGCTTTTGACTCTCGCCTGGTTTTCAGCCATAAGCCCTGACTTCCGGCGCTTTATCAGCAGCGCCTCCACCGTCACGACCCCGGCCTGTTAGCGCAGGATCCATCCGGACGAGGACGGCGAGGACCCCCGTCGACGTGATCGTCCACGGGGGCTGATCGCGTTTGGTCTTGTACTTAACCAGGGTTCGACATGTTCGACGGCCTTACAGAGCGACTTTCCGGCGTCTTCGAACGCCTCGGCGGTCGCGGCGTGCTGTCCGAGAAGGACATCGACGAGGCGCTGCGCGAGGTCCGCGTCGCGCTGCTCGAGGCCGACGTCGCCCTGCCGGTCGTCAAGGACTTCATCAGCAAGGCCAAGGAACTGGCTTCGGGCGAGGCGGTGATCCGCTCGGTCAAGCCGGCCGACCAGGTGGTCAAGATCGTCTATGACGGTCTGGTCGACATGCTGGGCGGCGAGCAGCCGACCGGCCTGAACCTGGCGCTGAACCCGCCTTCGGTCATCCTGATGGCCGGCCTGCAAGGCTCGGGCAAGACCACCACCACCGGCAAGCTGGCCCTGCGTCTGTCCAAGACCGACCGTAAGAAGGTCCTGGTCGCCTCGCTCGACACCCGTCGACCCGCCGCCATGGAGCAACTGGCGACCCTGGCCAAACAGGTCGAGGTCGAAAGCCTGCCAATCGTCGCGGGCCAGAGCGCTCCGGACATCGCCAAGCGCGCCCTGACCGCCGCCAAGCTGGGCGGCTACGACGTCCTGATCCTCGACACCGCGGGCCGCACCACGCTGGACGAGTCGATGATGAGCGAAGCGGCCGAGATCGCCCGCATCGCCAGCCCGTCCGAGACCATCCTGGTCGCCGACAGCCTGACCGGTCAGGACGCCGTGCGCACGGCCAAGGCGTTCCATGAGCGCCTGCCGCTGACCGGCCTGATCCTGACCCGCGCCGACGGCGACGGCCGGGGCGGCGCGGCGCTGTCTATGCGCCACGTCACCGGCCTGCCGATCAAGTTCCTCGGCGCCGGCGAGAAGATCGACCAGCTCGACGTGTTCGACGCCCGCCGCGTCGCCGGCCGGATCCTGGGCCAAGGCGACGTCGTGGCCCTGGTGGAGAAGGCCGCGGCCGATCTCGACCAGGCTGAAGCCGAGCGCATGGCCAAGAAGCTGGCCAAGGGCAAGTTCGACCTGGACGACCTCGCCGCCCAGCTGCGGCAGATGCAGAAGATGGGCGGCATGGAAGGCATCATGGGCCTTCTGCCGGGCGTCCAGAAGGTCAAGAAGCAGATCGCCGAGAGCGGCGTCGACGACAGCATCTTCCGTCGCCAGCAGGCGATCATCAGCTCGATGACCAAGGAAGAGCGCAAGAAGCCCGACATTCTCGCCGCCTCGCGCAAGCGCCGCATCGCGGCCGGCGCCGGCGTCGACGTGGCCGAGGTCAATCGCCTGCTCAAGCAACACCGCCAGATGGCCGACATGTTCAAGGCCATGTCCAAGGACGGCGGCAAGGGCCTGGCCCGCATGGCCCAGATGATGGGTGGCGGCGACATGGCCCGTCTGAAGAACCTGGGTGGCGGCAAGATGCCCCAACCCGACCCCAATGCAGCGGGAGGCCAAGGCCTCCCGGGGCTGCCCGGTCTGCCGGGCCTCGGGAGTGGCGGCGACGCCAAGCCCAACCCTCTCTCCGGCCTGGGCCTGCCCGGCTTCAACCCGTTCAAGAAATAGAACTTTAGACCCTAAGGACTACCGCAAATGCTGAAGATCCGTCTCGCCCGTGGCGGCGCCAAGAAGCGTCCGTACTACTCGATCGTCGTCGCCGACAGCCACTCGCCGCGCGATGGCCGTTTCATCGAGAAGGTCGGCACCTACAACCCGCTCCTCAAGAAGGACGACGCCAACCGCGTCACCCTGAAGGTCGAGTCGATCCAGGAGTGGCTCAAGAAGGGCGCCCAGCCGACCGACCGCGTCGCCCGCTTCCTGGCCGCCCAAGGCCTGACCACCTGGACCGCCGGCAACAACCCGGAAAAGGGTAAGCCGGGCAAGAAGGCGCAAGAGCGTCTGGCCGAGCGCGCTCAGCGCGAAGAAGAGCGCAAGCAAGCCGAAGCTGACGCCAAGGCCGCCGCCGAAGCCGAAAAGGCCGCCGCTGCTGAAGCCGCCGCCGCCGCCGCCGCGGCTCCGGCCGTGGAAGAAGCCCCAGCTGAAGAGGCTCCGGCCGCTGAAGCTCCGGCTGAAGAAGCCTCGGAAGGCTAATCAGGGTTCCAGCGCCGCCGTTCTCCTTCGAGACGGCGGCGCGACTCTGTCCAGGCGATGGCTTTGTCTCCCGACGATCCGCTGATCCTGGTCGGCCGCGTGGCCGGCGGCTTTGGCGTGCGCGGTGAGGTGCGGATCGCGACCTATACCGAAGACCCGCTCAGCATCGCGGGCTTCAAGACGCTGAAGCGCCAGGATGGCTCGCCGGCCCTGACCATCGCCTCGGCGCGCAAGACCAAGGACGGCGTGGTATGTCGCTGTCCGGGGGTCGAAACGAAAGAAGCCGCCGACGCGCTGCGCGGCCTGCGACTCTACGTGCCGCGCTCGGCCCTGCCCGAGCCCGATGAGGACGAATTCTACCTGACCGACCTTGTCGGTCTGACCGTGCGCCACGTCCAGACCAACGCTCTGCTCGGCCGTGTGAAGAGCGTCCAGAATTTCGGCGCCGGCGATATTCTCGAGGTCACGCCGGACCTCGGCGGCCCCACCTGGTACCTGCCGTTCACCCGGGCGGCCGTGCCCGAGGTGAAAATCAGCGAAGGTCTGATCCTGGCCGACCCGCCGGCCCTGGTGGGCGAACAGGAAGGCCCTTCTGAAGACGAAGAGCTCGGCGAGCGGGACTGATTTCCGGAAGGACCTTGGTTATGTCGGACGGAAAGTGGCGGGTCACCGCCTCGCGCCACATTCACCAGGACCGCTGGATCAGTCTCCGCGCCGACGACTGCGTCACTGACGAGGGCGCGGTGATCGCGCCGTACTACGTTCTGGAGTATCGGGACTGGGTCGAGGTCGTGGCGTTGGACGCTGACAACAACGTCCTGCTGGTCAAGCAATACCGCCATGCGCTTGGCGATATCTCTACCGAACTGGTGGCCGGTGGAATGGACGCCGGCGAGACGGATCCAGTGGAAGCGGCCCGCCGCGAACTGTTGGAGGAAGCCGGTTGCGCGGGGGTTTTAAGTCTTGTCGGCGAGACGCGCCCCAACGCCGGCACCCACACCAACCGCACCCACATCATCCTGGCTCGCGACGTCGTGAAGGTCGCCGAGCCTCAGGACGAGCCCAGTGAACGGATCGAGAGCTTCTGGGTCCCGCTCGCCGAGGCGATCCGCATGGCCCTGGCCGGCGAGATCACTGTTGGCATGCAGGCCGCGTCCCTGCTGCGTGGCTTGGCGGCGGCCGGCGTGGCGAAGATCGCGCCGGATGACAAACAGGTCATGACGCAGCCTTAACTGGCGCGCGCGCTGGTCCGATGCGACTTCCCCCGTGAGCTTTCTCGAGGGGACTCCATGCGCATCCTGCCGATCACGGCCCTGGCCGTCGCCCTGGCCTTGGCCTCGCCCGCCTTCGCTGACGAACCCTTGAGCGCCAAGGACGCGGGCCAGGTGGTCGACGCCCTGATCGCCGACCTCAACGGCTATTTCGATCCGGCTAAGGCGAGCGAGGTGCAAAAGGCGCTGCGCGCCCAGCGCGAGGCCTTGATCCAGATCCATGATCGCGCGGCCCTGGCCGAGGCGCTGAGCGCGATTACTTTGAAGGTCTCCGGCGATCAGCATCTGAAGGTCTCGGTGGCCACCAGCGACGCCAGAGTCACCCAGATCAGCGACGCCGATCAGGCGTTGATCGACCAGCGCATCGCCTATGGCCTGATGGCCATCCGCCGCCTGCCGGGAAATATCGGTTATCTGAAACTCCGCTATTTCGAGCAGGGGCCGGAGGGCGCCCGGTTGATCGACGCAGCCATGGGCCTGCTGCAATATTCCGACGCCCTGATCATTGATCTTCGCGAGAACACCGGCGGGGGCGGCGCGTCCGACACCCGGTTGCTGGGCCATCTGTCCCGTACGCCGATTGTCATGGCCCAGTTGCATTGGCGTAAGCCCGACGGCAAGGCGGAGATCGAGCAACGCAAGGTCGACACGCCGGAGGCGGGGCCGCTCTATGCCGATAAGCCGGTCTTCGTGCTGACCGGAAGCCGCACCTTCTCGGCGGCGGAAGGCTTCGCCTACGACATCCAAGCCAATAAGCGCGGCCTGTTGATCGGAACGCGGACGCGCGGCGGCGGCAATCCCGCCAACCGCCCCGCCCCGCCGCTCGGCTTCGGGCTGACGGTCTTCGTCCCAAACGGCCAGGCGATCCATCCGCTGACCGGCAAGGGCTGGGACGGCGTAGGCGTCCAACCCGATGTCCAGACGCCGCTCGAGGGCGCTCTGACCGAAGCCTATCGTCGCGCTCTGGCGGCGGCTAAGCCCCTGGTCTCGACGCCGAGGTCGGAGAAGGAGCGCGCCGACGCGATCGCCGATCCCGCGGCGGCGCTGCTAGCGGATCAGAAGCTGTAGCTACTTCCGCACCCGCATCAGGCATTCCTGAGCCACGGAGGCCAAGAGCTTGCCGTCCTGGCTGAACATCTGGCCGCGCACCAGGCCGCGCCCCTGCGAGGCGCTGGGGCTGTCCTGGGCGAACAGGGTCCAGTCGTTGAAGTTGAACGGATGATGGAACCACATGGCGTGGTCCAGGCTGGCGGCCTGGATGCCCGGCGTGGTCCAGATCAGGCCATGCGGGCGCAGGGCGCTTTCCATGAAGGCCATGTCCGAAGCATAGGCCAGGGCGGCCTGCTGCATCTTCACGTCCTCGCCCAGCGGGGCCTTGGCGCGCATCCAGACCTGCTTGGTTCCCGGCTTCTTGACGGGCGCCATCGGATTCTGCGGATCGATCCAGCGGATGTCGACGGGGCGAGGCCGTTCGGCGATGGCGACCATTTTCGGATGGATCTGATCGCCCAGACTACGCAGGAACTCAGCTTCGGTCGGCAGGCCCTCCGGGTCGACCGAGCCGGGCATTTCCGACTGGTGTTCGAAGCCGTCTTCCGGGGTCTGGAACGACGCGGCCAGGTTGAAGATCTGTTCGCCGTGCTGGATGGCGGCCACCCGGCGCGTGGTGAAGGTGCCGCCGTCTCGGGCGCGCTCCACCTCGTAGAGCACCGGGGCGGTGACGTCCCCGGGGCGGATGAAATAGGCGTGCAGCGAGTGGCAGATGCGATCTGGCACCGTCTTATAGGCGGCCAGCAGGGCCTGGGCGATCACCAGACCGCCGAAGATGCGGGGGAAGCCGTCGTTCGGGCTGACGCCCCGGAACAGGTTCACCTCGATCGGTTCGAGGTCCAGGATGTCGGCGAGGTTCTCGGTGGTCTGCATGGCGCACTGCGATAAGCCTCGTTTTGCGGCGCCGCAACCCGTCTCCTTGCGTCACGCAGCCGCGCTCCCCATCGTCAGGGCATGTCCGCGCCGCCCCCAATCGTCCATCACCCCGCCTTCCGCGCCGAGATGCCGCCGGGCCATCGCTTTCCGATGGACAAGTTCTCGCGCCTGGCCGCCGTCCTGGAAGCCGAGGCCGTGGCGGGACCGGTTGGTTTCGCGCGTCCTGACCTGGTCGACACAGAGACCCTGTGTCTGGCGCATTCCGAAGACTATGTGCGGGGCGTCATCGAGCTTTCCCTGCCGCCCGATATCGTCCGTAGGATCGGCATGCCCAACACCGAAAGCGTCGCGACCCGGGCGCGGGCGGCCACGGGCGGCACTTTGCTGGCGGCCCGCCTGGCGCTGGAGCATGGGATCGCCTGCAACACGGCGGGCGGCAGCCACCATGCGGCGGCGGATGGCGGAGCCGGCTTCTGCGTCTTCAACGATGTGGCGGTGGCGGCCCGACGGCTCTTGGCCGAAGGCGCGATTGGCCAGGCCCTGGTGATAGATCTGGATGTCCATCAGGGCGACGGCACGGCGCGGATTTTCGAGGAGGATCCGAGCGTCTTCACTTTTTCGATGCACGCGGAAAAGAATTTCCCGCATCGCAAGGCGGTGAGCGATCTTGATGTCGAGCTGCCCGACGGGACCGACGACGGGCCCTATCTGACCAAGCTGACGGAAATCCTGCCGGACCTGTTGTCGGCGGTGAGGCCCGACATCGTGTTCTTCAATGCGGGCGTTGACCCACACGCGGACGACAGGCTGGGCCGGCTGGCGCTGACCGACGAGGGTCTGGCGCGGCGAGAGGCCTATGTCCTGGGCGCTTGTCTTTCCTCTGAAACCCCTGTGGTCGGGGTGATTGGCGGCGGCTACGACGCGGATATTGATCGTCTGGCTGCGCGCCACGCCATCCTGCACCGGACGGCGAAAAGTCTTTATTCTTTATAGTCTTGGGCGACTTTTCATCGCCATCTCCGTCGGGCCGGCTCCAGGAGGAGCGGCGCCCGACGGAGGTTAAGCGGCGATCACTTAGAAGCTCGAGGCGAGCGAACCAGCGATAACGACGAGCGGCAGAACCGCGAGAACGAGCGAGGCGAAGCCGGCGACAGCGTTGGTCTTCATGGTCATGGTCTTGATCCCTTTTTTGTCTTCGGCCGCCCCGTCGGCGTCCGATGAGAGGGATATAGGCCCGCCCCATGGTTATTACACGTTACTCTTGCTTCATTACGTCGATTTAAGAAACGTTGACGCCCATAATCGAGGTTACTGGGGTGTAATGTGATCGCAAATTTTGGTTTCAAGAGAAACTTTTCCCTTTGAAACCGTCTCGCCGGCCCTTTGGTGTTAATCCTCGCTGGGCGCCACGAGAAAGAGTCCACGCAACGTCGCGATCGGGGCGGATCGTGTCTCCTGCCAGGCTTCCACGTGCACATTGGCGATGCGTCGGCCCAGTTTCTTGATGCTGGCGCGGGCGTAGGTGGTCAGGGGGCGGCCCGAGCGCAGGTACTCGATCGAGACATCGATCGTGCGGGGCTGACGTTTCATCGGCGCGGCGACGGAGAGCTGGGCCAGGGCGGTCATCTCCATGAAGGCGCCGAGGACCCCGCCGTGGATCGCGGGCAACATCGGGTTTCCGACGATATGCTGGGCGAACGGCAGGACCGCTGTCATCTCATCCCCCGCCAGCTCGGCTTTGACGCCCAAGAAGCGCGCATAGGGGATCGAGTCCAGCATGGAGACGAGGCGGGTGTCGGCGTCGCTCATTGATCGAGCCCTCCGGTCTTGGCGCGCTGTTCACGCGAGGGCTTCAGGTTGGCGCCGGCCTTCTTGCCCGCACTGGAGTCGAGCATGAATGTCGCCTGGCCCGTGGCGATCGGATCCTCCGGGTTGCGGTCGTAGGCGACCGCGCGAACGAAGGCCACAGAGCGGGTCAGCTTGTAGCAGTGGGCGCGGGCCATCACGTCGAGACCGGGCTCAGCGGCGCGCATGTAGTCAATCCGCAGGTCCAGGGTCGCGATCGAGGTCCAGGTGGCCATCGCGGCATGGACCGCCTGACCGCTGGCGTGGTCCAGCAGGGTGGTGACCACGCCCCCGGCGATGACGCCGGTCTCGGGATCGCCGACGATCTCCGGCCGATAGGGGACCTTCAGCACGGCGACCGCATCGCCGATCTCCAAGGTGGCGAAACCCAAGGCCTTGGCCTGGGGGCTGCCCTCGTTCATCGCCGTGGCGATGAGTTTTGTCTGTTCGTGATCGCTCATGCGGATAGGCTTAGCGCCTGGAGCGTGACGCCGAAAGTGGTAACCGGATTCGACGCTACTTGCGCTCTAACCCTATGATTTACAGCCTGTTTGTCGGGTTGAGGCAGTTTTCTCTAAACCCGGCGAACTCTAAGGCGTTATCCTGTCCAGCCGTGATCAAGCCCGAAGACCTTCTCTGTCCCCGACCGGCCGGCCTCTATTGCCCGCCGGGGGACTTCTATATCGACCCGGTCCGACCTGTGGAGCGGGCGGTGATCACTCACGGCCATGCCGATCATGCGCGGGCGGGCCACGGCGTGGTCGCCGCCACGCCCGAGACGCTGGCGATCATGGCGGTGCGTTATGGCGAGGACTTCGCCGGCCGCCGCGAGGCCATCCCCTACGGCGAAAGCTTCACGCATGACGGCGTCTCGGTGACCTTGGTTCCTGCGGGCCACGTCCTGGGCTCGGCCCAGGCGGTGGTGCGCTGGAAGGGCCTGACCATGGTCGTCTCCGGCGACTATAAGCGTCGTCGCGATCCGACCTGCGCGCGCTTCGAGCCCGTCCCCTGCGATGTGTTCATCACCGAGGCGACCTTTGGTCTGCCAGTCTTCCGCCATCCCGACGACGCCGGTGAAATCCGCAGTCTGTTGGCGTCGGTCGAGCAGTTCCCGGACCGCAGCCACCTCGTCGGCGCCTACGCGCTGGGCAAGGCCCAGCGCGTGATCCGCCTGCTGCGGGAAGCCGGTTGGGACAGCACGATCTATGTCCACGGCGCGCTGGAGCGCTTGAACGCGCTCTACGAGGTCCATGGCGTCAACCTGGGACCTTTGGCGCCGGCCACCGCTTCCGGGCCGAAGGACGCTTTCGCCGGCCAGATCGTCATCGCCCCGCCCAGCGCCATCGCCGATCGCTGGTCGCGGCGTTTCCCTGATCCCGTTGATTGCTTCGCTTCGGGTTGGATGCGGGTGCGGGCCCGAGCGCGGCAACGCGGCGTCGAGTTGCCGCTGATCCTGTCGGATCACGCAGACTGGGATGAGCTGACGGCGACGCTGGACGAGCTGCGGCCCGGCGAGGTCTGGATCACCCACGGGCGCGAGGAGGCCCTTGAGCGCTGGTGCCAGTTGCAGGGCATCCCGGCCCGCGCCTTGCGCCTGGTGGGCTACGAGGACGAAGAGGGCGAGTAGCCTGCGGTCATTGGTCTGCTTCCCACATAGCGGGCGCGAGGCCTGATCAATCGGCCGGTCTGCAACTGTTCGATAGCGTGGGCGCTCCACCCGGCGCTGCGCGCCGTGGCGAAAAGGATGAATGGCGCGTCCGGGGGCAGGGCCAGGGCGCGCGCCAGGGCGACCAAGGCGAAGTCGATATTCGGCGCCAGACCCGTCGCCGTCCGGGCGGTCCGGCGCAGCGCCGCCAAGGGCGCGGGCGGCTCGAATCTGGCAAAGAGGGCCGCCGCGCGCGGATCGCCGTCGGGATAGAGTGGATGGTCGAAGCCCGGCAGGTTCGCGCCTTGCTCCAGGCGGGCTGAGACCGCACGGGCGTCGCCGCGGCGATCGGCGTCTTCGACGAAGGCCTCGACCCGCGCCGCCATGCCGCCATGCAGAGGTCCCGATAACGCCGCCAGGCCCGCCAGGCACGCCGCCGACAGCGACGCGCCGGTCGAGGCCGCCACACGCGCGGCGAAGGTCGAGGCGTTCAGCTCGTGGTCCGCCAGCAGCACCAACGCTCTCCGGACGAGGCCGGCGCCGTCAGGGGTTAGGCCCCAGGCTTGGGCGAAGCGCTGGTGTGCGGGGCCGTCGCCGACTTGGCCGGTCGCTGCGTCGACGATCGCGTCCAGCAGGTCGGCCGCCTCCATGGCCAGGGCCAGAGGCGCGCGGCCCCTGGCGGGCGGCTCGCGTCCCGCACGTTCAGCCAGGACCAGGAACAGGCGCGATCGGGCGCTGTCCGTCGCGGGCGGCGGCGGCCGGTTGGACGCTTTCAGCGCCACGCCGTGACCGCCGCGAAGGAGGCGTGCGATGTTTTCGAGCGTCAGCCCCTGATCCGCGAGCGTCGTGGCGTCCTGCCCCCTGTACCAGAGCTTGCCGCCGCTCACGGTGGTGATTCCCGACGGCAGTACGGGCTCGCCCCAGGCGATCGCTTCAGCGGCGACATCCGCGACGCGCCGGCCGCGAGCCTTCTTGCGAGCCAGAGCCGCGACATCCGAGGCGCGATAGAGGCTGCGTCGGGGGTCAGCGGGATGCGCAGCCGCCTCGATCCGTCCCCGGCTGACATAGGCGTAGAGCGTCTGCGGTCGGATCCCCAGCCGTTCCAACACCTGCTCCGCGTCTAGCCAATCACCCATATAGATTGATTATATTGATCAAGATTGACGATCAAGGCGATGAGGCGCTCCTTCGCCGCGAAAGGAGACCGCACATGTCTGAGGGTCTTGAGGGCGTGATCGCCGCCCAAACCGTTCTGTCCGACGTCGACGGCGCCCGTGGACGGCTCGTGATCCGGGGTTATGCGGTGGAGGATCTCGTGGGCCGCACGCGCTTCGAGGACGCCGCCCACCTTTTGCTGGACGGATTCTTCGACGACGCCCCCAGCGACCTGGCCGCCGCGTTGGGCGAGGCCCGCACCGTCGTGTTCGCAGAGGTCGGCGCGCTGGATGAGGCTCTGGCTCGACGCGATCCGGTGGAGGCCCTTCGCGCCCTGCTGGCCCGGATTCCTGACGGGGACGATCTGAAGACGGCCTTGATGCTGATCGCCGCGCCGGCGGTCTTCACGCCCGCTGTGCTCCGCGTCGCCGCCAGCCAAGCGCCGATTCCGCCGGACCCGGCCCAGTCGCACGCCGCTGATATCCTCCGTATGAGCCGGGGTCTCGCGGCCTCCGACGCCGAAGCTGCGGCGCTCGACGCCTATCTGGTGACGGTCTGCGACCACGGTCTCAACGCCTCGACGTTCGCCGCCCGGGTGGTGGCCTCGACGCGGGCGGGCCTGACCTCGACGGTGCTGGCGGGGCTATCGGCGCTGAAGGGGCCATTGCACGGCGGGGCGCCGGGGCCGGTCATCGACATGCTGGACGCGATCGGGACGCCCGAGAACGCCCGGCCATGGCTCGAACACGCCCTGGCGCGTGGCGACCGGCTGATGGGTTTCGGGCATCGGATCTATCGCGTCCGCGACCCTCGCGCCGACGCCTTGAAGGCTGCTGTTCGCCGATTGTCGAGCGCTTCGGGCGGTCTGCCGGGCCGGCTCGCCTTCGCCGAGGCGGTCGAGCAGGCTGCGCTCGAGATCCTGCGCGCGCACAAGCCTGATCGGCCGCTCGACACCAATGTCGAGTTCTACACCGCCTTGCTGCTGGAGGCCCTGGGTTTGCCGCCGTCGAGTTTCACCTGCGTCTTCGCGATGGGACGCGTCGCCGGTTGGCTCGCTCATGCCCGCGAACAGCTGGCGGGCGGCCGTTTGATCCGGCCGCAATCGGTCTATGTCGGTCCGGAGGTCCGCGTCGCGGCTTAGCCTTCGGGGCCCGAGTGCGGTAGAGAGGGGCCATGTCGCTCTCCGCCGCCTCACCCGAGATCCGGGCCGCCACCCAGCGCGTGGCGCTGCTGTCAGTCGCCACCGCCGCCGTGCTCATCGTGGTCAAGGCGATCGCCTGGCAGGCTAGCGGCTCGGTGGCGATCCTGGCGTCCTTGTCGGACTCGGCCCTGGACCTCATCGCCTCTCTCATCACCGTCTATGCGGTCCGTTACGCGGCTGAGCCGCCTGACGCGGAACATCGCTTCGGGCATGGCAAGGCCGAAGCCTTCTCCAGTCTGATGCAGGGCGGGCTGGTCTTCGCCTCCGGAGCCCTGGTGGGGCGCGAAGCCATCAACGCCTGGCTTCATCCTCAGCCTGTTGAGCATGGTCTGGCGGGCGTCGTGGTCATGGCGATCTCGATTGTCCTGACCTTCGCCCTGATCACCGCCCAGACGCGCGTGGTGAAGGCCAGCGGTTCGATCGCGATCTCCGGCGACCGGGCCCACTACGCCGCCGACCTCGCCTCCAACGCTGTCGCCCTTGTCGGGGTTGGCGCGGCGGCCTGGCTGGGCCTGCCCTGGGTGGACGCGGCGGCGGGCCTGATCGTGGCGCTGTGGCTGATCTGGGGCGCGGTCGGGGTGTTCCGCGAAGCCTCGCACCAGCTGATGGACCGTGAATTGCCGGACGAAGATCGCGAGAAGATCGTCGCGCTCGTCACCGCCGACGCCAATGTTCTTGGCGTCCACCAGCTGCGCACGCGCGCCTCAGGCCCCTATATCCACATCCAGATGCACGCCGATCTCGCCGGCGACATCTCGTTGGCGCAGGCCCACGCCATCATCGTCGCGGCCGAGAACCGGGTGCTGGCGGCCTTCCCGGCGGCGGACCTGATCATTCACGGCGATCCGCGCGGCCTCGCCGAGAAGCATGGCGGGCTGTTCGCCGAGGTCGAGCACGACTGACGAGGCTTGCCCCGCCCGCCCTGACGGGGGCAAAAGCGCCGTCAGAACTTGAAGGACCCTCATGGACGACACCCTCGCTCATCTGCCCGGCGCGTTCGCCGGCAAGACCGTGCTGGTGCTCGGCGACGTGATGCTGGACCGCTTCATCTATGGCGCGGTCGACCGCATCTCGCCCGAGGCGCCGGTGCCGGTGATCGCGGTCGAGAAGGAAACCGCCATGCTGGGCGGGGCCGGCAACGTGGCGCGCAACGTCGCGGCGCTGGGGGCCAAAGCCGTGCTGATCGGCCTCGTCGGCCAGGACGACGCCGGGGCGGCCCTGCGGGGGATGATCAACGCCGAAGCGGGCCTGGAGGCCGAGCTGGTGGCGGACCCCGCGCGACGCACGACCGAGAAGGTCCGCTACATCTCCGGCTCGCACCAGATGCTGCGGGTCGACCGCGAGGACCGCAGCCCCGGCGACGGCGCGGCCCTGCTGGCGGCGTTCGCGGCGAGACTGGCCCTAGCCGACGTTGTGGTGCTGTCCGACTACGCCAAGGGTGTCCTCACGCCGGAGGTGATCCGGGGCGCGATCGACGCCGCCAAGGCAGCCGGCAAGCCGGTGATCGTCGATCCCAAGAGCCGCGACTTCGCCCGCTACGACGGCGCGACCCTGATCAAGCCGAACCGCAAGGAAGCCGCCGAGGCCACCGGCATCGTCGAGAATAGCGACGCGGCGTCGGAAGACGCCGGCGCGGCGATCCTGGCCATGGCGCCGGGCCTGGAGGCCGCTCTCATCACCCGCGGCGGCGCGGGCATGACCCTGGCGGTGCGGAACCAGGCGCCGATCCATCTGCCCGCCACCGCGATCGAGGTGTTCGACGTATCCGGCGCCGGCGACACCGTGGCGGCGACCCTTGCGCTCTCTGTCGCGGCCGGCGCCAACCTGACGCAGGCGGCGCAGCTGGCCAATCTGGCGGGCGGCCTGGTGGTCGCAAAGCTCGGCACCGACGTCGTCACGGCGGCGGAGCTGACCGCTTGCGCCAGTTCCATCCAGGGGGAGCCCGGCGAGATCAAGATCGCCGACCGCGACCAGGCCCAGCGGATCGTGGAAGGCTGGCGCGCCCGGGGCCTGAAGGTCGGCTTCACCAACGGCTGCTTTGATCTGCTGCATCCTGGCCATGTGTCGCTGCTGTCCCAGGCCAAGGCCGCCTGTGATCGCCTGATCGTCGGGCTGAACACCGACGCCTCGGTCTCCAAGCTGAAGGGCCCGACCCGCCCGGTGCAGAAGGAGCAGGGCCGCGCCACGGTGCTGGCCTCGCTCTCGTCGGTGGATCTGGTCGTGCTGTTCGACGAGGACACGCCGCTCGAGCTGATCAAGGCCTTCCGGCCCGATGTCCTAGTCAAGGGCGCGGATTACACGGTCGAGACCGTGGTGGGCTCTGATGTTGTGCTAGGTTACGGCGGCAAGGTTGTTCTGGCCGAGCTGAAACAGGGCCAGAGCACGACAAATCTCATCGCCCGGATGAACAGCTGAGCCGGCAGGGTCGAAAAGTTGCGCAAAAGCCTGGATTTCCTGGCTAAACGCTGTTCAGCAATCTGTTGTTAAGCAAAACGGCGCATCGCTCTTTTGATGCAGCCTGATTGCGCCTGGGCATGAGCGTCGAACGTACACTTCATCATTTCCCCCTCGATCCCGCCTCGCGACAGGTGCGCTTGGCGTTGGGCGAGAAGCGCCTGCCGTTTGTCGAGATTCAGGTTCGCTATTGGGAGATGCCGCCCGAGTTCACCGCGCTGAACCCCTCCGGCATGCCACCGGTGCTGGTCGAGACCAAACATCAGCGCAATCTGGTGGTCTGCGAGACGCGCGCGATCCTCGAACACATCGAAGAGACCGAAACCGAGCCGCCGCTTCTTGGCCGCGATCCGGCCGAGCGCGCCGAGGCCCGCCGGCTGCTGCAATGGTTCGACCGCAAGTTCGACAACGAGGTCAACGGCTTCCTGCTTCACGAGAAGATGGAAAAGCGCCTGCTCCGGATGGGCGCGCCCGACCTTGCCGCGCTGCGTCAGGGCCGCGAGGCGCTGCGCATGCATCTGGGCTATATCGAAAGCCTGTTGCAGACCCGCGATTGGCTGGCCGGACGCCGGATGAGCCTGGCCGACTTCGCCGCTGCCGCGCACCTGTCGGTGATCGACTACTTCGGCGACGTGCCGTGGAAGGACTTCCCGACCGCCAAGACGTGGTACATGAAGCTCAAGTCGAGGCCATGCTTCAGGCCGATCCTGGCCGACCGCTGGCCCGGCCTCGCGCCGGCCGCGCATTATGACGACCTCGATTTCTGAGCTTTCGCCAGACCGCATCAAGGATGAGATCCGCGCCGAGGCCTTAAGTCTCGGCTTCTCCGCCTGCGGCTTCGCCAGCGCCACCGACGCCTGGCCTAACGGCGACTGGCTGCGAGAGTTCGTTCAGGCCGAGCGTCACGGCGCGATGGGCTGGATGGAGGAGACGCTGGAGCGGCGCGCGCATCCGACCGCCATGTGGAGCGATGCGAAATCGGCGGTGGTGCTGGGCGTCAACTACGGCCCTGACATCGATCCGATGGAACAGCTCGTCGATTCAGGGCGCGCGGCGATCTCGGTCTACGCCCAGGGCGACGACTATCACGACGTCATCAAGAAGCGTCTGAAAGTGCTGGCGGGCTGGATGCATCGCCGGTTCGGCCAGGACGTGAAGGTCTTTGTCGACACCGCGCCGCTGCTCGAAAAGCCGCTGGCCGAGCGGGCGGGCCTGGGCTGGCAGGGCAAGCACACCAATCTGGTGTCGCGTGGGTTCGGTTCCTGGCTGTTCCTCGGCAGCGTGCTGACGACGCTCGACCTGCCACCGGACGACGCCGAGGTCGATCACTGCGGCTCGTGCCGGGCGTGCCTCGACATCTGCCCGACCCAGGCGTTCCCCGCGCCGCGCCAACTGGATGCGCGGCGCTGCATCTCCTACCTGACCATCGAGCTGGCCGGACCGATCCCGGCGGAGTTTCGGCCCGCGCTAGGCAACCGGATTTATGGCTGCGACGACTGCTTGGCGGTGTGTCCGTGGAACAAGTTCGCGTCGCTATCCAACGAAGCCAAGCTGGTGGCGCGCGAGGCCTTGCGTCAGCCGTCCCTGGCCGAACTGGCGGTGCTGGACGACGCCGGGTTCCGGGCATTGTTCTCGAAGAACCCGATCAAGCGGATCGGTCGCGACCGCTTCGTGCGCAACGTCCTCTACGCGATCGGCAACAGCGGGGACGCCGGCTTGATGACGGTGGTCGAGCCGCTGCTGGTCGACCCAGCGCCCGTGGTTCGCGGCGCGGCGGTATGGGCCGCGCGTCGCCTGCTCGGAGACGACGCGGCAGCCCTTAAAGGGCGCGAGGACAACGAGAGCGTCCTCGCCGAGTGGTCTTAAGCCTTCAGCGCCGTCTCAACCGCCGCGCGGGCGGCCGCGCCCAGGTCGGGACGCTTCAAGGCCAGGGCCACATTGGCGCGCAGCAGGCCGATCTTGTCGCCGCAGTCGTGGGTCACGCCCTCATAGACATAGGCGTGGAAGGCCTGATCCTGCATCAGCTTCGCCATCGAGTCGGTCAGCTGGATCTCGTTGCCTGCGCCCCGCTCCTGGGCGGCCAGCAGGGCGAAGATCTCGGGCTGCAGGATGTAGCGGCCAGCGATCGCCCAGTTGGACGGCGCCGTGCCTTGCGGCGGCTTTTCGACCATGCCGGTCATGGTGGCCATACGGCCATCGACCTTGCCCGGGGCGACGACACCATACTTGTGCGTTTCGCTTTCCGGCACTTCCTCGACGCCGATGACATTGCCGCCGCCGACCTTGTTGTAGAGGTCGATCAGTTGGCCGAGGCACGCGCGTTCGGCGTCGACGATGACGTCCGGCAGCATGACCGCAAAGGGCTCGTCGCCGATGATGTCACGGGCGCACCAGACGGCATGCCCGAGGCCCAGGGGCGCCATCTGGCGCACAAAGCTCATTTCGCCGGGCTTGGGCAGCTCCGCGCGCAGTTGCTCGAGGATGTCCGTCTTGCCCTTGGCCTCCAGCTGGGCCTCAAGCTCGACCTGATGATCGAAATAGTCCTCGATCGCGCCTTTCGAGCGGCCCGTGACGAAGACGAAGTGTTCGATACCGGCCTTGCGACCTTCTTCGACGATGTAGGACAGAATTGGCCGGTCGACGACGTTCAGCAGTTCTTTGGGCGTGGTCTTGGTGCCCGGCAGGACACGGGTGCCGAGACCGGCGACGGGCAGAACAGCTTTGCGAACGGGTTTCATGGCGATCTCGTCTGCGGACACAGGTCGCTGTTTCTAGGCGCCTCGTCGCAGGAGCGCCACCACTGTTCCGTGAAATCAGCGCCGCGCGAGCCCTTAGGGACGTCGAGGCGTGGAATTTCGAGCAGGCCGTGCTAGCTGGACGGCCTGTTTGGATCGAGGTTCTCATGCATCGCCGCGCCCTGCTCGCCGCCTTCGCTGTCGCTGGTTTGACGCTCTCCGCCTGCGGGCCCAGCAAGAAGGCGCAGGAGAATCTCGCCGTCGCCGACGCCTTCATGGCCAAGAACGCCAAGGAGCCGGGCGTCGTCACCCTGCCCCAGGGGCTGCAGTACAAGGTCGTGCGCGAAGGGCCGAACGGCGGCATGCACCCGAACAAGGCCGACGAGGTCAAGGTCCACTACGAGGGCAAGCTGATCGACGGCACGGTGTTCGACTCCAGCTACGAGCGCGGCGTGCCGGCCGTGTTCCCGCTGGACGGGCTGGTGCCGGCCTGGGTCATCGCCCTGCAGCGCATGAAGGCCGGGGATGAGTGGATTCTCTACGTGCCGCCGGCCCTGGGCTACGGCGCGCAGGACAAGGGCCCGATCCCCGCCAACAGCGTGATGATCTTCCGGATCGAACTGCTCGACGTGAACCGGATCGGGCCGGGTAAGCCGAAACAATAGCTTCGATGTCATCCCGGCCGTAGCGTAGCGAAGAGCCCGGAGCGCGGAACGCTGAGGGTTGAGGACTTCCGGCGGTCCCGGATCGGCCTTTGGCCGTCCGGGATGACAAGTGCTCTACTAAACCGCTCGCGGCGGATAGCCGCTCTCGCGCAGGGCTTCCATGACGTCCTGGGTGTGCTGGGCGTCGCGGGTTTCGATGGTGATGTCGAACTCCGCGCCTTTGGCCGGCACGTCCAGGGCCAGGCGGTTGTGGTTCACCTCGATGATATTGGCGCCCATGGTCCCGATCACCGAGGCCACGGTCGACAGCAGGCCCGGGCGGTCGTCGCCGATGATCCGCAGGCTGATCAGGCGCTGGGCGCGGACCAGTTCGCGGGTCAACACCGAGGCCAGCAGGCGGGTGTCGATATTGCCGCCGCACAGGATCAGGCCGCACTTCTTGCCCCGGAAGCGTTCCGGATAGGCCAGCAGGGCGGCCAGCGAGGCCGCGCCCGCGCCCTCGGCGATGGTCTTCTCGACGTTGCAGTACAGCGAGACGGCCTGTTCCAGATAGGGCTCTTCCAGCAGCAGTACGTCGTCCAGCAGTGGGCGAACGACGCCATAGGTCAGCTCCCCGACCTGTTTGACCGCGACGCCTTCAGCGATGGTCTGGCCGCCGCAGTGAGCGGCGACACCGCGCATCTTGGCGGTGAAGGACGGGTACATGGCCGGTTCGCAGCCGATGATGCGGATATCGGGCTTCAAGGCCTTAGCCGCTGTCGCCACGCCGCTGATCAGGCCGCCGCCGCCGATCGGCACGGGCAGGACCTCGAGGTCGGGCGCGTCTTCCAGCATCTCAAGAGCGATCGTGCCCTGGCCGGCCATGATGTCGTAGTCGTCGAACGGGTGGACGAAGGTCAGGCCCTGCTCGTCGCGCAGCTTGCGGGCGTGGGCGTTGGCGTCGTCATAGGTCTCGCCCTCGATGACCACGGTCGCGCCGAAGTCGCGCGTGTGCTGCACCTTCACGAAGGGCGTCGTCTTGGGCATGACAATGGTGACCGGCACGCCAAGGCGGGCGCCGTGATAGGCCAGGCCCTGGGCGTGGTTGCCGGCGCTGGCGGCGATGACGCCGCGCTGCTTTTCGGTCTCTGACAGAAGCATCAGCTTGTTCAGCGCGCCGCGCTCCTTGTAGGCGGCGGTGAACTGCAGGTTCTCGAACTTCACCCACACCTCGGCGCCGGTAATCTTCGAGAGGGTCTTGGAGTGGCGGCACGGCGTGCGCTCGATCTGGCCTTGGAGACGGCCGGCGGCGGCCTGGATGGCGGCGAGGTCGAGGGTCATGTCGTCCACTTCTGTCGCGGCGAAAAAGCGCCGTGGCCGCGCCTCTAGCACGGCGAGGCTTTCCGTTCACGTCCCTTACGGCGCTTCGGTCAGCAGCTTTTCTATCGCCGCCCAGGCTTCCGGCTCGGTCAGCATGGGCGCGTGACCGACACCGGGGACTTCGGCATAGGCCATGTCGGGCGCGGCGGCGCGCATCCGTTGGGCGATGTCGCCGTCGATCAGGTCGGAGATGGCGCCGCGCACCAGCAGCACCGGCCGCCCCTTCGTCAGGGCCCGGAACAGCGGATACATGTCCGGCGGCGCCAGGGCCTGACCGCCCTCGGCCTGGGTCTTGGCCGCAGCCTGCGCGGCGGCCTTGATCGGGGCGGAGATATCGGGGTCGTAGGCCAGCACGAAGCCGTCGTCGGTTTCGTCGAACAGGCGGCGGGCGAAGGCCTCCCAATCGTCCGGTCCATAGCCCGGGAAGGCCGCCTCGTTGATCGCCGTGGCGTAGGCTACGGCGGCGTCCCAGGTGTCGAAGCGGCTGGCGAGACCGGTGTAGCCGGCGATCCGGGCCAGTCCTACCGGCGACAGCTCGGGACCGACATCGTTCAGCACCGCCGCCGCGATGGCTTCGGGCTTCAGCGAGGTGAGCACCAGGGTGATCAGCCCGCCCATGCTGGTGCCGACGAACACCGCGCGCTCGATACCGGCCGCCGCCAGCAGGCTGACAACGTCGGCTGCGTAGGTTCCCGGGTGGTAGTTCATCGGCTGGGGATCGCGCGCCGAGAGGCCTCGTCCTCGCACATCTACCGCCAGCACGCGACGGCCTGTGGCGGCGATCCTGGGAGCCAGGTCCTCGAAGTCTCGGGCGTTTCGGGTCAGGCCGTGGATGCAGATCACCGGAGCCCCGCGCGCCTCCCCGGCCGGCGCGTAGTCGCGCGCGTGCAGCCGGAGGCCGTCGTGGGAGGTCCAGAACAGGTCGGTGAAAGCGGTCATCTCAAATCCTCTCCCTAAGGGAAAGGTGTCGCCGAAAGGCGACGGAGAGGGAAGTGGTAGGCTCTCCGGAACTTCCCCCACCGTCCGCTTTGCGGACATATCCCCCGCTGGGGGAGGATCTCAGTACTCGAACGGCGACTCTATTTCGCCCAGCAGCGGCGCTGTGTTGTCGCGATCGTTGGCGGTGATCTCCGTAACCGGGATCGGCCAATCAATCCCGATGGCGGGATCGCTCCAGCGCACGCCGCCTTCGGCCTGGGGCGCGTAGTAGTCGGTGACCTTGTAGAGCACCTCGCAGGCGTCGGTCAGGGTCACATAGCCATGGGCGAAGCCCTTGGGCACGAGCAGTTGCTGGCGGTTTTCGGCCGACAGCTCGGCCCCGACCCATTGGCCGAAAGTCGGCGAGCCTTTGCGAATGTCGACCGCCACGTCGAAGATCGAGCCGACCACGCAGCGCAGCAACTTGTCCTGGGCGTGGGGCGGCTTCTGGTAGTGCAGGCCGCGCTGGATGCCGCGCGTCGTCGAGCGCACATGGTTGTCTTGGACGAACGCCGCGTTGAACCCGGCCTCTTCCAGCGCCGCCTGGCGGAAGGTTTCCGAAAACCAGCCGCGCTCATCGCCATGACGCGCGGGCGTGATAAGCAGCACTTCGGGGATCGCCAGCGGCGTGATCTTCATGACGCGATACTTTGTTCTGGAACTCGTTGACCACCGATGCCGCCTGAAACGATCGAACACAAGACCGGCCCGGCGGTGACGGTGATCATTGTCTCGTACCAGAGCGGTCCGACGCTGGAGCCTTGCCTGGCGAGGCTCGCGGCGCAGACATTCCGCGACTTCGAGACGATCCTGATCGACAACGCCTCGACCGACGGCGCGCCCCAGGCCGCCGCCAAGGCTCACCCGTGGGTCGATTTCGTCGAGGCGGGCGTCAATCTCGGCTTCGCCGCCGGCAACAATCTGGCGGCCCGCCGCGCCAAGGGCCGGTGGCTGGTATTGCTCAATCCAGACGCCTATGCCGAACCCGACTGGCTTGAAGAGCTAATGGCGGGCGCCGCGCGCCACCCGACCGTGAAGAGCTTTGCCTCCCTCCAGCTCTCCGCCGATCGTCCCGGCCTGCTGGACGGGGCCGGGGACAATGTCACCAGCGCGGGCATACCGTTCCGTGGCGGGTATGGCCGCAAGGCCCCGGCGGTATTACCCGAGGGCGAGGTGTTCTCGGCCTGCGGCGCGGCGATGCTGATCGACCGGGAGCTTTTCCTGGCGGTCGGGGGCTTTGACGAGCGCTACTTCTGCTACTGCGAGGACGTCGATCTGGGCTATCGCCTCCGGCTCTATGGCGAGCCTACGCTGCTCTTGCCCAAGGCCAAGGTCGCTCATGTGGGCTCAGCCAGCACCGGGGTTCGGTCGGATTTCTCGATCTTCCACGGCTCGCGCAACCGCGTCTGGACCTTCTTGAAGAACACGCCTGGCTGGCTTTTGCCGGTCACGCTGCCGCTGCATGTGGCGGTCACGGCCGGTCTGTTGCTGCTGCACTGGCGGCGGGGGGACGTGGCCCCGGCCATCCGCGGCATCCGCGCGGCCCTAAAGCGCGAGGATCTGGACCAGGTGATGGCCGACCGCCGCGAGATCCAGGCCCGGCGGAAGGTTTCACCGGGCGCGATCCTGCGGGTGATGTCGATCGATCCGGCGGCGTTCATCGGCCGGCGGTTCGTGATCAGGAAATGGAGAGGGGGCTAACTGTCCCCGTCATCCCGCGCTTTATGCGCGGGACCCATTTGTCCGCCACAAGTGCGCAGCGGAATGAAGCTCTCACGTGGAAGCTGAACCATGGGTCCCGCGAACAAGTCGCGGGATGACGGCTATTGAATTGTCAGGTCCTCGATCAGCCGCCTCATGAACGCCGCGCCGCGCTGCATCTGGCTGATCTCGACATACTCATCGGGCTGGTGGGCCTGGTCGATCGAGCCCGGACCGCAGATCACGGTCGAGAAGCCCGCGCCCTGGAACTGCCCGGCCTCGGCGGCGTAAGGCACGACGCGCGCCGGGCCGTTATCGCCGGCCAGTTTGCGCGCGAAGGCTTCGGCGACGCCGTCTTCCTCGGGCGCGAAGGCGGGCGTCAGTGAGCGTCGCTCGACCTTGACGCCGCCCTCGGGCGCCTTGGCCTTGATCTCGGCGTTCAGGGCCGACGCCATGGCGAAGAAGTCCGACAGCAACGCGACAGGATCCATCCCGGCGGGCGTCCTCAGATCGAAGATGAACACGCATTCGCGCGCCAGGATGTTGACCGCCGTGCCGCCGTTCACCTGGCCGATGGTGAGGGTCGCGCCCTTCGGCGTGAACGGCGAGTTCGGGTCGGCCTCACGCTCCAGCCTTTCCGACAACGCGACCAGCATAGCCATCAGCTTGATCGCAGCCATGTTGGCCGAAACGCCCAGATGCGTGAGGCTGGAATGGGCCTCGCGACCAGTGACCGTGACCTTGAAGCTGGCGATGCCCTTGTGGGCGCGCACCGCGACCATGTCGGTCGGCTCGCCAACCACCACCAGGGCGGGGCGAGGCGTTTCGCTGGCGATCACCTCGATCATGTCGGGCGCGCCCAGACAGCCGACTTCCTCATCATAGGAGAAGGCCAGATGCACCGGTCTGCGCAGGGGCGCGGCCGCCAGGTCGGGCGCGGCGGCCAAGGCCAGAGCCAGGAAGCCCTTCATGTCGCAGGTCCCGCGCCCATACAGCCGCCCGTCGCGCTCCGTCAGCGTCCAGGGATCGCTCGACCAGGGCTGGCCATCGACCGGCACCACATCCGTATGGCCCGACAGCACGACCCCGCCGTCGACCGCTGGTCCGATGATCGCCATCAGGTTCGATTTCGTCCCGTCTGCGTTCGGCACGCGGCGGGTCGGGACGTTCAGGTCGGCCAGATAGCGCTCAACCCATTCGATGAGCTCGAGGTTCGAGCGGCGCGAGGTGGTGTCGAACGCCACCAGCTTGGCCAGGATGTCGATGGCGCGGGCGGACAGGGCTTCGGAGGAGGCGACCATAACCCGAGCCTAGACCCGTTTGCGCGGGATCCGCCACCCCGGCGCCCCTCAGGACTTGGCGTCGCAAAGACATGCCCCTGTGGCGGCCAGCCTGCGCGCCGTTGGGTGATTTCGTGCTCGCCCTTTGGGATCAAGCGCTTTTCTTTGCGCGCGGGCTTCTCTAGAGGGAGCGGACCATGATCCTGACCCTCTCCTGCCCCGACCAGCGCGGCATCGTCGCCAAGGTCTCCGCCTTTCTGTTCGAGCGCGGCTGCAACATTCTCGACGCCCAGCAGTTCGACGACCAGGAGACCGGTCAGTTCTTCATGCGCGTGGTCTTCGACGCCGACGGCGCGGACCGCGAGGCGCTTCGCGGCGACTTCGGCGACCTCGCTGACGGTTTCAAGATGAAGTGGACCCTGCGCAATCGCGCCGACCGCTACCGGGTGCTGCTGCTGGCCAGCAAGTTCGACCATTGCCTGGCCGACCTCGTCTATCGCTGGCGCATCGGCGAGCTGCCGATGGACATCACCGGCGTGGTCTCCAACCACCCGGCCGAAACCTACGCTCACGTCGATCTGTCGGGCCTGGCTTTCCATCACCTGCCGGTGACCAAGGAAACCAAGTTCGAGCAGGAAGCCGAGCTGTGGAAGCTGATCCAGGAGACCAAGACCGACATCGTCGTGCTCGCCCGCTACATGCAGGTGCTATCCGATGGTCTGTCGGCCAAGTTGCAGGGCCGGTGCATCAACATCCACCACTCCTTCCTGCCAGGCTTCAAGGGCGCCAAGCCCTACCACCAGGCCCATGCGCGGGGCGTGAAGCTGATCGGCGCCTCGGCCCACTATGTGACCGGCGACCTCGATGAAGGCCCGATCATCGAGCAGGACGTCGAGCGCATCAGCCATCGCGACACACCCGAGGACCTTGTCCGCAAGGGCCGCGATATCGAGCGCCGGGTTCTGGCGCGGGCCCTCCGCTATCGCCTGGAAGACCGGGTGCTGCTCAATGGCCGCAAGACGGTGGTGTTCACCGACTAGGCGCCGAGAGTTGCGCGTACACTAAAAACTGGATACGGGGCTTGCTCCTTGAAGAGGCGAGAGCCGTCCAGCGCATGTCGCAGCAAAATCTCCGCGTGATGGTGACCGGCGGGTCGGGCTTCATCGGCTCAGCCGTGTGCCGTCATCTGGCCGGCCAGAACGACGTCGCGATCCTCAACTACGACAAGCTGACCTACGCCGCCTCGCAGGCCAGCCTGGCCATGTTGGAGGGCAAGGCCGACTATCAGTTCGTGCAGGGCGACGTCGCCGACGCGACGGCGGTCAGCGCCACGATCAAGGCGTTCCGCCCGGACGTCGTAATGCATCTGGCCGCCGAGAGCCACGTTGATCGCTCGATCACGGGGCCTGGCGACTTCATCCAGACCAACATCGTCGGCGCCTATGTGATGCTGCAGGCCGCGCTGGAGCATTGGCAGGGCCTGGAGGGCGAGGCCAAGGATCGCTTCCGCTTCCACCATATCTCGACGGACGAGGTGTTCGGCAGCCTGGGCGCCGAGGGGCTGTTCAGCGAGACCACGCCCTACGATCCGCGCTCGCCCTATTCGGCGTCGAAGGCCTCGTCGGACCATCTGGCGCGGGCCTGGCATCACACCTACGGCCTGCCGGTGGTGGTCTCCAACTGCTCGAACAACTACGGACCCTATCACTTCCCTGAGAAGCTGATCCCGCTGGTCACGCTGAACGCCCTCGAGGGCAAGCCGCTGCCGGTCTACGGCAAGGGGGACAATGTCCGCGACTGGCTGCATGTCGAGGACCACGCCCGGGCCCTGCACCTGATCGCGACGAAGGGCATCCCCGGCGAAAGCTACAATGTCGGCGGCCGCAACGAGCGCACCAACCTGCAGGTCGTCGAGGCGATCTGCGATATCCTTGATGAGCTCCGCCCGATCGCGGGCCAGAGCCGCCGCGACCTGATCACCTTCGTCACCGACCGTCCCGGCCACGACGCCCGCTACGCCATCGACGCCACCAAGCTGGAGACCGAGCTTGGCTGGAAGGCGCAAGAGACGTTCGACACCGGCCTGCGCAAGACCATCCAGTGGTACCTCGACAACCAGGCCTGGTGGGGACCGCTGCGCGAGCGCTACGCGGGTCAGCGGCTGGGCCTCACCAAGTAGGCTACGACCACGTCACGCTGGAAAAGCCCTGCTTGCTCGGCGACAGTCCATCGTTGTCATAAGGGCGTTGTGGGAGGTCGCGTGTCCAAGAAGTTCGTGCTCGCCGTTGCGGCGGCTTCGCTGCTTTACGCGGGAACCGCGCCCGCGATCGCCGCGCCCGCTCGCGCCGTCGAGGCTTCGGCGAGCGTCAAGATCGACAAAGCCAGGATCGACGCGGCGCTGAAGGCCATGGTCGACAGCGGCCGCGCTGTCGGAGTCTCCGCGCTGGTCTGGAAGGATGGGCAGGAGCGCTATTTCGGGGCGGCGGGGATGGCCGACCGCGAGGTCGCAAAGCCGATGCGTCGCGACACCCTGGTCCAGATCTTCTCGATGACCAAGCCCGTCACGGGCGTGGCCCTGATGCAGCTTTGGGAGCAGGGCAAGTTCGGCCTGGACGACCCGCTGTCGCGCTACCTGCCCGAATTCGCCGACATGAAGGTGTCGGACGGCCAGGGCGGCGTGCGGCCGGCGGCGCGGCCGATCCTGATCCGCGACATCCTGCGCCACACGGCGGGCTTTTCGTACGGCTGGGGCGAGACCCCTGCCGATGCGGCCTTCCGCGCCGCCGATCCGCTGAACCTGAACAACGACCTCGCCGAGTTCGGCCGTCGCCTGGCGACCGCGCCCTTGCTGTACGATCCGGGCGAGCAATGGAACTACAGCGTCGCCGTCGACGTCCAGGCGCTGCTGGTGGAAAGGCTGTCAGGCCAGCCGTTCGAGACCTACGTCAAGGCCAACATCCTTGGGCCGCTGGGCATGACGAGGACCGCCTGGACCCAGCCGGAGGCCGCCTTCGCCGGTCTGGCGGCGACCTACCAGAAGGGTGCGGACGGCAAGCTGGCGCGCCAGGACGACGCCGTCACGCGGCGGATGAACTTCGACCCCAGCCGACGCCTGACCATGGGCGGGGCGGGGCTAGTGGCGTCGATCGACGACTACGCCCGCTTTTCCCGCATGCTGCTCGGCGAAGGCGCTTTGGACGGCGTACGGATCCTCAAGCCCTCGACCGTGCGCTTGATGGCCTCCGACCATCTCGATCCCCGGGTGACGGCGCGAAGCTGGCTCCCCAGCAAGGGCGCCGTCGGCTTCGGCTTCGATGTCGCCGTCCGCAAGCGCCAGCCCCAGACGCCGGACGAAAATCGCGGGGCGGTGGGCGAATACTTCTGGGACGGCATGGCCAGCACGGTGTTCTGGGTCGATCCGGCCAACCAGCTGACCGCGGTCTTCTTCGTGCAGACCGTGCCGTTCGACGGGACCCTGCACCGGGATCTTCGCGCGGCCGTCTATGGCCCAGACTATCTGGGGCCGAAGGGCGACTAAGGCTTCGGCTGGGCGGCCAGGGCGGCGGTCTTGGCCGCGCAGCCCCGCAGGGTCTCGCCGTCGATCCAGACCTCGGCGGCGTAGCCGTAGCGGCGGTCCGACATGCCGTCCGAGCATTCGCCCGGCGTGAGCCGCAGGACCAGCCTTTGTTCGCCCGCCGTGCCGTCCCAGACGCCCTGCTCGCCATCGGCTCGCACGCCTGGGTTCGCGGTGGTCACCTCAGGCTGGTCCGGACGCGTCAGGGTGAAGCTGGCGGCGCGGACCTTCACCGACCAGAAGGGCTCGGTCCCGATCGCATCGAAATCGCCGGAATAGTCGGGGCCGACCGTGATCGGCGCGTCGGCTGGCGGCGGCGCGTCCTCCGACGAGCCCATCGGCGCTCCGCAGGCGGCGAGCATCAGGGCGGCGGTGATCAGCAGGGCGTGACGCATGTCTCTGGCTATCCCCCAAAGGTCGCTTGAGGCTAGACTCCCCCGTGATGAATCGGAACGGTCAAAGGCGCTTTCTGGAGTTCTTCGCCGGCGGCGGCATGGCCCGTCTCGGCCTGGGCGACGCATGGTCGTGCGCTTTCGCCAATGACTTCGATCCCGTCAAGGCCGCGACCTATCGCGCCAATTTCGCGGACGCCGCCGAGCATTTGCAGGAAGGCGATGTTTTCGCGCTCAGCGCCGAGCGCTTGCCCACCGCCGATCTGGCCTGGGCCTCCAGTCCTTGTCAGGACTTCAGCTTGGCGGGCGGCCGGGCGGGGCTCTCGGGCGGCCGGTCTTCCGCTTTCTTCGGCTTCTGGAGTCTGATGCGGGCCCTTTCTGCGGAGGCGCGCGCGCCGTCCGTGATTGTGATCGAGAACGTGGTCGGCCTTCTGACCTCGCACGGCGGCGCTGACTTCACCGCGCTGTGCCAAGCCCTGCATGAGGAAGGTTATCGGTTCGGCGCGCTGGAGATCGACGCCGCCGCGTTCGTGCCTCAGTCCAGGCCGCGCGTCTTTGTTATCGCCACACGGAACCCGCCCGGCGACCTCGTTGGGCCCAGCGCCTTCCACACGCGGGCGGTCCGCGAGGCGGCGGCGCGTCTGCCGCCGCTGCTTCAGGCGTCCTGGATCTGGTGGGGCGCGCCGTCGCCGCCCGCGCGCAACACGGACCTCGCTACGATGCTGGAGCCTGACGACAAGGTCGTCTGGAACCCGCCGGAACGCACCGCAGCCCTGCTGGCGCTGATGGCGCCATCCCATCGCGCCGCCGTCGAGGCCCGTCAGGCGGGACGCGAACGGGCCGTGGGCGCGGTCTTCCGGCGCATGCGCGGCGGGGAGCAGCGTGCCGAGGTCCGGTTCGACGGTCTCGCCGGATGCTTGCGCACCCCCAGGGGCGGTTCTTCGCGCCAGACTCTGCTGGTGATCGACGAGGGGCAAGTTCGTTCCCGCCTGATCTTGCCGCGCGAGGCCGCACGCCTGATGGGGCTACCCGAGAGCTATCAGCTGCCCAAGTCCCAGACCGCTGGCCTGCAGGTCATGGGCGATGGCGTCGCCGTTCCCGTCGTTCGCTGGCTCGCCGAAACTCTTCTGGCGCCGCTTGTTGATAGCAAAACTGCAAGCCTCGCCGCCGAATGACCCCCTGACAGCGGCCTGAGGCGGGTCTAGGGTGCCGCCTCCCCGCAACAGGCCCAAGGGTGTTCCGATGGACGACGCTTCCTCCCTCTACGACGCCGCCCGCTTCAAGCGCGCGGGCCGCGGTAAGATCTATGACTCTATCATCGACACGATCGGTGACACCCCGCTGGTGCGCCTGCCCCGCCTGACGGCCGAGCTGAACCCCAAGGCCGAGGTCCTGGCCAAGCTGGAGTTCTTCAACCCGATCGCCTCGGTGAAGGACCGGATCGGCGTCTCGATGATCGAGGCGCTGGAGGCGCAAGGGGTCCTCAAGCCGGGCGCGACGATCATCGAGCCGACCTCGGGCAACACCGGCATCGCCCTGGCCTTCGTGGCGGCCGCCAAGGGCTACAAGCTCACCCTGGTCATGCCCGAGAGCATGTCGATCGAGCGTCGCAAGATGCTGCTGCTGCTGGGCGCCAAGCTGGAGCTGACCCCGGCCGAGAAGGGCATGCGCGGCGCCGTCTCGCGCGCTCAGGAGCTGATCGAGGCGACGCCTGGCGCGGTGATGCCGCAACAGTTCGAGAACAGCGCCAATCCGCTGATTCACCGAGTCTCGACCGCGGAGGAGATCTGGAACGACACCGCCGGCGCGGTCGACGCGGTGGTCTCGGGCGTCGGCACCGGCGGCACCATCACCGGCGTTGGCCAGGCGCTCAAGGCCCGTAAGCCGTCGCTGAAGATGGTCGCGGTCGAGCCCGAGGCTTCTCCGGTCCTGTCGGGCGGCGCGCCCGGCCCGCACAAGATCCAGGGCATCGGCGCGGGCTTCGTGCCGGGCGTGCTGGATCGCGGCGTGATCGACGACATCGTCCAGGTCAGCAATGACGACGCCTTCGCCATGGCGCGTCGCGCGGCGGCCACCGAGGGTCTGCCGGTGGGCATCAGCTCGGGCGCGGCCCTGACGGCGGCGTTCGATCTGGCCCTGCGCGACGCCTACAAGGGCAAGACGATCGTCGTGATCATTCCCAGCTTCGCCGAGCGCTACCTGTCGACGGCTCTGTTCGACGGCCTGTAGGCCGGCGGTCGGGCGCCGTGTCCGACGTCTATGACAAGGCCAAGCGGTCGGCCGTGATGGCGCGTGTGCGGAGCCGGGACACCGGTCCTGAGCTCCGGCTGCGGCGATTGCTGACGGGGCTGGGCGCTCGTTATCGTCTGCATCGCAAGGACCTGCCGGGTTCGCCGGACGTGGTCATGCCGGGACGGAGGCTGGTCTTCTTCGTGCACGGCTGCTTCTGGCATGGCCATGACTGCGCCCGGGGCGCGCGCACGCCGAAGGCCAATCGCGACTATTGGCAGGCCAAGATCGCCCGAAACGTCACGCGAGATGCGCGGGTCTTGGCGGCTCTGTCTGACGCCGGATGGCGGGCCGAAATTGTCTGGGAATGTGACTTCAGAGATGAAGCGGCGCTAACCGCTCGACTTCAGGCGCTGCTCGAGGCGACGTCGGGACCAGCAAGCCCGTCAGCGTCACCCGCAGCCATGACCTGAGCGAGCGTCGAGAACAGTTCCGCCGGATCGATCGGTTTGGCGACGTGCGCGTTCATGCCGGCCGCCGCGCAAGCCTCCCAATCCTTGACCGTGGCCGAAGCGGTCACCGCGATGACCGGGGCGTGGCGATTGGGCCCCTGGGCGGCGCGCAGGACGCGCGTGGCCTCGCGGCCGTCCATTCCGGGCATGTAGACGTCCATCAGAATGGCGTCGAAGACCTCCGAGCGGAGAAGTTCGAGGGCTTCCTCGCCCGACTCGACCAGGGTCGCCTCTACGCCAAAGGGCTGCAGGATCAGTTCGACCGCGCGTCGATTTACGACGTGATCGTCGACGACCAGCACACGCAGGCCGCTGATCGAGGGGCCGTTGGCCTGAACCTGAGGCGCTTCGGCGGCTTCCAGCAGGACAGACAGGCGGAAGCACGCGCCCTGGCCTTGCGCACTGACGGCGATCAGATCGCCGCCCATCAGCCGCGCCAGCTCGCGGCTGATGGCTAAGCCAAGGCCGGACCCGCCGTGTTGGCGAACCACCGAGGCGTTCAGCTGGTCGAAGGGCGTGAACAGGCGGGGCAGGGCGGCCTCCGGAATGCCAGGGCCCGTATCCAGTACTTCGACGCGGAGGCGTATCTGATCGTCGACGGTCTCGGCCGCCAGGGTGACGGAGACCCCGCCGTGCGAGGTGAACTTCGCCGCGTTGGATAGCAGGTTGTTCAGCACCTGTTTGAGGCGCATGGCGTCGCCGACGACCCACTGAGGAATGGTTGAGGCGCCGGTCACCCGCAGCTTCAGCCCCTCGCGGGCAAGCTCCGGGCGCCACAGGCGCAGCGTGTCCGACAGGCTTTGGCGGAGGTTGAACGGGGTCTTCTCCACCGACATTCGGCCCGCTTCGAGACGCGAGAAGTCCAGCAGATCGTTCAGAAGCGTCCGCATCAGTCCGCCGGCGTCGGCGATCAACTGGGCGTGAACCTTGGAGCTAGCCTCGGGAACCTCGCTGTGCAGGCGGGCGGCTCCTGCGAGAATGGCGCTGATCGGGGTCCGAAGCTCGTGGCTGATCATGGCCACGAAGGCCGATTTCGCCGCGACGGCTTCTTCAGCCTCATGGCGGCGACGCTCGGCCTCCGTCTTGGCGTCGGCCTCGGCCTTCAGGGCGGCGCGGAGGGTGCGTGACGCGACAGCCACCGCCGCGATCAGCAACAGCGCCCCAAACCACAGGGCGTTGGCCAGAGGCGCGTCGGGATTGGCCTGGCGGGCGATGATCGGGATGATCAGGAGATAGAGGATATGCGGCGTGGCCGCGGCGATGGTCGCCGAGCGCAGGCTTCCGTTGACGACGACGACATTCATCAGCGCCCCGGCCAACAGCATACCCCCCAGGGTCGGCGCGAACCGCGCTTCGGAAGCGAACAAGGGGATCGCCAGGAACCCGAAGACGGCGGAGGTCAGGAAGGGCGGGACGGTGGTCGCCACACGTCGCCAAGGATCACCTGGACGCGCCGGACGTTCGAAGGTCCGGATCGAAAGCCAGGTCTCGAAGAGTTGGATTGCGGTGTAGAGCCCGGCCCAGATCCAAACCCAACGCATGCCCACAAAGACATGCAGGATCACGGAGATCGCCAGGGTCGACGCCAGGCGCAGGTACGTATTGGCGCGTCGCGAGGCGACGGCGCGGGCCACGTCGATCTCCTTTGTTGCGGCGCTCATGGGCGCTCTGTCCCCCCGGAGATCGCAGAGCAATCCCTAACCCGATCACGCTAGCCGTGAGGGGCTAAAAGGAAATGAAAGACCAGCGTTTCGTCAATGGCTTGGCGAAATCAGCGGGCTAAGGTTCATTGTTGCGCAAGCGGGCCCAAAACCGGCAGTATAGGGAATAAAATTCCAATATGAGCCGATTGCCGCTGCCGACCCTCGGCGGTGCGGCGGCCTTACGAGGGCGGCGCTCCGAATACGCGCGCCAGATCGGCGGAATCGACGCCGTCCAGCTCCAGCCGCTTTAATCGCGATGTCTCGCCCGCCGCCAAGCGAACGGCTGACCGCGGAACCTTCAGGGTCTTGGCGACGAAGGCGATCAGGGCCGCGTTCGCCGCACCCTCGACGGGTGGGCTTGAGACCCGCACCTTCAGGTAAGGACGACCGTCGCCGTCGTGCGCCCAACCCTCTGCGGCGTCGCGGCCGCTACGGGGGGTGAGGCGCACCACGAGGGTGAGGACCACCAGATCAGCCGAGGATGCCGATCAGCGTGCCGCGCAGCGCCGGCAGCAAGTAGTTCTGCACGCCCGATATGATCAGCAGCACGATGATCGGGCTGATGTCGACGCCGCCCAGCGACGGAATCATGCGCTGGAAGGGGCGCAGCACCGGCCCGGTGACGCGATCCAAGAAATCCAGCACCTGGTACACGGCGGTGTTGCGACGATTGATGACGTCGAACGCCACGAGCCAGCTCAGGATCGCGGAGATCACGATCGCCCACCAGAGAAGGCTGAGCAGGCCGCCCAGGATGAAGAAAACGAATTGAATGATGGCGGTCATGGGTTTCCCGTCCGAACTTTCCGCTTCTTGCCGCGCTACGCGCGCGCTGGCAAGCAAGGAGCCGCTTGACGAGCGCGCTTTGGGGCCGTATCTCCGCCGCTCCTTGGGGCCGTAGCTCAGATGGTAGAGCGCCTCGTTCGCAATGAGGAGGTCAGGGGTTCGATTCCCCTCGGCTCCACCAAGGACCTTCCAAAGTCAGTTTAAATGTTCGATCAGGCCCCGGCTCGGGGTCGGTTTCGCATTTTCTTGCCTATCGTCGCGTTGACCCTGCGACGACGCGCCACAGCCCAGATTTACCGAACGGCGCCCTCTCGTCCGCAAGATCGGCGGGCTTCGATCAATCGCCGGGGGGCGTAGATGCGTCAGGCCAAGACGAAACGGGGCTTAAGTGGGCTGGTGGCTTGCTTGGGTTTAGCCGGCGCCGTCCTGACGGGCAGCGCGGCCGCCGCCGAGGGCGATCCGGCGATCCAGCTCAGCCTCGCCTACAAGGCTGATGTCGCAGCGACGCTGAGCGGCGGGCTCGCCAAGCGCGGTCGCCTTCTGGACAATCTGCAGATCTTCGCTGACGCCGACCTGGACCGGGCTATCGGCTGGAAGGGCGCGATCGCCCATGTCCAGTTGTTGAACAACAGCGGCGCGACGCCGAACGACGACGTCGGCAGCTTGCAGGGCGTGGACAACATTGAGGTCTCGCGTCACCGCTTGCGCCTGTTCGAGGCCTGGATTGAGCAGGGCTTTGGCGACAGGGGGTCGGTCCGCGCCGGCCTCTACGATCTCAACAGCGAGTTCTACGCCAACGAAAGCGCGGGCTTGCTCCTTGCTCCCGCCTTCGGCATCGGCTCGGAACTTGCCGCTACGGGGCCGAACGGCCCCTCGATCTTTCCCTCCACCGCCCTGGCGGTGCGGTTCCGCTGGACGCCAACTGAACACCTCTTTGCCCAAGCGGCTGTCGTGAACGCTGACGCGGGCGTGCTGGGTGATCCCGGTGGCGTGAGCACCTCCTTCGACCATGGCGTCCTGATGATCGCCGAAGCGGGTTGGCAGGGGCGTGGCAAGGTGGCCCTTGGAGCCTGGCGCTATAGCGATCAACAGGATGATGTAAGGGCCCTGGGCCCTTCCGGAGATCCGGACCGGTCTACCGCGCAGGGCGCCTACGTGCTGCTGGAGCGTACGCTCAACGGCGACGACGATTCGCTCCGCAAGACGACCGCCTTCGCGCGTGTTGGCGTATCCGATGGCGACACCACCGCCTTCAGGGGCGGGTGGCAGGCGGGGGTGCTCGTCGAAAGGGTTTTTGAGGCGCGGCCCGACAGCGCGTTCTCGCTCGGCCTCAACCAGGCGTTCCTGTCCCGCAAGTATCGTGACAACGCCTGGGATGCGGGGCGACCGCTCGAGCGCGCCGAAAGCGCGATCGAGGTCACCTATTCCGACCGGATCGGGCCAGTGACCATCCAGCCGGACCTGCAATATGTGCGAAATCCCGGAGCTGACCGCACCGTGAAGGACGTCCTGGTCTTCATCGTGCGCTTCGGGGTGGCGTTCTAGACCCCACCCCGCGCGGAACCTCAGGCGCTCGCCGCTTCGGCCACGGCTTCGGCGGTGATGCCGAACTCCTTGTAGAGGCGCTCGAACGGGGCCGAGGCGCCGAAGCTCTTCATGCCGACGAACTTGCCGTTTTCGCCGATGAAGCGCTCCCAGCCCATCCGGATGCCGGCTTCGACAGCGACGCGGACCGGGGTCTTGCCGATGACGGCGGCCTGGTAGGCGGCGTCCTGCTTGTCGAACAGCTCCCAGCAGGGCGTGGAGACGACGCGGGTCGGCTTGCCCTGGGCCTGCAGGATGTCGCGCGCGGCGACGGCGACGCCGACCTCAGTGCCTGAGGCGAAGATCGTCACCTGCGCCTCGCCGCCCTCAGCGGCCAGCAGCTCATAGGCGCCCTTGGCCGACAGATCGCCGCCTTGGATGCGAACGTGAGGGGTCTTCTGGCGCGACAGGGTCATCACCGAGGGCGTGCGCTTGTGTTGCAGCGCCGCCTTCCAGCATTCGGCGGCTTCCACCGCGTCGGCCGGACGGAAGACCAGCAGGTTGGGAATGGCGCGCAAGGACGCCACGTGCTCGACCGGCTGGTGGGTGGGGCCGTCTTCGCCCAGGCCGATGGAGTCGTGGGTCATCACGTGGATGACGCGGGCTTCCATCAGGGCGCCCAGGCGGATCGCGGCGCGGCTGTAGTCGGCGAAGGCCAGGAAGGTCCCGGAATAGGGGATGATCCCGCCATGTAGCGCCATGCCGTTCATGGCCGCGGCCATGCCGAACTCGCGCACGCCATAGTGGACGTAGCGGCCCTCATAGCCGGGAGCGTCGAACGCGCCCATGCCCTTGACCAGGGTGTTGTTCGAGCCGGTCAGGTCGGCCGAGCCGCCGATCATCTCGGGGATGGCTGGGATCAGGTGATCCAGGGCCGAGCCGGAGTGAACGCGGGTGGCGTTGACCGGCTTGGCTTCCAGCGCCTTGGCGATGTGGGCGTCCAGCGCCTCAAAAGCGTTGGCCGGCAGCTCGCCCTTCATGGCGCGGGTGAAGTCGGCGCCCTTGGCAGAGGCGGCCAGCTTAGCCTCCCAGGCCTTGCGGACCTTGGCGCCGCGACGGCCGACGCTCTTCCAGGCCTTGGCGATGTCGTCCGGCACGGTGAACGGCGCGGCGTCCCAGCCCATGGCCACGCGCGAGGCGGCGATCTCGTTGTCGAACAGGGTGTAGCCGTGGCTGTGGGGGTCGCCTTCTTTGGGGCCAGCGCCCTTCGAGATCAGCGTCTTGCACGCGATCATGGTCGGGCGGTCCTGCTTGGTGGCCCAGCGCAGGGCGGCGGCGATCTTGCCGTGGTCGTGGCCGTCGACGACCTTCACGGCCCAGCCGGCGGCCTTGAAGCGCGCGACCTGGTCACCGGTCTCGGCGATGGTGGCTTCGCCGTCGATGGTGGTGTTGTTGTCGTCGAACAGCACCGTCAGCTTCGAGAGCTTCAGGCGGCCGGCGATGCTGATCGCTTCGTGGCTGACGCCTTCCATCAGGCAGCCGTCGCCGGCGATGACCCAGGTGCGGTGGTCGACGAGGTCAGAGCCATAGCGGGCGGCCAGGTGCGCCTCGGCCATGGCCATGCCGACGGCGGTGGCTAGGCCCTGGCCCAGCGGGCCGGTGGTGGTCTCCACGCCCGGCGTGTGATGAACTTCCGGGTGGCCGGGGGTCAGTGAGCCCCACTGACGGAAGTTCTCGATCTCCTTCATCGTCACGGCCTTGAAGCCGGTCAGATGTAGCAGAGAATAGAGCAGCATCGAGCCGTGGCCGGCCGAAAGCACGAAACGGTCGCGGTCGGCCCAGTCGGGCTTGGAGGCGTCGAACTTCAGGAACTTGCCCCACAGAACCGTCGCCACGTCGGCCATGCCCATCGGCATGCCTTGGTGGCCGGACTTGGCCTTGTGCACGGCGTCCATGGAAAGGACGCGGATCGCGTCGGCCATCTTGATGGGCGAAACGGGCATGGGGGCTTCCGTCTTTATATGTTTTGCGGGGCTGCGCGAGGGGCGCACTCGCATGGGAACCCTTGAGGGTCAACCCGCGCGCCGTCTTGAAAGCGGCGCTGGACGCCGTCCGTGGGCGCTATGCAACATGGTTCCGGAGCGTTATAGCTGGCCGCAGACTTATGCTCAGTTTAAGCATAACCCGGAAAGGTCGATCCCTTGGGTAGTCCGTCGTTCTTCTCGCCCTATCGCCACGGCTTCGTTCGGGTGGCGACCGCCGTCCCCAAGGTGAAACTGGCGGATCCGGCCGCCAATGCTCAAAGTATCCTGGCCCTGGCGCGCGAGGCCGATGCGGCGGGCGTCGCAGTGATCGTTTTCCCCGAACTGGGCCTGACCGGCTACACCATTGACGACCTGCTGCAGCAGGAGGCGTTGCTGGACGCCGTCGAGGCCGCGATCGCGACCCTGGCGGAGGCGAGCGCCGGGTTGGCGGCGATGATTGTGGTCGGCGCCCCCTTGCGAGACGCAGGCCGCCTCTACAACACCGCCGTCATCATCCAGGGCGGCAAGGTTCTGGGCGTGGTCCCCAAGAGCTTCCTGCCCAACTATCGCGAGTTCTACGAGCGGCGCTGGTTCACGCCGGGCGCGGGCGTCGTCGCCAAGACCCTGACCCTGGCGGGGCAGTCGGCTCCCTTCGGGACCGACATCCTGTTTCACGGCGAAGGCGTCGCCCCGTTCACGGTGGGCGTCGAGATCTGCGAGGACGTCTGGACCCCGACCCCGCCCAGCACCGCCCAAGCCCTGGCCGGCGCCGAGATTCTGCTGAACCTGTCGGCCAGCAATATCACCATCGGCAAGTCCGAGACGCGGCGCTTGCTGTGCGCCAGCCAGTCGTCGCGGATGATCGCGGCCTATGTCTATTCGGCGGCCGGGGCCGGCGAGAGCTCGACGGATCTCGCCTGGGACGGCCATGTCGATATCCATGAGATGGGCGCGCTTCTCGCCGAAACGCCGCGCTTCTCGACCGGACCGGCCTGGACCTTCGCCGATGTCGACGTCCAGCGCATCCGGCAGGAGCGGATGCGCGTGGGCAGCTTCGGCGACGCGATGGCCTTGTCACCGGCCAGGACACCGTTCCGGATTGTCCCCTTCTCGTTCGCCGCGCCGGCCGGCGATCTGGCGCTGGCGCGACCGATTGAGCGGTTCCCGTTCACGCCCTCGGATCCCGCCAAGCTGCGCGAGAACTGCTATGAGGCCTACAACATCCAGGTTCAGGGTCTGGCGCGCCGGCTCGAGGCCTCGGGCTTGAAGAAGCTGGTGATCGGGATTTCGGGCGGCCTCGACTCGACCCAGGCCCTGTTGGTCGCCGCCAAGGCCATGGATCAGCTGGCCCTGCCGCGCACCAACATCCTGGCCTACACCCTGCCGGGCTTTGCGACCTCGGATCGGACCAAGGCCAACGCCTGGGCCTTGATGCAGGCGATGGGCGTCACCGCCGCCGAGCTCGACATCCGGCCCGCCGCGACCCAGATGCTGAAGGACCTGGATCACCCGTTTGGACACGGCGAGGCCGTCTTTGACGTGACCTTCGAGAACGTCCAGGCCGGCCTTCGCACCGACTATCTGTTCCGACTGGCCAATCACAACGCCGCCTTGGTCGTCGGCACCGGCGATCTGTCGGAGCTGGCGCTGGGCTGGTGCACCTATGGCGTCGGCGACCATATGAGCCACTACAATCCCAACTGCGGCGCGCCCAAGACCCTGATCCAGCACCTGATCCGCTTCGTGGCGCATTCGGGCGATGTCAGCGCCGAGACCGCCGCGCTGCTGGAAGACATCCTGGCGACCGAGATCTCGCCGGAGCTGGTGCCAGGCGAGGCGGTGCAGGCGACCGAGAGCTTTGTGGGTCCCTACGCCCTGCAGGACTTCAATCTCTACTACATGACCCGCTATGGGATGGCGCCGTCCAAGATCGCTTTCCTGGCCTGGAGCGCCTGGCATGACGCCAATAGGGGCGGTTGGCCCGTCGGGCTGCCCGACACGGCGCGGCGCAGCTACGATCTGCCGGAGATCAAGCGCTGGCTGGAGCTCTTCCTGAAGCGGTTCTTCGCCAACCAGTTCAAGCGCTCGGCCGTGCCGAACGGGCCCAAGATTTCCTCGGGCGGCGCTCTGTCGCCGCGCGGCGACTGGCGCATGCCGTCGGATGCGACGGCAGAGACTTGGCTGGCGGAACTGCACGCCAACGTGGCGATCTGAGGAAAACTCTTCGTTACCGTCGAGTTTGGCTTTAAGCCGTCGTCGCAACGGCACCCCATAAGGGGGCGAAGACTTCAGTCGTGTGGGGACAAGACTTGGCCGCGATCTATCCAGTGATTTTGTGCGGGGGCTCCGGCACCCGTCTTTGGCCTGCGTCGCGCAGCGACCAGCCCAAGCAATTCTTGAAGTTGGTGGGCGACCTTTCCTCGTTCCAGGAAACGGTATTGCGGGTGAAGGATATCCCCGGCGTCGCCGAGGTGGTCGTGGTCACCGGGGAGGCGATGGTCCAGTTCGTGGCGGAACAAACCGCCGAGATCGGGGCCTGGGCGACGATCCTGGTCGAGCCCGAAGCCCGTGACAGCGCGCCCGCCGTGGCCGCCGCCGCCGCCTATGTCGAGGCCCAGGATCCGGCGGGTGTGGTCCTGATGCTCGCCGCCGACCACCACATCGCCCAGCCCGAGATTTTCCAACAGGCCGCACTCACCGCCGCCCAGGCCGCCGAGCACGGCTATATCGTCACCTTCGGCGTCCAACCGACGGTCCCGGCGACCGGTTTTGGATATATCCGTCCTGGCGCGCCGTTGCTGGAGGGTTCAGTGCGCGAGGTCGCGGCCTTCGTCGAAAAGCCCGACCAGGCCACCGCCGAGCGCTATCTGCTGGAAGGCTATCTCTGGAACAGTGGTAACTTCGCCTTCCAGGCGGCCACCCTGTTGGGCGAATTCGAGGCCTTCGAGCCGACCGTCGCGGCCGCCGCCAAGGCGTGCGTCGCCGGCCTGGAGCTGGAGGCCGGCATCGGCCGCCTGGATCGTGACGCCTTCGCCCAGGCCAAGAAGATTTCGCTCGACTACGCGGTGATGGAGCGCACCCAGAAGGCCGCCGTCGCCCCCGCCGCGTTCGCCTGGTCCGACCTGGGGGCCTGGGACGCGATCTGGGAGGCCTCGACCCGTGACGGTGACGGCAACGCCCAGGCGGGCGATGTCGACTTGCACGGATCGTCCAATGTGCTGGTGCGCTCGACGGGGCCCTATGTCGGCGTGATCGGGGTCAATGACATCGTCGTCGTCGCCGAGCCGGACGCGGTGCTGGTGTGCCATCGCAAAGACAGCCAGGCCGTAAAGACGCTCGTGGATGGTCTGAAGGCTAAGGGCCGTTCGATCGCCTCGCGCAAGAGCGCTTCGCCGAACGGAACCGAAACGCTTGTCTCGACCGACGGCTTTGACGTCGAGCTTCGTCGCGCTCCGGCCGGCGAGTCCATGGCCTTGCCGCCGTCCACCGTTCAGCTTCTCGAGGGCGTCATCGAGATGGACGGCGACGTCTATTCGGCGGGCGCGATCATCGCCCTCGACGCCGAGGTCCTGGCCCGAGCGATCGGCGCGGCGACCCTGCTGGTCACGAAGCCGCGCTGATCACCCGGTCCATTTCAAGGATCGCCAGGGCGATGTGGTAGAAGGAGCTGGCGGGGGCGGGTTCGTCGACGAAGGTTTCGTCGGGCTGGTACTTGTCGCGCCAAAGGCCGGGAACCGGCGTGCGCAGATAGGTCATCAGGCCCTCCGCGCCGGCGGCGGCCATGTCCCAATAGCGCGCTTCGCCGGTAATCTCCGCCGCCAGCACCGCCGCCTTGATCCGCTCGGTCTGGGGCCAAAGGCGCGCGCCATTGTCGTGCGTCGAGAAGTCATCGAGCAGGGCGTTGATCGCCACGCCGCGCGAAAGGTCCACGCCGCGCGCTTCGGCGTCGTCGATCATCCGCAAGGCCGCGGTTGTGGCTTCGGGGCGCCCCGCCAGCTTGCCCCAACGCAGCAGCAGCCAGCCCCACTCGAACTGGTGCCCCGGCTCACAGATGCGACCCGAGACGCCGGGGGCGGGGTTCCAGTCGAGGTCGAAGAACTCGCGGATCTGGCCGCTCGGCGTGTGAATGAACCGGGAGAGCGCCAGCTCGGCGATCTCGTCGGCCAGGGCGCGCCAGGCCGGATCATCGTCGATCTCGTTCCAGGCCAGCATGGCTTCGAACAGGTGCATGTGCGGGTTCGACTGCAGAGGCTCAGAAGGCGGGTTCGTCTGGTGGAAGCCCGCGACGGGATGCTTGCGTTCGGCCATCAAGCGATCGCGTACCACCAAGGCCGCCGCTCGCGCGTCCTCGGCGCGCTCTGGGAGCGCCCTGGCCACCGCCGCCAGGGCGAAGATCGCGAAGGCCTGGTCATAAAGATCGGCGGTGTCGTCCAGGCTCTCGCCGTTGGGGCCCACCAGGGTTCGGAACTGGCCATCGGGCCGGCGGTAGGCCTTTAGATAGAAGGCCAGGCCATGCTCGACGGCCGTTCTCCAGGGACCGCTCCAGCCTAGGTCGCCGGCGATGGCGTAGGCGTAGATCTGGCGCGGCAAGACCCGTCCCCGACGAGGCCCCTCGACGGCGTGGCCTTCGAGATCGATCTTCTCGAAGAAGCCGCCCTTCACATGATCAGCGCCGACCTCCCACCAGATCGGATAGGCCGCCTCGACCGCCCAGGTCTTCAAGCGGTCGCGCAGGCGGACGGCGTCGGTGAAGGCGTTGGTCATAAGGGACTCCAGTACCGTCACCCTTCTAGTCGAGGTTGCGTGACATGGCCAAGACGGCGGCTTGGCGATTCCGCCAGGACCGGGTTAGTGCTCGGGCCATGACCAGTCCGCCTGCTCTCCCGCCCTTGAAGGCCGTGTTCCTGGATCGCGACGGCGTGCTCAACATCGATCACGGCTATGTCCACGACCCGGCCAAGCTGGACTGGATCGAGGGCGCCCGCGACGCGGTGGCGGCGATGACGCAGGCGGGGCTGAAGGTGCTGGTGGTCACCAATCAATCTGGCATTGGTCGCGGCTACTTCGACGAGACGGCGCTGGATCGCTTCCACGCCGCGATGCAGGCGCAACTGGCCGAGGTCGGCGGCCGGATCGACGCCTTCTACCATTGTCCCTTCCACGAGACGGCCGCTGTAGAGGCCTATCGCGTGGCCGACCATCCCGACCGAAAGCCCAACCCCGGCATGATCCTGCGGGGTCTGGCGGAATGGGACCTGCGCGCGGAGGAGGCGGTGATCATCGGCGACCGGGATATCGATGTCGAAGCCGGCCGCCGCGCGGGGATGCCCGGATATCTCTTCGAAGGCGGCGACCTTCGCGGGTTCGTCAGCTCTGTGCTGGGTGACCGGGTTCCGGCGCTGAAATGAAGATCCTGCAGTTTGGCCGCACCGGCCAAGTCGCAAGCGCTATGCAGGCGGCGGCGCGCGGGCGGGCGGAGATCATCGCCCTGTCGCGAGCGGACTGCGACCTGGCCGACCCCGAGAACATCCGGGCGTTAGTTCGGGCGACGGATTGCGATCTCGTCGTCAATTCCGCCGCCTTCACCCATGTCGATCCGGCCGAGGCCGCGCCAGAGACGGCTTTCGCGGTGAACGCCCACGCGCCGGCGGCGATGGCCGAGGCTTGCGCCGAGCTAGGGCTGCCGTTCGTGCACCTGTCGACCGACGCCGTATTCGACGGCCAAACCGACCGCGCCTATGTCGAGACCGATCGCGCCGAGCCGATCAACGTCTATGGCCGTTCCAAGCTGGCCGGTGAGCAAGCTGTCCTTGTCCACCCAAAGACCGTCGTGCTGCGCATATCCTGGGTCTTCTCGCGCTATGGCCGCAACTATGTGAGCTTCATGCTCAAGCTGGCGCGTGAGCGCGAGATTCTGAAAGTGGTGGCTGACCAGTTCGGCACGCCGACCGACGGGGAGGCGCTGGCCGATTTCCTTGTCGCCACCGCGCCGCGCTGGGCGACGGCGTCGGCGGACGATCCTGTGTTCGGCCTGTTTCATTTCGCCAATGCAGGCGAGACCAGCCGCTTCGACTTTGCGAAGGCCGCGATCGACCGTGATCCGCTGGCCAAGGCCAGGCTGGAGCCCACCACCCAGGCGGCGTTCGCGGAACCCGCGCCCCGGCCGCCCCGCTCGCCGCTCGACACCGCCAAGCTAAAGGCAGTGTTTGGTTTCTCACCCGAACCCTGGCGGCCGGCGGTCGAGCGCACCGCTGACCGACTGGTCGCGGCGGACCTCGCCGGCTAATCGCTGGCGCATGCGTCGCGCCCGCGATAAACCGGCGCCTAACTTCCCCATAAAATACAGCGCAAGAGACCCATGCAGATCTTCCTCGACAGCACCGACACCAAGGTCATCGCGGATCTGGCCTCGACCGGCCTGATCGACGGCGTGACCACCAACCCGACCCTGATCGCCAAGTCGGGCCGGCCGATGCTCGAGGTGATCGCCGAGATCTGCGACATCGTCCCGGGCCCGATCAGCGCTGAAGTGGCCGCCACCACGGCCGACGCCATGATCGCCGAAGGCCAGAAGCTGGCCAAGATCGCGCCGAACGTCGTCGTGAAGATCCCGCTGACCCGTGATGGCCTGATCGCCTGCGCCGCCTTCGCAGACGAAGAGATCAAGACCAACGTCACCCTGTGCTTCTCGCCGACCCAGGCGCTGCTGGCCGCCAAGGCCGGCGCGACCTACATCTCGCCGTTCATCGGCCGTCTGGACGACTATGGCTTCGACGGCATGGACCTGATCCGCGACATCCGCGCGATATACGACAACTATGGCTACGAGACCGAAATCCTCGCCGCGTCGGTGCGCAACGCCGCCCACGTCAAGGAAGCCGCCATCGTCGGCGCCGACGTGGTCACCATCCCGCCGGCGGTGTTCAGCGATCTCTACAAGCACCCGCTGACCGACAAGGGTCTCGAGCAGTTCCTGAAGGACTGGGCTTCGACGGGCCAGTCGATCCTGTAAGGACCTCCCGCCTCCCGAGCGCAGTTCGCTCGGGGGGCGAATTTCTGATCAAAGTTTATTTCGCAGGAGCGAAGCTGGTTCGCAGCTGCGATCTCGCGCGTTAAGTTTGGTCCGTCCACAGAGGGCCAAGCGCATGGTTCCCCATCTGGCTTCGACGAAGGCCGAGACCGAAGTCCGCCTGACCGGCCCCGAAGAGGCAGACCGCTTTTCGCGTTTTCTTCAGGGCTTCCTTTCGGCCAACGGCTTTCCGTTCGTGATCGTGCACGACGCTCCCGAGCGTCTTGGTCATCTGCGTCGCGTGGTCTTCGAGGACGTCACGCTCAGCGACAAGTTCGCCACTGAATGGCTCAGGCAGCGCGGGACCGCAGGAAGCGCCTGACTCCTATTTTTCCTTCTCCGTCGGCGCCGTCGACGCGGCGCTGGCCTTGCGCTTACGACGCGGCTTGATCAGAGCCAGCAGGTGATGGTGCTCGCCTTCGCCCGGCATCGTGGGCGAAGGGTCAATCGCCTTCGAAGGGCGGGGCGGTGGAAGGTCGGTCCGCATTGGGTCTTCGGCCAGCAGGTGGGCCGACAGCATCAGGTCGGTCTTCACCGGTCCAAAGTCCGGAGCGGCCGTCCAGACGCGTATCGCCGCCTGGGCGTAAGCTTCGGACAGATCCGTGACCTCGATCATCGGAGCGGGGTCCTGGCGGATACGGGCGTCGTTCTCGGCCCGCTCGCGCAGCCGCTTGAGCACCACCACCAGATCGGTCTTCAGCGGAACCTTGAACAGCACGTCGACCCGGCGGTTGCGGTGGGTCGAATAGTTCAGGATCACGTCCCCGAACACCTTGCTGTTGGGGATCATCACCTTGACGTTGTCGGGCGTGGCGATCTCGGTGAACAGCAGGTCCAGCGACTTGACCGTGCCCTGGCGCGTCGCGGTCTCGATGACATCGCCGACCCGGTAGGGGCGGAACAGCAGGATCATGACGCCGGCCGCGACGTTCGAGAGAGCGCCCTGCAGCGCAAGGCCGATCGCCAGCGAGGCCGCGCCCAGCACCGCGATGATCGAGGTAGTCTGCACGCCCAGTTGTTGAAGGACGGCGACAAGGCCCACGGCGACGATCGCATAGCGCGCCAGCGACGCCGCAAAGCTCTCCAGCGTCGGATCAGGATTGCTCCTGTGGACGCGGGTCAGGGTGCGGCGCATAAACCGCGCGGCCCAACCCGCGGCCCAGAACGTGACCGCAAGGATCAGGGCGGCGACCACGAGATTGACCGCCAGCTTGCCCAGCCAGTCGAGGAAGTGGCCGAGCATGGTCTCGTCGGCTCTGACGTTGGCGAGCGACGGCAGAGCGGCGTCCGCCGGGATGATGCTGGGCTTTGTCTTCATGGAAGTCTCGATAGGCGCCCCCGCGCATCAAGGTCAACGAGGCGAAGCTCCCAAGGTTCCGCTTGCCTCGGTCGGGAAACAGTCGGTTACATCAATTGGCTCGAAATCGTCACGAAGCCTGACTAAGAGCGCCGCCCATGAGCATGCCCTTCATCGACCTCGGCGCGCAGCAGCGCCGAATCCGCGACAAGATCGACACGGCCATCGCCGCCGTGCTGGACAGCGGGGCCTACGTCATGGGCCCGCAGGTGCGCGAGTTCGAGGCCAAGCTGGCCGCGTTCGGCGAGGCCAAGCTGGCCCTGTCCTGCGCCAACGGCACCGACGCCATCGCCTTGCCGCTGATGGCCTGGGGGGTCGGCGACGGCGATGCGGTGTTCTGTCCGTCCTTCACCTTCGCCGCGACGCCGGAAGTCGTGCCGTGGGTCGATGCGACGCCGGTGTTCGTCGACGTGCTGCCCGACACCTACAACCTCGACCCCGCCAAGCTGGAGGCCGCCATCGCCGGGGTTAAGGCTGAAGGTAAGCTGACGCCCAAGGTGGTGATCGCCGTCGATCTGTTCGGCCAGCCGGCCGACTATCCAGCCATCAAGGCCATCTGCGACCGCGAGGGCCTGAAGCTGATCGCCGACAGCGCCCAGGGCTTTGGCTGCACCCTGAACGGCCAGCATCCCCTGCATTGGGCCGATGTGGCCACCACCAGCTTCTTCCCGGCCAAGCCGCTGGGCTGCTACGGCGACGGCGGCGCGGTGCTGACCAACGACCCGGTGCTCTGGGACCTGATGGACAGCTACCGCGTCCACGGCAAGGCGGTGGGTCCGGACCTGGCGGGGAAGACCTTCGACCACGATCCGAAGTACCTGAACACGCGGATCGGCATGAACTCGCGCCTCGACACGATCCAGGCGGCGATCCTGATCGAGAAGCTGGCGATCTTCGCCGAGGAGATCGCGCTGCGGCAGGTCGTGGCTGATCGCTACGCCGAGGGCTTGAAGGGCGCTGTGCTGTCGACCCCGGCCGTCATCGACGGCGGCGTTTCGGTCTGGGCCCAGTACGTGATCGAGCACGCGAATCGTGACGGCCTGGCGGCGCATCTACGCGCGCACGGGATCCCGACGGCGGTCTATTACCCGGTGCCCATGCACGTGCAGGCCCCGTATGCGCATTTCCCGCGCGGCGCGGGCGGCCTTCCGGTCACCGAGGCCAAGGCCGAGACGGTGCTGGCCCTGCCGATGCATCCCTATCTGAGCGCGGACGACCAGCAGAAGATCATCGACGCGGTGCGCGCCTTCAGCGGCTGATCAGGCGTCGGCGCGCGCGCCTGCGCGGTTCCGGGCGCGGCCCAGCGCGGCGTAGAGCGCGCGGATATCGAGCGGCTTGGCGATCCAGTCTGTCATGCCGGCTTCATGACAAGCCTCGACCTCGTGATCGGCGACGCCCGCGCTGAAGCCGATCACGGGGGTGTCGTGGTTCAGTCCCTTGCCGGCGCGCAGGCGGCGAGTGGCCTCGCGGCCGTCGAGACCGGGCATGTTGACATCCATCAGCACGACGTCGAAGGCCTTGGCTTCCAGCGCCTTCAGCGCCTCCAGACCATCGGGCGCGGTCGTCAGGCTTACCCCCAGTGGCTCCAGGACGAGCGCCAAGGTCCGGCGGTTCACCTCATGATCGTCCACGGCCAGGATGTTCAACGCGGTCAGGTTCGGCGCGGCGGCGGAGGGCTGTGACGCGCGCACAGTGTCCTGCGCCTCGCCGAGCGGCATTTCCAGGCGCAGGCAGAAAACCGCGCCGCGCGGCGTTCCGGGGCGCGCATCCAGCTCGCCCCCCATCAGGCGCGCGAGCTGGCGGCTGACCGTCAGCCCAAGACCGGTGCCGCCATAGGTGCGCGCCGTCTCCTGAGAGGCCTGGGCGTAGGGCGTGAAGAGGCGGTTCATGGCGTCCTCGGCGATACCGGGGCCGTTGTCCTGAACCTCGATCTCCACGGTCATCCGATCCTCGCCGAGCGGCGCGACGGCGACGCGCAACGCGATAGCGCCCTCGTCGGTGAACTTCATCGCGTTGGAGAGAAGGTTGTTGAGGATCTGGCGCAGGCGGAAGGGATCCCCTCGCACCCACACCGGCCCCTGGTCCTTTGGCGGCTCGACCAGGGTGAGGCCCTTGGCGCGTGCGTTGGCGCTCCAGAAGCGGCCGGCGTCACGGACAGCGCCCAGCAGATCAAAGTCGCGCTCTTCCAGGCTCATCGCTCGCGCCTCGATCTTGGCCTGGTCGAGCATGTCGGTCAGGAGGCCGGTCATCAGCTGGCCGGCGTCGACGATCAGTTCCGCCGTAGCGCGGGTCTGGGCGGGGGCGGTCCCCGCGCGGATCAGGTGCGCGCCGGCGAGAATGGCGGACAGCGGCGTGCGGAGCTCGTGGCTGACGATGGCGGCCATGGCGGTGCGGTCCGACAGGGCTTCTTCGGTTTCGATCCGGCGGCGGTCGGCTTCCTCCCGCGCGGCGACCAGGGCGCGGCGATCCGCGTGCATTCGGCCCCAGATGGTGTGCACGGCCAGGATGAAGAAGCCGACCGTCAGGGCCAGGATGGTCACCTGTTCGCGGGCTTGTCCCCACGCCAGAACGGGCATGGCGAGCAGGCTCAGGCCGTAGGGTGTGGCGCCCAGATAAAACAGCGGGCGGCTGTCCACCCCCGAGGCGACGTTGTTCAGGATGCCGCCGACCAGCACCATCAGCGCCAGCGCCATCAACGGCGGCTGTCCGCTTTGCCAGAAGATGAGCACGCCGCCCGCGTGGACCGCCGCCATGGCCACCATGGCGACCAGCATCAGCACGATGTGCGCGCTGAGGTGTCGGGTCGGGAGCTGTCCCCTTGCGAAGGGGCGCACCGCGATGAACTCCAGCAACTGCACCGACAGGCTGGCGGACAGCCACAGCGGGATCAGGTCCCTTCGCCCAATCAAGTCGAGCGCCCAGCTCAGCAGGACGGTCAAGCCGGCGCGCGAATAGACCTGTCGATAGCGCTCGGCCGCGTTGCCGCGAAGATGCGGCAAGAGCGATGTCAGGAAGGGAGACATGGGACACTCCTCGCAACCTTGCGTAGGGGCCTATGGCAAACGCGAGGTAAACGTAGAAACCCTAGTCCAGCATGGCTTCCAACGTTTTGAGTTCGTCGGCCTCGCGCGCCGGCTTGTCCCAGCGGATGCGGTTGATGCGCGGGAAGCGCATGGCGACGCCCGACTTGTGGCGAGTAGACCGCTGAAGGCCCTCAAAGGCGACCTCGAACACCAGGCCAAAGTCCAGGTCGGCGCGGACGGAGCGGACGGGCCCGAAGCGTTCGATCGTGTTGTCGCGAACGAACTTGTCGATCTGCTTCAGCTCCTCGTCGGTGAAGCCAAAATAGGCCTTACCGACCGGCGTGAGGGCGCGCCGCCCCTCATCGTCCTCGCGCCATACGCCGAAGGTGTAGTCGGAATAGAAGCTCGATCGCTTGCCGTGTCCCCGCTGGGCGTACATCAGCACCGCGTCGATCAGCCGAGGGTCGCGCTTCCACTTGAACCAGGGCCCCTTGGGACGACCGGGTTCATAGACGCTGTCGCGGCGCTTGAGCATCAGGCCTTCGGACAACCGTGCATCGCCCTCAGGCGGGTCGCGGCGCAGGGCGGCGAGCGTTTCCCAGGTGTCGAAAGGCTGCAGCGGGGAAAGGTCAATCCGCGGGCTCGCCAGCCGGCCGACGAACGCTTCCAGGCGCGCGCGGCGCTCGGCGAAGGGCAGGGCGCGAAGGTCGGCCTCGCCGTCCATCAGCAGATCGTAGGCCCGGATTCCGGCGGGGAAGTTCGCGAGCTGCTTGGCGTCAACGGTCTTGCGGTTCAGCCGCTGCTGCAGATCGCCGAATGAGGCCAGGGCGCCGTCGCGGATCACCAACAGTTCGCCGTCGATGGCGCCTTCGAAGTCCAACGCCGCCACAACATCCGGAAACGTGGCCGAGATATCATCGCCGGTGCGGGTATAGAGCCGCCGCTCACCGCGCTCGGCGACGGCCTGGACGCGGATGCCGTCCCACTTCCACTCGGCGACATAGTCGGCGGGGGCCAGCTTGGGGAAGTCGGTGTCCTCGTCGATGGGCTGGGCCAGCATGACGGGTCGAAAACGGCCGGGCGCGTCGGGCGAAGGCCGCTCGGAGCGCCCTTCCAGCCAGGCGAAGAGGTCGCCATAGGGCGGTTCCATCGCGTGCCAGATCTCCTCGATCTCGCCGATGTCGACGCCGCCGAGATTGGCGCAGGCTTGTTTGGCCAGTCGCGACGAGACACCGACCCGCAGGCCGCCGGTCATCAGTTTCAGCAGCGCCCAGCGTCCGTCAGGGTCCAGGGCGTCCAACCAGGTCTCGATCAGCTTCTGGACTTCGGCCCGTGAGGCCGAATGCAGGGCGTCGATGACCTCGGAAAGCTCCGGCGGTCGGTTCGCGCCCGGCCGCGCTGGCCACACCAGCGACACCGTCTCCGCCAGATCGCCGACGAAGTCGTACGACCAGGCGAACAGCTGCGGATCCATCCGCGCCTCGACGGCCTTGCGGATGAAGGCCGGCTTGGCGGCGTTGAAGGACAGCGCCCCCGTCAGGGCCGCGAGCGCGTAGCCCCGGTCGGGATCAGGCGTTTGCCGGAGATGATCCTGGATCAGCACCAGCTTGGCGTTGCGCGAGCTGGTCAGCGACAGTCGATCGAGCAGGTGGGCGAAGGCGCGCATGGACATGGAACGCGTAGCAAAGTCCTTGCGATCGTCAGCAGTTGATCAGACCGATCAAATGGCCCCGGATCAAGCGCCAACCTCCGCGCGATCAGGCCTGCGCGGCGACGGCTTCGTTCAACTGGCCCAGGATCATGATCTTCTGCCAGATCTTTCGCCCCAGGTCCGAGGCCAGGGTCTCGATGTCGTTGACGGCGGCGATGATCACCGGGTCGTCGGTCTCGCCGGCGTAGAGCGCCGCCAGCTTGGCCGTCAGGGCCAGCATCTCGGCGCAATAGTCCAGATAGCGCGACAGCTGGAAATTGCTCATCTCGCGGGGCGGCGAATGGCGGGTGCGGGGACCCAGGATCACCGACGGGTCCTTGGTCAGCTGATGCATGTCGATGACGTGGCAGAACGAGCGCAGTTCGTGCAGAGCCACCTGTACGCGCTGCTGCTTCCAGCGGCGTTCGAGCGAGCTGAGGAACCAGGCCGCCGCCCCCGACAGCAGAGCCAGATTGATGGCTGCCTCCAGGCCTTGGGCGAGGTCGAAGCCTTCCCGGGCGCGCAAGACCGCGCTCCAGTCGAGACGCCAGGCCAGGGCGAACTCCAGCGCGACGCCGCCGACGATGATCAGCACCACCAGGGCGCGGAGGAGCAGATACGGGCGGCCGATGCGGCGGGCGCGCGCGGCGGTCTGGCGCGCGGTGTCGGTCAGCCGCCCGCAGACCGTCGCCAGCCCTGAGGCGGGAAAGCGTTCGGACACGCGAGCGTAGAGGTTGTCGAGCGTCTCGACGACCTTGTCGGCTTCCAGCTTCTGTCGATCTCGTGGGCGGGCCATGTCGCCACATAGCGCAGGTTGATAAGCGCTCGCGCAAGCCCGCATCTGCTGCTAGATTAAAACAGTTGTTTGAAATCCTGCGGGGCGAGCATGAACGACGTGGTTCTGCCGGCGGGCTTCAGCCCGCACGCGCGCAAAAGTCCGATCACCGATCCATGGGAGCCGCTCTACGCCCGCCCCGCCGAGGATCGGCTGGTCTTGGCGACCTGGGTGCGTGAGCCGCATTGCAACTCGCGCCACATGCCGCACGGCGGGTTCCTGGCGGCCATGGCCGACAATGCGATGGGTCTGTCGCTCGGAATGAACCTGGCGCGGACCGGCGTGCCGGTGGACGGGCTGGTGACCGTGTCGCTGATGCTCGACTACCTGGGCTCGGCGCGCCTGGGGCAGTGGCTGGAGTTCGACACCGACTTCATCAAGCTGGGCCGCTCAATCTGTTTCGCCGAGGCCACGGTGCGCGCCGACGGCGTCCCAGTGGCGCGAGCGCGGGCCAGTTTCAAAGTGCGCGCGGCCAAGGTCGCCGCCTGAACGAAAATCGCCGCCAAGGCCCGGGGCCCTGGCGGCGATCGTCGTCGTCCGGTTCCTGAAACCTAGGCGCGCTCGTGAACCGCCTCCTCGGCCGCGAGCGGCTGGGGCAGGCGATTGACCATCTCCTTCGGGCACACCTGCCAGAACTGGTCGCGGACGCGGTCCCAGTCGCGCAGCAGGGTGGCGGCGAAGACCGAGTCGGTCTCCCGCGCGTGCTCGGCGATCAGCGAGCGCAGCACGCCTTCCCAATAGGGCGAGGCCAGGCGCTGCACCACGATGCTGTCCGGATTGATGTTGTCCTGGAACCGGTCGTGCTGGTCGAGCACGAAGGCCATGCCGCCTGTCATGCCCGCGCCGAAGTTGTTCCCCGTCGGGCCCAGGATCACCACCTGGCCGCCGGTCATGTATTCGCAGCCGTTGGCGCCGCAGCCCTCGACCACCGTCACGGCGCCCGAGTTGCGGACGGCGAAGCGCTCGCCGGCCTGACCGGCCGCGAACAGCCGGCCCGAGGTGGCGCCGAACAGCACGGTGTTGCCGATCAGGGTGTTGGTTTCGGGGGCGGCGAGACCCCGCGCCGGCTTGATCACGATCGTCGCGCCCGACAGGCCCTTGCCGACATAGTCGTTGGCCTCGCCGGTCAGTTCGATCCGCAGGCCCTGGACGGCGAAGGCGCCCAGGCTTTGACCGGCCGAGCCCTTGAGTTGCACCGTCAGGTGGCCCGAGGGCAGGCCCTTCATGCCGAACTTGCGGACGATGTGGCTCGACGTGCGCGTGCCGATGGTGCGGGCCGTACTGCGGACCGTGTAGGTCAGCTGCATCTTCTCGCCGCGTTCCAGCAGCGGGGCGGCGTCGCGCACGATCTGGGCGTCCAGCGTGTCCGGCACCGCGTTGCGGCCCTCGACCGTGCAGTAGGGCTTGTTCGAGCCTGGATCGGCGCGGACCAGCAGCGGGTTGAGGTCGAGGTCGTCCAGGTGCTCGCCGCCGCGGCTGACCTGGGCCAACAGGTCGGTGCGCCCGACGATCTCCTGCAGGCTCTTGAAGCCCAGGCCCGCCAGGATTTCGCGCACCTCTTCGGCGATGAAGGTGAAGAGGTTGATGACCTTGTCCGGCGTGCCGGTGAACTTGGCGCGCAGGGCCTCGTCCTGGGTGCAGACGCCCACCGGGCAGGTGTTGGAGTGGCACTGGCGCACCATGATGCAGCCCATCGCCACCAGCGAGGCGGTGCCGATGCCGAACTCCTCGGCGCCCAGCATCGCGGCGATGACGATGTCGCGACCCGTGCGCATGCCGCCGTCGGTCCGCAGGACCACGGAGTGACGCAGGTTGTTCAGCGTCAGCACCTGGTTGGCTTCCGACAGGCCCATCTCCCACGGACCGCCGGCGTACTTCACCGAGGTCTGGGGCGAGGCGCCCGTGCCGCCGACGCCGCCGGCGACCAGGATCACGTCGGCCTTGGCCTTGGCCACGCCGGCCGCGATCGCGCCGATGCCGGTGGCGGCCACCAGCTTCACCGTGACCCGGGCGATCGGGTTGATCTGCTTCAGGTCATAGATGAGCTGCGCCAGGTCCTCGATCGAGTAGATGTCGTGGTGCGGCGGCGGGCTGATCAGCATCACGCCGGGCGTCGAGTGACGCAGACGGGCGATCATCTCGGTGACCTTGAAGCCGGGCAGTTGCCCGCCCTCGCCGGGCTTGGCGCCCTGGGCGACCTTGATCTCCAGTTCGACGCACTGGTTCAGGTACTCGGCCGTGACGCCAAAGCGCCCCGAGGCCACCTGCTTGATGGCGCTGTTGGGGTTGTCGCCGTTGGGCAGGGGCTTGTAGCGCGCGCTGTCTTCGCCGCCCTCGCCCGAGACCGAGCGGGCGCCGATGCGGTTCATGGCGATGTTCAGGGCGCCGTGGGCCTCAGGGCTCAGGGCCCCCAGGCTCATGCCGGGCGTGACGAAGCGCTTGCGGATCTCGTTGACGCTTTCGACGTCGTCGGTCGAGATCGGGTTGCGGTCCGAGCGCCAGTCGAGAAGGTCGCGCAGCTGGATCGGCTTCTGGGTGCGCAGGCCGTTGGACCAGCGGCGATAGAGCTCGTAGTCGCCGGTGTCGCAAGCCGTCTGCAGGGTGTGCATCAGGCGGGCTTCGAAGGCGTGGGCCTCGCCCGAGCGGCGCGCCTTGTAGCGACCGCCGACCGGCAGGGTGACCGCCGCCGTGCCCCAGGCCTTGCGATGCAACTCGACCGTCTTGCTCTCGATACCGGCGAGGCCGATCCCTGAGATGCGCGAGGGCATGCCGGGGAAGAACTCAGCCGCCATGGCGCGCGACAGGCCGACGGCCTCGAAGTTGTAGCCGCCGCGGTACGAGGAGATGACGCTGATGCCCATCTTGGAGATGATCTTCAGCAGCCCGCCCTCGATGGCGGTCTTGAAGTTGATGCAGACGTCCCGCAGCGTCTTGTCGCCGACCAGGCCCCGCTCCAGGCGGTCCTGGAAGCTTTCCTGCGCCAGATAGGCGTTGACCGCCGTGGCTCCCACGCCGACCAGCACCGCAAAATAGTGCGTATCCAGGCACTCGGCCGACCGGACGATGATCGAGACGTAGGAGCGCAGCCCCTTGGCCACCAAGTGGGCGTGCACGCCGCCGGTGGCCAGGATCATCGGCAGCGCCACACGCTCGGCGTCGCTGGCCTCGTCGGTCAGGACGATGGCGCCGCAGCCGCGCAGGACGGCGTCCTCGGCCTCGGCGCGGATCCGGTCGAGATTGGCGCGCAGGGCGTCGCCGGCCCGGGCTTCCTGGGCGGGCAGGGGCATGGTGCAGTCGATGACCGCGACGTTCTTCTCGCCCAGCAGCCCGTGAATGCGCTCGTACATGCCGGTGGTCAGCACTGGGCTTTCCAGCACGTAGACATCGGCCTGTGCCGCGTCCTGGGCCAGGATGTTTCCGAGGTTCTTGAAGCGGGTCTTCAGGCTCATGACGCCGGTCTCCCGCAGGGGGTCGATCGGCGGGTTGGTGACCTGGCTGAAGTTCTGGCGGAAGTAGTGGCTGAGCGGACGATACTTTTCCGACAGCACCGCCAGCGGCGTGTCGTCGCCCATCGAGCCGACGGCTTCCTTGCCCTCCTCGACCATCGGGGCAAGGATCATTTCCAGGTCTTCCAGGCTGTAGCCGGCGGCGGCCTGGCGGCGGGTCAGTTCCTCGCGGCCGAACTTGCGCGGCTCGGGACCGGGGCCGATCTCCTTTTCCAGATCGACCATGTTGCCTAGCCACTCGGTGTAGGGGTGGCGGGTGGCCAGTTCGTCGATGATCTCTTCTTCGCCATAGAGACGGCCCTCGGCCAGGTCGATGGCGATCATCCGGCCCGGCGAGATGGCCAGCTTGCGGGTGATGCGCGCCTCCTCGACGCCGCACATGCCCGCTTCCGAGCCCATGATCACCAGGCCATCGTCGGTGTAGGCGACGCGAAGCGGGCGCAGCCCCGAGCGGTCCTTGCCAGCCACGACCCAGCGGCCGTCGGTGGCGCACAGGGCCGCCGGACCGTCCCACGGCTCCATCACGGCGTTGCAGTAGGAGTAGAGCGCCTTGTGGGCGTCCTTCATCTTCGGGTTGGCGGCTTCCGGCACCAGCAGGGCCTTGGCCATCGGCGCGTCGCGGCCGGCGCGCACCAGCACCTCGAAGGTGTTGTCGAGGTTGGCGCTGTCCGAACCGCCCGGCTGGATCACGGGCTTCACGTCGTCCCCGAACTCGCCGAAGGCCTGGGCGGCCATCTTGATCTCGTGGGACTTCATCCAGTTGATGTTGCCCTTGATCGTGTTGATCTCGCCGTTGTGGGCGAGCATCCGGAAGGGCTGGGCCAGGCGCCACTGCGGGAAGGTGTTGGTCGAATAGCGCTGGTGGAAGATCGCGACGGCGGCCGTGAAGCGTTCGTCCTTCAGGTCGGGGTAGAACTCGTCGATCGCCTCGGCGAGGAACATGCCCTTGTAGATCAGCGACTTGGCTGACAGCGAGCAGATATAGAAGTCGCTGATGTTCTGAGCGTGGACGCGCTTTTCAATGCGCTTGCGGCACAGGAACAGCGCGCGCTCAAGCGCCTCGCCCTCTAGGCCGGCGGGGCCGGCCAGCATGATCTGCTCGATCTCGGGACGGGTGGCGTTGGCCTTCTCGCCGATCACCGAGGTGTCGACCGGCACCTGCCGCCAGCCATAGATGTAGAACCCAAAACGCAGGGCCTCGGCCTCGACGATCGTGCGGCAGGTCTCCTGGGCGCCCAGGTCGGTGCGCGGCAGGAAGACTTGGCCGACGGCGATCGGGCCCTGGCGCAGGGCGTGGCCGGTGCGGCGCACCTGATCGACGAAGAAGTCCTGCGGGACGCTGACCAGCACGCCGGCGCCGTCGCCGGTCTTGCCGTCGGCGTCGACCGCGCCTCGGTGCCAAAGGGCCTTCAGGGCCTTGATCGCCAGTTCGACCACTTCGCGGCGCGGCTGGCCATCAATGGCGCATACCAGACCCACGCCGCAGGCGTCGCGCTCTGTCGACGGGTCATAGGCGTGGCCGTCGATCAGCGCCTGGCGGTTCTTCAGATAGAGGTCGATGTTCTGGGCCATGGTGGCCTCCGAAGAAGGTTCTTGGTCCGTCCCCGTCCTTCGACAGGCTCAGGATGAGGACTACTGAAGCTCAGTCCAAGTTCCTCATCCTGAGCCTGTCGAAGGGCGAGGAACTTGGTCGCAGGGCTATTCGGCGGCGATCAGCGTCGAGGACGCCTTGGCCTGCAGGTAGCGGTGGATCGCGTCGGCGGCGTCGCGGCCGTCCTTGATCGCCCAGACCACCAGCGAGGCGCCGCGCACGATGTCGCCGGCGGCGAACACGCCGTCGAGATTGGTCATCTGGTTGCGGACATCGGCTTTCACGGTGCCCCAGCGGGTGACCTTCAGGTCCGGCGCCGACCACTGCTCGGGCAGGTTCTCGGGCTCGAAGCCGAGCGCCTTCACGACCAGCTGGGCCGGACGGTCGAAGTCGCCGCCGGGAATTTCCTCGGGGCTCTGGCGGCCCGAGGCGTCGGGGGCGCCGAGGCGCATGCGGATGGCGCGCACGCCGGTGACGGCCTCGGCCTCGCCGGACAGGGCGCGCGGGGCGGCCAGCCACTCGAAGGTCACGCCCTCTTCCTCGGCGTTGGCCACTTCACGCATCGAGCCGGGCATGTTGGCCTTGTCGCGGCGATAGAGGCAGGTGACCGACTTGGCGCCCTGGCGGATGGCCGTGCGCACGCAGTCCATGGCGGTGTCGCCGCCGCCGACCACGACCACGTCCTTGCCTTCGGCGTTCAGTTCGCCGGAGTCGAAGGCCGGGACGCTGTCGCCCAGCGACAGGCGGTTGGAGGTGATCAGATAGTCGAGGGCGGGAACCACGCCCTTGCTGCCGCCGCCCGGAACGGTCAGGTCGCGCGCGGCGTAGACGCCGACAGCGATCAGCACCGCGTCATGTTGGGCGCGCAGTTCTTCAAGCGTGGCGTCCTTGCCGACCTCGAAGCCGAGCTTGAACGCGACGCCGCCGTCGACCAGGCGCTGGGTGCGGCGCTCGACGACGTCCTTCTCCAGCTTGAACCCGGGGATGCCGTAGATCAGCAGGCCGCCGGCGCGATCGTGGCGATCATAGACGGTGACATCGTAGCCCGCTTCGCGCAGCTTCTCGGCGGCGGCCAGACCGGCGGGGCCGGCGCCAATAACGCCGACGGATTGGCCGCGCGCCGGACCGGCCACCAGCGGCTTGACCCAGCCCATCTCCCAGGCCTTGTCGGTCAGGTAGCGCTCGACCGAGCCGATGGTCACAGTCCCGTGGCCCGACTGCTCGATCACGCAGTTGCCTTCGCACAGGCGGTCCTGCGGGCAAATTCGACCGCAGACCTCCGGCATGGAGTTGGTCGCCTGCGAGAGGGCGTAGGCCTCTTCCAGGCGGCCCTCGGCCGTCATCCGCAGCCAGTCGGGGATGTTGTTATGCAGGGGGCAATGCGTCTGGCAGAACGGCACGCCGCATTGCGAGCAGCGTGAAGCCTGCTCGGTGGCCTTGGCGTCGATGAAGTCGGCGTAGATCTCGTGGAAGTCGCCCGAACGCTCAGCAGCCGCGCGCTTTTCAGGCGTCTTTCGGGCCACCGTCGTGAATTTCAGCATGCGCTCGGCCATGCGACTTCCCTCATCCCAGGTTCGGGAGAAAAATTGCTCTAGGCGGGCTCTTAAGGACTCTTTCGCGCAATAAGAATGTGTTGGTCAAATTATAGGACCGAAATATCCCTGAGTTTGCGCCCCGCATTGAGAATCTGTCGCAAGCTGCAGCTATAATGGTCCAATTTGTGGATTAACGTCGTTTTTACGATGTTTGGCGCACGCACAGTCGACATCTCGGGGGACCCCTCATGCCGGATTGGCTCATTGCTCTCATTCTCGGCCTGATCGAAGGCCTGACCGAGTTCATTCCGGTCTCGTCGACTGGCCATCTCCTTCTGGTCGGGCATTTCCTTGGCTTCCATAGCCCCGGCAACACCTTCCAGGTCCTGATTCAGCTTGGCGCGATCCTGGCGATCACCGGCGTCTATTTCGGCCGGTTGTGGGGCCTGCTGACAACGTTGCCGACCGACCCGGGCTCGCGGCGGTTCGTCATCGGGATCCTGCTGGCTTTCTGCCCCGCTGTTCTGGTCGGGGTTGCCGCCCACGACTTCATCAAGACGGTGCTGTACGAGACGCCCGCCTTGGTCTGCTCGACCCTGATCATCGGCGGTTTCATCCTGCTGGCGCTGGACCGCATGAAGCTGGAGCCGCGCTACACCGACGTCGCGGACTATCCGCTCAAGACCGCCTTCGTCATTGGCCTCTTCCAGTGCCTGGCGCTGGTGCCGGGGGTCTCGCGCTCGGGCGCGACCATCGCGGGGGCCTTGCTGCTGAAGTGCGACAAGCGCTCGGCGGCGGAGTTCAGCTTCTTCCTGGCCATGCCGACCATGGCCGGGGCCTTCGCCTATGACCTCTACAAGAACATCGACAAGCTCAGCACCAACGACCTGGGCCTGATCGGGATCGGCTTCGTCGCCGCGCTGATCTCGGGCGTCTTCGTGGTCAAGACGGTGCTGGACTTCATCACCCGCCACGGCTTTGCGCCGTTCGCCTATTGGCGGATCGCGGTCGGCGTCGTCGGCTTGGCGCTGCTGTATATCCCGCGTTGAGACGCCCGGCGGGATAGAACAAGAAAGGCCCTGACGCAGCGAGCGTCAGGGCCTTTTGTCTTCTGAGTCAGGCTGGGCGGCGGTTCCTAGAACGCCCCAGCCGGCGTCTCGGCGTACTGGCCGCCCTTGCGGTAACGATAGAGGTAGCTCGGGACGATCGCCTCGACGGCGGTCGGAACCACGCCGGCTTCAGCCAGGCCCGGCAGGCCCTGCTCGGCGACATTGTCGCTCTTGAGCATCTGGACCTGATCGCTGGTCAGCGGCGGCGGGACGACGCCCGCGACGAGATCGCCCAGCGAACCGATCAGCGACGCCACCGGCCAGGGCAGGGGGATCAGCGGACGGTTACGACCCGTCTCTACGAGGATCAGCTCGAGGATCTCACGCATCGTATAGACGGTCGGCCCGCCCAGTTCGTAGGTCACGCCCGCCGCAGCCGGGCTGGCGACGGCCTTGGCGATCACCGCCGCGACGTCGCCGACGAACACCGGCTGGAAGCGCGTCTCGCCGCCAACCAGGGGCAGGGCGGGCGCCAGCGCCGCCATTTGGGCGAAGCGGTTGAAGAAGTCGTCCTCGGGGCCGAACACGATCGACGGGCGAACGATGGTGGCGCTCGGGAAGGCTTCGCGCACGGCGGCCTCGCCCTCGCCCTTCGAGCGGGCGTACTTGGCGGGGCTGTTGACGTCGGCGCCGATGGCGCTGACATGGACCAGATGCTTCAGGCCCGCCTTGGCGGCGGCTTCGGCGACGTTGCGCGCGCCCATGGCGTGGACCGACAGGAACTTCTGGCGACCGCTCTCAAAGAGCACGCCCACCAGGTTCACGCAGGCTTCGGCGCCGTCCAGCGCGCGGGCGACGGAGTTCGGGTTGCGGACATTGGCCTGGACCACCTCGATCTGGCCGACGTCGCCCAGCATGCGCATCTTGTAGGCGAGGTTGGGCTGGCGCACGGCCACCCGCACGCGATGGCCCGCCTTGGCGAGCGCCCGCACGACTTGACCGCCCACGAAACCGGAGCCGCCGAACACCGTGACCAGACCTTGCATCATCATTCCTCGTGCATGCGATGAGCCGGGAATTAGACGACCGCGCGCTGGTTCGCAACGAAATCACGATTTGTCGTTTTTTCGCTGTTGACGTGGCCGGAGGCTTTCCCTAAACGTCCCGGCCTCGCGGCGACCTAACCGGTTGCGACAGCGGGCCCAGGTGGCGGAATTGGTAGACGCGCTGGCTTCAGGTGCCAGTGACCGAAAGGTCGTGGAGGTTCGAGTCCTCTCCTGGGCACCACCCTTGTCTGGCTTCGATGCGGAGCACAGGGGTGGCGCCGGTGGTTCGGCGGATAGCTAATCCGTTCATCGTGAGTATAAGTGTCGCGCGCTTACATCGAGCGCGTGGTTCGGCGCGTCGATGCGCCGAGACTTCGCCGGAGACGTCTGAGAGTTGGCTAATTTCGTTCATGAGGGCGATCTGCCCGACGGCGTCTTCGCGGGCGCGGAGATCATCGCGATCGATTCGGAGACCATGGGCTTGCGCCTGCGGCGCGATCCTCTTTGCGTGGTCCAGTTGTCGGCCGGCGACGGCGACGCGCACGTCGTGCGGCTTAGCCGTCCCGACTACGACTGCCCCAACCTCAAGGCGCTGCTGACGAATCCGAAGGTCCTGAAGCTTTTTCACTTCGGGCGCTTTGATATCGCCATGTTCGAACTCCATCTGGGGGTGGTGACCGCCCCCGTCTACTGCACCAAGATCGCCAGCAAGCTGGCCCGCACCTATACCGATCGCCACGGCCTTAAGGACGTGACGCGCGAGCTGCTGGGCGTTGAGCTTTCCAAGGTCCAGCAGTCGTCGGACTGGGGGGCGCCGTCGCTCAGCGCCGACCAGGTGGCCTACGCGGCCTCCGACGTGCTGCACCTGCACGGTCTGCGCTTGAAGCTGAACGCCATGCTCGAGCGCGAAGGCCGCATGGCGCTGGCCCAGCACGCCTTCGACTATCTCCCTCACCGCGCCTCGCTCGACCTGGCCGGTTGGGAGGAGATGGACATCTTCGCGCACAGCTAAAGGACTCCATGCAGCCCGCCGCGGTCATGACCGGACGATCGATGAGCGCCGACCTCGGACGCTGGCGCCGCCGCTCGCGCCGCGTTCTGGCCGCGCGCATCGTCCTGCCCGCCGCGATCGGCGTGCTGCTGCTCGTGGTGATCGCGCAGGTCGGCTGGCGCACCTACATGGCGGCCTCCCGGGCGCCGGCTGAAGCGCGCACCGAAATTCGCCTGATCACGCCCCGCTTCTATGGGCAGTCGACCGACGGTCGCAGTTTCATGATCACGGCGCGCTCGGCGATTCGTGACGATGCGGATCCGCGCCGGATCATCCTGGAAGAGCCCGCCCTGACCTTGGACCTGGGTTCGCCCACGCCCACGCGCATGACCGCCAAGCATGGCGTCTATCGACAGGACACCTTCGGGCTCAACCTGAAAGACGACGTCCGCCTGGACGACGGCGCGGGGTATCGCTTCGCGTCCGAGGAGTCGTTCGTCGACACGCGCACCGGCGATGTAAGCGGCGAGAGCACAATGAGCGGCGAAGGACCCAGCGGACAGGTGCAATCGCGCGCCTACTCCGTATATGACAAGGGCGATCGCATCGTCTTCCGAGGCGGGGTTCGCGCGCGGTTCGAACGGCAGTAAAGAAGACAATGCGCAGGTTCGCTCCGAAGGTGAGCCGCGACGGATGAGGACATGGTTCTGATGAAGCGATGGACGGCTGCGGCGGTGACCGCGTTGATCCTGTCTGGTGTTGGGGCCGCGAGCGCGGTTCAAGCGCGGCAGAGCGCCTCCAGCGCGCCTATCGACGTGTCCGCTGATGAGCAGCAGACCTTCAACAGCACCTGCACGACGATCTTCATCGGCAATGTCGAGATTCTGCAGAACCGGTCGCGGTTGCGGGCCCAGAAGGTGACCATCCTCAGCGCCAAGCCTGCGGGCGGCGCGACCGGCTGCGGCGCGGCGCAGCGCATGGAGGCCGAAGGCGGCGTCTATCTCGTCAGCGACCAGCAGAACGCCCGTGGCGACCGCGCTGTCTACACCTTCAGCAACAACACGGCGGTCCTCACCGGAGACGTCATTCTGGTGAAGGGCAAGGATGTCGCCCGGGGCGATCGCCTGACCGTGAACACCAAGACCAACGACGCCAAGCTTGAGTCGACCGCGTCGAGCCAAAGCGCCAAGCGTCGCGTGCGCGCGGTGTTCTACCAGGATGACGCCCAGACGTCCGATGCGCCGGCCCCGGCCGAGCCGCGCTAGGATCCCGAATGACCCTGACCTCCAACGACATGGACGGCCTGTTCGTCGATTCCGTAGGCAAGTCGTTCGGCGATCGCCCGGTCGTCAAGAACGTGTCGCTGCGCCTGAAGCGCGGCGAGGTGGCGGGCCTCCTAGGCCCCAACGGCGCGGGCAAGACGACGTGCTTCTACATGGTCACCGGCCTGATCGCCGCCGACTACGGCGCGATCTATCTGGACGGTGAGAACATTACGTCTCAGCCGATGTTCCAGCGCGCCCGCCTGGGCGTGGGCTATCTGCCGCAGGAGGCCTCGATCTTCCGGGGCATGACGGTCGAGCAGAACGTCATGGCCGTCGTCGAGATGCGCGAGCGCGACCCGCGCAAGGCTCGCGAGCAAGTCACCAACATTCTTGAGGAACTGCGGATCACCCACATCCGCAAGTCGCCGGCCGTCGCCCTGTCGGGCGGCGAGCGTCGTCGCGTGGAAATCGCCCGCGCCCTGGCGTCCGAGCCGTCATTCATGCTGCTGGACGAACCCTTCGCCGGTATCGATCCCTTGGCGATCGCCGACATCCGCGAGGTGATCGGCTATCTGAAGGGGCGTGGCATCGGCATCCTGATCACCGACCACAATGTCCGTGAGACGCTCGACATCATCGACCGCGCCTCGATCATCCATGCGGGCGAGGTGCTGTTCGAGGGTTCGCCGCGCGAGATCGTCGAAAACCCGGAAGTGAAGCGCGTTTATCTGGGCGAGAGCTTCACCGAGCCGCGTCTGGGCGACTAACGCCTTGTTCTACAAGGCTTAAGCCTTCTTTCGGGACACTCGGTCGCACCGGCCCGATTATTGCAGGCGTTCGCGACCCGTTAACCAGAACCGCTCTTCAATGGCGTTCGAAAGTTTTTCGGACGTCAGGAGGGCGCATTGGCGCTCAGCCACCGACTAGAGCTCCGGCAGGGCCAGGGCCTCGTCATCACCCCGCAACTGCAGCAGGCCATCAAGCTGCTGCAGCTGTCGAACATCGAGCTCGACGCCTTCGTCGAGGCCGAGCTGGAGCGCAACCCGCTCCTGCAACGCGATGAGGGCGATCATGAGCCGGCCGTTGAGATCGAGACTGCGCGCGACGCCAGCCTGACCCAGGTCGACGCCGTGGCCGACACGACGGCCGGGCGGGAGCTGGATACGCCCTCCGACGATGTCTCCCCGGGCGAGCGCGCCACCGGCGACGGCGCCGAAGCCGAACACGCCGGCGGCCAGATCGACTGGTCGCGGGCTGGCGGCGGCGGTTCTTTTGAAAGCGATGAAGGCTACGAGCGGGCGCTCACCGACACGCCGACCCTCGCCGCGCACCTCCGGACCCAGCTGGTTCAGGCCGCGCTGTCGCCGGCCCGTAACGCCATCGCTGAGATCCTGATCGACGCCGTCGATGAAGGCGGCTACCTGCGCCTCGACGTCGCCGAACTGGCCGATCGCCTGGGCTGCGCCCTTGAGATGGTCGAAGAGACCCTGACAGTGCTGCAGGGTTTCGAGCCTGTCGGCGTCTTTGCGCGAGACGTGCGCGAGTGTCTGGCGCTGCAGCTGAAGGACCTCAACCGCTACGACCCGGCCATGGCGGCGATGCTTGATCATCTCGAGCTTCTGGCCAAGCGGGACCTGGCGGCGTTGCGCCGGATCTGCGGCGTCGATGACGAAGACCTGCGCGAGATGATCGGCGAGATCCGATCCTTAAATCCCCGCCCTGGCGCGGCCTATCACAGCGAGCCGGCCGAGACCCTGGTGCCGGACGTCATGGTCCGCGAGGGGCTGGGCGGCATGTGGCATGTGGAGCTGAACACCGACACCCTGCCGCGCGTGCTGGTCGACCAGCGCTATCACGCTCGGGTCTCGAAGGGCGCGCGCAGCGACCAGGAAAAGACCTTCGTGGCCGACTGCATGGCCTCAGCCAACTGGCTGGTGAAAAGCCTCGACCAGCGGGCCAAGACCATCCTGAAGGTCGCCAGCGAGATCGTCCGCCAGCAAGACGGCTTCCTGGCCTTCGGCGTGGAGCATCTGCGTCCTCTGAACCTGAAGACGGTCGCCGACGCGATCGGCATGCACGAGAGCACGGTCAGCCGCGTCACGTCGAACAAGTACATCGCAACGCCGCGCGGAGTGTTCGAGCTGAAGTTCTTCTTCACCTCGGCGATCCAGTCGTCAGAGGGGGGCGAGGCCCACTCGGCCGCCAGCGTGCGCCACAAGATCAAGGGCCTGGTCGACGCTGAGAAATGCGAGGCCGACGTCCACTCTGACGATCGCATCGTGGAAATTCTCAAGGCGGCCGGGGTCGACATAGCCCGCCGGACCGTGGCCAAGTATCGCGAGGCCATGCGGATCCCCTCGTCGGTGGAACGTCGCCGGCTGATGAAGGAAGCGGTCTGAAGCCGCCTCCTTTTCGTCCCCCGCGCGTTCCCGAGCGGGCCGAGAGGATTTGATGAGCGAAAAGAGTCTGGCCGACGTGATCGAGGGCTTTGGCGAAGACGCCAGCCCCACCCTGACCGTCGGGCAAATGCTGGCGGCGTTCGACAGCCGCGCCTTTGGTGCGATGCTGCTGGTGTTTGGCCTGCTGAACACCCTGCCCCTGCCGCCGGGGTCATCGACTATTCTGTCCTTGCCGATCCTGTTCCTGGCGCCGCAGATCGCTATGGGCGCCGATACGCCCTGGTTGCCGCGCGGTCTGGTCGACAAGCCGTTGAAGCGCGACGATCTGCGCGGCCTCTTTCGGAGGTTGGGACCGATCGTTCGCAACATGGAGCTGGTCACCCGTCCCAGGCTGCGGCCATTGTTCGCACCCCTGGGCGAAAGAACGATCGGCGTGGTCTGCACCCTGCTGGCTCTGGTGCTGGTCCTGCCTATCCCTCTGGGCAATCTGGCGCCCGGCGCGACCGTGGCGGTTCTGGCCCTGGCCCTGCTCCAGCGCGACGGAATCCTCGCCCTGCTGGGCTATTTGATGGCCGTGGGCAGCGGGGCGCTCTTGTTTGTCAGCGCCCATGTCGTGGTGCTGGGAGTCCGCAAGCTTCTGGGGGTGTTTTCGGGACTCTTTTGAGGGCGCCCAAAAGCCACGAAAGCGCCGCTTGACACCCGTCGGCGACAGGCGCGTTGTATCGATATGCAAGTCCAAGTCTCCGGCAAGCATGTCGACGTTGGTGAGGCTCTGCGAGCGCGAGTCTCCGACGAAATCGCTCAAAGCATCGGCAAATACTTCGATCGCGGCGGAGCCGCCGAGGTCGTAGTCAGCAAGGACGGCTACGCCTTCCGTGTCGATTGCTCGGTCAAGCTGGCTTCGGGTCAGCAGCTCATCAGCCACGGGTCTGGAGGTGACGCGCACGCGGCCTTCGACGCCGCCCTGGCCAAGATCGATACGCGCATCAGGCGCTATAAGAGGCGACTGAAGAGTCACTCTGCGGCGGCGACCGCCAGACAGGTCGAGAACGCCGCCATGTTCGTTCTGCGCGCGCCGGAAGGCGATGACGCGGATGACGACTGGGATGTCGAAACCGACCACCCGACGGGCGCGCCCGCGGCCATGGTCATTGCGGAAACCCAGGCCGCGATGAAGACAATGACCGTTTCCATGGCTGTCATGGAACTGGACTTGACCGCATACCCGGCAATCGTGTTTAGGAACGCCGCCCACGGGGGCATCTCTGTGGTGTATCGGCGTCCAGACGGGAATATCGGCTGGATCGACCCCGAACGCACGAAGTCGAACGGACACGGGTCAACCGCGAGCTAACCAGACCGTGTCATGGTCTGGCGCCGTCGGTGGATTCCCGTCGACGGCGCCAGGGCGGTCGGAAACTAGCGAGCGTTGGAAGTCCATGACCATCGGCGACCTTCTTGAGCCCGGAGCGGTGGCGCTACGCGCTAGCGCGCCCGGCAAGCGCCAGGCGCTTTCGATGGTCGCGGACGTGGCCGGCCGCGTTCTTGGCGTGGATCCCGAAGCTGCGCTGGACGGTCTTGTCGAACGCGAAGCCGCCGGGTCGACGGGGGTTGGCGAGGGTGTCGCGATCCCCCATGCTAGGCTAGATGGCCTGGATCGCGTTCGCGCGGTCGTTGTGCGTTTGGACTCGCCGGTGGCGTTCGACGCGCTTGATGACAAGCCCGTCGACCTGCTTGTGGCGCTCTTTGCGCCGAGAGACGCCAACGCTCAGCATCTCCGAGCCCTGGCGCGAGTGGCGCGGATGATGCGTCAACCCGAGACTCGGGCCGCCGTGCGTCAGGCCCGCTCGGCCGACGCGATCCATGTCTTGTTGACGGATGAACCGGCCAGCACGGCCGCCTGACGATCTAGCAGTCCTAGTGCACGGACACCGGCGCCAGCTCGTGGGCGAGGGCGGCGGCGATCGCCGTGTCGCGGTCGATCATCACCGCCAGGCGTGCGCCGTCGGCTCGGCACACCGCATACAGGGTCTGGTCCGGCGAAAGGTCGAAACCTTCGACACCCTCTGGAGCGTCGGCCAGGATCTCGGCGGCCTTGATGGGCCGGACATAGACGAGGTCTGGCGCGCCAAGGGCCGCGAAGGCTTCGTGCGTGAACGGTCGGCTCTGGTGCGTGTTGGGCGTCATAGGACCACCTCCTTGAATTGGGGAACGCGCCGTGCCCTGCGCGGTTCAGACCGCGAGCGCTCAAGGCGGGTTCTGCGCGGCGTCTCAGCCTGCGCTGCGGATCGGGATCTTCTTCACCAGGCGCTCGGGCGACGGGCGGGCCAGGTCGATGTGCAACAGGCCGTGCTCCAGCGTGGCGGCCGTGACCTCCATGCCCTCGGCGAGCACGAAGGTGCGCACAAAGCCGCGCGCGGCGATTCCCCGATGCAGGAAGGCCCGCTCCGCCTCGGAACGACCATCGGCGGGCTCGCGCCTGCCGGCGACGACCAGTTGGCCGCCCTCGACGGTTACGTGGAGCTGGTCGGGCGAAAAGCCCGCGACGGCCAGGGTGATGCGAACGCCGCCGTGCTCGGCCTGCTCGACATTGTAGGGCGGATAGCTTTCGGAAGCGGCCTTGGCGGCGCGCTCGATCAGGTCTCGGGTGTGTTCGAAGCCCAGAAGGAAGGGGCTGTCGAACAGGATCGTCCGGGTCATCGCGAAGTCCTCGCTGAAGCGACTTCGTTCGCGGAGACAAGCCCGAGGATCGGCGCCGGTCACCACGACACGACGCCAGACATGGCGCGCGGGTGCGGCCGGTTCAAGAGGAGGAGGGAAACAGAAGCCCAAAATGGACAAGGCCCGGACGTTTCCGCCCGGGCCTTGATGGTGGAGCTAAGCGGAGTCGAACCGCTGACCTCTTGAATGCCATTCAAGCGCTCTACCAGCTGAGCTATAGCCCCAAATTTTTCTAAGAGAACCTGGAGGTAACTCTCGGAAATCCTTGGTCTCTTCGGCGTTTCGACTGGTGTCGCTCCCCGAAGAGGCGCGGAAACTAGTCCGGGAATTTTCTGGGATCAAGCCTCTTCTCGAACTTTTTTCGAGAAAATTCTCGGGGCTCCCGAAACGCCTGTGGACAGCCGGTTTCGACGGTCTCGAAACCGGCTGTCTCACGATCAGTCGTCGACGCCCTCGCCCGGGAGACCTTCGATCTCCTCGTCAAGAATGTCCTCGTCATCCTCGTCTTCGAGGAAGGGAACATCGTCGCCGTCTTCATCGGCGAGGTCTTCGTCTTCGGCGAAATCGACGCCGAGGTCGTCGCCGCCGGCCGGGGTCGGGGCGCCCGGATCGACGTCTTCGTCATCGGTCTCGACGACGTCGGCTTCGGCGGCCTCGTCGATTTCGGGGGTGTCGTCGACTTCGTCCTCGTAGCCGTCGACCTCCTTGGGCGCGACCGCTTCCTTTTCGTCGTCGGCGTCATAATCCGGCGTGACGGCGCGGGCGCGGACGCGGCGCGATTTCAGGGCCTCTTCAGGGTCGAACTGCTCGCCGCATTTGGGGCAGACAGCGGGACGACGGTTGAGGTCGTAGAACTTCGACTGGCAGTTGGGGCAGATTTGTTTTGCGCCCAGGTCGGGATTGGCCAAGTTGGCGACCCTTTGATCCGGATGGGAAAAGCGGCCGGTCACTTGCCATGGCGCGAGCCCGCTGTCAAAAGCAAACCCCTTCGCGAAAACCACCAAATACTAAGGAGCCGGTTTCGGCATGTCGCTGGCTGGATTGAAGAGCGCTCCCGGAGGCGCTCTGCGAGGGATCGTGCGCGCTCCGGGAGACAAGTCCATTTCGCACCGTTCGATGATCCTGGGCGCGCTGGCGACCGGGACGACGACGGTCGAGGGTTTGCTGGAGGGCGACGACGTGCTCGCCACCGCGCAGGCCATGCAAGCCTTCGGCGCGCGGATCGAGCGCGAGGGCGTCGGCCGTTGGCGCATCGAAGGCAAGGGCGGCTTTGAAGAGCCGTCTGACGTGATCGACTGCGGCAACGCCGGGACAGGCGTGCGCCTGATCATGGGCGCGGCGGCGGGGTTTGCGATGTGCGCAACTTTTACCGGCGACCAGTCGCTGCGCGGCCGTCCGATGGGTCGCGTTCTGGATCCCCTGGCCCGCATGGGCGCCACCTGGCTGGGCCGTGACAAGGGGCGCCTGCCGCTGACGCTGAAGGGCGGCAACTTGCGAGGCCTCAACTACACCCTGCCGATGGCTTCTGCTCAGGTGAAGTCGGCCGTGCTCCTGGCGGGCCTGCACGCCGAGGGCGGCGTCGAGGTTGTCGAGCCGGAAGCGACCCGCGACCACACTGAACGCATGCTGCGCGCGTTTGGGGCCGAAGTGATCGTCGAGGACCGCAAGGCCGGCGACAAGACCTTCCGCCATGTGCGCCTGCCCGAGGGGCAGAAGCTGACCGGCACGCATGTGGCCGTGCCGGGCGATCCGTCGTCGGCGGCCTTCCCGCTGGTGGCCGCCCTGATCGTTCCGGGCTCGGAGGTGACGGTCGAGGGCGTGATGCTCAACGATCTGCGCATCGGCCTCTTCACGACGCTGCAGGAGATGGGCGCGGATCTCGTGATCTCGAACGTGCGCGTCGCCAGCGGCGAGGAGGTCGGCGACATCACCGCCCGCTATTCTCCGCTCAAGGGCGTGGTCGTGCCGCCCGAGCGCGCGCCGTCGATGATCGACGAGTATCCGATCCTGGCCATTGCCGCCGCCTTCGCCGAGGGCGAGACGGTGATGCGCGGCGTCGGCGAGATGCGCGTCAAGGAAAGCGACCGGATCAGCCTGACCGCCAACGGCCTGAAGGCCTGCGGCGTCCAGGTGGTCGAGGAGCCGGAAGGCTTCATCGTCACCGGGACGGGCCAGGCGCCGAAGGGCGGCGCCACCGTCATCACTCACGGCGATCACCGCATCGCCATGAGCCACCTGATCCTAGGCATGGCCGCCCACGAGCCCGTGGCGGTGGACGAGCCGGGCATGATCGCCACCAGCTTCCCCGGATTCGCCGACCTGATGCGAGGCCTGGGCGCGACGCTGTCGGAGGCCTGAGGCGCCGAAACCTCGCCCTTCGACAGGCTCAGGGTGAGGTTTCTACTGGAAGGCCTGTCCCATCGTCCCCACCCTGAGCTTGTCGAAGGGCGAGGGCGACACACGGAGCAAGCCATGGGCTTCATCATCGCCGTCGACGGCCCGGCCGCCTCGGGCAAGGGCACGATCGCGGGGCGTCTGGCGGCGCTCTACGACTATCCGCTGCTGGACACCGGGCTGCTGTATCGCGCGGTCGGCGTGGCTATTCTCGATGGCGCGGGCGACCTCGACGATCCGATCGCGGCCGAAGCTGTGGCCCGTGCGCTCGACCTGTCGGCCCTGGACCGGGCCGAGGTGCGCACCCGCGCCGCCGGCGAGGCCGCCAGCCGTTGCGCGGTGCATCCGGGCGTGCGCGCTGCCCTGCTGAACCTGCAGCAGGCGTTTGCAGCTCAGGAGCCTGGATCGGTGATCGACGGCCGCGACATCGGCACGGTGATCGCCCCCCACGCTCCGGCCAAGCTTTACGTCACCGCCCGTCCCGAGGTGCGCGCCGAGCGCCGCTGGAAGCAGCTGGTGAGCCAGGGCGAGGACGCGGCCTTCGAGGACATCCTGGCCGACATTCACAAGCGCGACGCCCGTGACGGCGGGCGCAAGGACGCGCCGATGACGCAGGCGCCCGACGCCGTCTTGCTCGACACGTCGGAAATGACTATAGAGCAGGCCTTCGATGCGGCCCGCCGTATCGTCGAGGACGCGCGCGCCCGTCACCGGCTCTAGCCGGAGGGGCAAATCCACCGCCGGCCTCGCCGCGATCAAGAACATCGCGGGCCCGCTTTCAAACCCACTTCATCCGGAATCCCGAGAACCGTTTTTCTGAACGGGGCTCATCCAAGGGCTTCCCCCAACCTAGAGACCAAAGATCAGCATGGCTGACGATATGAGCTTCAACCCGACGCGCGACGATTTCGAAGCGCTCCTCAACGACTCCATGGGCGGCCGCGACTTCGCGGAAGGCACCGTCGTCAAGGGCAAGGTCGTCGGGATCGAAAAGGACTTCGCCATCATCGACGTCGGTCTGAAGACCGAAGGCCGCGTCCAGCTGAAGGAATTCGGCGTCGACGAGAACGGCAAGGCCACCGTGAAGGCCGGCGACACCGTCGAAGTGTTCCTGGAACGCCTCGAAAACGCCATGGGCGAAGCGGTCATCAGCCGTGAAAAGGCCAAGCGCGAAGAAGCCTGGACCCGTCTGGAAGGCGTCTACGCCCGCAACGAGCCCGTCATGGGCGCGATCGTTGGCCGCGTGAAGGGCGGCTTCACCGTCGACCTGGGCGGCGCCTCGGCCTTCCTGCCGGGCAGCCAAGTCGACATCCGTCCGGTCCGCGACGTCGGCCCGCTGATGGGCAAGGAACAGCCCTTCGCCATCCTGAAGATGGACCGTCCGCGCGGCAACATCGTCGTCTCGCGTCGCGCCATCCTGGAAGAAGCCCGCGCCGAGCAGCGCACCGAGCTGGTGTCGCAGCTGCAAGAGGGTGAAATCCGCGAAGGCGTCGTCAAGAACATCACCGACTACGGTGCGTTCGTTGACCTGGGCGGCATCGACGGCCTGCTGCACGTCACCGATATGAGCTGGAAGCGCGTCAACCACCCGAGCCAAGTGCTCGCCGTGGGCGACACCGTGAAGGTCCAGATCGTCAAGATCAATCCGGACACCCAGCGCATCTCGCTCGGCATGAAGCAGCTGCAGTCGGATCCGTGGGACGGCGTTGAAGCCAAGTACCCGGTCGGCGCCAAGTTCACCGGCCGCATCACCAACATCACCGACTACGGCGCCTTCGTGGAGCTGGAAGCCGGCGTTGAAGGCCTGGTGCACGTGTCGGAAATGTCGTGGACCAAGAAGAACGTCCACCCCGGCAAGATCGTCTCGACCTCGCAGGAAGTCGACGTCGTGGTCCTGGACGTCGATCCGTCCAAGCGCCGCGTCTCGCTGGGCCTGAAGCAAGCCCTGGCCAACCCGTGGGAAGCCTTCCTGGAAGCTCACCCGGTCGGCTCGACTGTCGAAGGCGAAGTCAAGAACGCGACCGAATTCGGTCTGTTCGTCGGCCTCGACAACGACATCGACGGCATGGTGCACCTGTCGGACATCGACTGGAGCGTTCCGGGCGAAGAAGCCATGGCCCGCTACAAGAAGGGCGACATGGTCAAGGCGAAGGTTCTCGACGTCGACGTCGAGAAGGAACGCATCTCGCTGGGCATCAAGCAACTGGCTGGCGACCCGATGTCGGGCGACACCTACCGCAAGAACCAGACCGTGACCGTCACCGTCACGGAAGTCACCTCGGGCGGTATCGAAGTCCGCTTCGGTGAAGACGACGCCCCGATGACCGCCTTCATCCGCAAGTCGGACCTGTCGCGCGATCGTCAAGAGCAACGTCCGGAGCGCTTCGCCGTGGGTGACCGCGTCGACGCCCAGATCACCAACGTGGACAAGGCCGCGCGCCGCGTCTCGCTGTCGATCAAGTCGCTGGAAATGGCCGAAGAGAAGGAAGCCATCGAGCAGTTCGGCTCGTCGGACTCCGGCGCTTCGCTGGGCGACATCCTGGGCGCGGCTCTGCGCGAGCGGGCCAGCAAGGACTAAGCTTCGTCTTTCTTAGACGTTGAAGTTGGCGGCGGCTGGAGCGATCCAGCCGCCGTTTTCTTTGGTGAAACCGTCCGGCGCGCTCTTACGCATTAACCGAACCGCGTTCGAGAATTTCATGCAACCCCTTGAAGACTCAGCCGTCGTTGGGCAAAGGTCCGCTCGCGCCTTTCTCCTCCTACGGGCGTTCCGGGGATATCGATGATCAAGTCTGAACTCATCGCCAGGCTCGCGAATGAAAATCCGCACCTGACGCAGAAGGACGTCGAGCGCGTCGTCGGCGTGATCCTGGAGCGCATGATCGGGGCCCTCGAAGATGGCGGCCGGGTCGAACTGCGCGGCTTTGGCGCCCTGTCCGTCCGTTCGCGTCCCGCGCGCACGGGCCGCAATCCGCGCACCGGCGAGGCCGTGGATGTCCGCGCCAAGCACGTGCCGTTTTTCAAGAGCGGCAAGGAGCTGCGCGCCCGCCTGAACGCCGACGGCGACGAATAACAACAATCATGACCTGGGCTTGACCCAAGGTCGCGAACGCCTCCAGCTTCGCCCCCTCAGACGTATGGCGAGGGATTTTGTCATGAGCATGGTCAAGGAATTCCGCGAGTTTATCGCGCGGGGCAATGTCATCGATCTGGCCGTCGGCGTGATCATCGGCGCGGCGTTCAATGGCATCGTCAAGAGCCTGGTCGATCAGGTGATCATGCCGCCGATCGGTCTGCTGACCGGCGGGCTCGACTTCTCGAAGCTGGAATGGGTGCTGCGACCCGAGAATCCGGCGACGGAAGCGATCGAGAAGGTCGCGATCCAGTACGGCGCCTTCATCAACACCGTGATCCAGTTCTTCATCGTCGCTTCGGTGGTCTTCCTGCTGGTCAAGCTGGTCAACGAGATCCGCCGCCAGGACGCCGCCGAGCCGGCTCCGGCCGCGCCGCCGGCCCCGACCACGGAAGAAAAGCTGCTGACCGAGATCCGCGACCTTCTGGCCAAGAAGAGCTGAGCCAGGCGGACAGCCGAACATGGAAAGGCCGGCCGCTGTCGCCAGCGGCCGGCCTTTTTGTTTCCGAAGGGCCGGGCCTATTTGCTCAGGCCGGGCGCATCCAGGTCCAGCTTGGCCGCCGGGATCACCGTGGCGTTCGGGGCGGCCTTGGCCAGGGTCTCGCCCATGGCCTTGGCGTCGCCGGCGACGATCACGCTCATTTGGCTGGGGTCGAGCTTGGCCTTGGCGAAGGCCTGGACCTGCTCGGGTGTCACCGCCTCGACCTTGGCCGCGTAGCTCTGGATCTCGGTCAGCGGCACGCCATAGACGGCGAGGTTGCCCAGGATGCCGGCCAGGCCTTCCGAGGTGCCGAGGTCACGACCAAAGCCGCCCACCAGCACCGACTTGCGGGCGGCCAGCTCGCCGACCGACGCCGGTTCGTTGGCCAGGCGGCTCAGCTCGGCGCGGGTGAGGCTGATCACCTCGCCGGCCGAGGGGTTCTTGGTCTGCACCCGGGCCGAGAAGCCGCCGAACTGGCCCTGCGGGGTCAGGCTGGAGCCGGCTCCGTAGGACAGGCCGCGCTTGATGCGGATTTCCTGGTTGAGACGCGAGGAGAAGCCGACGCCGAGCACGGTGTTGGCGACCACACCCTGATAGTAGCTGGGGTCGGCGCGGGTGATGGCGGGCTTGGCCAGCACCACGGCCGCCTGGCCCGTGCCCGGCAGGTCGATGACCACGTTGCGCGGCTGGTAGCCGGTGGGCGCGGCCGGCGGGGCCGGCGGCGGTGTCGCGGGCTTCTTCCAGCCGCCGAACGCCTTTTCCGCCAGGGCGAAGCCGGCCTCGGGCGTCAGGTTGCCGGTCACGACCAGCACGGCGTTGTCCGGGCGCCAGTAGGCGGCGTGGGTCATTGCCAGGTCCTCGCGCTTGATCTTGGGCAGCGAGCCCGGGGTGCCGCCCGCGACGTGACCATAGGCCGAGCCGGCATAGAGCACCGGGCTGGTGGCGAAGCTGGCGAGGCTCCCCGGGCGTTGGAAGGCGACCGACAGGCCGTCCAACGTCTCGGCGCGGACGCGATCCAGCTCCTCGGCCTTAAAGGCGGGGTTCTGGGCGACGTCGGCCATGATCGCCATGGCGGGTTCGGCGTTGTTGGCCGTCACGCTGAGGGTCAGCGAGGCGGCTTCCCAGCCCGAGCCCGCGCCGAGGTTGGCGCCCAGCGCTTCGGTCTCCCGCGCGACCTGCGTCGCCGAGCGCGTGGTGGTGCCTTCGGTCAGCAGCTCCGAGGTCAGGCTCGACGTGCCCGCCAGGCCTGCGGGATCCGAGCTGGCGCCGCCCTTCACGGTCAGGGTCGAAGTGATCAGCGGCAGCTCGCTGGACTTGGCGACGATGACGCGCAGGCCGTTGGCCAGGGTCTTCTCGGCCGGCGTCGGCATCACGGCCGCAACCGGAGCCGCGACCGCCGGCGGCTTCTCGCGCTCGGCTTCCGGCGCCAGCGTGGTGATCGGGCCGTCGTACTTGACCGAAGCCACCTTGGGGATCGGCGGGGTGGCGTCCTTCTCCCCGGCCGGGCGGTCCTTCTCAGGCAGATAGTTGATCACCGTGCGGCGATCGTCGGCCAGGTACTTGCGGGCCACACGCTGGATGTCGGCGGCGGTCACTGCCTGCAGCTTGGCGAGGCTGGTGTTGGCGGCGGCGGCGTCACCCTCGGTCTGCAGGGCGTAGCCGATGGCGAAGCCGCGACCGTCGATCTCCTCGCGGCGACGCACGGCGTCGGCCAGCAGGCCGGCCTTGGCTTCGGCGAGCTCGGCGGGGGTCACCAGGCCGTCGCGGACGCGGGCGACCTGGGCGCGCAGGGCGGCCTCGCCCTGGGCCACCGTCTTGCCGCCGGCCATGATGGCGCCGACATAGAACAGGCCCGGCTGGGCGTTGTTGGGGGCGGACGAGAACACCGACTGGGCGATCTTCTGGTCGTAGACCAGGCTGTCATAAAGGCGCGACGACTTGCCGGCGGTCAGGATCGCGTCCAGCACCGCCAAGGCCGGCGCGTCCGTATCGGCTGCGGCCGGGGCCAGCCAGGTGATGGCAAGGGCCGGCAACGGTACGTTGGGGCCATAGGTGTTGACGGTCTTGGGGCCGGTGCGGGCCGGCTCGACCGCCGTGACCTTCGGGATCGTGCCGCCAGGCTTGGCCAGCGATCCGAAGTACTTGTCGATCATCGCGTCCAGCTTGGCCTGGTCGAAGTTGCCGACGATGATCAGGGCGGCGTTGTCCGGACGATAATAGGTGCGGTGGAAGGCGCGCACGTCGTCGACGGTCGCCGCGTCAAGTTCCTCGATCGATCCGATGCCGGGGCGCTGATAGGGGTGGACGGCGAACGACTGCTGCGGGATCGACAGGGCGAAGAAGCGGCCATAGGGGTCGGCCAGGACGCGCTGGCGCAGCTCTTCCTTCACGACGTCGCGCTCGGAGGCGAACACCGCCTCGTCGATGACCAGCGACTTCAGGCGGTCGGCCTCGGCCCAGATCAGGCGCTCCAGGTGATTGGCCGGCACCACTTCATAGTAGTTGGTGAAGTCATCCCAGGTGGAGGCGTTGTTGAAGCCGCCCACGTCCTCGGTCAGACGGTCCACCGTCTCGTTGGGCATGTTGCGCGTGGCCTTGAACATCAGGTGTTCGAACAGGTGCGCGAAGCCCGAGCGGCCTTGGGGGTCGTCCTTGGAGCCGACGCCGTACCAGACCTGAACCGAGACGTTGGGCGTTGTGGTGTCCCGCGAGGTGAACACCTTCATGCCATTGGCCAGCACGCGCTGCTGGTAGCCGATCGGTGGGACGGCGATCGAGGCGGAGGCGACAGGCTGCGCCTGGGTCGGCGCGGCCAGGGCGAGCGGCGACAGCGCCGTGGTGGACAGAGCCGCGGCTACGAGGGCCAGCTTGGCGGTGCGGATCATTCGCGAAAGTCTCCTGAACAGTTCGAAACGACCCTAGCACCGCGTTCGGGCCGGGAAACCTTACCGAGAGTTCATGTGGAGGAACAAAGTCGCGACGGCAACGTTATCGACGGTCGACTCGTCCCCATGACCCGTTGGGCTGACGCGCCAACGGGGGGAAACTTGTCGGACGATCTGCTACGCGACCGCCTGAAGGTCGCGACGCTTCGGGAGCACGCCGCACTGGACGCGGTCGTCACGCGAGCGCACCTAGAAACGCGGGCGGGCTACGGCGCGTTCTTGATCGCATCAGCGCAGGCCCTCATACCCCTCGAGCTGGGACTGGAACGCGCGGGCGTTGACGAATGGCTCCCGGCGTGGGGTCAGCACGCCCGACGTCAGGCCTTGGCATGCGATATGCGTGACCTTGGCCTCACCGGATCGAACGGGCCCGAGGCGGTGATCCCCTCTCGCGATTTTGGCGTGGGCGTCCTCTATGTATTGGAAGGGTCGCGCCTGGGTGGTCGGGTTCTGTCGAGGCAGGTGCGCAAGGCCGACGTCGACGCGCCGGTCGCCTATCTCACGCATGGCTCCGAGCAGAACCTCTGGCGGGCTTTCCTGATCTGGCTTGAAGGTCTCTCCAATGTCGACTTGCGGACAGACGCCGTCGTAGCCGGTGCGCGATATGGCTTTCGATGCTTCTCGGACGCGTTCGAGAGCCTCATCCCGCTGACTGGAGGCCTGAATGTCCGAGGCTGCGCCCATGTCCGGGTTTGACGTCAATCTCACCAACTGCGACCGCGAACCGATCCATATCCTGGGGTCGGTTCAGCCTTTCGGGTTTCTGCTGGCGGTGAACTCTGACTGGGTGGTCGCTCACGCATCGACCTCGACGCTCCGCTATCTGGGCGTGTCGGCCGAGGATCTTCTGGGCAGGCCCCTAACCCAGGTCATGAGCGGTCACGCCATCCACAATATCCGGGGCCGCCTGCAGATCATGCGTGGCGCCGACGCGGTCGAGCGGATGTTCGGCCAGCCGCTGGCGGACGGCGGCGAGGACTTTGATCTGGCGCTGCACTATTCCGGTCGCCTGCTGGTGATCGAGGCCGAGCCCAGTCATCCGGAGATCCTTATTGAGGCCGCCTCTGCAGTGCGCTCGATGACGACGCGGATCAGCGCCCGTCCCACCTTCGATGAGTTCTGCCACGAAGCCGCCCGGCAGGTGCGGGCCCTGACGGAGTTCGACCGGGTGATGGTCTATCGCTTCGCCCATGACGGCGCGGGCGAGGTGATCGCCGAGTCGGTGCGTCCCGGCATCGGCTCGTTCCTGGGGCAGCGCTATCCGGCGTCGGACATCCCGGCGCAGGCGCGCGCGCTCTACGAACGCAACTGGCTGCGGATCATCACCGACATCGACGCGGAGGTCTCGCCGATCATCCCGCCCGTCAGCGCGACTGGGGAGCCGGTGGACCTGTCGATGAGCATGCTGCGTGCGGTCTCGCCGATCCACATCGAGTATCTGCGCAACATGGGCGTGGCCGCCTCGCTGTCGATCTCGATCCTGCGCGACGGCAAGCTGTGGGGCCTGTTCGCCTGCCACCACTATGCGCCCAAGCATGTCAGCTACGAACGCCGCACGGCGGCCGAGCTATTCGGGCAGCTGTTCTCCTTGACGTTGGAGAGCCGTGAGCGCGAGGCCGAGACGCGGCGGATGGCCGAGGCGCGCGCCCTGCACGACCGCATGATGACCGCTGTCGTCGGCGCCCAGCCTGGCGCCGACAGCCTGGTTCCCTTCCTGGACGATCTGTGCCGGTTGGTGCACTGCGACGGTCTGGCCCTGTGGCTGGATGGCCGGCTGACTTTGCGCGACGCCACGCCCAGCGCCAGCGACGTGCACACCCTGATCCGCCTGCTCCGCGACAAGGACACCCACGCGGTCTTCACCACCCACGACATCAGCGCGCTCTTGCCGGCGGCGGCCGATTGGTCCGCAAAAGCTGCAGGGATGATGGCCGTGCCGTTGTCTCGGGCGCCGCGGGACTACCTGATTTTCTTCCGCAAGGAGGAGGCCAAGACCCTGGTCTGGGGCGGCAAGCCGGAAAAGCTGGCCAAGGTGGGGCCTCTTGGCGATCGGCTGACGCCCCGCAAGAGCTTCGAGGCGTGGGAGGAGACTGTGCAGGGCCAAAGTCGCCCCTGGACGACGGTCGAGCGATCCCTGGCCGAGAGCATGCGGGCCAGCCTGCTAGAAATCGTCTTCCGCCTGACCGACCTAGCCGACGCCGAGCGTCAGCGCGCCAATCAGCGCCAGGAACTGCTGATCGCCGAGTTGAACCATCGGGTCCGCAATATCCTGGGCCTGATCCGCGGGCTGATCAGTCAAAGCCAGGCCGGCGTCGGCAGCGTCGAGGAGTTCGCGGCTGTGGTCGGCGGCCGCGTGCAGGCGCTGGCCCGCGCCCACGACCAGATCACGCGCCATCAGTGGGGACCAGGGGCGCTGAGCGATCTGATTGTCGCCGAGGCGGAGGCCTATCTGTCGTCGAAGGCCCAGCGCGTTCGTCTCACGGGCGCGCCGACCGCCCTAGCGCCGGAGGCGTTCTCCATCCTGTCATTGGTCATCCATGAACTGATGACCAACTCGGCCAAGTATGGCGCGCTGTGCGACCAGCGCGGCTCGGTCACCATCGACTGGACGCGGCATGCGAAGGGGGACCTGATCATCGACTGGCGCGAGCACGACGGTCCGCGGGTCAAGCCGCCCACGCGACGTGGCTTCGGCTCGACGATCATCGAGCATTCGATCCCTCACGACCTCGGCGGCGAGGTTGCGCTCGACTACCGCCCGGAAGGCTTCAGGGCGCGGATCCGCATCCCCGGGCGCTATGTGACGAGCGAGGGCATGGCGGCGGTGGTCAGCCAGCCGCGCCGGTCCGACGCGCCGGTCCGCGCGCCCGAGCGCATGTTGGTGCTCGAAGACAACATGATCATCGCTCTTGACCTTGAGGACATGCTGGCCCGGTTGGGCGTCACGGAGATCAACGTTGTCTCCAGCGTCGCCCAGGCGCTCGAAGCCTTGGCCGGCGGTCCGCCGCCGTTCGCGATCCTGGACGTCAATCTCGGCGCGGAGACCAGCTTCCCGGTCGCTGACGCCCTGCTGGCGGCGGGCGCGCCCTTCGCTTTTGGAACGGGCTTCGGCGACAGCGCCGCCTTTCCCGACCGCTTCCGGGAGATTCCCGTCCTGCAGAAGCCCTACAGCGCCGAGAGCGTCGCGGCCCTGTTCTAGTCCAGCAGAAAGCGCCCGCGCAGCTCTGGCGTCGGGACCTGGCACTGGTCGGCCTTACCAAAGATCCGGTAGCGGTGCGCGGCGATCCAGTCGTACGCGCGATCGGTCAGTCCGCGCGGCAAGCGCTCGACCAAGGCGAGCCAGCGCCACGGGGCGGGGAGACGGCGCAAAAGCGCAGCGACGGCGGCGGTCTTGCGCAAGGGGCGACCGCGATCGAGAAACAGGAAACTCTCCGGCGCATCAGGGTTCAGGCCATGACGCGTCGCCAGCCGCTGGCCGAACGGCGACTGTATCGGCGTGAAGCGAATGACGCCGTGGCGATCGAGCCGCATCACCGTCCTGACCACGCCGTCACAGAGATGACAGACGCCGTCGAACAGCATCAGGGCGTCAGGGGGCGCGTCGGTGTCGGTCATCCGCCCTCGCACTCCCGTCGCAGCGCGGCTAAGGATTGGGGGACTGTCCGGCGCATCAGGCCGGAGACAAGACCCGCCGGCACGGCGAACGGAGCCGTGGCCCACAGGTCGTAAGTGACCCGCGTGCGCGCGCCGCCGTCCAGCGGTTCCAGGCGCCAGAAACCGTCACAGGCGCGGATATCGCCGCCGATGCAGGTAAAGCGGATTTCCCGGTCAGGCCGGAGCGCCAGCCGCGCCCGTGACTGCATCGCGGGTACAAAGAAGCCCCATTTGACCGTGTGCTCGCGGATTTCCGATCCGTCGGGCTCGCGGGCGATCACCTTGCAGCGCTTGACCCCGGGGCTCATCCGTGCGGCGCGATCGCAGTCCAGGATGACGCGGTACACCACCGACGGCGGCGCAGCGATCTCGATGCTGGCCCGGACTACGCCTCGACCCTGGTCGTCGGCGTGGGCCTCGACCTGAACGCCGTCGTTCTTGACGGCCCATTCGGAGGCCGCGCGCGCGGGCGCGGCGACCGTGAGCAGCAACAAGGCGAGCGGAGCGAAGCGGCGCATGGCGGCGAGGCTAGCGCGCCGATCAGGCTTTCGTCAGGCCCCCGCGCGGTTCTTGACCAGATCATCGACCACCGACGGATCGGCCAGCGTCGAGGTGTCGCCAAGGCTGCCCAGTTCGTTCTCGGCGATCTTGCGCAGGATGCGGCGCATGATCTTGCCCGAGCGGGTCTTGGGCAGACCCGGCGCCCACTGGATGACGTCCGGCGCTGCGAACGGGCCGATCTCGTGGCGCACCCAAAGGACAAGGTCCTTGCGCAGCTGGTCGCTGGCCTCGACGCCAGCTTTCAGGGTGACATAGGCGTAGACGCCCTGGCCCTTGATGTCGTGCGGATAGCCGACCACGGCGGCCTCGGCGACGGTTTCATGAGCGACCAGCGCGCTTTCGATCTCGGCGGTGCCGAGGCGGTGGCCCGAGACGTTGATCACGTCGTCCACGCGGCCGGTGATCCAGTAGTAGCCGTCGGCGTCGCGGCGGCAGCCGTCACCGGTGAAGTACTTGCCGGGATAGGTCGAGAAATAGGTCTCGAAGAACCGCTGGTGGTCGCCATAGACGGTCCGCATCTGGCCGGGCCAGCTGTCGGTGATGACCAGATTGCCTTCAGTGGCGCCGTCCAGCACCTGACCCTCGGCGTCCACGAGTTGCGGCTTGACGCCCGGCAGGGGCTTGGAGGCCGAGCCCGGCTTCAGGGCGGTGGCGCCCGGCAGCGGGGTGATCAGCATGCCGCCGGTCTCGGTCTGCCACCAGGTATCGACGATCGGCAGTTTTCCCTTGCCGACCACGCGGTGGTACCAGAGCCAGGCCTCGGGATTGATCGGCTCGCCGACGCTGCCAAGGATGCGCAGGGACGACAGGTCGTTCTTGGTGACGTGGTCGTCGCCCTCGCGCATCAGGGCGCGCAGGGCCGTGGGGGCGGTGTAGAAGATCGACACCTTGTGCTTGTCGATCACCTCCCAGAAGCGGCTGGGGGTGGGATAGTTCGGCACGCCTTCGAAGATCAGGCTGGTCCCGCCATTGGCCAGCGGGCCGTAGACGACGTAGCTGTGGCCCGTGACCCAACCCACGTCGGCCGTGCACCAGAACACCTCGCCGGGCTGGTAGTCGAACACCGCCCAGAAGGTCCAAGACGCCCAGGCCAGATAGCCGCCCGTGGTGTGCAGCACGCCCTTGGGTTTGCCCGTCGAGCCCGAGGTGTAGAGGATGAATAGCGGATCCTCGGCGTTCATCGGCTCGGGCGGGCAGTCGGCCGGCACGGTGTCGCGCACGTCCTGCCAGACGATGTCGCGGCCCGCCTTCAGCGGCACGTCGGCGCCGGTCCAGCGGATCATCAGCACCTTGCCCACCCACGGACAGTGCTTCAGCGCCTCGTCGATATTGGCCTTCAGCGGCACGCGACGGCCGCCGCGGCGACCTTCGTCGGCGGTGATGACGAAGTGTGAGGCGCAGTCCTGGATACGGCCGGCGATGCTGTCGGGCGAGAAGCCGCCGAACACCACCGAATGCACCGCGCCGATACGCGCGCAGGCCAGCATGGCCACGGCGGCTAGCGGAACCATCGGCAGGTAGATGGTGACGCGGTCGCCCTTCTTGACGCCCTCCGCCTTGAGGACGTTGGCCATGCGGCAAACCTCCTCGTGCAACTGGCCGTAGGTCAGCGTGCTGGAGGTTCCCGGCTCGTCGCCCTCGAACACCAGGGCCACGTCGTCCTTCTTGGCCGGCAGGTGGCGGTCGATGCAGTTGGCCGAGACGTTGAGAACGCCGTCCTCATACCAGCGGATGCGGAAGTCGTCCTTGGCGTAGGAGACGTCCTTGATCTTGGTGGGCGCCTTGATCCATTCAAGCCGGGCGGCGATGTCGCGCCAGTAGCCTTCGGGATCGGTCTCGACGCGGGCCAGGGCGGCGTCATAGGCGGCCGCGTCGATATGGGCGTCTCGCGCCAGTTCCTCAGGAACCGGGAAAACCTGTCCGTCGCTCACCACCGCACTCCCTTGTCTTGTTGGTCGTTGGCATAGGCGAAGCCAGTCGCCCGGCGCAAGAAGACCAATGCGGTTTCTCGGCGCCGACCGGCTGGCGGCCCGTGCTGCAGTCAGATCAGAAGAAGCCAAGCGCCTTGGGGCTGTAGCTGACCAGCATGTTCTTGGTCTGCTGATAGTGGTCCAGCATCATCTTGTGCGTCTCGCGCCCCACGCCCGACTGCTTGTAGCCGCCAAACGCCGCGTGGGCCGGATAGGCGTGGTAGCAGTTGGTCCAGACGCGCCCCGCCTCGATGCCGCGGCCGAAGCGGTAGCAGCGGTTGGCGTCGCGGCTCCAGACGCCTGCCCCGAGGCCAAAGGCGGTGTCGTTGGCGATCTCCAGGGCCTCTTCCTCGGTCTTGAAGGTGGTCACCGCCAGGACCGGACCGAAGATCTCCTCTTGGAAGATCCGCATCTTGTTGTGGCCTTCGAACACGGTCGGTTCGACATAATAGCCGTCGGCCAGCTGGCCCGGCAGGATCTTGCGCTGGCCGCCGGCCAGCAGCTTGGCGCCTTCGTTGCGGCCGATGTCCATGTAGCCGAGGATCTTGTTCAGCTGCTCTTCGGAGGCCTGGGCGCCGATCATGGTGGCGGGATCGAGCGGGCTGCCCTGGACCACGGCGTTCACCCGCTTGAGCGCGCGCTCCATGAACTTCTCATAGATCGACTCCTGCACCAGGGCCCGGCTGGGGCAGGTGCAGACCTCGCCCTGGTTCAGGGCGAACATGGTGAAGCCCTCCAGCGCCTTGTCGAGATAGTCGTCGTCCTCGCGCGCCACGTCGTCGAAGAAGATGTTGGGCGACTTGCCGCCCAGCTCCAGGGTCACGGGGATCAGGTTCTGTGCCGCGTACTGCATGATCAGCCGGCCGGTGGAGGTCTCGCCGGTGAAGGCGATCTTGGCGATGCGCGGGCTGGAGGCCAGCGGCTTGCCGGCCTCGAGCCCGAAGCCGTTGACGATATTCAGAACGCCAGCCGGCAAGAGGTCGCCGATCATCTCGGCCCAGACCATGATCGAGGCAGGGGTCTGTTCGGCGGGTTTCAGAACCACGCAGTTGCCGGCGGCCAGGGCCGGGGCCAGCTTCCAGCAGGCCATCAGCAGCGGGAAGTTCCACGGGATGATCTGGCCGACCACGCCCAGCGGCTCGTGGAAGTGATAGGCGATGGTGTCGTGGTCGATCTCGGAGATCGAGCCTTCCTGGCTGCGCAGGCAGCCGGCGAAGTAGCGGAAGTGGTCGATGGCCAGCGGGATGTCGGCGGCCAGGGTCTCGCGGATCGGCTTGCCGTTGTCCCAGGTCTCGGCGGTGGCCAGGGTCGCGAGGTTCTCCTCCATGCGGTCAGCGATGAGCAGCAGGATGCGCGAGCGGTCGGCGGCGCTCGTCCTGGCCCAGCCGGCCTTGGCGGCGTGGGCGGCGTCGAGCGCGCGTTCGATGTCGATCGCCTGCGAGCGAGCGATCTCGCAGATCTTGCGGCCGTGGATCGGCGAGCTGTTGTCGAAGTAGCGGCCGTCGGCCGGGGCGACCCACTGGCCGCCGATGAAGTTGTCGTAGCGGGCCTTGAACGGCGGGCGCGACAGGGACTCGATGAATTCGGGCTTGGTCATGGTTTCCTCCAGCGCCGTCGAGGCGTCTTGGAGGCGAGCTTGGCGCGAACAGCGCGGCGTGGCGCCCTCTCAGCCATCGCGCCGGCGCCGTGTGTCTCAGAACTGAGACAGGTTCAGTGGAATTCGCGCCCACGCGCCAGATCCAGGCGCTTGAGCTTGCGGTTCAGGGTGGCGCGCGAGAGGCCAAGCAAGCCGGCGGCGGCCGAGACATTGCCGCCGGCCTGGGTCAGCGCGCGGCGGACGGCGGCGCGCTCGGCCTCATCGAGGTCGGCGGAACGATCCGGCGAGGGCAGGCCGCGCTTCAGGGTCTCGTCGGTCAGCTTCAGGGCGAGGCGCGCGGCGCGAGTGGCGCCGATCACCACGTCGTCGCCATCGACGGCCAGCATCGGGACCGACGCGCGGTCGGCGGCGGTGTCGGGCAGAAGCACGATACGCGCGCCGGGGAAGGCCTCACGGAAGGCGCGGGCCTCGATCCGCCGGGCGGCGTCGGTGACCGCGCGCTCCACCAGTCCCGTCAGCCCGTCCAGACCGGGGCGGCACGAGGACACATCCAGCGCGCCGGCGATCCGGCCGTTCGGATCGAACAGCGGCGCCACGGTGCAGGACAGGCCGATGTTACGCGTATGGAAGTGCTGGTCTCGGTGGATCGTCAGGACGCGCTGCTCGGCGAGGCAGGTGCCGATACCGTTCGTGCCCTCGCGCGCCTCGCTCCACACCGCCCCGTTCCAAAGGCCCCAGCGGCGAAACACCGGATCGTCCGCCGAGACGCCCCGCCGGTCGACCGGCACGCCGTCCGCGTTGGTCAGCAACACGCAGCAGCCGCTATCGCCGACGGCCTGGAACAGAGCGTCGAGATTGTCCTGGGCGGCGGCGAGCAGAGGGCCCACCTGCTCTTGCGCGGCCCTCAGCTCGGTCCCCGACAGGGTTTCGGGCGGCTTGCGGTTCTCTGGATCCAGCTGGTGCAAGGTAAGGCTGCGGCGCCATGAGGCGGCCAGCGGCGTGGCCGCGCCGTCGCGCAGCACCGACAGAACCCTCTCGGCATGGCCTGGTTCGGCCATCGCGTTTCCTCCGCGCCGGGCTTTCCCGACCTGGACATCAGCATGACGTAACGGGAAGGGACGGCGCAAGTCCGGCGTTCTACGGACGGCTCATTCCGGGGGGGCGATCGACCGGGCGACCGGCGGCCGGCGCGCGCACTTTGGACTGCCAAGCGGGCGGCTTTGGGCTTAAAGCCTTACGGTGTTTCGAAAAGGAGCGTCACATGCTGCTGGCCCTGTCCACCTGGTCCGAGATCGAAGAACGGCTCAAGACCAGCAAGAGCGTTGTGGTGCCGATCGGGTCGAACGAGCAGCATGGCCCGACGGGCCTTCTGGGCACTGATTGGCTGTGCCCCGAGATCATCGCCCACGAGGCGAGCAAGCGCGCGGACGACAAGGTGCTGGTCGCGCCGACCTTCAATATCGGCATGGCCCAGCATCATCTGGCGTTCCCGGGCACCATCTTCCTGCGGCCCTCGACCTTCATCGCCGCGATCGGCGACTGGGTGCGGTCGCTGTCGGCCCATGGGTTCACGCGGATCTATTTTCTGAACGGTCACGGCGGCAATGTCGCCTCGATCGAGGCGGCGTTCTCCGAGATCTACGCCGACTACAGCTTCCGCCAGCAGCGCGCGCCGTTCGCCCTGAAGCTGAAGAACTGGTGGGATCTGGCCGGTGTCAACGCCCTGGCCAACCGGCAATTTCCGACCGGCCACGGCAGTCACGCCACCCCGTCCGAGATCGCGGTGACCCAGTGGGCCTATCCGGAGACGATCAAGACGGCGGCCTATTCGCCGCAGATCGCGCCGACGGGGCCGATACGTGAAGCGCTGGACTTCCGCGCCCGCTACGCCGACGGCCGCATGGGCTCCGATCCCGCCCAGGCCACGCCCGAGAAGGGCGGGGAGCTGGTCAGCATGGCCGCCAACGCCCTGATCGAGGACCTGGCGGCGTTCGCGGCGGAGATTGTTCCGCAATAGTCGCGGCCCCTCAGGCCTCGACCACCCGCCGCGCCAGCGCCGGCTGGCCGTGCCGCGCGGCCATCACCTCGCCGATCACGGCCACCGCCACCTCGAAGGGGGCCTTGCCGCCGAGATCAAGGCCGATGGGCGCGCGCAGCTTGGTGAGGTCCCGCTCCTCCAGGCCCGCCGCCTTCAGCTGCGCGATCCGCTCGGGTAGGCGCCGCCGGGCGCCCAGCAGACCCACATAGGGCGCGGGCGAGGGCAGGGCGGTCATCAGCGCCGCGTGATCCTGCTCCAGGTCGTGGCCGCACACCGCCACCGACGTCCAGGCGTCCAGGCCGATGGCGGCCAGCGCCTCGATCAGCGGCTCGCGGCGATAGGCGACGCCCGGCAGGGGCGGCGGCGCGGCCGGGCCCTTGGGGCGCAGAAGGAACGTCTCGTGGCCAGACTGCGCGCCCAGCCCAGCGATGGCCAACGCCGTCGGGTCGCCGCCGATCACCACCAGGCGCGGAACCGGGTCGTAGGCGCGTTCGAACGCGCCGGGCCAGGGGACTTGAGGCTCCTCGGCGCAGACTCGGTGCGCGCCGTCGCTGACCCAGAAGGCAGGCAGGCGCGCGGCGGCGAGGTCCAGAAGGGTCCTGGCCGCCGCGTCCTCGGGCGCGATTCGCTCGACCAGGATTTCGATCCGGGCGCCGCACAGTAGCCGGATGTCCGGCCAGGGGCTGCCCTCGCCATAGACCAGCCGGCGCGGAACGCCATCTTCTAGGCACGCGCGGGCATGAACCTCGACATCGGCCTCGATGCAGCCGCCTGACAAGAAACCCGAGATGAGTCCGTCGCCGAACACCATCTGCGCGCCCACGGGACGGGGACCGCCGCCGCCCAGGGCGACGATGGTGGCCAGAGCCGCAGGGCCTCTCGAAAGCGCCTGGGACAAGGCCGGGCGGGCGTCATCGACCAGGCCGTACATGGGCCAGGCGGCGTCTTTTGCGTCAAAGCTCATCGGCGTCACTTTAACCCCTCGTCAAGGTTCCAGAAACCGGATGTTCAAACCTTGGCGCGTAGCCTCCTCGTCTGTTGGTGAGTTTCGCGCGCGGATGGCGATGTCCATTTCGGTCTCAAAACTGGGTCTGGCGGCCGCTCAATTCGGCCTCGACGGCGGGAGCTCGTCCGCGCCGCGCGGTCGCGCGCCTGAAGCCGAGGCCCGCGATATCCTGAATATCGCCGCGCGCGCCAAGTTGTCGGTGCTGGACGCCTCGGGCCTGTTCGCGCGCGCCGAAACCGTTCTTGGCGATCTCATTCCACGCCCTGTTCCCTTCCGCGTGACGATCTCGACCGCCCGCGCTGATCGCGGCCCGGATTTCGTCGAGGCCGAGGCTCGCGCCGCCCTGCGCCGTATTGGCGTCGAGCGCGCCGACGCCATCGTCGTTCACTCGCCCGCTGAGCTGTTCGGCCCGCATGGCGCTGCGCTCTGGGAGCGTCTGCAACGCCTGAAGGACCAGGGCCTGTTCGCCAAGATCGGCGTCTCGGCCCACGCCTCGGACGATCCGGTCGGCGTGGCCAAGCGCTTCAAGCCAGACATCCTGCAAGCGCCGGCTTCGCTGCTGGACCAGCGCCTGCTGGCCGATGGCTCGTTGCAACGCATCGCCGGCATGGGGATCGAGGTGCACCTGCGCTCGATCTTCCTGAACGGCCTGCTGTTCCTGCCGCCTGATCGCGTACCCGCCCAGCTCAAGGGCGCGTCGGGCCGCCTGTCGCGCGTGCGTCGGATGATCGCCGAGGGCCGCTCGGATCCGCTGCAAGCGGCGCTGGGCTTTGCTCTGTCGCGTCCCGAAGGTTCGGCCGTGCTGGTCGGCGTCAACTCGGCCGCCGAGCTGTCAGCTGTGGTCGCGGCCGCCTCGAGCCCGCCGCCTGATCTCGACTGGGATGATATGGCCATCGACGATCCGGTGGCGCTCGACCCGCGACGTTGGGTCGCCTAACACCCTTCCGGAATCACTCTGGACAATAGGCTGCATGAGCCGGCGCGTCTCGGCGCGGCGCTGTTCAGCACGCGTTAAGCGTGCCTGTTAAGCTTGCATAAGTTTCTGATTCATCGAGGTTTTATTCTTATTGTTTAGGGTGGCTTCAACCCACGGAGACGCGTCATGATCCTCGCTGTCCTGCAAGCCCGAATGGGCTCGTCCCGCCTGCCAGGCAAGTCGATGGCCACGCTGCAGGGCGAGCCGATGATCGTGCGGCAGCTTGAGCGTCTGCGGAGCGCGCGTTGCCTTTCGAAGATCATTGTCGCCACCAGCCAGGATGCGGCAGACGACGCCTTGGCGGGCTTCCTTGTCTCGCGCGGCTACACGGTGCATCGCGGGGCGGGCGCCGACATCCTGGCTCGCATTGCGCGCTGCGCCGATGCGATCAGCGCTGTCAGCCATGTCGTTCGCCTGAAGGGCGACGCGCCGTTCATGGACCCGGGCGTGGTCGACGACGCCGTTCGCATGGCCCTGGCCAGCGGCGCGGACTACACCTCCAACCGCGTCCACCGCACCTACCCGGCCGGGCTCGAGGTCGAGGTCATCAAGGCGCGCGCCCTGCGCCAGGCCGCCGCCGAAGAGCGCGATCCGACGGCGCGCATTTCGCCGACCGCCGCCATTCGGGCCCAGCCGGAGCGCTGGAGCCAGGCCCACCTGCGCGCCGCCCGCGACTGCTCGCGGCTGGACTGGCGGGTCAAGACGGCCGCCGACCTCGCCTTCGCGCGCTCAGTCTATGACGCGCTTTACCCTAGCGATCCCGATTTCCGCATGGGCGACGTTCTCGATCTGATCGAGAACCGTCAGGACATCGCCCGCTTCGCCGCCTGATTTCAGGACGCGTCAGTTCCTCTCCCAAAAACTAAAAAGGGCGCCGTGCGAGACCCGCGCGGCGCCCTTCTTCTGTCCGGTGGCCGGACGCCCTTACTTCCAGGCGCCGTAGGGGTCGATCGAAGTCTTGCCCAGCGCTTCGGCGACGGCCGGATGGGTCAGTTCACCCTTCAGGACGTTCAGGCCGCGGGCTAGGTGGACGTTGGTCTTCAGCGCGTCCAGGCCCTTGTCGGCCAAGGCGAGACCGAAGGGGAGGGTCGCGTTGCCCAGGGCTTCGGACGAGGTGCGCGGCGCTGCGCCCGGCATGTTGGCCACGCAATAGTGGACGACGCCGTCGACGGTGTAGGTCGGTTCGGCGTGGGTCGTCGGCTTGCTGGTTTCGAAGCAGCCGCCCTGGTCGATCGACACGTCGACCAGCACCGAGCCCGGCTTCATCTGCTTGAGGTGCTCGCGACGCACCAGCTTGGGTGCGGCCGCGCCGGCGGTCAGAACGGCGCCGATCACGACGTCGGCCTTGAGGATCTCTTCTTCAACAGCGCCGAAGGTGGAGTAGCGGGTGAGAATCCGGCCCTGATAGAGGTCGTCGAGTTCGCGCATGCGCGGGATCGAGCGTTCCAGCACCACGACCTCGGCGCCCAAGCCGGCGGCCATGCGGGCGGCGTTGCTGCCGACCACGCCGCCGCCCAGGACGGCCACGCGCGCCGGCGGCACGCCCGGCACGCCGCTCAGCAGCAGGCCCATGCCGCCATTGTGCTTCAGCAGGGTTTCGGCGGCGGAGAATACGGCGATACGGCCGGCCACTTCCGACATCGGGGCCAGCAGAGGCAGGCCGCCCTTGGCGTCGGTGACGGTCTCATAGGCGATCGCCGCGCAGCCGCTCTTGAGCAGGCCCTCGGTCTGGGCCGGATCGGGCGCCAGGTGCAGGTAGGTGAACAGGATGTGGCGCGGCTCGAGCTTTTCCCACTCGACCTTCTGCGGCTCCTTGACCTTCACGATCATGTCCGCGCCGGCGAAGACCGCAGCGGCGTCGGCGACGATGCTCGCGCCGGCCTTGACGTAGACGTCGTCGGCGTAGCCGGCGCCGAGGCCCGCGCCCGACTGGACGATGACGGTGTGGCCGTGGCCGACATATTCGCGGACGGCGGTGGGGGTGAGTCCGACCCGGTGTTCGCCCGGTTTGATCTCGGAAGGGACGCCAACGCGCATGATGTTTCCTCCAAAAGCGCTTTGACAGCGATCATGCGCCTCTTTCTTCGCAACTTTCTTGGTGATTTCGATCCCTGCGGATACCTTGATGCAAGATTCCTGCGTGCTATGGTATAAGTATGAAGAAATCCGCCGTAGAACTGGATAGTTTCGACCGGAAGCTCCTCACCGCCCTGCAAAGGCGGGGGCGGGCCAGCTATGTCGAACTGGGCGAGGCGGTCAGCCTTTCGGAGTCGGCCTGCCTGCGCCGCGTCCGGGCCCTGGAGGAACAAGGCGTCATCAGCCGCTACGCGGCCGTGATCGACGAGCGGGCGGTCGGCCTGCCGCTCAGCGTCTTCGTGACAGTGACCCTGTCGTCCCAGGCGGAAAGCGCGCTCAGCGCTTTCGAAAAGGCCATCGCCAATGTGCGCGAGGTGGCCGAGTGCTATCTGATGACCGGCGGCTCGGACTATTTGCTGCGGCTGGTGGTGCGTGACGTCGACGATCTGGAGCGCGTCCACGCCCAGGAACTGACCCGGATTCCGGGCGTGGTGCGGGTCAGCTCCAGCATCGCTATGCGCACCGTGGTCAAACGTGTCGAATTGCCGCTGTAGGGATCGATTAACCTTGTCTTGAGCCGTCGTCGCCTATCGTCTCGCCGACTTCTAACCGCGTCGGGGGACGAGATGGTTTCGAGACGGCTGCTCCTAGGGGCGCTGGCGGGCATGGCCGCGCCGGCTCTGGCGTTCGCCGAGGGCGACGGGCACGCGCCGAGCGTGCTGACCAAGAAGGGCCGCCGTACGGCCAGCGCCCTCAAGCATCAGGCTAGCGACAAGGCCGCGCTCGACAGGGCCATGGCCAGCGTCAAGCCGATGGAGCCCGATCCCGCGCACGAACCTGAAAATCATGCGCCGCCGCAGGAGGTCTCACCCGAAGAGGCCCTCGGCCGCCTCAAGCACGGCAACGCCATCTTCGCGCGGGGCGGCGCCAATCTGATGCTGCCCAGCCTCGCCCGGATCAATGATCTATCGAAGGGCCAAAAGCCTTTCGCGATCATCGTCGGCTGCTCGGACAGCCGTGTGGCGCCCGAACTGGTCTTCGACTGCAATCTCGGCGAACTGTTCGTGGTCCGCGTCGCGGGCTCGACGGTCGGTCGCGAGGGCCTGGGATCGATCATCTACGCCGTTGAGCACCTGGGCGCGCCGTTGATCGTGGTGCTGGGCCACACCAAGTGCGGCGCGGTGGGCGCCGCCGTCGATGTCGCCACCAAGCACGCCCACCTGCATGGGGCTTTGCACGAGATGGTGCTGCCGATCCTGCCCGCCGTCGTCGCCGCCGAGGAAAAGCATCCGGCGGACCTCCAGGACGCCGCCATCCGCCAGAATGTTCGCGACGTCGCTGGCCGACTGAAGGTGGCCGACGGCGTGCTGGCCGAGCGGATCGAGCAAGGGCGCTTGAAGGTGGTCTCGGCCTGCTACGATCTGGCCAGCGGCCTGGTGGCCTTCGACGCATAACATCGTCATCTTGGCGCCGTTGACCCCTGTCGCCGCTTAGGTTCAAGTCCCCCCCGGGGCTGAGCCGAAGGGGAATGACGATGTCGACGGACGAGACGCCGCCGGAAGGTGGCCGCGACTTCCGCGCGGCGCTACAGGCTCGCTGGAACGCTACGCGTGAAGCGGTCGCCCAACGTTGGCCCGCCTCCCTGAAAGGCCCTGTCGCCCTGGCCCTGGCCGGGGCGCTGGTCGTCGGCTTCGGCGGCGGCTTCGCCGTCGGCAAGGGCGGTCATTTCTTCGGCGGCGGCAAACCGGCCGGCGCGGAGTCGGTCAAGGGCGAAGCCTGGTCGCTGTTCGGCAAGCCGCGCTCGGCCAACGCGCCCCGGCGCGGGATCCCCAAACCCGAAGGTTTCGCCGTCTGGCAGACCCGCGTCGACAGCAGCGGCCCCGACCCGCTGGCCTGTATCCGCATGAGCCGGGATCTGGATCCCTCCAAATCCTACGCCGACTTCGTGCTGGTCTCGCCGGACCTCGGCCGCCAGCCGTCGGTGCGGGTGAAGGGGGATGAGTTGTGCCTGGGCGGCGTCGGCTTCACCGATCATCGCATCACGCTGCTGAAGGGCCTGCCCGCCAAGGGCGGCGAGACCCTGGGCGCCAACGCCGATGTCGACTTCACCTTTGGCGAGAAGCCGCCCTACGTCGGTTTCGCCGGCGACGGCGTGATCCTGCCGCGCGAGGAGTCGGACGGCGTCGCCATCGAGACGATCAATGTCCAGACCCTGGCCATCGAGGTCTGGCGCGTGCCGGACCGCAACCTCGTCCGCAAGTCGATCAGCGCGCCCGACCCCTCGGGCGAGGGCGACTGGGCCGGCGACTATGGCGAGGATGCGGTCGGCGACGACGGCCGTCAGGTCTGGAAGGGCACGGTGCAGGTCACCGGCGGCGCGACCGGCCAGAAGGCGACCACCGTCTTCCCGCTCGGCGCGGTGCTGAAGGACATGAAGGCCGGCGCCTTCGTGATCAAGGCGCGCGACGCCTCGGGCGGCCGCGACGCCGAGGACGGCGACAACAATCCCGCCCAGGCCCGCCGCTGGATCGTGTTCACCGACATGGCGATGCTGGCCTATGACGGCTCCGAAAGCCTGGATGTCGTGGTCCGCTCGCTGAAGAGCGCCAAGACCCTGTCGGGCGTACGCGTGGCCCTGGTGGCCGCCGACGGCGAGCCGCTGGCCGAGGCCCAGAGCGACGCCGACGGCCGCGTGCGGTTCCTGCGTCCGCTGCTGAAGGGCCAGGGCGCTGAGCGCGCCAAGATGGTCATGGCCTACGGCGCGCAAGGTGATCTGGCGGTGCTGGATCTGGACCGCTCGCCGGTGGACTTGTCCAAGCAGGGCGTCGGCGGCCGCACTGAGGGCGGCGTCGATGGTCGCAGCGTCGCGGCCGATATCGACGGCTACCTCTACGCCGACCGGGGCATCTATCGTCCGGGCGAGACGGTTCATCTGACCGCCATGATCCGCGACCGGATGGCCAAGGCCGTCAACGATCGCAAGGGCGAGATCATCGTCAAGCGTCCTTCGGGCGTGGAGTTCCGCCGCTATCCGTTCAGCCAGGCCAACGCCGGCGTCGCCCTGGCCGACATCGCCTTGCCGCGCTCGGCGCCGCGTGGGCGCTGGATGGCCGAGTTGCATGTCGAGGGCATCGAGGAGGCGACGGGGTCGTTGAGCTTCTCGGTCGAGGACTTCGCGCCTCAGCGTCTGGCGGTCACCGCCACCGGCCAGGAGTCCGTGCCGCTTGGCGCGGGCGACACCCGCAAGGTCGATGTCTCGGCCCGGTTCCTTTATGGCGCGCCGGGCGCGGGCCTGCAGACGCAAGGCGAGGCGCGGCTGCGCGCCGACACCGATCCGTTCCCGGCCTTCAAGGGCTTTGAATGGGGCGACCAGGGCAAGCCGTTCGAGGAGAAGTATCTCGACCTCGGCTCGACGGTGACCGACGGCGAGGGCCGCGCGATCCTGTCGGTCGGAACCGGCGATGTCGGCGACACCGCCCAGCCGCTGGTGGCCTCGGTCACGGCCTCGGTGTTCGAGCCGGGCGGCCGTCCGGTTCGCGAGGGGCTGGAGCTGAAGGTCCGGCCCAAGGCCGTCTACTACGGCGTCAAGGTCGAGCAGGGCGAGGGCAAGGGCGATCCGCCCGTCAGCCTCGACATCATCGCCGTCAACGCCGCCGGTCAGCGCATCGGCGCGACGGCGACCTACACCCTGGTGGCCGAGCGCTGGGACTATGACTGGTTCCAGCAGAACGGCCGCTGGCAGTGGCGCCGCAGCAGCCGCGACGCGATCGTGGCCAAGGCGCAGGTCAATATCGGCGCCGGTCAGCCCGCCAAGATCAACCGCCGTCTGGGCTGGGGCGACTATCGCCTCGAGGTCGAAGGCGCCGACGGCGCGCGCACCGTGACCCGCTTCTCGGCGGGCTGGGGCGCGCCGGCCCGCGAGGGCGAGGCGCCGGACGTCGTCCGCGTCACCGCCGGAACCAAAACCTATGCGCAAGGCGGCACGGTCGAGATCACCCTGAAGCCGCCCTATGCGGGCGAGGCCCAGATCGCGGTCGCCACCGATCGCCTGATCGACCTGAAGACCGTCAGCGTCGGCGAGAACGGAACCACCGTGCGCCTGAAGACCTCGGCCGCCTGGGGCGGCGGGGCCTATGTGATGGTCAGCGTGATCCAGCCGCGCGATCCGGTGGCGTCGCCGAAGCCGCGCCGGGCTTTGGGTCTCGTCTATGTCCCGATCGACCCCAAGGGCCGTAAGCTGACGGTCGACCTGGGCACGCCGAGCAAGATCGATAGCAAGGCCCCGGTCGAGATCCCGGTGAAGGTGTCGGGCATGGGCCTGGGCCAGAAGGCCCGGATCACCATCGCGGCGGTGGATGAGGGCATCCTGCGCCTGACCCACCAGGAAAGCCCCGATCCGGTTAAGTGGTACTTCGGCAAGCGGGCCCTGACCCTCAACTACCGTGACGACTATGGGCGTCTGCTCGACCCGAACATGGGCGCGCCGGCCAATGTCAATTTCGGCGGCGACGAGATCGGCGGCGAGGGGCTAACAACGACTCCGATCAAGACCGTGGCCCTGTGGTCGGGTGTTGTGGAGACGGGCTTTGACGGCAAGGCGGTGGTCAAGCTGCCGGCCGCCGACTTCAATGGCGAGCTGCGCATCCAGGCGGTGGCCTGGACCGACACCGCCGTCGGCTCGGCCTCCAAGCCCCTGACCGTGCGCCAGCCGGTGGTGGCCGACCTGAACCTGCCGCGCTTCCTGGCGCCGGGCGACCAGGCCTACGCCACGCTGGAGCTGCACAATGTCGAGGGCAAGTCCGGCGCCTACACCGCCGAGGCCTTCTCGGTCGGCGGGCTCAAGGTCGCCTTCAACAAGGTGTTCCAGCTGATCCTGGGCCAGCGCGTCGCCGAGAAGATCCCGTTCCTGGCCCCCGACGTCACGGGCGTCGGCAAGATCGGCTTCAAGGTCGCAGGGCCCGGCTTTACGACCCAGAAAGACTATCCGATCCAGACGCGCCTCGGCTGGGGCGACATCGTGCGCACCACCACCGAGCCGCAGAAGCCGGGCGAGGCCTTCACGCCGTCGTATCCGCTGCTGGCGGGCCTGGCGGCGGGCGATGTGACGATGCAGGTCAGCTACTCGCCGATCCGGGGCTTTGACCCTTCGGCGATCGCGGTGGCGCTGCAGCGCTATCCGTACGGCTGCACCGAGCAAATGGTTTCGACGGCCTATCCGCTGCTCTACGCCCAGACCTTCTCGAACGACCCCAAGCTCAAGCGCACCCCGGCCGCCCTGGCTGGCGCGGTGGGCAAGCTCTTGGACCGTCAGACCCTGGACGGCGCCTTCGGACTCTGGCGCGTGGGCGACGGCGAGGCAGACCCGTGGCTGGGCGCCTATGTCGTCGACTTCCTGCTCGAGGCCAAGGCGCAGGGTGTGGCCGTGCCGGACGCGGCCATCGACAAGGCCGTCAGCGCCATGCGCCAGGTCAGCCGTCCCGACGGCTGGGCCTCGGTCGCCTATCGCATGGAGTATCCAGGCTGGTGGGCCAGCAACCAGGAGGCCTCGAAGCAGGCCACCGAACGCATGCGTCGCCGCGCCAGCGCCTACGCCCTCTACGTGATGGCCAAGGCCGGCAAGGGCGACCTTGCGCGCCTGCGCTGGTGGCACGACGTGCAGATGAAGGACGAGGACCAGCCGATCGCCAAGGCCTATGTCGCCGCCGGCCTGGCCCGGATGGGGGACAACGCCCGCGCCCGCTCAGCCATGCGCCAGGCGGTGAAGTCGCTGGGCTATCGCGACGAGATGGACTGGTACCAGTCCACCCTGCGCGACACTGCCGTGCTGACGGCCCTCGCCGCCGAGTCCGGCATGATGGACGTGGCGCGCCAGATGCAGGGTCGCCTGGAGAACTCGGTCAAGGATCCCGACGCCCTGAACACCCAGGAGCAGGCGGCGCTGCTGCACGCGGCCAACGCCCTGATCAAGGCCTCGGGCCCGATCTCGATCCAGGCCACGGGCGCCAATCCGCTGCCGCCCGCCGGCGGCGCGCCCCGCTGGGCGGTGGGCAAGCTGACCGACGCCCGCTTCGTCAACACCGGCAAGGGCTTGCTGTGGCGGACGGTCAGCGTGCGCGGCACGCCGGTTTCCGCCCCGCCGGCCACCGCTAGCGGCCTGTCGGTGGGCAAGCGCCTGCTGTCGATGGGGGGCGCGGCGATCGACCCGGCGACCATCCGGCAAGGCGACCGGATCATTGTGCTGGTCTCCGGCCGCTCGATGCAGGAGCGCTCGGTGGCCCTGGTGGTCGACGACGCCCTGCCGGCCGGGTTCGAGATCGAGACCACCCTGGGGGCCGACGACGCCCAGAATGGTCCGTTCAAGTTCCTGGGCGAGCTGACCGCCGCAGACGTGCAGGAAAGCCGCGACGACCGCTTCATCGCGGCCCTGGACCTGGAGGGGAACAAGCCCTTCGCCCTGGCCTATGTGGCGCGGGCGGTGACGCCGGGCTCGTTCTTCCTGCCGGGCGCCGTGGCCAAGGACATGTACCGACCGGCCATAGTGGCGCGCTCGGACGCCTCGCGCGCGACCATCGCGCCGGGGCAATAGATGACTTCAGTGCGGCCTGAAACGTCGTGTCATCCCGGACGGCCCGCAGGGTCGATCCGGGACCCAGCGGCCAAGCGCAGTGCGGTCGCTCCTGGGTCCCGGCTCTCCCCCCGGCTCAAGGCCGGGGTCCGGCCGGGATGACACGGTTTGAGTTTTGGGGAGACGAAGCCCGTCGCGTCCCCCGCCTGACCAAAGCCCTTATCGCGGCCCTCGCCCTCGAGCTGGCCCTCTTCACCCTCAGCGCCCTCTTCCCGCCCGACATGACCCGCGCCCGGCAGTCCTCGCCGGTGGTGCTGGATCGGCGCGGCGCCTGGCTGCGCGCGTTGCCGGTGGAGGATGGCCGTTGGCGGATTCGGGCCGATCTCGAGCGCACCGACCCGACCTTCCAGAAGCGCCTAATCAAGGTCGAGGACGCCCGGTTCTATCTCCATCTGGGCGTTGACCCGCTGTCGCTGGTCCGCGCCGTGGGCTCAGCGGTGGTCCGTGGCCGGGTGACCTCGGGCGCCTCGACCCTGACCATGCAGACCGCGCGTCTGTTGGAGCCGCGCCCGCGCACCCTGGGCGCCAAGCTGATCGAGATGGTTCGCGCCATGCAGCTGGAGTCGCGGCTCTCCAAGCGCGAGATCCTGACCCTCTATCTGACCCTGGCCCCCTATGGCGGCAACCTGGAGGGCGCACGGGCGGCCAGCCTCAGCTATTTCGGCCATGAACCGTCCAGCCTGACCGACGGCGAGCAGGCCCTGCTGATCGCCCTGCCGCAGTCGCCCGAGGCCCGGCGTCCGGACCGCCGGCCCGAGGCGGCCAAGGTGGCGCGGCGGGCGGTTCTGGACAAGATGGTTCGGGGCGGAACCCTCAGCGCGGCGGCCGCCTACGAAGCCGAAAACGAGCCCATGCCGCGCCGGGCCGCCTTCCCTACCCTGGCCTGGCACGCGGCGGGGGAGCTCGCGCGGACCGCCCCCGAGGGCCAGGCCAGCGTGGTCTCGACCCTGGACGCCGACCTGCAGTCGCGCCTGGAGCCCATGGCCGCCGCCGTCGCCGCTGCGCAGGGCCCGGACGCCACCGCCGCGATCATCGTCGTCGAGATCCGCAACCGAGCGGTGCGCGCTTCGGTGGGCTCGGCGGGCCGCGACCGGGCCGGCGGTTGGGTCGACATGACCCGCGCTTTGCGCTCGCCCGGCTCGGCCCTGAAGCCGTTCATCTACGCCATGGCCATGGACGACGGCCTCGTCGCCGCCGACACCCAGCTGACCGACAGCGCCACCCGCTTCGCCGACTATCAGCCTGAGAACTTCGACCGGGTGTTTCACGACAAGGTCACGGTGCGCGAGGCCCTGGCCCATTCGCTCAATGTCCCGGCCGTCGCCACCCTGGAGAAGCTGGGGCCTGAGGCCTTCGCGGGCCGTATCGAGGCGGCCGGCGCGCATCTGGCCCGGCCCAAGGCGCAGCTCAAGGAGGCGGGCCTCGCCCTCGCGCTGGGCGGTGAGGGGATCACCTGGCGCGACCTCGTCATGTTGTACGCGGCGCTGGGCGACAACGGGATCGCCAAGCCCCTGGCCTGGACGGAGACTGAGGCAAAGGCGCGCGAGAAGGCCGGCGGGACGCGCCTCGTCCGGCCCGAGGCGGCGCGGCAGGTGCTCGACATCCTGCGCGAGGCGCCTGCGCCCAAGGGCCGCGCGCCGTCAGCCCTGACCCGGGGCGGGCCATCGATGGCCTTCAAGACCGGAACCTCCTACGGCTTCCGGGATGCGGTGGCGGCCGGCGTGGTTGGCGGCTATGCAATCCTGGTCTGGACGGGCCGCGCCGATGGGGGCGCGCGGGGCGGGCTGACGGGACGCGACGCGGCCCTGCCGCTGCTCTTCGACGTGGCCGACGCGATCGGCGCCCAGGGCTCCGCACCCCGGCCCATCGCGCCCAAGGCCGCGCCGCTGGCGCTCCAGAAGCTGCGCGCCGCCGATGACGGCCCGCGCCTTATCTTTCCGCCCGACGGCGCCTCAGTGCAGGTCGACGCCCTGGGGCCCAAGGCGCGAGGGCTCGTGCTCGCCGCCGAAGGCGAAGGTCTGACCTGGTACGTGGAGGGCGCGCCGCTGGACCCCGACCCCGTCAGCGGCCGCGCGATCTGGAAGCCCGCAGCGCCGGGCTTCTACAAGCTCACGGTCGTGGACGCGGAAGGGCGGAGGGTCAGCGCCAAGGTCCGGATCAGGGGCGGGTAGGTCCTCACCCCGGTTGGCCGACCGCCCGCTGATAGTCCTCCAGCCCGGCGATGCCGACATTGAGATCGTTCACCAGACCGTCGGCCAGCGAATAGACCCAGCCATGCACGGCCAGCGACTGGCCGCGCGCCCAGGCGTCCTGCACGAAGACGTCCGAGGCGACATTGCGCACCTGGCGGGTGACGTTCAGCTCGGTCAGGCGGTCGAGGCGAGCGCGCTCTTCCGGGATCGCCTCCAGTTCGTGGCGGTGTTCGGCGTGGACCTCGCGGATCGGGTGCAGCCAGTGGTCGACGAGACCCCGGCGCTTGCCGTCGATGGCCGCCGCGACGCCGCCGCAGCCATAGTGGCCCACGACCATGATGTGCTTGACCTTCAGCACGTCGACCGCGAACTGCAGCACGCTCAGATAGTTGGCGTCCTGCGGCGGGGCGAGGTTGGCGACATTGCGGTGGACGAACAGCTCGCCCGGATCCAGGCCGACGATCTCGTTGGCCGGCACTCGGCTGTCGCTGCAGCCGATCCACAGATATTCGGGGCTCTGCTGATTGGCGAGGCGCTTGAAGAACTCGGGATCGACCGCCGTCTTGCTCTTCGACCATGCGGCGTTGTTGGCTTTCAGGTCCTCAAGCATCTAGCGCTCCGGGTGGTGATCAGGGTGGGCGGCGGCGATGGCCGGATGCGCCCGGGCGTGGGCGGCGGCGGCCTCGATGGCCGGGAACGGCGACAGGTCGACGTTGAAACGGTTGGCGTTGAACACTTGCGGCACCAGCAGGCAGTCGACCAGCCCGGGCGTATCGCCGAAGGCGTAGCCCCGGCCGTGCTGGGCCACCATGGGCTCCAACGCGGCAAACCCGTCCTGGATCCAGCGCGCCACCCAGGCGTTACGGGCCGGCTCGTCGATGTCCATCGCCGTGAGCTGACGCAGGATGCGCAGGTTATTCAGGGGGTGGATGTCGCAGGCGATGATCTCGGCCATCGCGCGAACCGCCGCGCGGTCGAAGGCGTCCTTCGGCAGAAGCGGATTTTCGGGGAAGGTTTCGTCCAGCCACTCCAGAATGGCGAGGCTCTGGGTCAGCGGCCGGCCATCGACCTCGAGGGTCGGCACGAGCGCCTGGGCGTTCAGGGCGCGGTAGGCCTCGCCCTGGTGGGCGTTGGCCACCAGGTCGACGGGCCGCAGCTCGAACGGAATGCCCTTCAGGTTCAGGCCGATCCGCACCCGATAGGGCGCGCTGGCGCGCTTGGCGCTGTGCAGGACGAGCTTCATCGAAGTCTCTCTCAAAGACGGCGGGATCGTGCCAGCGACGTCAGGCCAGGGTGAATTCCAGGCGGCCCACGCCCTCGATCTCGCCGACGACCTTGTCGCCGCGGGCGATGGCGGCGACGCCCTCGGGCGTGCCGGTGAAGATCAGGTCGCCGGCGGCGAGGGTCCAGAGCTCGCTGGCCTTGGCGATCACCTCGCCGATGTTCCAGATCATGTCGCCCACCAGGCCGTGTTGGCGCGCCTGGCCGTTGACCGACAGCGTCACCGCCGCCTCGGCCGCAGGCGCGTCCGTCACCTGGATGGCGCTGATCGGCGCGCTCTCGTCGAAGCCCTTGGCGGCCTCCCAGGGCTGGCCCTTGGCCTTGGCCGCGGCCTGTAGGTCGCGGCGGGTCAGGTCGACGCCGACCGCATAGCCGAACACGCAGGCCAGAGCCTGTTCGATCGAAAGGTTGGCGCCGCCCGCCTTCAGCGCCACTACAAGCTCGATCTCGTGATGCAGATCGCTGGTCGCCGACGGATAGGCGATCTCTGCGGCCAGCGGCGCGATCGCGTCGGCGGGCTTGGCGAAAAAGAACGGCGGATCGCGATCATCGCCGCCCATCTCGCGGCGGTGCGCGGCGTAGTTGCGGCCAACGCACAGGATGCGACGCACCGGAAAAACAGCGTCCGATCCCTCCACCGGGACCGTCGGGATGGCGTGCGGGGGAAAAGCGTAGGTCGTCATGGCGCTTCCTGTAGACCCAAAAGCGGCGCGCCAAAACCCCGGTCGCGCAACCGTGAAAGTCTGGGCTCAAAATGGCTGTGGTTCCGCAAAGAGATGGTTGAACAGCCGGTCTAAACGTTCTTTCACTTGCCGCCGCGCTCGCCGTCGAGTCATCTCGCCGTTGGGGACTAGGGCTTAGGCTCGTCGGGCGGGTGGCGACACCGGGCCGACGGACGCTGAATTGGAAACTTTGGAGCTTGGCTCAGCCGCGCCGTCATGGCCGGCGGCGGCCCGGCTTCCATCGGGGGCATTAGGAAGACCATGCTGATCATCGAGAATCTGACCCACGTCTATGGCAACGGCACCCGCGCCCTGGATGAGGTCAGCCTGACGATCCCGCGCGGCATGTACGGCCTCTTGGGCCCCAATGGCGCCGGCAAGTCGACCCTGATGCGCACCATCGCCACCCTGCAGGCGCCGACCTCGGGCCATATCCGTTTCGGCGACATCGACGTGCTCAAGCACCCCGAAGAGCTGCGCAAGACGCTGGGTTATCTGCCGCAGGATTTCGGCGTCTATCCGCGCGTATCCGCCTACGACATGCTCGACCACATGGCCGTTCTGAAGGGCATCGCTGGGGGCAAGGAGCGCAAGGAAACTGTCGAGAACCTGCTGAACCAGGTGAACCTCTGGGGCGTGCGCAAGAAGGCGATCGCCGGCTTCTCGGGCGGCATGCGCCAGCGCTTCGGCATCGCCCAGGCCCTGATCGGCGATCCGCGCCTGATCATCGTCGATGAGCCCACCGCCGGCCTCGACCCCGAAGAGCGCAACCGCTTCCTGAACCTTCTGGCCGAGATCGGCGAGAACGTGGTGGTGATCCTGTCGACCCACATCGTCGAGGACGTCTCCGACCTCTGCCCGGCCATGGCCATCATCTGCAACGGCCGCATCGTGCGCGAGGGCGCGCCGGCCGACCTGGTGGCCCAGCTGAAGGGCCGCATCTGGAAAAAGATCATCGACAAGGCCGAGCTGGAAGCCGCCAAGGCCCAGTACAAGGTCATCTCCACCCGCCTGCTGGCCGGCCGCACCGTGATCCACATCGAGTCCGAGACCGATCCGGGCGCGGGCTTCGCCCCCGTCGAGGGTGGGCTGGAGGACGTATACTTCTCCACCCTGTCGTCCACCCGCTCGCGCCAAGCGGCGTAAGGAGGACGAGTCGATGTTTGGCAAGATCGCGGGCTTTGAGCTCCGCTACCAGCTGAAGTCGCCCGTGTTCTGGGTGGTGGCGGTCATCTTCTTTCTGATGACGTTCGGCGCGGCGACGATCGATCAGATCCGGATCGGCGGCGGCGGCAACATCCACAAGAACGCCCCGTACGCGATCGCCCAGACGCACCTGATCCTGGCGATCTTCTACATGTTCGTGACCACGGCCTTCGTGGCCAATGTAGTGGTGCGCGACGACGAAACGGGCTTTGGTCCGATCCTGCGATCCACGCGGGTTCGCAAGTTCGACTACCTGTACGGCCGGTTCACCGGCGCGTTCCTGGCGGCGGCGATTTCGTTCCTCGTCGTGCCGCTGGCCATTTTCGTGGGTTCGTTCATGCCCTGGGTCGACCCCGAGCGGCTGGGCCCCAACGATCTGAACGCCTATCTGTTCGCGTACTTCGCCCTGGCCCTCCCAGCGATCCTGCTGACCTCGGCGATCTTCTTCGCCCTGGCCACCGTCACCCGCTCGATGATGTGGACCTATGTCGGCGTCATCGCTTTCCTGGTTCTGTACATCGTCGCCGGCATCGCGCTGGATCGGCCTGAGTACGAGAAGGGCGCGGCGCTCTGGGAGCCGCTCGGTACGGCCGCCTTTGGCCTCGCGACCAAGTACTGGACCGCCAGCGAACGCAACAGCCTGACCCCGCCGCTGGCCGGCGCGCTGCTGTTCAACCGCGTGTTCGTGCTGGCTCTTGCAGCCGGCTTCCTGGCGCTCGCCTACAGCCTGTTCCGCTTCCAATCGGCGGAGCTGTCGGGTCAGCGCAAGAGCGCCAAAAAAGCCAAGGCCGCAGCGGCCGAGCCCGCGCCCGTCGCCTCCGGCCCGCTCCCGGCTCCGGTGTTCGATCGCAGGACAGCCTGGGCCCAGCTCGTCGTCCGCACGCGCCTCGACATGGGCCAGGTGTTCAAAAGCCCGGCCTATTTCGTGCTGCTGTTCTTAGGGTTGGCCAACGCCATGGGCTCGTTGTGGTTCGCCACCGAGGCCGGCCGCTACGGCGGCGTCGTCTATCCGGTCACCCGCATCCTGCTTGACCCGCTGCTGGGGTCGTTCGGCCTGATCCCGATCATCATCGCCATCTACTATTCGGGCGAGCTGGTCTGGCGCGAGCGCGAGAAGAAGACCCATGAGATCATCGACGCCACCCCGGTCCCGGACTGGGCGTTCGTCGCGCCCAAGACCCTGGCCATCAGCCTTGTCTTGATCTCCACCCTGCTGGTCAGCGTGGTCGCCGCCATGCTCAGCCAGGTGTTCCACGGCTACTTCAATTTCGAGCTTGAGAAGTACCTAGTCTGGTATGTCCTGCCGCAGGCCCTGGACTTTATCCTGATGGCCGTCCTGGCGGTGTTCCTGCAGACGATCAGCCCGCACAAGTTCATCGGCTGGGCCCTGATGGTGGTCTACATCGTCAGCACCATCACGTTCAATAACCTCGGTTTCGAGCACAAGCTCTACAACTACGGGGCCACGACCGGCACGCCGTTCTCGGACATGAACGGGCTGGGCAAGTTCTGGATCGGCGCCTGGTGGCTGCGGGCCTACTGGACGGCCTTCGCTCTGGTGCTTCTGGTGCTGGCCTACGGCCTGTGGCGGCGCGGGACGGAAAGCCGGCTTCTGCCGCGTCTGCGCCGACTGCCGCTTCGCCTCAACGGCGGCGCCGGGGCGCTGATGGGCGTGTCGCTGGTCGCCTTTGCGGGTCTGGGCGGGTTCATCTACGTCAACACCAACGTCTGGAACGAATACCGCACCAATATCGACGGCGAGAAGTGGCAGGCCGAGTATGAAAAGACCCTGCTGCCGTTCGAAAACGTGCCTCAGCCCAAGATCATCGCCCAGACCCTGGACGTCTATATCCAGCCCCATGCGCCCAGCCTCGAAACCAAGGGCTCCTACGTCCTGGAGAACAAGACCGGCGCGGCGCTGAAGGAAATCCACGTCCGCTTCGACCGCGATCTGCAGGTCAAGGGCCTGTCGATCGAGGGGGCGCGGCCCAAGAAGACCTTCGAGAAGTTCAACTACCGCATCTTCGCCTTCGACACCCCCATGGCGCCGGGCGAGCAGCGCAAGATGAGCTTCATCACCCTGCGGGCCCAGCGCGGCTTCCCCAACAGCGGGGCCGAGACGCGGGTCGTCGACAACGGGACCTTCGTCAACAACCTGGAGATCGCGCCGATCCTGGGCATGTCGCGCGACGGCCTGCTGAGCGACCGCGCCAAGCGCCGCAAGTACGGCCTGCCGCCCGAACAACGCATGGCCAAGCTGGGCGACGTCCCCACCCGGCAGTTCCACCAGCTGCGCAAGGACGCCGACTTCATCCGCTCCGACATCACGGTGACCACCGTCGCCGACCAGACGCCGATCGCGCCTGGCTACAAGGTGTCCGACACGGTCAAGAATGGTCGCCGCACCGCCCGCTTCGTCACCGAAGCGCCAATCATGCCGTTCGTCTCGATCCAGTCGGCGCGCTACAAGGTGGCCGAGGAGACCTACAAGGGCGTTCAGCTGGCGGTCTATTACGATCCCCAGCACGCCTGGAACATCGACCGGATGAAGACGTCGATGAAGCGGTCTCTGGACTATATGGGGACCAACTTCAGCCCCTATCAGTTCCGCCAGCTGCGCTACCAGGAGTTCCCCGACTACGCGCAGTTCGCGCAGTCGTTCGCCAACACCATTCCGTGGTCGGAAGGGATGTTCTTCATCTCCGACTACCGCGACCCGACCAAGATCGACATGGTCACCTATGTCGGCGCCCACGAGATTGGCCACCAGTGGTGGGCCCACCAGGTGGTCGGCGCCGACCAGCAGGGCGCGGCCATGCTGACCGAGACCTTCGCCCAGTACTCGGCCCTGATGGTGATGAAGCACACCTATGGCGAGGACCAGATCCGAAAGTTCCTCAAGTTCGAGCTGGACAGCTATCTGCGGGCGCGAGGCGGCGACGTCATCGACGAGCAGCCGCTCTACAAGGTCGAGAACCAGCCCTACATCTACTATCGCAAGGGCTCGCTGGTCATGTACCGGCTGCAGGACCAGATCGGCGAGGAGGCCGTCAACCGCGCCCTGCGCAAGCTGATCGCCGACTTCGCCTTCAAGGGCGCGCCCTATCCGACGACGCTGGACTTCCTGGCGGCGCTTCGGGCTGAAGCTCCGGCCGACAAGCAAGCGCTGATCACCGATCTCTTCGAGAAGATCACGCTCTACGACCTGAAGACCAAGACCGCTTCGGTGAAGAAGCGGGCCGACGGCAAGTTCGACGTCACGGTCGTGGTCGACGCCCAGAAGAAGTACGCCGACGGCAAGGGCAAGGAGACCAACGCCCCCCTCAACGAGACGATGGAGATTGGCCTCTTCACCGCCAAGCCGGGCGACAAGGGCTTCGCCGCCAAGAACGTGGTGCTGTACCAGCGCCGGCCGATCCGCTCCGGCGAGAACCGCTTCACCTTCACGGTCGACAACGCGCCGACCTTCGCAGGCATTGATCCGTACAATACGGTCATCGACCGCAATGGCGACGACAACACGGTCAAGGTCGGCGGATGAGCGACGGGGGCGAGATCCGGATGGATGCGGGGGCGCTCAATGCATTCCTGCGTCGCGCTTTTCCCGAGGTGGATCCTGAGCAGATGCCGCAGGTGCTGGAGGTCGAGGCGGGGCGGGCGCTGCTGAAGATGCCCTATGCGTCCCGGCAACTGCGGCCGGGCGGCGTAATCTCGGGCCCGACGATGATGAGCCTGGCGGACACCGCCGCCTACGCGATGATCCTGGCGCGGATCGGCGAGGTGGCCCTGTCTGTGACCACCTCGCTCAACATCCACTTTCTTCGCGGCTGCAAGCCGGGCGACCTCTATGCCGAGGCCGTCCTGCTCAAGCTCGGCCGTCGGATCGCGACGGTCGATGTCCTGATGTGGACTGAAGGACGCGAGCGCGCCGCCGCCAAGGCGACGGTCGCCTACGCCATTCCGTAACTACTGACGGGCCTTGGCCACGTCTTCACCGGTCTCGAAGCCCTTCTTCAGGCCTTCGGCCATGTTCAGGTGCTCCTGGACCTTCGGCGCGGTTTCGGCGGCGAAGGTCTTCAGCGCCGGCGTGTCACCGTCCTGGGCGTAGCGTTGCAGCAGGTTCAGGGCCGACTGGTGCGCGTCGACCATGGCGTCGGCGTACTCCTTGTCGAAGTCCTTGGCGTCGGCCTTCGACAGATCGTCCAGCTCGTCCTGCATGTCCTTGGACAGCATGGTCGGCGCCGTGAACGCCACGCCCGAGGCCGAGATCGCCGACTTCAGACCATCGCTGGTCTTCTTGTGTGCGGTCTCCATCATCATGGCGAACTTCTTGACCGACGGATTGTTCGAACGCGAGGCGGCCAGCTTGGCGGCTTCGATCTCGAACATGTCGCTGTCGGCCATCTTGGTGGCGAAGACATCGGCCTTGGTTTCATCGGCCATGGTCGGGACCGTGGCGGCGGGGTTGGCGTCCGGCGTCGCGGCCTGTTCGGCCGGCGTGGCGGCGCCCTTGGTTTCATCGGATTTCTGGCCGCAAGCGGCGAGGCTCAGCGCGGCGACGGCGGCGCCGACGACGAGAAAATGACGGGTCATGGCTGTCTTTCCCTGGAGTTCTTTTTGTAGTGAGGGTCTCTTCAAAGAGAGATCGGGGCCGGCGCCGCGGTTCGCCGTCGTGCCATAAAGAACATCACGGGGCCGTGATCGGTTCCTCAAGCTTGGGGTAAATTCGTATGGGCCAGGGTCCGTTGACCGGGTTGCGGGTGATCGAGATGGGCTCGCTGATCGCCGGCCCCTTCTGCGGTCAGGTCTTGGGCGACTTCGGCGCCGAGGTGATCAAGCTGGAGGATCCCAAGGTCGGCGATCCGATGCGCCAATGGGGGCGCTCCAAGCCCAAGGGTCTGTCGCCCTGGTGGCCGGTGATCGGCCGCAACAAGAAGTCCGTCACGGTGGATCTGCGCACCGAGGAAGGCCGCGATATCGCGCGAGCCCTGATCGCCAAGGCCGACGTCGTGGTCGAGAACTTCCGTCCCGGCACGCTGGAGAAATGGGGCATGGGCTACGAGGCCCTGTCCAAGACCAATCCGGGCCTGGTGATGGCGCGGGTGTCAGGGTTTGGCCAGACGGGACCCTATGCCAGCCGCGCAGGTTACGCTCTGGTCGGCGAGGCGATGGGCGGCCTGCGCCACATCACCGGCGAGCCCGATCGTCCGCCTGCGCGCGCGGGCATCTCGATCGGCGACAGCCTGTCGGGTCTGAACACGGCCCTGGGCGTGATGATGGCTCTCCACGCCCGCCAGCGCACAGGCCGGGGGCAGGTGGTCGACACCGCCATCTATGAAAGCGTGCTGACGGTGATGGAGAACCTGGTCACCGAGTACGACCTGACCGGCTATGTCCGCGAGCGGTCGGGCGCAGTGCTGCCCGGGATCGCCCCGTCCAACGTCTATCCGACCAGGAGCGGTGAGCTGGTGCTTATCGGCGCCAACCAGGACACCCTGTTCCGCCGCCTGTGCGAGCTGATGGGGCGGCCGGACCTGGCCGATGATCCGCGCTACTGCGACCACGCCGCGCGCGGTGCGCATCAGGCTGAGCTCGACGCCCGCATCGCATCCTGGACCGCCGATCAGGAGATCGAGGATCTGCTGCCGAAGCTCGAGGCCGCAGGTCTGGCGACCGGCCGCATCTATCGCGCGCCCGACATGCTGACGGACCCTCAGTACGCGGCGCGGGAGTCGATCGTGGCGGTGCCGCATCCAGTGTTCGGCGCGGTCAAGATGCAGAACGCCTTCCCGAGACTCACCGACACGCCGGGCGGAGTGCGCTGGCCGGGCCCCGCCCTGGGCGAGCATACCGACGCGGTTCTCGCTGACGTCATCGGCATGAGCGCCGAAGCGATCGCAACCTTGCGAACGGCTGGCGTCCTAGGCTGACGAGCACCAGGCGCGCCGCTTCAGAGCGCTTTCCGGAAATAGACGACGCGTTCGGTTTCCTCAAAGCCGATGGCCTGGTGGAAGGCGTGGCTCGTCACATTGTCGATGTCGGCGTCGGAGGCGAGCTCCGTGCAGCCCCGTCCGCGGCCCCAGTCCGCGACAGCGTCGCACAGTCGGCGCGCGACCTCGGCCAGCCGATGATCCGGGTCCACATACAGGCCTTCGACGAACGCCACTGGCGAGCTATCGCAACCGTTGACGTAGTCGTGGCGTAAGGCGGCTTCGGCGAAGCCGACGAGTCGACCATCGGCCGCCTCGGCGACATAGGCGACGAGATCATTCTCGGCTGCGAGCGCCTCCGCGATCTCCGCACGATGATCATCAAGCGTTCCGTCGGGCCACAGGGCGAAACGCAGGACGGCCCAGGCCTCAAGGTCTCGTGGCGCGGCGCGGCGTATCAGCATGATCAGACGCGTCCGGTGACCCCCGCCACGGCCCGGGCGATCTGGTGCACATTGTAGGGCTTACGCACGATCGGCGCGTCAAAACCCATTGGCGCGGCCTTGTCAGCGTAGCCGGTGGCGAAGACGAACGGGCGGCCCATCGAGCGCAGAATTTCGGCTACCGGGGCGACGGACTGACCGTTCAGGTCGGCGTCCAGCACCGCCACGTCGAAGTCTTGCTCGACCATCGCCAGCGCTTCGCCCAACTCGGCGGCGCAGCCGATCACTTCGACGCCGGCGTCCTCCAGCCCCGCCTCCAGCTCCAGGGCCAGCAGCAGGGAGTCTTCGACAATCAGCACCTTGAGGCCCGCGATGGCGCCGGGGCGCACGGTCTCATCGGCGGCGACGACGGTCTCCACGATGCGCTCAGGCGCGACGCTGACCGGCTCGACCGGCGGCGCGTCGGCCAGGGCCTCGGCGGCGCCCTGGATCATCGCGGTGACACCGCCCGGGCGGTAGTTGATCTTGGCCGAGCCGCCCAGCTCGCGGCCGGCGACGTCCTCGATCAGGGTGGCGCCGAAACCCTTGGTGGCCGGGGCGTTGGCGGGCGGACCGCCGGTCTCCAGCCATTCCAGGGCGAAGCCGCCGTCGGGCGTGCGCCGCCAGACCACCTCGACCTTGCCGTTCTCGGTGGACAGCGAGCCGTAGCGGACGGCGTTGACCGCCAGCTCATGCAGCGCCAGCGATAGGGCGGCGGCGGCGCGCGGTGTCAGGAACAGCTCGGGCCCATCCCAACGCGTCTGGGTCGGCGCCAGTCCCCCCAGTTCGGCGGCGGCGATCCGCGCCAGGGTCGCTCCCCGCCAGCGCGCGGCGCTGAGCAGGTCGTGCGCGGAGCTCATAGACTTCAGGCGCGCGGCGAAGGTCTTGAGGAACACGTCCAGCGAAGCGGACTTGCGGGCGGATTGCGCCGCCACCGACTGGACGACGGCCAACAGGTTCTTGATGCGGTGATCCAGCTCGGCGACCAGGCTCTCCCGCTGCTCTTCCTGCAGCTTTCGAGGGGTGATGTCCTGTACCACGCCGATCAATCGCGTGGGCTGGCCGTCTAGGCCCATCAGCATGACGCCGGCCGCGCTGTTCCAGGTCTCGCCCGCGCCCTCGTGCGGTGCGCGACGGTACTCAATGGTGAAGCGGCCGCTTTCGGCCAGTTGTCGGTCGACGCTGGCGCGCGCCGCCGGACGGTCTTCGGGATGGATGTACTGGTAGAGCGCGTCGCCGTCCTGGCTGTCCAACTCACCTTCAGGAATGCCCGAGAGCTTGGCCAGGCGCGAGCTGATCCTGAAGGTGTTGGTCGGGATGCACCACTCGAACTCGCCCAGGCTGGCGGCGGCGATGGCCAAGTCCAAGCGTTCGCTCTCCAGCGTCGGCTTGGCGCAGGGGCCGCAGAGGGCCTCGGTCGCGAGGGCGGCGAGGTCGGTCAGGGCCTGCAGATCGTCTTCTGAAGCCGGCCCGCCCATACCCGGACCTTCCACAACCAAGGCGCCGAGAGGCCGGCCGTCTGAGTCGCGGATCGGAACCCCCAGGTCGACGGGGGCGTTGGCGCTGACAACCTTGTGCGCCAGGTCGTTCTCCCGGGGGCTTTCCGGTCCGGCGTAGCCGATATAGGCCGCGCGCCAGATGCGCGTCTTGTCCACCAACACGATCGCGGCCTTGGGGGCGTCGAACAGCCGCGTCGCAAGCCGGACCAAGCGCGACAAGGCTGGACCGTTGACCGCACCGTCCATGACGCCCAGACCTCGCACAGCCTCAAGGCGCTCGGCTTCCAGGCGATCGTCGCTGGGTCTCTGGGCGTCGTCCATGATTCGACCTTAGCCCCGCTTCGCGTGTAGCGCGAGCGCCTTTGGGATTCCTCAGTGGTGAAGCTTGGGGCGTTGCGCTAACTTGGAACCCTAGCGCCAAGCTCGGCGTTGACGGGGCGCATCATCAGCGCCCGGTCGGTCGCGTCGCGAACAGGAGAGAAGACCTATGCCCGCCAGTTCCCCCGCCGCCAAGGAAGCCGCCAAGGCCAAGACCGCGACCCTTGAGGCGGTCGAGCACGCCGAGCGCAGCTTCACGCAAGCCGCCGACGCGGCCCGCGTCTCGCTGACCGAAGCGGCCAAGCGGGTGGAGAAGTCGGTATCGGAAGGGTTCGAAACCCTGCGCGCTCAGAGCCGCGCCTACACCGACACCGCCGGCCAGACCCTGGAAGAGGCGCAAGCCTACGCCGCCGAGCGTATCCGCGAGCGTCCGATCACCGCCACCCTCGCGGGCCTTGGCGTCGGCGTGCTGATCGGCCTGCTGATCGCCGGCGGCAGCCGTCACAACCGCTGATGTTCGAAAAAACCCTGATGACGCTGGCGGCGGCCGCGGCGATCGCCGCCGCCGCTGCGGTCAGCGTCGTCTCCGCCGCCTTTGCGCTGTATGCGTTGCTGGTTCCGTTGGTGACTCCGGCGGGCGCTGCGGCCATTGTCGCCGCCGTGGCCGCGCTGATCGTGGCCATCGCCGGCATGATCGCCGCGCGGAAGGTCGAGAGCCATCGCGCCGCCAGCAACCAGGCCCCGCCGCCGGCCGGCTTCGACATGACCGGCAAGATCGTCGAGATCGTCCGTGAGCGGCCGATCATGTCGATCGGCCTGGGCCTAGCCGCAGGGATCTTCGCCCTGAAGAACCCCGGCCTGACGGCCACCGTGGCCAAGGCCTTCCTCGACCCCAAGCCGCCGCAACGCTGAGCTGAGGCGCCGTGAGACGCGCGCCCCGGGCCCGTCCCGGCGGTGCGGCTCTGATCCGTCTGGCGGCGGAAACCCCAGCTTTTCAAGGGTATTTCTCAACTAAAGTTGAGCGTTCGGGACCACGGAGCCGCTTACGCTTCGCGCCTGCGCGCACTAGATGCCTTCCCGCGCGTTCCCGCTCCTCCCTTCATGGGAACGCCTTCCCATGGAGTGAACATGCCGTACACGCTTCCCGACCTGCCCTACGCCTATGACGCGCTGGAGCCGACCATCTCGGCCAACACGCTGCGCTTCCACCACGACAAGCACCACGCCGCCTACGTCACGGCCCTCAACGGCCTGCTGAACGGCGACGATAAGGGCTCGCTGGAAGCGGTCATCAAGGGCGCCGGCCCCGGCAAGGTGTTCAACAACGCCGCCCAGGCCTGGAACCACGCCTTCTTCTGGGACGGCCTGTCGCCGACCAAGACCGCGCCGGGCGCCGAGCTGGCCGCCGCCATCGACGCCACCTTCGGCGGCTTGGACGCGCTGAAGGAAAAGTTCGTCGCCGAGGGTATCGGTCACTTCGGCTCGGGCTGGGTGTGGCTGGTCTCGGACGCCTCGGGCGCCCTGAAGGTCATCTCGACCCACGACGCCGAGAGCCCCGTCACGGAAGGCCTGACGGCCCTGGTCGTCGCCGACGTCTGGGAGCACGCCTACTACCTGGACTACCAGAACCTGCGGAAGGGCTTCCTCGAAGCCGTCTTCGACAACCTGATCAACTGGACCCTGGCTGACAGCCAGTACGCGGCCGCCAAGTCGGGCGCGCAGGGCTGGGCCTATCCGGCGCCGACCTGACCGGACAATGGCGGCGCGAGCGTGTTCGCGCCGCCGCAGTCCTCATGGTCGGCGATCGATCGCCCAAGTCCGCCAAGCCTCGAAATGGCCGTGCGCATAGGCCATGGCCGTCACGCGCACGCAGCCGGGTTCGACCTCGATAACGTTGAATCCCGGCGCAGCGCCCCGCTCGCGGTGAGACAGGGTGCCTGACCCAATCGCCTGGGTTCGTCCGTCTCCGAACGGCAGCGCCGTAACGAACGGCAGATGGATGTGTCCCGAGAGGATCACATCCGCGCCGGCCCCGACAAACCGATTGGCCGCATCCACGCCGCCGCGCACGCGGGCCGTCATCGGCCCGCCCAGAATCTCCATCAGCGGATGGTGACAGACCACCACGCGCAGGTCGCTGGCCGGCGCGGCTTCCAGCTCACGCACCACGCGTCGGATCTGATGTCTCGCCACCGCGCCCTTTGACCAGTTCCAGCGCAGCTGGGCGGCGCGGGCGGTGTTCAGCGTCGTGAGCGTCACTCCAGCGCCGCTCCAGCGCGCGCCGTCCTCCGCGCCGAAGCGGTCGGAAAAGCGTCGCCAGGGGTGGGTGAATCGTTCCCACAGCTCGCCGGGCCCAACGAACGGCGTGTCATGATTGCCCGGCGTCAGGACCATGGGCCGAGGCAAGGTGTCCAGCCACGCGGCCGCAGCATCGAACTCGCCCGCCTTGCCATCCAAGGTGATATCCCCCGCCACCACGACCAGATCGGGGGCGGCCGCTCGGATCCAGGCGCCGGCGGCGGCCACGGCCTCGACGTTCTCGCCGCCGAAATGGATATCGGAAAGCTGGACCAGCTTCATCAGTTGGCCGGAACCAGCGCGCGAAAGGCTTCTGGCCGGAAGCGGATCGAGGTCTCTGGGTCGAGGCGCGCGGGCTCGCCGTCCAGAATGGCCGGGATTCGCCCATTGGCCCAGATCTGGCCCGACCGGCAACGGCCGACCGACACCGAGGGGTCCTCGCGCCATTGGCCAAAAGCGGCGTTCATGCCCAGGCGGAACACCTCCACCGCGCCGCTGGGGTCAAGGGCGGCGGCCTCCAGCGCCTGCTCCTCGGCGTCGAGCGCGCTGGACACCAGCGGGCACAGAAACGTCAGGGCTTCGGCCTTGCCCCTGGGGCGACCGTCCAGCGCATAGCGCAGGCGGCCGGAGAAGGCGCGGCGGAGAGCGCGGCGGGCGCGAGCGATCGCCAGGTCGATGCGCCCCTCGCGGGCGGCTTCGCGCGCCGTCGCCCAGAGGGCCGGGCTGCCGAGGATGGCGGCCACGAAGAACAGGCGTCCGCCCACCTCGCCGCCGGAGATAGCCCGCGCCTCACCGTCGCCCAGACAATCGCCCATGACCTCCTGCCAGGGGCGCTCGCCATAGAGCGCATGCGGCAGCATGTTCATGGTTCCGCCCGGCAACGGCGCGATCATCGGGCCATCGGCGCCCGCCATCTCCGCAGCGGCGCGCGCTGTGCCATCACCCGCCAGGACCAGAACCGCATCCGGAGCTCCATCGATCACCGTCCTGAGGCAATCGATCAGCTCGCCCGGCGCTGGAGCGTGGACGACGCCGGTCACGCCGTATTCGGCGAGCAGACGTTCGGCGATCTCGGGGGCGTCGGGTCCGACCGAGCCCGAGGCGATGTTGGCGACGACGTCGATGCGCTTCATGCGCACACCCCCTCATGAAAACCCACGCCACGCAACGGCTCGATCCGCCCATGGTTCCGCTTGTGGCGCGGAACCCCCACCCGTCGGAGCCGTTAGCTGGCCTGGGACAGCTCGAAACGGAGAGCCAAGATGAAGATGACCATGATCGCCCTGATGGGCGTGGGTGTGCTCGCCGCGGCATGCACCTCGACGGGTAACGTGGAACGGAACGCCGCTGGCGGCGCAGCGCTGGGCGCGATCGCCGGCGCGGTGATCGGCAACAATGTTGGCGGCGGCAGCGCCAGCACCGGCGCGGCGGTTGGCGCGGCGATAGGTGGCACGGCGGGCGCCGTGAAGGGCTGTCGCGAGGATGGCGGCTGCGGTGCGGCCAACGTCAACCGTCGCCAGTACTACGACGAGCGCGCGGGCCGATACTACTACTACGACGCCGGCAGCGGTCGGTACTACTGGGAGAACGGCGCGCCCCGCTCCTGATTGCGGCGTCAGAGTTCTGTGTGAAGGCGATCGGCCCAGCCGGTCGCCTTTCTCATACGGGGATCTCCAAGGAGGTTGGCATGAAGACCCTAAGAACCGTGATCTTCAGCGGCGCACTTTTGGCGACGGCGGGATGCGCCCAAACCGATGGGCCCTTCCGCGTTTTGCGAAAGCCGGTAACGGTGACCCCGTCGGCGTGCACGGGCTTCCAGGCCTCGATCTATTTCGACCGCGACAGCGCTGCGCTCACCCGGGAGGCGCGGACGGTCCTCAGGAACGCCAGCGCGCAGGCGCAAGACTGCGTCGTGCGTTCGGTCCGTGTTGTGGGGTTGGCTGACGCTGTGGGCGCGCCCGCCGCCAATCTCGCGCTATCGCGCCGTCGGGCCGAGGCGGTGTCTCAGGCGCTGGGCCGCGCCGGCTTCAAAAAGGTGGATGTCGATCTGGCTGCGGTCGGCGATGCGGGCTCGATTTCCGCGTATGGAGCCGCTGCTCCCCTGCGACGGCGCGCAGACGTTCTGTTCGATCTCGCGCCCCGCTGACGGGCGCGGGCTGTGGCGCTCGCGCCTCATGCGCCAGTGCAGTATCGGAGCGCCACTAGGACCAAACGAAGAAAGGCGGTCCGACAAGCCGGCCCGCCTGGAGTTCGCATCAACAAAGGGGGGTGCGAAGGCGGCCGACCAGCTTTCGCTGATCTCAAGTCGGGGGGGCGTCGCCGCCTTCGCAATTCAAAAACGATCCAGCGTGGGGTTGGTTCCCGGCCGAGGTGAAATTTTTCTGATCGGCCGTTCACCGCCGTTCGACGGAACGGCCTCAGGCGCAAGACGTTGAAATTGCAGGGCGGACACCGGGTCCGCCTGGCAGGGGAGCAGCGTCGTGATCCGCACCTATGTGGCCGAGCATGGCGGTACAGTTTTCGTTTCGACGCCAAGCCAGCGTCAAAAAAGAACCCGTTCGCGGATCATGGCTCTCGTCGTGATCGCCGTGGTGGGAGCCTCAGCCGGGACGGTGCAGGCCTTCCACAATCATCAGCGCGCGGACGCCATCCCCATGTGGACACCCTAGGAGGTCGCAGTCATGCCCGCCGATATTCACCACCATACCGCCCCGAACGAGCCGGCCCCGCGCCTGAACGCTACGCGCGCGCGCCAAGGCCGCTGGGGCAAGCATATCTTCTGGGTCCTGATCGTCTCCACCGTGTTGGCGGCGATCGCCCTGTTCGGCGCCTGGAGCTACCGCGCCGACGATCTGGCGGCGGTGGAGGTCAACAACGGCGTTCAGACACCGGCGGAGGCTGAGCGTTATGACACCCAGCCCTCGCCCGCGCGGCAGACGCCGTAAGCGGGGCCCAAGACAGAAAAGAAGGGCGGTCTCCGCAAAGAGGCCGCCCTTCTTCTTGGCCGAAACGTCAGCCGGCTATTTCTTGATCCAGCCGCCGTCGAGCGGCTTCCAGTACTGGCCAGGCGCGAGGCGGGCGTAGAGCTGCTTGGCGGTGGCCTGGCCGGCGGCCTCGGCGGTTACGCCGGTCTTGGCGGCGATGTCCTTGTAGGCGGCGGCCCGGCCGGTGTTGATCTCGGCCACGGCGGCGCGCAGCGCGGCGTCGCCGCCAGCCACGATGCCGAGATAGCCGTCGGCCTGCTCGCCCACGGTTCCCGCCGTCTTGGCGGCGTCGACGGTCGCCTTGGCGGCGGCCGATTGCGCCATGGCCAGGCCCGCGCCGGCGGCGGTCATCGCCAGGCCCAAAGCCAGAACCGTCATCGTCTTGCGGATCATGTCGGTCCTCCTTGCTTAGAACAGGTTGGGGTTCTGCTGGATCAGCGACTGGACTTCCTTGTCCAGCCGCACGCGCACGTCGGCGTCCAGCTTGGCGTAGATGTTGATCGGATCGACCTTGACGCGAACGGTGGGCGTGCAGGCGGCCGCGCCGAGCGCTCCCGTCGCGATCAGGGCCATCAAGAGGGCGCGCTTTCTCATGCGTCTGGTCTCCAGTTCGTGGGCAGGATGACGGGTCACGGTTGAACCGGACCTGAACGGGGCGGGGCAGAATCCTCGCCGGCGAACGAACGCCGCCAAGCGTCGAGAAGCTCGTCGAAGTTCAGCGACGTGTCGAGGGTCAGGTCGACGGGCGTCTTGGCCGGCAGGGCGATGCGCTTGTCGAACGCGCGGCCGCGCAGCAGGTCGAGAATGCCGACCTTGGCCTTCTCGGCCACCTTGGGGGCGTGCTGGCCTTTCACATGGAAGAGGATGCCCAAACGACCGTTGTCGGTGCTGTTGACCCCGGCCTCCAGCTGTTCGAACGCGAGGTTCTCCATGGCCTGATAGGCGAAGTCCTGGATCGCATTGACCTGACCGGGAGGCTGGGTCGGTGGCGCGCCCGGCGCGTCAGCGGGGCTGGCGGCGACGTCGGAGAGGGCGGTGCGGGCGATCTCCAATCGCCCGGGCTGGATCGCCCGCACCTGGCCGTTCTGGAACCGCAGGCCCTCGGGTCCGAAGGTGAAGGGCAGGCGGCCGTCGACGACGGCGTCGATCCTGATGCGATCGGCCAGCGACGAGGCGGCGATCAGTTCGCCGAGGTCCAGATGCTCAATGACGACCGCACCCTTGATGGTCTTGTCCGCCCCCAAGGGCACGTCGATCGGCTCGATCGACACCCGCCCCTTGGCGGCCTCAAACGTCGCCTTGGAGACATGCAGAATCTCCGCGCCGAGCTGGAACACCGACTCGACGCCGGTGAGCGGCACCAGCGAGTCGATCTTCACCACCCGCATTGTCTGACCGGGCGCGCTGGCCAGGGGGGCGAGGCTGGTGAAGTCGATCGCGCCGTCCAGGGTGGCGACGAAGCCGATCGGGCTGGTGAAGTCGATCTTGTCGGCGACCAGGCGTCCCTGGCTGGTCGCGCCGTCCGGATCCCAGGCGAAGACGCCGGTGAAGCTGGCGGGGCCTTTGGCCTCGCGGGCGAAAGCGGCCATCGGCGACAGCTCCGACGGCTGCAGGCCGCCCGGCGCGAAAGCCAGTTTTGAGGCGTCGATATCGGCCCGGCCGTTGCCGGTGGCCACCACATGGCGCAGGCGGATCTCGCCCAAAGGCGCGCCGACGGGCGTCGTGGCCTGGAAGCCGCCGGTCCAGAGGCCGCCCGACAAGCCAAGGCGTCCCTTGGCGAGGATTGGGTTGAAGCGGCGCTCGGTGGCCGCGTCGGCGACAGCGGCGCTGTCGATCCGCACCTCGGCCCGTTCGAAGCCGCCCGCTCCGCCCAGCGAGGCCTCGCCCTGGATCGTCTGCAGGCGGGCCTGAGCGGTGGCCAGGTCGCCTTCGCCGTCCTTGAAGCGCAACGCCGCGCTCCAGCCGTCCGGCCCGGCGGCCACGAGCGGCGCGGCGCTCGGACAGACCATCGCCTTGAGGTCGGTCACAGGGCTTTCACCCAGCACATAGGCCTTGGCTGCGATCGGCGCGCATTGACGCGTGACCAGGGTGAAGCGCCCGCCCGCGATCCGCGCCTGGCCGTCGATCTGACCGGTGACGCCCTGGATCGGCGGCAGGTCAAAGCCCTCCGTGGCGATGGACAGCGGTGACGTCACGACGCCGCCCGCCGCCCGCCAGTCGCTAGCCGCCAGACGCACCGTCGGCAGGCCGCCGCCCGACAGCGCCGCGCGCAGAGCGCCGCGCGCGCCGTTTGGCCCGGCGTCCACGAGCACGCCGTTCGGCGCGGCGGCGGTCAGGACGACGCCGTTCGGAGCTGTCAGGTGCGCCTCCCGCGACAGGGCCACCCGCGTGCGACCGCCCGCGATCTCGAGGCCAAGCCCTGGCGCGGCCAGCGTGAAGGACCGCAGCGCCCGGCTGAGCGCTGGGCCATAGGCGGGGTTGGGGATCAGGGCCGCCAGCCGGTCCGCGTCCGGTCCGGAGATCCCGCTTTCGCCCGAAGCCGCGCCCGCCAGGCTGAGCGTCAGGCCCCGGGCGTTCTGGCCGATCCGGCCGCCAGCGGTCAGGCGCGCCGACGCCAGCGCCAGCGCGCCCATGGCCAGCCGCTCGGCGCGGGTCTCGATCGTCAGCGGGCCGTCGAGGCGCGCGCCTTGCGGGTCCGCGACCAGGGAGAGGTTGTCCGACGCCGCCAGGCCGCTCAGGTTCCGTACCGCCGCGCCGGCCGCGATAGCCTGTCCCGCGCCCAGTTCGGCGGTGGTCGCGCCGCGCAGGCTCAGCCGGCCATCACGACGCCCGCCCACCACGCGAGCGAGCTTCAGAGCCAGGGTGATGTCCCGCGCCTGCAGCGACGGGGCGTAAAGCCGCTCGCCACGCAAGCCCGCGCGGCCCTTGCCCATGAAGGCGAAGTCCTGCGGCCCGCCGTCCAGGCTTCCGTTCCAATCGAGGTTGGCGGCCAGGCTTTCGATCTGGCTTTCGCTGAGCCGCGCGCTGGTGGCGCGCAACGCCAGCTGGGCCGCCAGCGGACCACGCGCCGTCATGCGGACGAGATCCGGGTAGGGCAGGTCGGCGCTGAGCTGGGCGGTCGTTTCCGCCAGATCGGCCGCTGAGGACTCCAGGCTGTTCAGCGCCAGGGTGACGTCGACCGTCAGCCGATCGCCGCGCTTTCGAGCGATGACGGTCGCGCCCTTGGCGTCGATCGCCAGATCTTGGACCGCGTAGCGCAGCGGCGCCAGATGCGCGTCGAGGCGCAGCAGCTGGCCGTTGTCGAGGCTGGCGTCGCCGCTGATCCGTACGCGACCACCAGGGGTGGTCAGATCCAGTCGCGCCCCCTCCACCAGCACTGTCGGGCTCGGGACATCGGGGCGCCGCGGCGCTTTCAGCGCCTCATCGATCAGCGGCTGCAACGCGCCCAGCCGCAGGCCCTTGTCGTTGAGGGAGGCGGCGATGCGCGGCCGCACCAGGCGCACGGCCTTGGTCTGGAGTCCAAACGCGCCCCCGCTCCAGGGCGTGGACAGGTCGTAGGCGACCTCCAGCCGGTCGGCGGCGAAGATCGGCGCCTGGCGCGGACCCAGCCGCACCTTGCCGACGAAGCCGGTGGCGTCGACATCCTCAAGCTCGACGGCCGCCTCGATCCCGCGCTCCCTTAGCCAGGACTCGGCCAGATCGCGACTGATCTCGCGCCGGCCCGACCAGACGACGAGGCCCGTCGCGATGAACGCCATCATCGACAGCGAAACCGCCTCCAGGCCCAGATCGACAAGGCGCGCGCGCCGGCGTGCGGCCGCGGCGGGCGGCGAGGGCGCGGTGTCTGGCGTCGGGTCGATCGAGGGTTCAGCCATCACGTCCTGGCGTCTGGTGTCCTAACAAAGCCCCCGGCCAAGCTTTGGATCCCTATTTCTTGAAGCCCAGCACGTCCTGCATGTCATAGAGGCCGGGCGGCTTGTTCTTGACCCAGACGGCGGCGGCGATGGCCCCGCGGGCGAACAGGCCCCGGTCGATGGCTGAGTGCGACAGGGTCAGGCTCTCGCTTTCGCCGGCGAAGATCACGCTGTGCTCGCCGATGATCCCGCCGCCGCGCACCACCGAGAAGCCGATGTCGCCATCCTTGCGGGGACCGGTCACGCCGTCGCGGCCCCGGTCAGCCACTTCGGCGAGCTTGACCCCGCGACCCTGCGCGGCGGCTTCGCCCAGCATCAGGGCCGTGCCCGACGGCGAGTCGACCTTGCGCTTATGGTGGGCCTCATAAACCTCGATGTCCCAGTCCTGCGCAGGCAGGGTGGCGGCGGCCTGACGCACCAGGCCCATCAGCATGTTGACCCCCAGCGAATAGTTGCCCGAGCGGACGATCGGGATGGTCTTGGCGAGCGCGTCGATGCGCACCAGTTGCTCATCCGAAAACCCGGTCGAGCCGATCACCAGGGCCGGGCCGCCGTTGGCGGCGGCTTCTTCGGCCAGGGCGACCGAGGCCTCGGGCAAGGTGAAGTCGATCACCGCCTCGGCGGCGGCCAGGGCGACCTCGCGCGCGACCAGGCCCTCGCCCTCGACGCCGGGACGCTCAAAGCGGGCGGCGACTACGGCGTCAGCGCGTCCCTCCAGCGCCTGGGCGACGGCGCGACCCATGCGGCCGTTGGCGCCGGCGATCGCGATCTTCACGGGCTGGGACAAGGCGGGCTCCAGGAGAAAACAGACCTGCGGCAAATCACCCGTTCCGCCCCTTCAGGTCAACCTCACGCGGCCTTCCGTAACGGCGCCGGGCTTGACGCAACGCCAAGTCCAACAAGCGTTTGCGGGGATTTTCCCGATCCGACCCGGTTGTGAGGTCCGTCCCCCCTCGTTACGGTGCGGACATATAAGGGCGTGTCCGCAACGATCGGCGCGCCCCCTTGATCAACTTGCGCAGCAGGAATGGGGAACGCCGGATGAGCGACGCGGAACGCAAGACCTTCACGGACGCGGAGGCCCTGGCCTTCCACCGTCACCCCACCCCCGGCAAGATCGCTATCGTGCCGACCAAGCCTATGGCCACCCAGCGCGACCTGAGCCTGGCCTATTCGCCCGGCGTCGCCGTGCCCGTCCACGCCATCGCCGCCGATCCGGACATGGCCTACGAGTACACCTCCAAGGGCAACTTGGTGGCGGTGATCTCGAACGGCACCGCGATCCTGGGCCTGGGCGATCTGGGGGCCCTGGCCTCCAAGCCGGTGATGGAAGGCAAGAGCGTCCTCTTCAAGCGCTTCGGCGACGTCGACTCGATCGACATCGAGGTGACCACCAAGGATCCCGACGAGATCATCACGGTGGTCAAGAACATCGGCGTCACCTTCGGCGGCATCAATCTGGAGGACATCAAGAGCCCCGAGTGCTTCCGCATCGAGACCGAGCTGCAGGAGCTGCTCGACATCCCGGTGTTCCACGACGACCAGCACGGCACGGCGATCATCTGCGCGGCCGGCCTGATCAACGCCTGCCACATCACCGGCAAGAAGATCGAGGACGTGAAGGTCGTGCTCAACGGCCCCGGCGCGGCCGGCATCGCCTCGCTGGAGCTGATCAAGGCCATGGGCGTGCGGGCCGAGAACTGCATCGCCGTCGACTCCAAGGGCGTGCTCTATCGCGGCCGCACCGAGGGCATGAACCAGTGGAAGAGCGCCCACGCGGTCGAGACCGACAAGCGCACCCTGGCTGAAGCCGTGGTCGGCGCCGACGTTCTCTTGGGTCTGTCGGCCAAGGGCGCCTTCACGCCTGAGATGATCGCTTCGATGGCCCCCAATCCGGTCATCTTCGCTATGGCCAATCCCGATCCGGAGATCACGCCCGAAGAGGTCAAGCGGGTCCGAAAGGACGCGATCATGGGCACGGGCCGCAGCGACTATCCCAACCAGGTCAACAACGTCCTGGGCTTCCCCTACATCTTCCGCGGCGCGCTGGACGTGCGGGCCCGCCGCGTGAACCACGAGATGAAGATCGCCTGCGCCCAGGCCCTGGCCATGCTGGCCCGCGAGGACGTGCCGGACGAGGTGGCCGCCGCCTATCATGGCCGTCAGCTGAAGTTTGGCCCCGACTACATCATCCCGTCGGCCTTCGACCCACGCCTGATCTGGTACGTGCCGCCGTTCGTCGCCCAGGCGGCGATGGACACCGGCGTTGCCCGCAAGCCGATCGCCGACATGGACGCCTATCGCGCCAGTCTGGCCCAGCGCCTGGATCCGACCGCTGGCTTCCTGCAGAAGATTTCCGGCTCTGTGCTGGCCAATCCCAAGCGCATCGTCTTCGCCGAGGGTGAGGACCCCAGCGTCATCCGGGCGGCCTACGCCTATCAGAGCGGCGGGTTCGGCAAGGCGATCCTGTGCGGTCGCGAGAACCTCGTGCACGAGAACATGAAGCTGGTGGGTCTGGACCCCGACGCGGCGGGGCTGGAGATCATCAACGCCCGTCTGTCCGACCGCAATCCGGACTATGTCGACGCACTCTACGCCCGCCTGCAACGCCAGGGCTATCTGAAGCGCGACGTCCAGCGCCTGATCAACCAGGACCGCAACAGCTTCGCCGCCTCAATGGTCACCCTGGGCGAGGCCGACGGCATGGTCACCGGCGTCACCCGCAGCTTCGACCAGGCGCTGGAAGAGGTGCTGCGTGTGGTCGATCCCGCGCCCGGCGGCCGGATCATGGGCATGTCGGTGGTGCTGGCAAAGGGCCACACCCTGTTCGTCGCCGACACCAACGTCACCGAGCTGCCCGAGGCCGAAGAACTGGTCGAGATCGCCTGCGAGGCGGCCCGCGCCGTCCGCCGCCTGGGCTTCAAGCCACGCGTGGCCTTCATGAGCTATTCGACCTTTGGCAATCCGATGGGCCTGCGCTCGGAGAAAGTGCGCGAGGCCGTCGCCATGCTCGACGAGATGGATGTCGACTTCGAGTACGAGGGCGAAATGCCGCCCGAGCTGGCGCTCGATCCGGAAAAGCGCGCGAACTATCCGTTCATGCGCCTGACAGACAGCGCCAATGTTCTGATCATGCCGGCCATCCACGCCGCCTCGATCTCGACCAAGCTGGTCCAGTCGCTGGGCGGCGCCACGGTGATCGGCCCGGTGCTGCTGGGTCTCTCCAAGTCGGTGCAGATCGCGCCGCTGTCGGCCTCGGTGTCCAAGATCCTGAACATGGCCATGATGGCGGCCTACGATCAGCCGGTGGACGACGGCGAGGGGTAAGGGTCAAACTCCCTCTGCTGAGAAGCAAACGCGACGCGACTCCCTCTCCCAGCGGGAGAGGGCCGGGGAGAGGGCGTACGGCCTTGGCCCGGGCGCGCCGGCAGGGCGGCGGCTTTGAAACCCCTCTCCCGACCGCTTCGCGGCCACCCTCTCCCTCTGGGAGAGGGAATTGGGCGCCGTGAACGCTCGGAATTGGCGGGGCTGAGATCAATGATTTCAACCGCTTCTCACTTTTACGCGCCAACTTGTCCCCGGCGCTAAATCCTGCTGCACAATCATAGCCATCCCCGTCGCGGGGGAGGGCGTTTGGATCCGGCCCAACGGTCTGCTTGCAGACCGGTCTCTCGCAAGGAGTCACGGCGGCGGGGCTAGGTTGAGCGGGGCCGCGTGGTCTCGAAGCGGTTTCGACCGGGGTCTGTTCGTTGGATAGATCCGGGATCTCGGAAGAAGCCGTGGAGAGACGAGCGCGGAGCGACAGGGTGGTGATCGTACAAGCCGCCTATCGTGGATCGTCGGGCTGGACACGGAAGTCGCCGCTCCAGTTGGTCCGCGCCCGTCCGGGGGCTCCTGGGGTCCCGAGCTGAAAGACGCTCACGCCCCCCATCCTCACGGGCAAGAACAACCTGGCGGAGCGGACAGTCGAGCCGAAACGCAAACACAAACTCACGGTCTCCGGGTTCGCCCGGCCGCTCCGTCGCCTCCCCATGAACTTCAGCGAGCGATCGCGTGAGGCCGATGAAATGCGTCCAGAACGCCCCCTCCGTCTCGTCGCGTATCCGCGCCGATCCACCTCCCCCGCACGCGGGGGAGGATGACAGATAACCCTCCTCACCCGTGCAACGGGGGAGGTGGCGCGCGGCGCAGCCGCGTGACGGAGGGGGCGCTACGCCGCAACCCGCGACAACGCGCCTCTTGAGCGACTCGCCAAGTCGGCCAAATCTTCTTGCGTCGGAACGTTTGTCGGAGGCTCTTCGATGGCGAGTAAGGCGTTCGAGCTGCAGATGATGGGCTACGGCCTGACCACGGCCGAAATTCACTACCACCTGCCTGACCACCCCGCTCTGCTGCAGCTCTATGTCTGGCAGGAGTATGATCTGGCTCCGAAATTCCCGACCCTGAAGGGGTTCCTGGACTTCTGGGCCAAGGAGCTGGACGGGGTGCTGCATTCGGTGCGGATCGCGCATAACCGGCTGATCAGTCCTCGCGAATGGCGGGCCGTGAACGGGGTCTTCACGCTGCAATGAGCATCGCCGGGGTTGCGCGGCGGCTTCCCCGCCCGTAACTCCCCGCACGATGAGCCTGTCAGCCCATGGGGCCAAGATCTGCGGACTGTCGACGCCCGAGACGGTGAAGGCCGCCTTCGACGGGGGCGCTGCGTTCCTGGGTTTCGTCTTCTTCGACAAGAGCCCGCGCAACGTCGCGCCCGAGGTCGCCGCGCGGCTCATTGAGCCGGTTCGCGGCCGCGGCGTGCGGACCGTGGCGGTCACGGTCGATCCGGACGACGCGCTGATCGACCGCCTGATGGCGACGACGCGGCCCGACCTGATCCAGGTCCACGGCAAGGAAACGCCCTCGCGGGTTCGCGAGATCGCCGCCCGGGCCGGGGTCGGGGTGATCAAGGCGTTCTCGGTCTCATCGTCGGCGGATGTCGACCAGGCGGCCGCTTTCGACGGCGTCGCAGAGCACCTGATGTTTGACGCAAAGCCCGTGGAGGGATCGGTGTTGCCCGGCGGCACCGGCGCGCGTTTCGACTGGGGCCTGTTGGCCGGCCGGCGCTTTTCGCGGCCGCATTTCCTGGCCGGCGGGCTCGACCCGTGGAGCGTTCGCGAGGCCATCAGGACCTCCGGAACGCCCCTGGTGGACGTTTCTTCTGGCGTGGAGCGTGGTCCCGGCCTAAAGGACCCGGCTCTGATCACGGCGTTTCTCGACGCCGTCAAACGCGCCCAAGACTGAACAGCCCAGCTCGGAAGCTCTCGTGAACGCTCCTGCGAAACCCAATGACTATTCGGCCTATCCCGACGCGGAGGGCCGCTTTGGCGGGTTCGGCGGCCGCTATGTCGCCGAGACCCTGATGCCGCTGGTCCTGGACCTGGGCAAGGCCTATGCCGACGCCAAGGCCGACCCGGAATTCCAGGCGCAGCTGAAAAGCTACAACACCCACTATGCCGGCCGGCCCAGCCCGCTCTATTTCGCCGAGCGCCTGACCGAGCACTTCGGCGGGGCCAAGATCTATTTCAAGCGCGACGAGCTGAACCACACCGGCTCGCACAAGATCAACAACGCTCTGGGCCAGATCCTGCTGGCCATGCGCATGGGCAAGACCCGGATCATCGCCGAGACCGGCGCTGGCCAGCACGGCGTGGCCACCGCCACGGTCTGCGCCCGCTTTGGCCTGCCCTGCGTCGTCTATATGGGCGCCACCGACGTCGAGCGTCAGAAGCCGAACGTGTTCCGCATGAACCTGCTGGGCGCCGAAGTCCGCCCGGTGAGCTCGGGCACGGGCACGCTGAAGGACGCCATGAACGAGGCGATGCGCGACTGGGTCACCAACGTGCATGACACCTACTACCTGATCGGCACGGCCGCCGGTCCGCACCCCTATCCGGTGATGGTCCGCGACTTCCAGAGCGTGATCGGCGCCGAGGCGCGCGAGCAGATCCTCGAGATGGAAGGCCGCCTGCCTGACGCGGTGGTCGCCTGCATCGGCGGCGGCTCCAACGCCATTGGCCTGTTCCACCCGTTCCTGGGCGACGAGGGCGTGCGCCTGATCGGCGTCGAGGCGGCCGGCCACGGCGTCTCGACCGACAAGCACGCCGCCTCGCTGACCGGCGGCCGTCCGGGCGTGCTGCACGGCAACCGCACCTATCTGCTGCAGGACGACGACGGCCAGATCATCGACGCCCACTCGATCTCGGCCGGCCTCGACTATCCGGGCATCGGCCCCGAGCACTCGTTCCTGCACGAGATCGGCCGCGCCGAATATGTCTCGACCACGGACACCGAGGCCCTGGAGGCCTTCAAGCTGTGCTCGACGCTCGAAGGCATCATCCCGGCGCTGGAGCCGGCCCACGCCCTGGCCCGGGTCGGCGAGATCGCCCGGGAGCTGGGCAAGGGCAAGATCGTGGTGATGAATCTCTGCGGTCGCGGCGACAAGGACATCTTCACGGTGGCCGAAGCCCTCGGGCGCAAGATCTAGGACCGACCTCGCGTGACCAAAGACCGTATTGACCGCCGTTTCGCGGCGCTTAAGGCCGAGAACCGCGCCGGCTTCGTGACCTATGTCATGGCCGGCGATCCTGGCGCGGCCACGACCCTTGATGTGCTCAGGGGCCTGCCCGCCGCGGGCGCCGACCTGATCGAGCTGGGCTTTCCCTTCTCAGATCCGATGGCGGAAGGACCGACCATCCAGCGCGCCGCCCAGCGGGGCCTGAAGTCCGGCATGACCCTGCAGGGGACGCTGGACCTGGTGGCCGCCTTCCGGGAAGGAGACCAGGACACCCCGGTCATCCTGATGGGTTATCTCAATCCTGTGTTGAACAAGGGCTTCGAGACCTTCGCAGCGCTCGCCGCCAAGGCCGGGGTCGATGGCCTGATCATCGTCGACTGCCCGCCGGAAGAAGCCGATCCGCTGTCGGACGCGCTGGAGGCCGAGGGTATCGCGCTGATCCGCCTGGCGGCACCGACCACCGATGACGGCCGCCTGCCAATGGTGGTGCGCCGGACCTCGGGCTTCGTTTACTACGTCTCGGTCGCCGGGGTGACCGGCGTGAAGTCGGCCGACGCGGCCGATGTGGCGCCCGCCGTCGAGCGGCTGCGCAAGGCCTCGGGCCTGCCGGTCGCTGTGGGCTTTGGCATCCGCACGCCGGACCAGGCCGCAGCGGTGGCCAAGGTCGCCGACGCGGCCGTCGTGGGCTCCGCGCTTGTGGATGAAATCGAGTCGGCGGCGCAGTTGAACGAAAACGTGACCGAGAAGGTTCTTCTAAAAGCGTCGGAGCTGGCTAAGGCTGTGCGATCGGCGCGAGTCGGGACGAAGTGAGGCTTTAAGGCTATGGCTATGGCTGAACCCCAGGACCCGAAAAAGGGCGACAAGAAAACAGCGGAGCGCCGGGGCGGCGGCTGGCTGTCACGGATCGCGCCTGGCGTGCGCGGCGCGTTCGCCAAGCGCGAGACGCCTGAGAACCTCTGGGTCAAGTGCCCCGATACGGGCGAGATGATCTTCCGCTCCGACCTGGAGGCGGCCCTGTGGGTCACGCCGGCCGGTCGCCACATGCGGATTGGGCCGGAAGCCCGCTTCAAGTTCACCTTTGACGAGGGCCAGTACGAGGCCCTGCCGACTCCGCCGGTCGTCGAGGATCCGCTGAAGTTCTCGGACGGAAAGCCCTACAAGGACCGCCTGATTGCAGCCCGCAAGGCGACCGGTGAACCGGACGCCATGGCCATCGGCTACGGCAAGGTCGGCGGCGTCGACGCCGTGGTGCTGGTGCAGGACTTCGCCTTCATGGGCGGGTCGCTCGGCATGGCCGCCGGCGAGGGCTTCATCGCCGCCGCCAAGGCCGCCCTCGAGCGTGAAGTCCCGCTGATCGCCTTCACCGCCGCCGGCGGCGCCCGCATGCAGGAAGGCGCGCTGTCGCTGATGCAGATGGCTCGCACCACGCTCGCGATCAACGAGCTGAAGGACGCGGCGCTGCCCTACGTTGTGGTCCTAACCGACCCAACTACCGGCGGCGTCACCGCCTCCTACGCCATGCTGGGCGACATCCACCTGGCCGAGCCGGGCGCCCTTATCGGCTTCGCGGGGCCCCGCGTCATCGAGCAGACCATCCGTGAGACCCTGCCGCCGGGCTTCCAGCGGTCGGAGTACCTCGTCGAGAAGGGCATGGTCGACCGCGTCACGCACCGCAAGGAGCTGCCGGAGGTTCTCGGCTCGCTGCTGGGCACCCTGATGATGGGCCGCAAGCGCAAGGCGGCCTGAGCTTCGGCGTGACCGACCACCTCCGCGCCCATGACGCCGCCCTCGCGCGGCTTCAGGCGCTGCATCCCAAGCTGATCGACCTGTCGCTGGACCGGATGCGGCGTCTTTGCGCCGCTCTGGGCGACCCGCAGGATCGCCTGCCGCCGGTCATCCACGTGGCTGGAACCAACGGCAAGGGTTCGACCGTCGCCTTCCTCCGCGCCATGGCCGAGGCGGCGGGGTTGAGCGTCCACGTCTTCACTTCGCCACATCTGGTGCGCTTTTCCGAGCGCATCCGTCTGGCTGGAACCCTGATCACCGACGATCACCTCGCCGCCGTGCTAGATCGCGTCGAACAGGCCAACGCCGGCCAACCGATCACCTTCTTCGAGATCACCACGGCCGCAGCCTTCGTCGCCTTCGCTGAGGTTCCGGCCGATCTTTGCATCGTCGAGGTCGGGCTCGGCGGGATCCTGGATGCGACCAATGTCGTCACGCCGAAGGTCAGCGTGATCGCGCCGGTGGACCTTGATCACCGCGAGTTCCTCGGGAACACGATCGGTCAGATCGCCGGCGAGAAGGCGGGAATCATCAAGCGGGGCGCACCGGTCGTATCCGCGCAGCAACACGAAGAGGCCGAGCCCGTCATCGAAGCCGCCGCCGATCGGGCCGGAGTCCCGCTGACCCTGATGGGCCGCGACTTCGACGCCTGGCGCGAGCGTGGCCGCCTGCTGGTCCAGATGCAGGACCGGCTTCTGGATCTGCCCGGCCCGGCGCTGCCCGGCGAGCACCAGTTCGCCAACGCCGGCCTGGCGGTCGCCGCTCTGCTGGCCCTGGGCGACTCGCGAATCGATGAGGCCGCCATGGCGGGGGGGCTGGAGTCCACCGTCTGGCCGGCCCGCTTCCAGCGGCTGGCGGCGGGTCCGCTGGCCGAGCGCGCCAAGGTCGCCGGGGCGGATCTCTGGCTGGACGGCGGTCACAACCCGCACGCCGGCTTGGCGGTCGCCCGCGCCATCGCCGATCTCGCCGCCCGCGATGGCCGGCCGGTGGCGCTGATCTCGGGCCTCTTGGCCAACAAGGACGCCGTCGGTTTCTTCGGCCCGTTCCGGGGCGTGGCGACCAAGGTCTTCACCGTGACCTTCGAGGGCCATGCTGCGGCCAGCGCCGCGGACACGGCCGCCGCCGCCGAACTGGCGGGCCTGCGAGCCTGCGCCTGCGACAGCGTCGAGGAGGCCCTTGAGCGCGCACTTCAGCTCGATCCGGCGCCACACGTCCTGATCTGCGGATCGCTCTATCTGGCTGGCGAGATCCTGGCGCTGAGCCCCGAGACCTGGCCCACCTGACAGCAAAACGCCCGCCCCGGACGGACTGGGACGGGCGCTTCAAACTCAGCGGAAGAGGGCGCCTAAGCCGCCTGGACGCCGGCTTCGTTCAGCCATTCCAGGATCTTCTGCTTGGGCATGGCGCCGACCTTCATCGAGGTCATCTGGCCATCGCGGAACAGCATCATGGTCGGGATGCCGCGCACGCCGTAACGCGACGGGGTCGTCGGGCTGTCCTCGATATTGACCTTGGCGATGGTCACGACGTCGGCCAGCTCTTCGGACAGCTGCTCCAGCGCCGGAGCGATCTGCTTGCACGGACCGCACCATTCAGCCCAGAAGTCGACGAGCACGGGCTTGCTCGACTTCAGGACATCGGCTTCGAAGGTGGCGTCGGTCACCGCAACGGTGCTCATGGTCTGCTCCAGTCTGGCGTCACGCCGCCGTTTCCGGCGCGGAGGACGCGATAAGGGGTCAACTCCGGAATCGTGCCGGAGACTTGCATCAAGATGTAGGAGCACGCGAGCAGGGCGGCAACGGGCTAGGTCAACCGCGCCAGCGCGTCGGCCATCACCTTTTCTGGAACGGGCATCAGTTTGGGACCGTCGGTCCATACCAGCGCCGCCTCCACTGCGCGACCTGGGAACACCTCGCGCAGCACGGCCGCATAGACCGCCATCTGGGCCAGATAGGCCGTATCAGCGTCTTCGATACGGTCAGGCGAGGGGCGGTTGGTCTTGTAGTCGATCACCAGCACGCGTGTGTCGTCGACCACCAGCCGGTCGACTCGCCCCGAGACGGCAAGCCCCTGGGGTAGATGGACGCTGGTCCCGGCCAGGGCGACCTCGGCGCGAGAGTTGGGCCCGAACACCGCCGCAAACCGGGCGTCCTCCAGGACCCCGAACGCCGCGCTCGCCATCTCCGTCCGCTGGGCGTCGGTCAGGTCGCGCTCGGCCGCCAGGATGCGCCGCGCCGCGTGGGGACGCTGAGCGGGCGGCAGGTCCGGCAGCAATTGGAGCAGCTTGTGAATGAGCTCGCCGCGCCGATAGTGGCCCAGGCCGGCGATCCGGGCCAGGGGCGAGGGGGCGGGAACGCGGGCGGTGTCCTCCAGCCGCGACGGCGCGGCGTAGCGGGCGGCGGCGGGCTCGGGCGTGGCCTGCGCCAGGATCCAGCTCGGCGCTGTGGCGGCGGTGGCGGCTGCGAGGTCAAGTCTCGGCGCGCTGATCGGATCAGGGCCGTAGCGCAGGAACGCCGTGTCGCCGTCTCCAATCGTCCGGACGCTGGGCGCGATATCGGGGTGGGCGAAGGCGGCGCGGGCTGCGGCGTACCAGCCGCCGACCTTGTCGTCCTTGGTGCGGGCGTCGATCCGCCCACAAAGAATCAGGCGCTCGCGAGCCCGGGTCAGGGCCACATAGAGCAGGCGCAGCGCTTCCTGGCTTTCCTTGTCGTCGCGCAGTTGGCGGGCCTTGGCGGACGCCGCGCAGTCGCCTTTTCCGGACGCGCACCACAGCAAGGCGCCGTCCTCGGTGACCAGCAACGGGGAGCCGCCGGCGCCGCGCTTTACGGTGGTCTCCGGCAGGAACACGATCGGGGCTTCCAGACCCTTGGAGCCGTGGGCGGTCATCACCCGCACCTCGCGGCGAGCGCCTTCCATCTCGCGCTTGACCACGATGTCCAGCGCCGCGAAGTCGGCGACCAGCGCCTCCAGATCGCGAACGCCGCGTTGCTCGGCCTCCATCACCTGGGCCAGGAACTCGTCCAACGCCTCTTCGGCTTCGGCGCCCAGCCGGGTCAGGACCTTGGCGCGGTGCGAGCGGCCGTCGGCGCCCGCCAGGCCCAGCCAGCCGGCGTAGAACTCGAACGGCTGACGGCGGCGTCCTTCGGCGAGCGCCCAGTCGAGCACCGTGCGGGCGGCGGTCCATTCGGCGCGCTCCTCCGACCGTCGGGTCAGTTCGGCCCATAGCGTCACCCGACGACCCTTGGCCAGCGCGTAGACGTCATTATCGCCAAGCCCGCAGAACGGCGTCTTCAGCAGGGCCGCCAGGGTCAGGTCGTCCTCCGGGAATAGGATGAACCGGCCCAGGGCCAGCAAGTCCTCGAAGGCGATATGGCTTGAGAGCGCCAGGCGATCGGCGCCCGCCACCGGCACGCCCCGTCGCTTCAGGGCGCGGATGATCTCCTCGAACAGGACCTTGCGGCGGCGGACGAGGACGAGAATGTCCCCGGCGTGGGCGGCGCGATGCCGGCCCAGATCCTTGTCGAACACCGCATCGCCGCGATCCAGGATCGCCTTGGTCTCGGCGGCGATCGCTTCGGCCAGACGGCGATTGGCGCTGCGTTCGCCCTCTTCGTCGAGCGGCCGCTCCCAGGCCTCTCGCTCCTCGCCGGGGAGCTCGCGGGTCAAGGGCCAGAGGTCGACACAGCCGGGGTGGCCATGGCGGAAGAGTTCGTGGCGGACGAGGTCCTGGCCGACGGGGGGCGGCACGCCTTCGCGGGTGTCCGGATCGGAGAACAGGGCGTCGACGAAACTCAGGACCTCGTAGGTCGAGCGGTACGAGACCGTCAGCGGCACGCCCTTTCCAACGGCGCCGACCGCCTCGATGCGGGAGATGTAGCCCTGCGTTTCTTCCAGCAGCCGCGTGGGATCTGCGCCCTGGAAGGAATAGATCGACTGCTTCTCGTCGCCGACCACGAACAGGGTGCGTTCGGCGCGGCTGCCGCTCCAGCCCTCGGACGTTTCGCCGACGAAGAAGTCGGCGGTCAGGGCGCGCAGGATCTCCCACTGCTCGGGGGCGGTGTCCTGGGCCTCGTCCAGCAGGATGTGGTCGATGCCGCCGTCCAGCTTGTAGAGCACCCAGGCGGCCTCGACCTTCTCGGTCAGCAGAAGCCGCGTTTTGTCGATCAGGTCGGTGAAGTCGAGCGCGCCGCGCGCTTCCTTCTCGGCCATGTGGCGCTCGATATAGAGACCGGCCAGCAGCAGGGCGTTCTGCGTATCCTCGGCCACCCTGGCGGCCCGGACCTGCTCCCGGGCGGCCTCAAGCTTGGCCTGCTCCAGGAGCAGGGCCTCACGCAGGTCCTCCCGGCTCTTCAGGCCCGAGGTCTTGGCCGGCCAGGTCGCGGGCGTGCCCTCGCCGCCTTCGGTGAAGAGGGCGCGCAGGGCCAGGTCCAGTGTGGCGTCGGGATCGCGGGCGACGGCGGCCAGGGCCTCGGCGTACTTCGCGTCCTGCTTGCCGCCGCCGTCGAACAGCACGGTCGCGACGGCCCGCCAGGCGGACAGATCAAGGCGCGCCATGGCCCGGGCGGCCAGGTCCTCGGCGGAGGTCGGGGCGTCAAAGCCGCAACGCGTCCAGGCGTCGGCGATCGCTCCCGCCAGGCCGCCGCAGCGCTGGACATAGGCCATGATCTGGCCGCGCCGGGTCTCGAAGCCGGCGAACATCGCCTCGAAGCTCTGGAAGTCCAGGGCGACAGAGAAGCGGGCGTAGGCCTCGGAAAAGGCGTCGTCGTGGCTGTCGACCCAGGCGGCGACGGCGCGGCGGGCGGCGCGGGCGATGGCGGCGCCGGCCTGGTCGTCCATCACGGTGAAGCCGGGCGAGACCCCGGCCTCCAGCGGAAAGCGCCGTAACAGCTTCTCGCAGAACGCATGGATGGTCTGGATCTTCAGGCCGCCCGGGGTTTCCAGCGCCTTGGCGAACAGGGCGCGGGCGTCGGACAGGCTCTTGGCGTCGTAGCGGGCGTCGGCCTCGCCGACCAGCTTGACCAGTTCAGCGCGCAGGTCCGCGTCGCTGGTCACCGACCACTTGCCCAGCCGGTCGAACAGGCGGCGTTGCATCTCGGCGGCGGCGGCCTTGGTGTAGGTCACGCACAGGATCGCCTGCGGCTCGACGCCGGCCAGCAGAAGGCGGGCAACGCGGTCGATCAGGGTCTTGGTCTTGCCCGAACCGGCGTTGGCGGTGACGAAGGCCGAGATCGTCGGGTCGGCGGCGATGCGCTGAGGGTCGATCATTCGCCCTCTCCGTCATCGCCGCTGGTCGACCATTCGAACACCCGCGCCAGGTGCGCATAGTCGCCGGGGTGCTCCTTGACGAACTGCGGTGCGACCCGCGAGCGGTAGGGCTCGTCGGGGTCATCGTAGCGGGCGATCAGGGACGACAGGCCCTCCAGAGCCTTGCGCGCGGCGTCTTCGCTCTCGCCGTCGCCCTTGGCCCGGACCTGCTCCTCGCCGGCGGAGCGTCTCCCCGTGACGCGGACATAGGTCAGGTCGCCGGGCGCGGGCCTGCCGAGGTCCGGGAACCCGCCCTTCATCAGGATCGCCGCCGTCAGGGTCAGCTGCGGCGAAAAGCCGGTGTCGACCTGTTTCTGCGACGGCGCGGCGCCGGTCTTGTAGTCGAGGATATGGGCCGTTCCGTCCGGGGTCGGCTCGATGCGGTCGGCCTTGGCGGTCAGGGTGAACGGACGGCCGTTGATGGCAAGGTCCAGCTTGCCCTCGGCCTCGACGACAATGTGTCGGACGTTGGTGCGCCGTTGACGCTCCCAGTCGGCGACCCAAAGCGCCGCCTCACGGGCCAGGGCCTTCTCGCGGGCCAGAGCCGTGGGCGGCATGCCGGCGCTGACCAGGGCGTCGACATAGAGCTTTTCGAAGGCTGAAGCCGCTTCGGCCGGGACGGTTTCGGGATAGAGCTCGGCGAACTTTTCGAAGGCGGCGTGAATGGCCGTGCCGCGGGCCCGGGCCTCGACCGGCTCGTCGGGACGCTCCAGCGGATAGAGCTTCAGGATGTCGCGCGCCCAGACGGCGTAGGGATCGCGGGTCAGGGCCTCGACCCGCGTCACCGCCATCTTGCGCGGGCGGTCCTCGACGGGCGGCTTGGGCGCGGGGCGGCTGATGGGGGCGTAGGGGCCTGGCGCGTCCATGGCGCGGATCCAGTCCAGCACGTCGTCGCGACGTGGCAGCGCCAGGCCTGCGCCGGCGGCCAGGGTCTTCAGACGCCAGAGCCAGCGGGACTCGACGGCGGGCGCGCCGCCGCGCCGCTCGCAATGGACCAGAACCACGTCCGGCGCGCTGGCGGCCTGGGCGAAGTCGTGGGCGGTCAGGCCGATGCGGCGTTCGGGCGGCGGCAGGCCGAGGCGCTGACGCATGGGACGCGAGAGGAATGGATCAATCGGCGCGCCCTGCGGCCAGACGCCTTCCTCCAGCCCCGCCAGCACCAGACGGTCGGCGCGCACCAGCCGCGCCTCGATGGCGCCGAGGATGCGCAGACGCGGATGGGTCGCGCCGCCGACGCGCACGGTCTCTTCGTTCACGAGGCGGTCGAGAATGTCGGCGAAGGCCTGAGGCGAGGCGTCGGGCAGGGGCTCGCCGTCCTGGATCAGGGCCGCCATGAGGGTTCCCAGGCACTCGCCAGCGTTTCCGGCCCAGAGGCGATGGGGCGCGATCAGCGACTCCAGCGCCTCGACCAGCGCCTGGGCCGCCCGCGCTGGCGGAGCGACGGCGCTGGCGGCGTAGGGCGCGGCGGCATGGTCGACGGCTGCCAGCACACGCTCAGCCAGGGACAGGGCGTCGGGCGCATCGCGAAGGCGGGCGCGCAGGACGTCGGCCGAGCCCGGGGCGGCGCCACGCAGGCCTTTGCGTTCCAGCAGGGCGGCGGCGGGCGCCTCATCCTCGCCCAGAACCAGCGGGTGCTTAGCGAAGGCCAGCAGGCGGATGGGATTGAGCGGCTCTTCGACCAGCCGCGCCAGGTGCAGGGCCAGGATCGCCGACCCGGCGGCCGCCAGCGGGGCGCCGGCCGAGCTGTCGGGAATGACGCCCCACCGCTGCAGCCGGGTCATGACCCGGCGCGCGAGGGTCTGGTCGGGCGTCACCAAAGCGGCGGTGCGGCTCGGATCTTCAAGGGCCTCGCGCAGCAGCAACGCACAGGCGCCGGCGGCCTCTTCCTCGGCGCGGGCGGCGATGACTGAAAACCCCTTCAGCCCTTCGGCGACGGGATCAAGGTCCGGAGCTTCGGCGCGCAGGGCAGCGATCTGGCTTAGCCAGTCGGCGGTGGCCTCGGCGGGACGCAGCGCTTCGTTGACGATGCGGCGACGCCAGCGGCCCCGGCTATCGACCTCCGGGACCCAGGCGCGAACCTCGGCGCGGGAAACGCCGGCGCGATCCAGGAGGCGTTTCATTGCGCCCTGCGGATGTTGCTCGCCTTGGGAGCCCTCGATCTTGGCCCAGGCGGTGTTAGCCAGATCCTCATCCAGACCCGGCAGGACCACGGCCCCCTTTGGCGCAGCGGCGACGACACACAACAAGTCGGCGGTCGCGGGCGCGGTGCCGGTCGAACCGGCGGCGACCAGCACCTCGGTCGGCGGGTTGTCGCGCCACTGGGCCTCCAGCGCTCGGAGCAGGCGCACCCGGCGTTCGGAGACATCGATCAGACAAAGATCATTCAGGCGCGTCGACCACGCTCGCAGCACCGACCGCAGGAACCGGGCCGAGACTTGCCAGTGCTGGGCCAAATCGCCTTCGGCCAGGCCGTCGAGCTTGTCGTCGAAGTTCACTTCCTCGATCTGGCAGCTGTCGAGAAACTCGCTGAGCGCCTTGGCCAGCTCCAGCGCCTGAACGGGACCGGGCTTGAAGGACAGCTTGTCACCGTGGTCAGTCACCAGCTTGGCCAGTTCGAACCGACGGCGTCGCGACGAGATCGCCGGCGGCAGGGTCAGAGACAGCTCACCCGGCTCAAACGGCGGTTCGCCCTCGTCGAGATCGCCCAGAGGGCGGATCTGCGGCAGCAGCAAAGCCCTCCCGCCGCCGACGGCGAGAAAGGCGTCGGCCAGGGCCCGGGCGCCTCGGCGGGTGGGGGTCAGCACCGTGGCGCGCGGCAGGGCCTCCGGGCCCAACGGCTCCAGCGTATTCAACAGGCCCCGCGCGAGGTCGTCGACGAACGGGCGGTGCGCCGGGATCGAATACCAGCGCGGCCCTTCTCGCTCGAAGAACGGCGCGGGCCCGCTCATGCCTCGGCGAGCCGGGCTTCGGCCGCCAACTTGGCCTGGGGATCGCCGACATGCATCCAGAGGCCCTCTGGCGCGACGCCGTGGACCCGTCCGTCGGCGGCCAGGCGCTTCCACAGCGGCAGCAGCGAGAACGGCCCGTCGGGACCATCGGCGGCGATTGCTGGCTTGCAGATATGCACGCCGACATAGACGAGCGGCGCGATCTCGCCAGCGTCCTTGAAACGCACCAGGCCGTCGGCGCCCAAGAACACGTCGCCCGTATCATGGAAGCCCAGAGATCCTTTGGTGGAGGCCAGCATTAGGCACACATCCATGTGTTCCGGATCCCAGGCGGCGGCCACAGCGTCTACGGCGGCGCCGGCGTGTTCGATCCAGATCGAGTCGATGTTGGCGACGAACACTGGTCCCTCGCCAAGCAAGGGCAGGGCGTGCTTGATCCCGCCGCCCGTCTCCAGCGCCTGGGCGCGCTCGTCGGAGATGACGATTCGGGGGGCGAGGCCCTTGGCCTCGCGGGCCCGCAGGTGCTCCTCCACCAGATCGGCGAAGTAATGGACATTGACCACGGCGGTCTCGACGCCGGCCGCCACGAGACGGTCCAGCATGTGATCGATCAGCGCCTTGCCGGCGACCTCGACCAGGGCCTTGGGGCGGTCGTTGGTCAGGGGGCGCATGCGGGTGCCGAGACCCGCCGCCAGCACCATGGCGACTTTCGGGCCGCTCATCGGCGCGTCTCCACGGGCACGTTGCGATCGAACCAGGCTTTCAGGTCCGCCAGGGCGGGGTCTGCGAAGCAGACGTCCAGATAGACCCACAGGCGCGGAATGAAGTCAGCGTAGCGCGGCTTGCCGTCGCGGGTCACCAGACGCGCGAAGATGCCCAGGATCCGGATGATGTTGAGCGCGCCCAGCGCATGGTAGTCGGCCAGGAAGGCGGTGCGGTCCAGGTCGGGGCGCGCGGCCAGATAGCGGTCGAGGCAGATAGCCTCGCGCTCGGGCGAGACGGTGCGGCGGGCGTCGTGCAGCAGCATCGACAAGTCCCAGGCGGGATGGGCCAGGACCGCGTCCTGGAAGTCCAGCATGCCGACCCGCGCCGCGCCGTCGCGCTGCGGCAGCCAGATCAGGTTCTCGGCGTGATAGTCGCGGTGGCAGAAGACCGTCGCGCCGGCTTCGCCCTTGGCGCGGATCGGCGCCCAGATCGCTTCCCACTCGGCCAGGGCCGCTTCGTCGAAGGCGATGTCGCGAAACTTGGGCTGCCACTCGACGAAAATGTCGTGAGCGGTCTTCAGGGCCAGATCATCATAGGTCAGCAGCGGCCAGGCCGAGCCGTCGTAGTCCAGAACTTTGGGCGCCTGCGCCGCGTGGATCGCCAGCAGGCCGTCGATGGCCGCATCGTAGAGCGGGGCCTCATCGACTCCGGCCTCGATCAGGCGCGCGTAAAGATCATCGCCCAGGTCTTCCAGCACGGCGAGGCCCGCCGCAGAGTCGGCCGCGAGCACCTTGGGCGCCGAAAGGCCCTGGGCGTTCAGCCATCCCGCGCAGGCGACGAAGGCGTCGACACGGCCAGCCGCCAGACGCGCCAGGGCGTTGTAGCCCAGCGCCGCGCGCTCGGCCGGCGAGGCGTCAGGCGGACAAGGCGCGGTTTCGACCGAGGGTGGCTGGTCCATGAAGATGAAGCTTTGGCCGCCCTCGCGGTGCAGCCGCTCATAGGCGCGCGTCGAGGCGTCGCCGCCCAGCGACTGGCGACGCACATCACCGAAGCCGCGGGCCGACAGGAACGCGGCCTTGGCCGCCTCGCGTTCAGAGCTCAAGATCACGTCCTTCGAAATCGCCGTGCGCCACGATGACGGCGCGTCGGGCGTCGCCGTCGAGGGCGATGTCTATATCGAGCCGAGTCCTCGGCAAACGGCCTTCCAGCCGCTGGGGCCATTCGATCAGGGCGACCCCGCCGTCGAGCGCTTCATCCAGTCCGATCTCGTAGGCCTCGTCGGGGTCCGAGAGGCGGTAGAGATCGAAATGGGCCAGGGGGAACTGCGCCGTCTCGTAAAACTGCACGAGGGTGAAGGTCGGGCTGGGGACCTCCTCGTCCGGCGTGGTCAGAGCCCGGATCAGGGCGCGGGCCAGGGTGGACTTCCCCGCGCCTAGAGGGCCGGTCAGGCAAAGGGCGTCGCCGGGACGAAGCGCCCTGGCGAGCCTCTGGCCCAGGCGCTGGGTCGCGGCCTCGTCGGCAAGGTTCAAGGCGTTCACGTCAGGCGACTCGTCGGATCATGGGGCAAGACGCGCTCCACATAGCGCTTCAGCGCTTCCGTGGCCTGTGTGGCGTCCTCGGGCAAGGCCTGGGCGTCGATTGGCGCGCCGACGGTCAGGGTGAAGCGGCGGCCTTGCTTGTTCAGCAGCTCGTGGAAGAGCGTGATATCGCGCAGCTCGCGGGAGAACCGGTCGAAAAGGTGGAACAGCGTCGACCACGGGCCAGCGACATGGATGGGCACGATCGGCGCGGCGTATTTCCGAGCGATCGAAACCGCCGACGCCATCCAGGGCGGATCGGTCAGCCGTCCGTCATGATCCTTCACCGCTAGGCGGCCGGCCGGGAAGATCATCAACGCGCGATCGGCCTCCATCGCCTCGCGCGTCATAGACAGCGTGAGGCGCATACGCTCGCGGCTGCGCTTCTCCTCCACCCACTCGACGGGGATCAGCACCTCGTCGAACTGGCCGCAGACCCGGTGCGCGTCCGCGTTGGCGTAGAACACGATGTCCGGACGGCGCGTCTTGATGGCGTCGTAGACCGCCACCCCGTCACCGATGCCGGTGGGATGGTTCGCCACGATGATGGTGCGACCCCCCGTCGGAAGGTTTTCCAGGCCTGTCGCGTCGACCTGCAGCGAAAGCAAGCCAGAGACATGGTCCAGCGCCTCGCGTCCGCCCAGGCTCGCGATCGTGTCGGCCATGGTCCGCGCCTTGCGATAATCGAGCAGGCGATGGAGAGCGGGCTTGGCCAGCGGCCAGATCGGCGAGCCAGTGAGGCCCGGAGCCCGTTCGGCGATCAGCGTGTCGATGATGTGGGGATCGGCGGCTTGGCCCGCTTGGACCGCCCCGGCGGCCGGAACATGAACCATGCGGCGAGCTTAGGCGGGGTCATCGGTTCTGTCAGCGGCCTCTTGCTCCGAGCGCGGCGAACGCGCTAACCGCATCCCGATGCCGACATCCCTTCGCACCGCCTATCGCGAGCGCCTCGCCCAGGGCGAGATCAGGCCCGACGTCGCCCAGGCCGCTGCGGTCGAGGCGCTGTCGCGCCTGGAGGCCGATCTCGACGCCGCCGGCGAGCCTGGGTTCTCGTTCTTTGGCCGCAAGCCCAAGAGCCAGCGCGGCGTCTACCTGTGGGGGCCGGTCGGTCGCGGCAAGTCCATGGTGATGGACCTGTTCTTCGACAGCGCGCCCGTCGCCAAGAAGCGGCGGATCCACTTCCACGCCTTCATGGCCGAGGTTCACGCCGACATCGACGCCTGGCGCAAGGGCGACGCCGCTGCGCGCAAGGCGCGTTTTGGCCAGTCCAGGGGCGACGATCCGGTTGCGCCGACCGCAGAACGGATCGCCGGCGAGGCGCGCCTGCTGTGCTTCGACGAGCTGCAGGTCACCGACATCGCTGACGCCATGATCCTGGGGCGGCTGTTCGAGGCGCTGTTCGCGCGGGGCGTCACCCTGGTGGCGACCTCGAACCGGCCGCCGGAGGACCTTTATAAGGACGGCCTAAACCGGCAGCTCTTTTTGCCGTTCATCGACATGCTGAAGTCGGCGCTGGATATCGTCGCGGTGCGCGGACCAGTCGATTTCCGACTGGATCGCCTGCGCGCGGCCCGCACCTGGCTGGCGCCCAACGACAAGGCGACTCAGGCTGAGTTCGAGCGCCTGTGGGCCGACATGCGGGATGGCGCACCGGAGACGGGAGCGACCCTTGAGGTGCTGGGCCGGAAGATGCGTCTGCCGCGTGCGGCCGGCGGCTTGGTGCGGTCGTCGTTTGCGAGCCTCTGCCAGCAAGCCCTTGGCCCGCAGGACTACCTGGCCCTTGCGGAGCGCTTTCACACCGTTTTTCTGGAAGACGTGCCGTGCCTGACCCCCGCGCGTCGCGACGCCGCCCGGCGCTTTAACACCCTGGTCGACGCGCTCTACGAGGCCGACGTCAAGCTGGTGGCTCTGGCCGAAGCTGAGCCGGAACAGCTCTATCCCGATGGGGATGGGGCGTTCGAGTTCGAGCGGACCGTATCGCGCCTGCAGGAAATGCGGTCGGCCGACTATGTCGGCCGGGTCCGGGACTAGGAGACGCTGATGTCGGTAAAGGATCGCATTCGAGTCCGCGAAACCAGACTCCTCTCCGACAACTGGTACGTTCTGCGCACGACCACCTTCGACTGGAAGCGCCGCGACGGGACGTGGCAGACCCAGTCGCGGGAGCACTGCGATCGCGGCAATGGCGCGGTCCTTCTGCCCTACAATCTAGCTAACCGAACGGTGCTTCTGGTCAGGCAGTTCCGCTATCCGGCTTTCGTCAACGGTCATGACGACCTGCTGATCGAAGCCGCCGCCGGCTTGTTGGATGACGCCGAGCCCGAGGTCCGCATCCGCGCCGAAGTCGAGGAAGAGCTGGGCTATCGCCTGGGTGCGGTTCGCAAGGTTTTTGAAGCCTTCATGAGCCCCGGCTCGGTCACCGAGATCCTGCACTCCTTTGTCGCCGAGTACGACGCCACGATGCGTATCGGCGCAGGCGGTGGCCACCCCGACGAGGGCGAGGATATCGAAGTGCTCGAACTGCCGATCGACCAAGCGTTGGCGATGATTTCCGACGGCCGCATCAAGGACGCGAAGACCATCATGCTCTTGCAGCACCTGGCTCTGTGCGTGCTGCGAGACTAGGGCGTTTCCAATCTCGTCTGAAGAGCGTCTAGGCTGGATCGCGGATCAACGGGGTCTCAAACCGCATGATCAGGCCGTCCGGCGCGTAGTCGACCTCGACCCAGCCTCTGAGTTCGCCGGTGATGCTCCGTTCAATGAGCCGCGATCCAAACCCGCGCCGCTGAGGGGTGACGACGGGCGGGCCGCCGGTCTCGCGCCATTCGAACCGCAGCGCGTCGTTCTGGACAGACCATGTCAGGACGAGCTTACCGGCCTGCGCCAGAGCCCCGTACTTGGCGGCGTTGGTGGCCAACTCATGAAGGACCATGCCCAGAGATAGCGCCAAACGCGCTGGCAGATGGACGTCGGGGCCGTTCATCACGACGCGTTCAGCGCCATAGGGGCCCAGTTCCTGCGACAGGATCTGGCGCAATCCCGCGCCCGCCCAGTGGCTATCGGTCAGGGCGTTGTGCGTTTGAGAGAGCGCCAGCAGTCGCGACTCGAAGGCGCCCGCGAAGGCTTCCGGATCGCTCGCCCCGCGGAGGGTCTGCTGTGCGATGGCCTGGACAGTCGCCAGGGTGTTCTTCACGCGGTGGTTCAGTTCGTCGAGCAATAGACGCTGGCGCTCATCGGCCTGCACCTGTTCAGTCATATCGACGCCTTCGACGAAGACGCCCGACGCGACGCCGTTCGGATCGAGGATCGGCTGATAGACAAAGTCGAGATAGCGCTCTTCCAGCGGCGCGCCGACTTCACGCTGCAGCGCGACCTTGACGCGGCGCCCGACGAACGCCTCGCGCGTCTCCAGGACGCGATCGAGGAGTTCGATGAAGCCTTGATCAACGACCTCCGGCAGAGCGGCGCCGAGCGGTAGACCGATCACCTCGCGATGCCCGATCAGCTGTGCGTAGGCGTTGTTGGCGAGATCAAAGACGTGTTGGGGGCCGCGCAGCACAGCCATGAAGCTCGGGGCCTGCATGAAGAGATTGCGGAGCTGCCGGACCTGGGCCTGAACGGTCTCGGCGCGCCGTAACACATCCTCGCCGAGCCTTGCGGCGTACGACCGCTGGCCGAGGGCTGCGTCCTTCAGCCTCTGGATCGCTGTGATGTCCTGCGTGTGCTGGAGGATAAACCGGGTGGCGCCGGTCGCGTCGAGGATCGGCGTGTGGGTCGCGCTCCAGATGCGATCCTCGAATCCGCCGCCCAGATGGGCCGGGCGCTCAATCGCATATTGGATCAGGGGGAGTTCATCGACCTCGCCGCTGTCGCGGGCCCGCGTGATAGAGGCTTCAAGATCCCGACGGCTGGCCCCTTCGGATGGGAAGGCGTCGAAGATATGGCGCCCCTCAAGATCGGCCCAACTCCGTGCGGTGGTCCGAAGGTAGGCGGCGTTGGCGGCGACATAGCGAAGGTCGCGGTCGAGCAACATGTAGGGCGATGGGATGCGATCGAAAATCGCGTGGAAGTCGATCGCGCTGGTCATGCTGTTCCCCCGAAGCAACCGAGCCTAACGCCAGGACGCGGAAGAGGGTTCCATTTTCTGCAGACAATGTCGTTGCGAACGTTTCTCAATGGGGGCCGGTTTAATTGACACCCCCGTCCTCGCGCTTAAAAGCATCCCGCAACGCACAAAGGCTACTGGGGTTGGACCTCTCATGACCGACACGAGCCGGGGGCTGCCTGAGCGCCCGATGTCGCCGCACCTGCAGGTGTGGCGTTGGCATATCACGATGGCCTGCTCGATCCTCCACCGCGGCTGTGTCATCGGCCTTTGGGTCGGCGCCGTGATCCTGGCGGGCTGGGCCGCCGCGCTGGCCGCCGGGCCCGAGGCTTATGCCGGCTATGTCGGCCTGCTTGGCTCGCCGATCGGCAAGCTTGTCCTGCTGGGCGAGACCTTCGCGGTGTTCTTCAACGTCGCCTACACGCTTCGCCAGACCTTCTGGGACGCCGGCAAGGGCTTCGCCCCGCGCACGGCCGATATGACCGGCGCCATGGCCATCGCGTTTGCGGTGGTGGCGACGATCGTCACCTGGGTCATCGCCGGTGGCATCGGAGCGTTCTGATCATGAGCAAGAAAGATCTCTTCCAGCCGCAGCAGTTCCGCACGCCGCTGTCGCGCGCACGCGGCATGGGCGCCTCGCGCCATGGCGTCAGCCACTTCATCACCGAACGCGTCTCGGGTCTGGCGTTCGCGCCGCTGACGATCTGGGGCGTCTATTCGGCGCTCAAGCAAGTGCGCGCGCCGCATGACGTGGTCGTGCAGTGGATGGCCCAGCCCCTGAACGCGGTTCTTCTGAGCCTGCTGCTGATCGCCGCTCTGGTGCACCTGCAGAGCGCCGTTCAGGTGGTGATCGAAGACTATGTCGAGCGCTTCACGACCAAGACCGCCCTGGTGATCGGCAATCTGTTCGTCTGCGTGCTCGCCGGCGCCGTGGGGGTCTTCTCGATCCTCAAGGTCGCCCTGACCGTGACCGGAGCCTATTGATGTCGGCCTACAAGTTTATCGATCACAAGTTCGACGTCGTCGTCGTCGGCGCCGGCGGCTCGGGTCTCCGCGCCGCGCTGGGCGCGGCTCAGGCCGGTCTGAAGACCGCCTGCATCACCAAGGTGTTTCCGACTCGCAGCCACACCGTGGCGGCGCAGGGTGGCATCTCGGCCTCGCTCGGCAACATGGGCCAGGACGACTGGCGCTGGCACATGTTCGACACCGTCAAGGGGTCGGATTGGCTGGGCGACCAGGACGCCATCGAGTACTTGACCCGCAACGCTCCGGCGGCGGTCTACGAGCTCGAGCACTGGGGCGTGCCTTTCTCGCGCACGCCTGACGGCAAGATCTACCAGCGCGCCTTCGGCGGCATGACCAAGAACTTCGGCGAAGGCCCGATCCAGCGCACCTGCGCGGCGGCCGACCGGACCGGTCACGCGATGCTGCACACGATGTATGGCCAATCCCTGGCCCACGACACCGAGTTCTTCATCGAGTACTTCGCCCTCGACCTGATCATGGACGACGGCGTCTGCCGCGGCGTGACGGCGTGGAAGCTCGATGATGGCACCCTGCACCGCTTCCAGGCCCAGATGGTGGTCCTGGCCACCGGTGGTTACGGTCGCGCCTATTTCTCGGCGACCTCGGCCCACACCTGCACGGGCGACGGCAACGCCATGGCGCTGCGCGCCGGCCTACCGCTGCAGGACATGGAGTTCGTGCAGTTCCACCCCACCGGCATCTACGGCGCCGGCTGCTTGATCACCGAAGGCGCCCGTGGCGAGGGCGGCTACCTGACCAACTCGGAAGGCGAGCGCTTCATGGAGCGCTATGCGCCGACCGTGAAGGACCTGGCCCCGCGTGACATGGTCAGCCGCGCGATGACCATCGAGATCCGCGAAGGTCGCGGCGTGGGCCCCAACAAGGACCACATCTTCCTGCACCTCGATCACCTGGATCCGAAGATCCTGGCCGAGCGTCTGCCGGGCATTTCGGAAACCGCCAAGGTGTTCGCCGGCGTAGACGTGACCAAGGCCCCGATCCCGGTTCTGCCGACCGTCCACTACAACATGGGCGGCATCCCGACGAACTATCACGGCGAAGTCGTCACCAAGTCGGGCGACAACCCCGACCAGGTGATCCCGGGCCTGATGGCCGTGGGCGAGGCCGCCTGCGTGTCGGTGCACGGCGCCAACCGCCTGGGCTCCAACTCGCTGATCGACCTTGTCGTGTTCGGGCGCGCCGCGGCCCTGCGCTGCGCCGAGATCCTCAAGCCGGGCGCCAAGCAGCCCGAGCTGAAGGACGCCCAGACCGACGCGCACCTGGCGCGCTTCGATCGCTTCCGCAACGCGTCGGGCTCGACCGGCACGGCCGAACTGCGTCTTGAGATGCAGAAGGCGATGCAGGAAGACGCCGCCGTGTTCCGCACCGGCGAAAGCCTCGACAGCGGCGTCAAGCGCCTGCAGGCCGTCTGGGACAAGAAGGCCGATCTCAGGGTCAGTGATCGCGGTCTGGTGTGGAACACCGACCTGATGGAGACCTTGGAGTTCGACAACCTGATCGGTCAGGCGGTCGTGACGGTGAACGGCGCGGCCAACCGCACCGAAAGCCGCGGCGCCCACGCCCGCGAGGACTTCTCGGATCGCAACGACACCGAATGGATGAAGCACACCCTGGCGTGGCTCGACCTCGACACCGGCAAGGTGAAGATCGATTACCGCCCGGTCCACAGCTACACCATGTCGGACGACATCGCTTACATCCCGCCGAAGCAACGGGTCTACTGAGGGTACGATGGTCGAACTCGCACTCCCCAAGAACTCGCAGGTCAAGTCGGGCAAGCACTGGCCGGCTCCTGCAGGCGCCAAGAAGGTCAAGACCTTCAAGATCTACCGCTACGACCCGGAATCGGGCGGCAATCCGCGCTGGGACACCTACGACGTCGACGTCGACGCCGTCGGCCCGATGGTCCTGGACGCCCTGCTGTACATCAAGAACAACATCGACCCGACCCTGGCCTTCCGCCGGTCGTGCCGGGAAGGGGTCTGCGGCTCGTGCTCGATGAACATCGGCGGCCGCAACACCCTGGCCTGCACCCACGGCTGGGCTGAAGTCCCGGGCAAGGCCGTCCAAATCAGCCCGCTGCCGCACATGCCGGTGGTCAAGGACCTGATCCCGGACCTGACGCTGTTCTATGCGCAGTACGCCTCGATCGAGCCCTGGCTACACACCGACACGCCCGAGCCGCAGACCGAGTGGAAGCAAAGCCCCGAGGACCGCGAGAAGCTCGACGGCCTTTACGAGTGCATCCTGTGCGCCTGCTGCTCGACCTCGTGCCCCAGCTACTGGTGGAACGGCGACAAGTATCTGGGCCCGGCGGCCCTGCTGCACGCCTATCGCTGGCTGATCGACAGCCGCGACGAGGCCACCGGCGACCGTCTCGACGCTCTTGAGGATCCCTTCAAGCTCTATCGCTGTCACACGATCATGAACTGCGCCCAGGTCTGCCCCAAGGGTCTCAACCCCGCCAAGGCGATCGCTGAGATCAAGAAGATGATGGTCGAGCGCGTCGTCTGACGCACGGTCCAGAACGAGAAATATGGGGCGGCTTCGGAGACGGGCCGCCCCATTCCGTATCCGCCTCGTTCGAAGGCGCTTGCCAATAGGTGACGCCGGCGTCATTTTTGACGAAAGGGAGGGCGTCATTGAGCGCTAACGTCAATCAGAACGCATGCGTCGTCATCGTCGGCGCGGGTCATGCCGGCGGCTCGATCGCCGCGTTCCTGCGCCAGTATGGGCACGAGGGCCGGATTGTCCTGATCGGGGACGAGCCGCTGCTGCCCTATCAGCGTCCCCCGTTGTCAAAGGCTTGGCTGAAGGGGGAGGCCGACGCAGACTCGCTTTCGCTCAAGCCTGCCGACTGGTACGCCGAGAACAACGTGATGCTGCGCCTGGGCGGCGTGGCCGAACGGATCAACCGGTCCGAGAAGACTGTGACCCTCGCCTCGGGTGAGGTGATTCCCTACGATTTCCTGGTCCTCGCCACAGGCGCCCGGGCCCGCGAGCTGCCAATCCCCGGGTCAGATCTCGCCGGCGTTCTGGCGCTCCGCACGGCGGCGGACGCCGAGCAGCTGAAAAACGCCCTGGGCCCGAACAAGCGCCTCGCTGTTGTCGGCGGCGGTTATGTCGGCCTCGAGGCGGCCGCCTCGGCGCGCGCTCTGGGCAGCCACGCGATGGTGATTGAGCGCGAGAGCCGGGTGCTGGCGCGCGTCGCCTGCGAGACGCTGTCGCACTTCTTCCAGGATTATCAAGGCAAGCATGGCGTCGCGTTCGAGCTGAACGCCGGCGTCGCGGCCTTTGAAGGCCAGGACGGTCACGTCACGGGTGTGCGCTTTAATGACGGCCGGGTCGTGGCGTGCGATGTCGCGCTCGTCGGCGTGGGCGCGGTCCCGAACGATGAGTTGGCGAAGGACGCCGGCCTGTCCACCGTCAATGGCGTGGTCGTCGACCTTGAGGCCCGGACCAACGATCCGGCGATCTTCGCCATCGGTGATGTCGCCCACCGTCCGCTACCGCTCTATGACCGTCAGTTCCGTCTCGAGAGCGTCCCCAATGCACTCGAACAGGCCAAGCAGGCGGCTTCAGCGATTCTGGGCCGTCCTGGGCCGCCCCCCGAGACGCCTTGGTTCTGGTCGGACCAGTATGATCTGAAGCTGCAGATCGCCGGGTTGCCGTTCGACGCCGACCGCCAGGTCGTGCGCGGTGACGTCGCTGCGGCGAAGTTCGCCGTCTTTCATCTGAAGGGCGATCTGATCCAGGCCGTCGAGGCGGTGAATGCGCCGCCCGAGTTCATGGCTGGCAAGCAACTGATCGCCAAACGCACGCCGGTCGACGCCAAAAAGCTCGCCGATCCGTCGGTGTCCATGAAAGAGGTGGCGGCCTAAGGTCGCCCCATAGAGAGAGCCTTCCAAGGGTAACGGGAAACAGATGGCCAAGATCACCTACATCCAGCACGACGGCGCCGAGCAAGTCATCGACGTGAAGCCGGGCCTGACCGTCATGGAAGGCGCCGTGAAGAACAATGTGCCGGGCATCGACGCTGACTGCGGCGGCGCCTGCGCTTGTGCGACGTGCCACGTCTATGTCGACGAGGCTTGGCTCGCTAAGACCGGTGACAAGTCAGCCATGGAGGAGTCGATGCTCGACTTCGCCGAGAACGTCGAACCCAACAGCCGCCTGTCTTGCCAGATCAAGGTGAGCGACGCGCTGGACGGCCTGATCGTTCGACTCCCGGAGAGCCAGCACTAGGGCCCTCGATCGGAGCCTGGCGCGCCGGGCTCCGAAAACCTCCGGTTAACGACGTCGTCAAAAGAGCGTCGTTATATTGTCGCGAGGGGGTTGCCAGTCGCCGGCTGGCCGACTAGATCACCGCCTCGCTCGGAACGGCATCGCGACCGGACGACGCGGCCCCCGAAAGGGAGTTGCATCGGTCCAGACGCTTCGCTAGAAACCGCGCTCCAATCGACTCGATGATGGATCCGCAAGGGCGGCCTCGGCGGCCCAGGGTTCCTTTTTTGTCTCTTCGATATCCGGTCTTCCGGAGCATCGAAAAAGCCGAAAAGAGTTGGTTGACTTCGGAATGTCGCCTCTTTAGAAGCGCCGCTCCGGACATCGCCGCCAAGACTTCGCAAGAATTCAGCGGCGCGATGTAAGGTCTAGTTGCTCGATACTTTGAAGTTTCTTCAAAATAATCGGTTGACTGGATTGGTTAGCTTCTCTAGAAGCTGGCCGCTCTGGCGGATCCGGATTTTCTGGTTTCGCCGCCCAGTTCGAAAAGTTTTGAAAAAAACGATTTGACACGGGTTTCGAGGTTGGATAGATAGCCGCCTCCGCCGACATCGGGCGCTAAACG